>CAJXWQ010000003.1 GCA_913062605.1 uncultured Cellvibrionales bacterium
CTCTGATCGCAATAGAGTACTGGTAGAGCCAGCCCCGCCTACCCGTGGATTAATTTTTGATCGCAACGGCGTGTTGCTGGCAGATAATCGGCCCAGTTTTAACTTGTCCATCGTGGTTGAGAGGGCCGATGATCTGGAAGCACTTCTTGACGAGGTAGAGGGGTTGATCGGCCTCTCTGATACTGAGAAAGAACGTTTTTATAAACAACTCAAACGTCGTCGTCGTCCCTACGAGCCAGTGCCCTTACGTCTCGATTTAAGTGAGCGGGAGCAAGGGATATTGGCGGTAAACGAATACCATCTACCGGGTGTGGAGGTGACGGTCCAACTGTTGCGGAACTATCTTTTCGGGAAAGAGCTGGCTCATGTTCTGGGTTATGTAGGTCGAATTAATGATCAGGAAATTCAAGTGTTAGACCCTGTTCGTTACAGTGGCACCCTTGTGGTGGGAAAAACAGGTCTTGAAAAATATTATGAGGACGAACTACTGGGTGAGGTGGGTTACCAGACAGTAGAGACTAATGCTCGTGGCCGTGTAATGCGGCACTTGGAGCGAACAGACCCCGTACCAGGTAAGGATCTTCACCTCTATCTGGACAGTCGTCTTCAGCATGTTATCTATGAGGCATTAGGTGAAGAACGTGGTGCGGTTGTTGCCATAGAAATTGCGACGGGTGGTGTTCTTGCTATGGGGAGTGCTCCCACTTTTGATACCAATGAGTTTGTCACTGGTATTAGTTTTGATAATTATGATGCACTACTCAATTCCCCCGATCGTCCACTGTTTGACCGAGTGTTACAGGGGCAGTACCCCCCCGGGTCTACGGTTAAACCTTTGTATGGCTTGGCAGCATTGGAAAGTGGCACTATTAATAGTGATCATAGAATCTATGATCCCGGCTTCTATCAGTTAAAAAATGAAGAGCGAAAGTACCGGGATTGGAAGAAAGGTGGACATGGCAGCAAAATCTATTTGCGTGATGCCATTATCCAATCCTGTGATACTTTTTTCTATGATGTGGGTGTGCGAATGACTATCGATACGCTCTCGTTATATGGCACACGATTTGGACTTGGTCAGAAAACAGGCCTCGATATGCCAACAGAACGGGCTGGTATTATGCCGTCAAGAGCGTGGAAGCGGGGTGCTAGGGGTTTAGCGTGGTACCCGGGGGATACAGTAAACGCCAGTATAGGTCAGGGGTTTACCTTGGTAACGCCAATGCAGTTGGCGGTGGCAACTGCAAGAATGGCAAGTCGTGGTGAAATGCGATCCCCTCAGCTGGTTCGGAAACAGCATGCAGTGCCGCCACCTGCAGGAAGGATTCAGGCCTCAGATAGCCATTGGAATTATATTCATCAAGCAATGCAAGATGTGGTTCATAACCGTCGGGGTACTGCCCAGGGTATCAACCGGGGACTCAACTATCATATAGCTGGAAAAACTGGAACAGCCCAGGTCATTGGTATCAAGCAGGATGAAGAATATGATGCCGAAATGGTGGCAAAGCGAAATCGAGACCATGCCTTGTTCATTGCCTTTGCCCCAGTTGAAAATCCTAGGATTGCTATATCAGTCATTGTAGAAAACGGTGAGCATGGCAGCTCCACTGCGGCACCTGTGGCACGAAAAGTGATTGATGCTTTTATGGAATATTATCCCGAGCCAGAAGGAGTTGCCGATGAGTCAAGGTGATTTTGTTCGGCATATGGGGTCTGATGGTTCTGCCATCTATGGTACCCCCAGTCAGTGGCAAAAACTTCACATGGATTTCCCCCTTCTTCTGCTGCTGATGCTATTGGCTGGTGTGGGCTTGTTTGTGCTCTACAGTGCCAGTGGTCAGAGCGCACACTATGTTAACCGCCAGCTTGTCTACTATGGCGTGGGGCTAATGGCCATGCTGGTGACAGCACAGATACCACCGCGGTTTCTGGAAAGGTGGGGAGCTCTACCTTATCTTGGGGGCGTGTTGTTGCTCGTTGGCGTGTTATTTTTTGGGGTGGGCGCCAAGGGCGCACAGCGCTGGCTGGAAATAGGTGGTTTTCGTTTTCAGCCTTCAGAAATACTTAAGGTTGCTGTTCCGCTGATGCTTGCGCAATACCTGGGAAAAAGAGCGTTGCCGCCAAACTTTAAACATGTGTTCTTTGCGCTGGTCTTTATTGGTATACCTCCAGTACTTGTCGTGTTACAGCCTGACTTGGGGACAGCCATTCTTATCGGTGTTTCCGGTTTTTTTGTACTTTTTCTGGCAGGTTTACCCAAGCGTTATCTTGGGTTTGCGGGGCTGGCAGCCACGGTTGCGCTACCGTTGATGTGGTTCTATGTGTTGCACGATTACCAAAAGCAGCGGATTTTGACCATGTTCAATCCTGAAGCAGATAAGCTTGGTTCCGGTTGGAATATCATTCAATCTACGATTGCTATTGGCTCTGGCGGTATTCATGGTAAAGGTTGGATGCAGGGTACCCAGTCACAGTTGGATTTTTTACCAGAAAGCCATACGGATTTTATCATTGCTGTATTGGCAGAGGAGTTCGGGTTGATTGGTGTCACCCTGCTGGTGGGGTTGTTTCTACTGATTATCATACGCTGTGTCATTATCTGCCTGAGAGCACAGAGTGCGTTTGGTCGATTGCTCGCAGGGAGTATTACACTGACATTCTTTGTCTATATTTTCGTGAATATGGGTATGGTGTCCGGTATTCTACCCGTGGTTGGGGTGCCTTTACCTTTAGTAAGTTATGGGGGTACCTCAATTGTGACCCTGATGCTGGGGTTTGGTATGCTGATGTCCATTAGCACTGAGAGGAAGCGTTCTGTTTAGGGTGGAGTAAATAGATCATGGTTTCCAGACATGGTTTCCAGAATAGGTATGTTATGAAACGGATATTAACGATCATTGCCGGGGTACTGTTCTCGTTGTCAGCCAGTGCTGACTATTTACAGCATCCAGATGCCAAAGCTTTTGCGAATCGAATGGTGTCAGAGCACGGGTTCGATCGTGCTGAGATAGAGGCACTACTCGTCGAGGCAACCAAGAAGCAGACCATCATCGATGCCATGACACGCCCTGCAGAAAGGGTTAAGCCCTGGAAGGATTATCGGAAAATATTTATCCAGGAAAAGCGTGTCGATCAGGGCGTTAACTTCTGGCTTGAAAACCGCGATGCGCTTAACCGTGCATCCAAAGAATATGGTGTGGCACCGGAAGTCATTGTGGCCATTATTGGTGTGGAAACATTCTATGGGCGTATTAAAGGAAGTTATCGTGTCATTGATGCCTTGGCGACACTATCGTTTGACTACCCAAAACGCAGTGCTTTCTTCACCAAGCAGCTCGAACATTTTTTACTGTTGGCCAGAGAGCAGAATCAGGCTCCACTGGGCTTGACGGGCTCTTACGCTGGGGCGATGGGTTATGGTCAGTTTATCCCAAGCAGTTATCGCAGTTATGCTGTGGACTTTGATGGTGATGGTTTTGCGGATATCTGGAATAACACCACGGATGCAATTGGTAGCGTGGCCAATTATTTTTCCAAGCACGGTTGGCAACTTGGCAAAGACGTAGTGATTCGATCCCATGCAAAAGAGGGTTACGATACCACTTGGTTAAATCAACTTAAGCTGGAAAAGACACTCGACGAATTAGCCGCTATGGGCTTTACCCCAACCAAGCCATTACCTGGCGACTTAAAAGCACTCCCGATGCTTTTAAATGGCGAGCGAGGTAAAGAATTCTGGCTGGGGCTAAATAATTTCTATGTGATTACCCGTTATAACCACAGTCGCCTCTATGCTATGGCAGTACATGACCTGAGCCAGCTCATTCTGGAGCGTGTGGGTGATGAGTTAGCTGAGTAATGAGAGTATCTAATACCCGTATTGTTCTGAATGGGCTGTTGTTGGTGTCAGCTCTACTGCTGCATGGTTGTGGAGGCAGTGGTAGTGGCAGTGGAGGCAGTGGCAGTAGTAGTGGCGGCTATGGTTATGGTGATGGCCCTCCGCCCAAGGATATCGATGTCAGTAGCCTTCCAGACGCGGTGCCCAAAGTAGAACCTATTACCAGGGCGGGCAACAAGAGCCCCTATACTGTGCTGGGTAAGACCTACGAACTATTGTCTACCAGTCGTGGCTATCGAGAGCGTGGAGTGGCCTCCTGGTATGGTAATAAGTTTCATGGTCGAAAAACCTCTAATGGTGAAATTTATAGCATGTATGGCATGACGGCGGCCCATAAAACCCTGCCAATTCCCAGCTATGTTCGCGTGACTAATCTAGCAAATAATCGAAGTGTTATTGTACGAGTCAATGACCGCGGGCCTTTTCATGGGGCACGGATCATTGACCTTTCTTACGCTGCGGCCAAGAAACTGGATTATTCAGCGAAGGGTACCGCTACCGTTGAAGTGGTCGCGATTGACCCCCGGGAGTACCAAAAAAATACCGTGGAACAACCCCGTATCAATGAGATGCCCATTAATGAAGCGCCAGTGGTCACCACAGGTAAGCAGCCAGCGGCTGGAAAGTTGGGTAATCAGTATCTTCAGGTGGGTGCGTTTAGTAACCAGGTTGCAGCAGTTGATTTATCAGAACATCTTCAAGGAGTATTAGAATACCCTGTGGTGGTTCGTCAACCTCAAGAGCCTCAGTCTTTGTACAAAGTGTTAGTGGGGCCCGTGAATGATCAACTGAAATTATTTGGTCTTCGTGATTTACTCAAGCAATCGGAGAATCTAAGCCCGTTTGTGGTCTACGAGTAACTTTACCTGAAAGGGTAAAGGGGGCATGTTAGAATTTGCCTTTGTTATTAGGTGCTTTTGTTTTAGTTACCATTAGTCATTAATTCACCGTCATCAACTCATGAGAAAAATCGGTTTATTATGCTGAAAAAAATTCTTTCTGCTGGCGCACTGTTGATCCTGTTCATCGGCGCCACAGTGACTCACGCCAAGGTTCTCATTCCAGCACCACCCCAACTGGCTGCCAGTGCCTGGATTCTGATGGATGCCAACACCGGAAAAGTTTTGGTTGAACACAATGCTGATGAGCAATTACCGCCAGCAAGCCTCACAAAAATGATGACCAGTTACATTGTTGCCAGTGAGCTTTCTAGCGGAAAAGTCAGCGAACAGGATCAGGTGCCGATCAGTGTCACAGCTTGGAAAATGGGCGGCTCAAAAATGTTTGTTCGAGAAGGTACCAAAGTACCTTTGATTGATTTATTACGCGGTGTTGTTATCCAGTCTGGTAATGATGCATCAGTGGCTCTGGCTGAATATCTGGCGGGTAGTGAGGGTGCATTTGCTGATGTAATGAACCAACAGGCGATCTTATTGGGTATGGTGGGTACTAATTATCACAATGCCACTGGTTGGCCTGCAGAAGGCCACCTGACAACAGCGCGAGATCTATCGTTATTGGCGCGTGCATTGATTCAGGATTACCCTAAACATTACGGCATCTACTCAGAAAAATATTTTGAGTACAACAGTATCAATCAGCCCAACCGCAACCGTTTGTTGTGGCGTGATAGTTCTGTGGATGGCCTTAAAACAGGCCACACGGAAGCAGCGGGTTATTGTTTGGTTGCTTCAGCGGTACGCAAAGGGATGCGGCTTATCTCTGTGGTCATGGGTACCAGCAGTGATGAGGCCAGGGCGCGAGAGGCACAAAAGTTACTGGCCTTCGGGTTTCGTTATTTCGAAACCGGCAAGGTCTATTCTGCTGGTGATACTATTCAGGAGAATGTCCGGGTTTGGTACGGTATTGAGGATAGCGTCAACTTAGTTGTATCCGAGGATGTGTATGTGACGATTCCTCGTGGTGCCAAGGACGAGCTGGATGCCACAATCCTGGTGGATGAGGCCATCGAAGCTCCACTGACCGAGAGTCAGGAGTTGGGCCGGTTGTCTGTGAGCTATGAGGGAGAACAGCTGCTTGATTTACCCTTGGTTGCTGATCACCCCATAGAAGAGGCTGGGTTTTTTGCTCGTCTGTGGGATGCCATATCAAAGTTTTTCTATGGCCTGTTTAACTAATGAGTGATCTTGAAGCCCCCAAGATTGAATTTCCCTGTGACTACCCCGTTAAGGTGTTGGGCAAAGCGGGGGCTGAACTACATGCTTTGGTGATAGAGGTCATGGAGTGCCATGCCCCTGGTTTTGATCAAGCTCAAATTATTGTGCGGGATAGTCGCAATGGTACTTTTCAGGCCATCACTGTCACCATTACGGCCACTGGTGAGAGCCAGTTACAGGCACTGTTTGATGACCTGAAGGTTAGTCCTCTGGTCAAAATGGTTCTGTAAGCTGCCGGTATGGGACAAGTCCCCGATCTACCATTAATTGTCCGCTATTTAGGCTGTCGCCAATATCTCGATACCTTTGGGGCTATGAAAGCGCTCACGGCCGAACGAAATAACAACACCCCTGATGAAATCTGGTTGCTGGAACATGAACCTGTCTTTACCCAGGGGCAGGCGGGGAAAGAGGAATATATTCTGACACCAGGTGATATCCCCGTGGTGAAAAGTGATCGTGGTGGTCATGTTACTTACCATGGTCCAGGTCAAATCACCGGTTACCTGTTAATAGACCTGAGGCGCCTGGGGTTGGGGGTGAGAGATATGGTCACCCTGATAGAGGAATCCTTGGTAGAAACCTTGGATCACTGGGGCATCAATGCTACACCACGCCCTGATGCTCCGGGTGTCTATGTAGTCAATGACAGTGTGACCAGCCCAGAGATAGCCAAGGGCAGTAAAATCGCCTCCTTAGGGTTAAGGGTTCGCCGTGGTTGCAGCTACCATGGGCTCAATTTCAATATCGATATGGATCTCAGTCCTTGGTCAAGGATTAACCCCTGTGGACTAGGGGTTAAGATGACTCAAATGAATGACCTGTTGGACACACCAGTGTCTTTGAACGAGGTGGCTGAGTATCTCGCCAATATCCTGACTAAAAAGCTGGGGTATAATGACCACCGTGTTGAGGGTGACCACCCACTTCTGTGCTCTAGATGACAGGGCATACAAGCGGACCTAACTACATAGACCTAGCTACATAGCAGATACGAATACATGACAGACTCCAATACCACTCCTCCCAAGCGTACTCACCGTATCAAGCAGGGCGAAAAACTGCGTAGTGCCGACAAGGTGGAGCGCATCCCGGTAAAAGTGATTCCAACAAAGGAAATTCAGCGCAAACCTGACTGGATGCGAATTCGTATTTCATCCTCACCGAAAGTCCAGGAAATCAAAGGCATTCTACGCAAGAACAAATTGTCCACCGTCTGTGAAGAAGCGGCTTGCCCCAATCTCAGTGAGTGTTTCAGCCACGGTACAGCGACCTTTATGATTATGGGTGAGATTTGTACTCGTCGTTGCCCCTTCTGTGATGTCGGGCATGGAAAGCCAAACCCGTTGGATTCAGGCGAGCCCAAAAGTTTGGCGCAGGCCATTCATGAAATGCAGCTGCGCTATGTGGTGATCACTTCAGTCGATCGTGATGACTTGCGTGATGGCGGTGCCCAGCACTTTGCTGATTGTATCCGTGAGTCCAAGCTTCTCAGTCCCAATTTACAGGTCGAAGTCCTAGTGCCAGATTTTCGTGGTCGCATGGAGCCCGCACTAAAGATTCTTACTGAAACACCTCCTGACGTGTTTAACCACAACATGGAAACCATCCCGCGTTTGTACCGTGAGGCCCGCCCTGGTGCCAACTACCAGTGGTCACTCACATTGTTGCAGGAGTACAAACGTCTCAACCCGAATGTGCCAACCAAGTCTGGTTTGATGGTGGGGCTGGGTGAAACCAAAGATGAGCTACTGCGAACCCTTGATGACCTCCGTGAGCACGATGTGGAAATGATTACCGTAGGACAGTATCTTCAGCCCTCTAAAAACCATCTGTCGGTAGATCGCTTTGTCCACCCTGATGAGTTTGCCGAGTATGCAGAATACGGCCACAGTATCGGGTTTACTCAGGTGGCTTCCGGGCCATTGGTGCGCTCCTCTTATCATGCTGATAAGCAGGCCATGGGCGAAGAAGTAAAATAAAGAAGTAAAGTATAAGGGGTGCCTACTGGGACTACTTATACTGGGGCTATTTCCTGAGACTAAAGAATGCAAGATACCAAGTTTTATACTCAGCCTCATACCAGGCTCCTTGATATTCACAATGCGACTGTTTATCGCGAGACCAAAAAAGTATTTGATGGATTTTCTCTCACTGTAGAGTCGGGGGAAAGTACTGCCATTATTGGTCCCAACGGTGCGGGTAAAAGTACCCTGCTGAAGTTGTTGTCCCGTGAACTGTATCCGGTGGTGCGGGATGATTCTTATGTGAGAATACTGGGTCAGGATCGTCCAATACTCTGGGAGCTGCGGGAAAAAATAGGGCTGGTATCCGCTGATTTGCAGCAGGGGTTTGTTCCTGAGGTCAGTGGTTTGGGCGTAGTGGTTTCCGGGCTTCACAACTCTATTGGGTTATTTCATTATCAGGATGTTACTGAGTCCCAGCTAGCCCGCGGTCGAGAGGTGCTTGAAGATCTGGGTATCGAGGATCTGGCCAATCGGCGTTACCGACAAATGTCTACGGGCCAGCAACGCCGCTGCTTACTGGGACGTGCGCTGATTCATAATCCGGATCACTTGATTCTTGACGAGCCTACCAGTGGCCTCGATTTGAATGCGACCTATCATTACTTGCATATGATTCGCCAGTTGCTACAGCAGGGTAAAACCATTTTACTGGCGACTCATCATATCCACGAAATCCCCCCTGAAATTCAACGGGTGGTGTTTATTGAAGGAGGGCGCGTGATAGCTGATGGTTACAAGGAAGAATTACTCACAGATCAGTGGATGTCACAACTTTTTGATATGTCCTTGAAGGTCACCACCTCTAATGGTTTCTATCAGGTCTTGCCAGCGTAAGGCCGGCATACCATAATTCGCCTTTTTTCCGATCAGGACTTAATCAGCAATGAAAATCGAACAGAATAGTGTGGTTACCTTTCACTACCAAATGCAGGACGAGCACGGTGAGGTACTGGAAAGTACCAAAGGTGGTGATCCGACGGTTTTCCAGTACGGCAATATGCAGATGATTCCAAGCCTGGAGCTATCAATGGTCAGTAAGGAGCCGGGAGATACCTACAGTATTACTCTGCCTCCAGAGCTGGCCTATGGGATTCTCCGTGAAAATAGCGATATTAGAGTGCCTGTTAAGCATGTACTGACTGAAGGTAAGCTGGAGCCGGGTATGGTGGTTTCAATTCAGACGAAAGAGGGTGCTCGCCCAGTCACATTGGTTAAAGTGGGTAAGTTCAATGTGGATATTGATACCAATCACCCGCTGGCGGGAAAAACCCTGACATTTGATATTGAAATTGTCGATGTACGTAAACCAACACCAGAAGAGCTAAGTTAAGGGCGCGCATCTTGATGCAGGCGGGCATCAGTACTAATAAAACTGCAGTATAATACCCAGAGTAACGGTGTCGGTATCTTTGCCAGCATAGCCGCTGGCATTGGTGTCACCGCTGACATAATTCAGGTTTACACTGGCCTTATTGTTTATAATTACATAGTTCAGGCCCCATTCCATAGAATCGCTGCTATTGGCATCACTCGGGTTGTTTTTCGTATAGCGGAGATAGGGTTGGAACTTCCCTGGCCCAACGGCCGCTCGAAATAGGTAGCCCGCTGTAGCGTAATGAGAATTACCATCGAAAAGACAAAAGCACTTATCGTCACTGGGAGGTGGTGATACCGGGGTGAAATCTGCATCTATTTCCTTGTACCCTCCCTCAAAGGTAAAGACCCCGCCATTGGATAAAACTCTTTCAGAAAAGATATCAAAGGCATAAGCGGAGAAGTCCCCGGATTCAGCTTTACTTCCGGTGCCATCAGACTGGGATTGAAGTACTATCGCTGCCGTTAAAATATTGCCCTGTGTGCCGTAATAGGTGCCGTGGGTGTAGTAACCGGAATAGGATTCAACATTCAGGAAGTTGTAAGCCAGCCGCCCGGCATAAAGCAAGTGATCAGAATCATTGCCGTAATCATCCTCTAGTCCCTCAAAAGCACCCAGTTGATATTGAAGTTTTCCGGTGGTTCCCCAGAGAACGCCACCTTCGCTTCGCCCCAGCTGGCCAGCGGGACCATCATAATCTGCGGAAAACAAAGGTTGTCGGTACTGGTTCCAACTCATGCCGGCATAGGGGCCGTTAAGGCCGGGGCGATCAGAGGGCACCAGTGTGCGGCCCACCCAGAGATTAACCGCGGGGCTGAATTCAAAACGCAAGAGGGCGTCAATGGTCATCATGGAGTCCCCCTCATACTTCTCTGTATTAATATTAAATTTTAAGTATTCGTGGAGCTGACCAGAGATATAGAAACGCTGGCTGTTAATGGAAAATTCAGAGCTGTCGTCAGTATCACTATTTCGTGATGCCATTTGCAGCCGAAGCCCAGTGCCTATCGTTAACCACGTAGTGTCATCATGCTCAAATTTGAGACCATTCAGAGGAAGGTCCGCCATTGCGGGTATTGTGAGAAAGGCTGAACATAGAACCAGTGTTCGGACTAAATAAGTCGCCAGAATTTTTAGTGATAAAGGCTGTGGGCTAATAAAAACTGGGCTCATTCCCTATCCTTTTTTATGGCGGGCTTTTTATTGTTGCAAGCCAGTATATAGAGAGGGCACCACAGATAGTAGCAACTATAGGTAGTGGGCCTCATGGACAAAAAATAATCGTTACTGCTTTATTTTTGCTTGGCTCCATACATCATGGTTAACCGGGGCTGGTTTAGGGGCTTGCTTAATGGGCGCATAAACCCGGATCACAAAATCTACTTCAGTGCTCAGGCTTTCCGCTTCATCGAGCTTGGCTTTGGCTGCACGATCACCTTTCCAATAAAAGGGCGTCATTGATAACAGCTGCTTGATGGCGCTATTGCCCTGAATCTCCAGTTGATAGCTCACCTGTTGTTCGTCGAGCAGATCAAAACCTTTTGGCTGGTCGGGCGGTGTGTGTTCTTGAGCTTCTTTATAAAGTAATGTCTTTAGTGAAAACAAATGCCGTGGCCCCGGTGAGACAATCACCAATATCCCTGTAGATTTAAGAATACGTATTACTTCTTCATTATCACCCGGTGCAAATACCCGTAATACCGCATCCACGGAAGCGGGTAACACGGGAAGGTTGAAATTGCTGGCCACGGCAAAGCTGCTCTCTTTTAGCTGGCGGCTGGCAAGTTTTGTTGCATCGCGGGAAATATCAATACCAAATAACAGAAGATCACTCCGTTGCTCAAACAGTTGTTGCAGGTAATAACCTTCACCACAGCCACTATCAAGTACACAGGCTCCCGACTTGAGGTGTTGGCCCAGAACGCCGGTGAGCTTATCCGCCAGGGGTTGGTAATGGCCTGCGGATAAAAAAGCCCGTCGACTGGTGACCATTGTTTTGGTGTCACCTGGGTCAGATGAATTTTTTTGGTGGGCTAACAGTAGATTGGTATAACCCTCTTTTGCTCTATCGAAGCTATGATTATTCTCACAGTGCCACCCTTTTGCCGCCGATGATTGCCCGGTTTGTTCCTGTGGGGAAAGCAGTGGCATCTGACAAACAGGGCAGGCCCAGATAGAGGTACGGCTTTTGGTGGTCATAAGCTATGGTTATCCTGACAATGCTAACTTTGGGTAGTTTATCCTTTGTGAACTCCCTAAAATACGCCCCGTTTTTAAGCATCTTGGAGAGCATCAATTGGCAGCACCTGAATTCATTCCCGGTCAGCGTTGGATTAGTAATACAGAGTCTGAACTTGGCCTGGGTATTGTGGTGGACTACGCCAATCGGCGGGTGACCCTGAGTTTCCCTGCCGCCAGTGAACAGCGTACCTACGCAGCGGACAGCGCACCCCTAAGTCGGGTGGGATATCCGGTGGGTGAGTGTATCACCAGTGCGGATGGTGAGCAGCTCAAGGTGACAGAACTTCGTGAGCGAGCCGGTTGCATTCTGTATATTGGAAAGAGTGACAACGGTGATGCTGTAGAGCTGGAAGAGATCGATCTCGATAGTTTTGTTCGGTTTAGCAAACCCCAGGATCGAATGTTTGCTGGCCAGATTGAGAAAAGTAGCAGTTTTGAACTTCGGGTAGAAACACTGGAACATCGTCACAGCCATCAGCAATCCGATGCGTTTGGGTTGCTCGGTGGTCGGGTGCAACTATTGCCCCATCAGCTGTATATCGCCAATCAAGTGGGGCAGCGTCATGCGCCTCGGGTGTTATTGGCTGATGAAGTGGGGCTGGGTAAAACCATTGAGGCAGGGCTGGTGTTACATCAACAGCTGATCAGTGGCCGCGCCAGCCGTGCATTAATTGTGGTGCCCGATAGCCTGGTGCATCAATGGCTGGTAGAAATGCTGCGTCGGTTTAATCTGCGGTTTACCATTTTGGATGAGGCACGTTGTCTGGCTCTGGAAGAAGTCGATACGGATGATGATTTATTTGGCTTGGATGATTCCACAGATGAACTCATGGATGAGCCTGATGAAGAGCAGCCTCTGGAGATAGACAACCCCTTTGAAACCGCTCAATTGGTATTGTGTAGCCTGTCATTTTTGACTGAGCATGTTGGGCGTCATATACAAGCCTTGGAAGCTCCGTGGGATTTAATGATTGTCGATGAGGCGCACCATCTAACCTGGAGTGAACAGCAGGTTAGCCCCGAATATGCGTGTATTGAAGCCTTGGCCCAGAAAATTCCTGGGTTGCTGTTGCTCACGGCAACGCCTGAACAGCTGGGTGTTGAAGGTCACTTTGCCCGGTTGCGTTTACTGGATCCGGATCGTTATTTCGACTTGCAGAAATTCAATGAAGAAGAAGCGTGCTACCGCCCAGTAAGTGATCTGGTACAACAATTGTTGGCGGATGATGTGAACGTGCAGCTACAAGATAATCCAGAACTGAAAAAACGGCTGACAGAATATCTGGGTGATCAAACAGCTGCCGAGCTAACATCTGGCCCTGAAACAGAGTCTAATCAGCAGGGAATTGGCCAACAAGGGGTTCAGCAGAGCATCGATGATGCTATCGACAGCCTGCTTGACCGTCATGGTACGGGTCGAGTGCTGTTTCGTAATACCCGCGACACAGTAGAAGGTTTCCGTGAGCGTCACCTTAACGCCCACCCATTAGAAGCGCCTGCGCAGTTTGTTGAAGCCAGTTCCAGCGCTACATTAGAAGAATTACTGCATCCTGAATTATTGCTCTCTCACTCAGTGTTGGGAGATGAGGTGTGGACGATCTCCGATCCCAGAGTGGCCTGGTTGGTTGAGTGGTTGGCAGAAAATCGCGAAGAAAAGGTACTGGTGATTTGTGCTCGTGCCAGTACGGCTCAAACTCTGGAAGAGTATTTGCGGCTGCGCAAAGGTGTTCAATCTGCTGTATTCCACGAAGGGTTGGGGTTAGTGGCGCGAGACCGTGCTGCGGCTTATTTTGCGGATGAAGATGAGCGTGCTCAGGTGTTGGTCTGTTCTGAAATTGGCAGTGAGGGACGCAACTTCCAGTTTGCCCGCCATCTCGTACTGTTTGATTTACCCCTAAATCCAGATTTGCTGGAACAGCGGATTGGTCGGTTGGACCGTATTGGACAGCGCCATGATGTACAAATTCATGTGCCGTACTATGCCTCAGACCCTTATGCCGCAGACCCTCACGTGGCAGGTCTTCAGAGTGAAGGAAAGCAGAATGCACAGGAAGTTCTGCTGAACTGGTATCACCATGGGCTCAATGCTTTTGAGCGAGTCTGTCCTATTGGGCAGGCAATGTATCAACAGTTTGAAGAATCCTTGCGCCACTGCCTAACGGCGGGTTGTGAGGATGAGCTGGAGCTACTGATTGGGCAAACACATCTGGCCACAGAAAATACACTTAAAAATTTACATGAGGGCCGAGACCGCCTGCTTGAGCTGAACTCCTGTAACACTCGTCGGGCAGAGGATGTAGTCGATGCGCTATTAGCTGCAACACAGATGAGGGAATTGGCGGAATACATGGATCGTCTGTTTGATCAGTTTGGCGTTGAACAAGAATTTCACAGTGCTGACAGTATTGTGTTGCACCCTGGTGACCATATGGTTTGCCACAGCTTTCCGGGCTTGCCCAGTGATGGCATGACAGGCACTTATCACAGAACCAAGGCACTCAGTCGCGAAGATATGCAGTTCCTGACATGGGAGCACCCCATGGTCAGTGGTGCCATTGATATGGTGCTGGAAGGTGATTTTGGCAATACCGCGCTTTGTACCATCAAACTGCCACCGTTGAAGCCCGGAACATTGCTATTGGAAACCATCTACACAGTGCACTGCCCGGCCCCAAAGCACCTGCAATTGCACCGTTACCTGCATCAGCCAATGGTGCGTATTGTGGTCGATATCAAGAATAATAACCTGAGTAAGGTGTTAACTTTTGAGCGGCTCAGCAGTTTGGCAAAATCTGTCAAAAGGCGCACTGGCGTCGATATAGTGCGTCATGCTCGGCCTGAAATAACCCAGATGATTGCGCAAACTGACAAGATTTCAGGGGCACAGCAGGAAGAGATTATTTCAGCCGCCATGACACAAATGACTCATGAGCAACAGGTCGAACTTAATCGCCTCACAGCATTGGCAGAAGTGAATCCAAATATCCGCCAAGATGAAATAGAACACCTGAAATCAAATGCTGAGTTATTGGCCCATCATTTACAGAGTGCTCAGTTGAAATTGGATGCACTGCGAGTAATTATCACTGTATAAAGCAGGCATAGTTCATCACGGCCATTAGTTATTAACTGCTACTAGTTATTAATTGCCATTAGTTACTAAAGAGTATCGATGAAAATAGAACATAACTCAGTGGTGAAATTCCACTACCGTCTACGAGATGAATCCGGTGCGGAAATGGAGCACTCTCACGATGGAGAGCCCAATATTTATATGCATGGCCATCGCGCTATTACTCCCGGCCTTGAAGGGGCGCTGACCGATAAAGAAGTGGGTGACGTGTTTAGTGTGACCCTGCCGCCAGAGAAAGGGTTTGGTCTCCGAGAGGAAGGCCGAGAACAGCGAGTACCCATCAAGCATTTGCTGGGGAAAGCTAAGCCAAAAGTCGGTATGGTGGTGTCTGTTCAGACAGAGGCTGGTCCTCGCCAGGCTGTGGTGATCAAGGTGGGCAAGTTTAATGTGGATTTGGACACCAACCATCCTCTGGCGGGCAAAACGGTTACCTTTGATATTGAAATTGTTGACGTGCGTGAAGCAACGTCAGAAGAAATTGAGCATGGTCATCCCCACGGGGATGGCGGTTGCCAACACTAAAATGTACCTTTTAAAACAATCCACACCCTAAATTCAGGGAGGAGAAATAAAGTGCCAAAGGCGAACGAATTAAAAAAAGGGATGGTTGTTGAGATCAATGGCGCACCTCATTCTGTAAAACAGGTTGAGGCGAAAAGCCCTTCTTCTCGTGGTGCATCCACCCTGTACAAGGTGCGTTTTACCAACCTGAAAACCCGTCAGAAACTGGATGAATCTTACAAAGGGGATGACCTCCTCAAAGATGCTGATTGTGTCCGTGTAACGCTGCAGTATTCCTATCTGGATGGCGACACCTACATGTTTATGAATTCAGAAGACTATAGTCAATACGGGTTGAATACTGATGAGATTGAAGACCAACTTGGTTATATCACTGAAGGGTTGGCAGACATCGTAGGCTTGGTAATGGATGGTGCATTGTTGGGTATTGAGTTGCCTCAATCCATAATCGTGGAGGTAGTGGACACCGCCCCCGGCATTAAGGGTGCCACCGCCGCTGGGCGCAGTAAGCCAGCAACCCTCTCTACCGGGCTGGAGATACAAGTACCTGAATACCTGGAGACAGGGGAAATGGTGAAGGTGAATACTGTGACTGGGAAATTTATGTCACGAGCTTGATGGCCTGAAGAGCTACCGTTGTGAATTCTAACAGGGGCTACTCTTTCGAGAGCGACCCCTTTTTTTATGGGGCTAATTTTATGGGCCTAGTTGACCTTAACTCTATCCTTACCTAAAAATTCCGGTGCCTGAACTGAAAGTACTTTCAATGGCATAGATGAGGTGACCGTCACCGCATGGGGTGTGCCCTCTGGAACATTAATGTAATCCCCCGGCTCAATATCAAAACTCTCTTCACCTAATTGGAAAGTCCCTGATCCTTCCAGCACATAAAGTGTTTCTGTGTGTACCAAATGCTTGTGAAGAGGTACTTGCTGTTTCACGAAGACAATGAAATCGGTTGAATGGATATCACTGGAAATTTTCACTACATGAATATTTTCAAGGTTCGAGGGTGGGGTTATTTCGGATAACACCAGCTTGCCTGCACTGGCTTGGCTTAGACAAAACAATAGGGATAGAAATAGAACGGATTTAGTCTTCATGGTGGATTCCCGGTAAATAGGGCTTAGCTAGCGCAGGGTAATTATTCCTCAACCCATACCTTTCGAAGTGGTTCGCCAAAATCATCATAGATAATTTTTTCTCGACGCTTTTTCTCCACTATTTTTTTTGACTCGGGTTTTTTCTGGCGTGAGTCCAGTGCGGCGACGACTTCTGGGATAGGGGTGCGATTGGTCTTGGGCCCGTCGAAGAGTGGGGTTTGAAGGCTTTCGTTTGGGTTGGTTCGGCCACTGAGTCCGCGGGGGACCTGGTTGATTTCTCCACCCTGGCGGGTGTAGTCATCAATCTGATTTTGCAGTTCGATGCGTAAATCAGCTTTGGTGGGAAATTTTTTCACGGTGCGCACAGTGCTCTCAGTAGTACTTGGCCAGCCCTCAACCGATCAAGTATACCACCGGTTAGGGGTCTTTCGGGTCTGTCATTGCGGTCAATTCTACCAATGCTCCCATACCGGTGGGCAGTCTGCCGGATACTCTGAGTATTGACCCAATTCTGCCCATTGTTGGTTCGGCTGGTGGAAGTCTGAGCCACAGGAGCCCAGTAAATTTTTCTCGCGACAGATACTGGCCAAGTCCTGTGTAACGGAAGAAATCTGTTTACCCGATACGACCTCCATACCCTGACCCCCAGCCTCAATAAGGTCATCCAGCAGTCGTTTTAACTTGGTGCGAGTGAGCTTGTACTTGGTGGGGTGTGCCAATACGGCGGTACCGCCAGCTTCCCTAATCCACTTGATTACCTGAGGTAGGTCGGCCCATAATTGTTTGATGTCGCCCGGTTTTCCGGGGCCAAGGTACTTCTTAAAGGCTTGTTTTATATTGCTGACTACACCGATATTCACTAGGTGCTGGGCAAAGTGTGGTCGGCCTACATTATCGTTATGGGCAATGGCAGTGGCGCCGTCCAGTGCACCTTGAAACCCCATGTGATGAAGTTTTTTGGCAATCAATACGGCTCGCTCTTGCCTGGCCTGATGTTGAAAGGCAACACCTTCCTGTAAGGCATCATTTTCTAGTTGAATATTCAAACCAACAATATGAATGTTGATGTTCTGCCACTGGGTAGAAAACTCGATGCCGGGGATAATTTTAATCGGTTGTTGGTCCAGCGGGCCAAGCTGCCGGTAGGCGTTGATGGTGTCGTGGTCGGTAATAGCTAGCGCATCTACACCCATTTCGGCGGCACGATTAACCAGCTCTATGGGGGAGAGTGCACCATCGGAGCAGGTGGTATGGCAGTGTAGATCGTACTTTATGGGCTGAGTCATGCCGTGATTATAGCGGGTAATGGTTTATCTCTGTTTTATAGAGTGATTTTTTTAGAACGGTTTTTTACCACAGCTATTTTCCAATGCGATTTTATTAATATAATGCCGCGATGGATTACGTCATTCCCATTAGCGAAACTCAGCAGCGTGAAGTGATTGAGCAGACCGAGCACTTTATTCGACGCGGTACTGAATTGTTTCGCCACGACTTTGCGGTTATTCCTGTGGCCTTTGACCTCCGTGGTCGTACGGCGGGAATGTATAAGGTGATGGGCAGGGAAAAAGGCTGGGCTTGGGGTAAGGGTTGGGGTAAAGGAAGGCACTGGGGCAAAGGGGTCGGCAAATCGAAAAACCAGCAGATTCGCTATAACCCCTGGATATTTGCTAAGTATTACGAAGAAAACCTGACGGTAACAGTGCCTCACGAAGTGGCACACTATTTAGTTGATTGTCTCTATGGCTTGAACCGGGGTAGCCTACGTCGGGTTCGTCCCCATGGTGCTGAATGGAAGGCTGTGATGGATGCCTTCGGCGTGGACAGTAGTGTCACCGCCAAGTTTGACCTTGCGGGGATTCCCTCTCGACAGCATCAGCAGTTTGACTATCGTTGTGATTGTAAAACACATCAGATCGGCATTCGTCGTCATAACAAAGTGTTGCGAGGTGAAGCCAGCTACCTTTGCCGTCACTGTGGTGATGCGTTAAAGCAGGTGGTGGAAACGTCATGAGCACCACACCTTGGTACGTCTATATGATTCAGGCCAGTGATGGTTCTCTCTATACGGGTATTACCACAGATGTGGATCGTCGTTTTCAGGAGCACCTGGGTGGTAATGAGGGAGGAAAACTGGGTGAAAAAAAGGGTGCAAAAAAAGGTGCCAAGTATTTTCAGGGCCGCAAGCCTGAAAAAGTGGTGTATACCGAACAGGGCCATGACCGGAGTAGTGCTTCAAAGCGGGAAGCGGAGATTAAGCGATTGCGGCGTGAACAAAAGCTGGCATTAGTGGCTGGTCAGAGTGGGCTGATCAACAAGTGCATTGAAAAAGCGGGGGCAGATCAGGATGAAGATTAGCCATAACCCGGATCAACAAGCATTTGTTATCGCATTAGGGGATACACAGGCTGTTCTGAATTACAGCCTGTTGCCGATGAGTACTGGGAATGAGGGTGGTGTGGACTTTACCAGAACCTATGTGCCCTCGGAATTCCGTGGGCAGGGCTATGCTGAGGCGCTGGTTAAACATGGCTTGAGCTGGGCAAATCAGCAGGGGCTTAAGGTGCAAGCCTCCTGCTGGTATGTAAGAGATTTTCTCTAGAGGCTGTTGTTTGAGAGTTTTATTCGTAAGTGCTTTTATTCATAGGTACCCTTTATTCATAAGTGCCTTTACTCATAGGTACAGAGATAAGCCGTATCCACTGCTACTTTTAATTGAAAGGTTTCACCAGCTGGCACAATAAAACTGTTCCCTTGGGCATAGGTGTTCCATTCATCGCTACCGGGAAGCTTGACTGTTAGCGCGCCGCTGACAACGGTCATCGTTTCTTTATCGTTGGTGCTGAATTCGTATTCGCCCGGCGCCATTACGCCTACAGTGGCCGGAAGTGTTTCAGTCTGGAAGCCGATGGAAGCCACTTGGCCATCAAAGTATTCGTTCGTTTTAAACATGTTTATATTCTCAACAATTAGCGGGGTCAGTTCAGTCAGGCCAGTTTAGTCGGACGAGAACAGCCATATAAATAAGCGGCGCTATAGTACCCTGAGTCTCCGGCTTATAGAATGCGCACTTTCCAGTTTTTGCTTGAGGTGGTTGTTTGAACACTTGGGATGTGATTGTTATTGGCGCGGGAGCCGCAGGGTTGATGTGTGCCATCACTGCGGGTCAACGGGGCCGTCGGGTATTGGTGCTTGAGAGCGCCAATAAGCCGGGCAAGAAAATCCTGATGTCTGGCGGTGGACGTTGTAACTTTACCAATCTGTATGTCGAGCCAGATAACTTCCTGTCGGATAACCTGCACTTCTGCAAATCTGCACTGAGTCGTTATACCCAGTGGGATTTTATTGAACTGGTGCGAAAAAACGATATTGCCTATCACGAGAAAACCCTTGGGCAGCTGTTTTGTGATGGCTCGTCGAAAGAGATTCTCGCCATGTTGTTGAGCGAGGCTGAGCAGGCAGGGGTGACGTTACAAACTCGGTGTGAGGTCGAGCAGATAGGTTTTGATGGGAGCTACAACCTGCAAACCAGTCAGGGTGAAATGACAGCGGAATCATTGGTGGTAGCCACTGGCGGGCTTTCAGTGCCGACATTAGGCGGCTCTGATTATGGTTACCGCTTGGCCAAACAGTTTGGCCACCAGCTTGTACCGTTGCGAGCGGCACTGGTGCCCTTTACGTTTAGTGATGGTTTCAAGTTGTTGTCAGAAAAACTGTCTGGTGTCTCTGTCCCCGCACGCATTACAGCAGGTAACCAGTCCTTTCTGGAAAACATCCTGTTTACCCACCGGGGTCTAAGTGGTCCTGCTGTATTGCAGATTTCCAGCTACTGGTGTGAGGGGCGGTCCGTACAGGTGGATCTGTTACCTTCCACCCACTGCTTGGATTATCTGACCCAACAGAAAGCTGAGCAGCCAAAGATATTGTTGCGAACGGTGTTGTCCCAGCTGTTACCGCGGAAGCTAGTACTGGAATTAGAAGCGTTGTGGTGGCCGGAGCAGGCAGAAAAGCCATTAGCCGAACTGTCGGGTCAGTTGTTGAAAGATATTGCTAAAAATCTTAATGATTGGGATTTAAAGCCGTCGGGCACGGAGGGTTACCGTACGGCTGAGGTTACTCTCGGTGGGGTGGATACTTGCGATGTTTCCTCCAAAACCATGGAGAGCCAGAAGCAGTCTGGTTTGTATTTTGTGGGTGAAGTACTGGATATCACGGGTCACTTGGGTGGGTTTAATTTTCAATGGGCATGGGCTTCAGGGTTTGTTGCCGGACAGGTCGTTTAGGAAAAACTATTTAGGTAGATATTATGCAGCGAGAAGAACTGAATGCCGAAACGGCCAAGATTCCCTGGAAGGAATTAGAGCGATTTTTTGCTAATGGCACGACAATTTATGTGTCGCCAGATATTGACCTTATCGATGTGGCGGTCGAGATTTGCCACGATAATAAAATTCAAATGGAGCTATGGATGGCTGAGGATAAAGTGGGGCACGTCAGTGATGATCAGGCCATTGAGTGGCTGGAAACTGATGCCATTCTGTGGTCTTTGGTGGTTAAACCTTGGGTGCTTGTTCAGCCATTGAAAGCTCAGTCATAGAAAGTTTAACCAATAAAAAGTTCAGATGTATAAAAATTCAACTGCTTTAAAGGTCTGTAGCTTTCCAGATTTCAGGTGAAATCATGATGGTGTTGCTTTCATCCCCAAACCAGATATCACCATCTTGTATGGTGGCCTGCAATGACATATTGCGTCCGGTCATATTGGCGATGGCCGCAGTATCTTCTGCCGATAAGTAGTAGATAGAAAGATTGTCGAAGCGGGCAAGATCGCTCTCTATATTTTTCCACCAAAGAGGTGCTGCATGTTCACCGTAGGTATAAATCGTCACTTTATTGGATCGGTTGCAGCCTTTTCGAATACGACGTTCATCCGGTAAGCCCACTTCAATCCAGTGCTCAATATTACCGTGAAGATTTTTCAACCAGAGATCTGGCTCATCATCAGAGGACAAGCCTTTGGTGAATTGCAGGAGTTCACTGGTATTTAGGGAAAAATGGGCATTCAGTGCAAATGCCAGCAGCCGAATCATCATTCGCTCATCAGTTTCAGAGGGGTGACGAGCTACGGTTAACGGGTGTGTCTGAAAATAGCTCCGGTCCATATCAGAAACCTGAAGCTCAGCTTTAAAAATAGTGGCTTTGAGTGCCATAGGTGGGGGGCTTTTTTAGAGTGAGGGCTATCAAGGGGTGGGAATATTACCCCGAAGGTTCGTTTCTTCGAGGTAAGTACTCTTAGATGACAGCTATTTAGGCAGCAACTATCTAGACAGAAATTGTCAGTAATACCTTAGGTGATAATTCCACCACCAGGCATGCCACCCATTCCTCCCATGCCGCCTTCTTGGCCAGGCACTACAATTTTGGAAGCCTGTTCACGACGCATTTCTTCCATCTCTTTTGCTGTGCGTTCTACAGCAACTTCAGCTGCGGGGCCAAACTTCTCAGCGGCTTCACCAATGGTGTTGGCTTCGAGGGCAAAATTAATGGGCAGCGCGCCCATGGGGGTCATTACCTGGGTGGCCCCAGAATACAGTACTTCACGGCTGGTATCGGTCTCACCTTCAGGGGTTACAGGTGTCAGGCGGCGAATAGTGCCAATTTTTTGATCGGTAAACGTTTCCTCACGATACAGTTCCGCGGGGTTCATATGGGCATCAGTTTGTTCTTGGCTCATGTTCATTCATTCGGTTGTTGAAACAGGCCGCACACACTATCAGATTTTGTTTAATCCGTCAGTGATAGGGCCTATAGCAAGGTGCCAGGTTTTAAGGTGAAGGGTTTTAAGGTAAAGGATATTAGGGTGCTGTAATTTGATGCTTTAGTGTTTCCACCATGGCATTGGCAGCTGCAGAAAGTGGGTAACGGCGGCGGGTGAGAATGCCCACTTTTCGTGTCACTGTAGGTCTGGTCAGAGGGCGACATTCGAGTCCCAGCGATTCCATTTGCTGAATAGTCAGTGACGGCATCACACTAATTCCCAAGCCACTGGCAACCATCGCGCTAATGGAGGCCAACTGGTTGGCTTCAAATTCCACAGTAAGCTTCACACCACAGCTGGCCGTAGTTTTGTCGACCATTTGGCGCATGGCAGAGGGGCGTTGCAGGGCAATAAAGGGATAGTCCTGTAGGTGCTTCCAGGTGATTTGGCGGATTTCAAGTAGAGGGTGTTGTTTGGGGGTGACCACAAAAAAACGGTCTTCAAACAGAGGTTCAAAGCTGAGGTCTTCCGATTCCTCTGGGTCAAACGTGACACCCACCTCGACCCGGCCCTTGCGCACCATCTCCACCACATCCTCTGCCACCACATCCTGCACCGCAATATTGATGTCTGGGTGTTGCTTTCGATAATGGGCCAGTGCTCGGGGTAGTTGACTGATAGAGAAGGAGGCCATGGTGGCGATGGTCAATTTCCCGCGGCGCATAGCAAACAAGTTGTGCAGGTCAGCCAGAGCATTGTCCCAGTCAGCCAGTAGTCGTTGTGCCACGGGCAGGAAGTCTTCACCTTCCGGGCTTAGTGACAGGGTTCTCGTGGTGCGTGATAGCAATCGCCCTCCGACTATTTCTTCCATATTTTTTACCGCAATACTGAGGGCGGGCTGAGACAGGTGGAGCAGCTCTCCGGCTTCGGCGAAGTTGCGGGTTTGGGCCACAGTAACAAAGGCCTTGAGCTGTTTGATGGTGATATCCATAGGTTTGCATCTATCTATTAATTTTATAAATCAGTCTATTAAAAATTTAATCTTGATAAATATATCATCCTATAGGAAGCTTGCCGATGTTTTTGCAATCCTGTGACGATGAGCTACGGGGTAACATAAAAATTAATGAAGGAGTTTTGTTCATGGCGGGTTTCGATAAGGTGGTAAACACCTACGAAGAAGCGATGGCGGGTCTGGAAGATGGCATGACCGTGATTTCTGGCGGTTTTGGCATCTGTGGTATTCCTGAGAACTTGATTAAAGAGATCAAGAAGATGGGTACCGAGGAGCTGACAATTGTTTCCAATAACTGTGGTTGCGATGGCCTTGGTCTTGGCATCTTGCTGGATGACCGTCAGATCAAGAAGATGGTGTCCTCCTACGTAGGTGAAAACAAGTTGTTTGAAGAGCAGCTGTTGTCAGGTGTCTTGGAGGTGGAGTTGACTCCTCAGGGTACGTTGGCTGAAAAGATGCGTGCTGGTGGTGCTGGAATCCCTGCGTTCTATACCGCGACCGGATGCGGTACTGATATAGCTAAAGGCAAAGATGAGCGCGAATTCAATGGCCGAAAATATATTCTTGAAGAATCTATTACCGGTGATTTCGCTATTGTTAAGGCCTGGAAGGCAGACCGTTACGGTAATGCTATTTACCGTCACACAGCTCAGAACTTTAATCCCATGGCTGCGACAGCGGGCAAGATTACTGTGATGGAAGTGGAAGAAATTGTTGAGCCGGGTGAGTTGGACCCAGCCCAAATTCACACCCCTGGAATCTACGTTGACCGTCTGATTCAGGGAACTTTCGAAAAACGTATTGAAATACGTACAGTACGCGAAGGCTAACAGGAGAGATAATAATGTCACTTTCTCGTGATCAAATGGCTATTCGTGTAGCACGTGAGTTACAGGATGGTTTTTACGTTAATTTGGGTATTGGTATTCCTACACTGGTAGCAAACCATGTCCCTGATGGTATGGAAGTTATGTTGCAGTCTGAGAATGGACTGCTGGGTATGGGGCCGTATCCCACAGAAGATGAGGTTGATGCTGACCTGATCAATGCAGGTAAACAGACCGTGACTACTGCTACGGGTGCATCGATTTTTTCATCGGCAGAATCCTTTGCCATGATTCGTGGTGGCCACGTGGACTTGACGGTTCTCGGTGCATTCGAAGTGGATGCTCAGGGCGGTATTGCTTCCTGGATGATCCCTGGCAAGCTGATTAAAGGTATGGGCGGCGCTATGGATTTGGTGGCCGGTGCAGATAACATTATCGTGATGATGACCCACGCCGACAAATACGGTAATTCCAAGTTGTTGCCAGAGTGTACTCTGCCACTGACGGGCGCTGGTTGTATCAAGCAGGTTCTGACTGACCTGGCATACCTTGAAATCCATGATGGTAAGTTCCACTTGGTTGAACGTGCTCCAGGTGTCTCTGTAGAAGAAATTGTAGAGAAAACTGCTGGTGAGCTGGTTGTTCCTGACCATGTTCCAGAGATGGAGTTTTAATAGCTCTGGCTAGCATGAAATAAAGGCTCCCTAATCAGGGGGCCTTTTTTTATTCAAAGCTTTTTTAATAAGCTTTTATCATCTTAGGTCGTATTTTCTAATTTTGATCTGTAGCTTGTAGTTAGTCATTAGCAGCGTTCATTTATTTTTGTAGCTTTCAGTCTTAGAGGAAACAATATGTTGGCAGGTAAAACAGCATTAGTCACCGGGTCCACTAGTGGCATCGGTTATGCCATGGCATCAAAATTAGCTGAAGCAGGCGCTAATGTTGTGTTGCACGGTTTAATGGACCCAGCAGAGGGTGAGTCGCTTCGTCAGGAGTTTGAGCAGCAATATAACGTCCAGTGTTTATTTAGCTGTGCTGATATTTCTACGGCTGAAGGTAATGAAAAACTGGTGGCAGCGTCTTTGGAAACATTTGGTGGTGTAGATATTTTAATTAACAATGCAGGTATCCAATTTACCGCGCCAGTTGAAGACTTTCCGGTAGCAAAGTGGGATGCCATTATTGGTATCAACTTAAGCTCCGCTTTCCACACCACAAGATTGTTAGTGCCCGGTATGCAGCAGCGTGGTTGGGGACGAATTATTAATATTGCCTCCGTTCACGGGTTAGTGGCTTCTTTAAACAAAGCGGCCTACGTGGCTGCCAAACATGGCATCGTAGGTTTGACCAAAGTGGTTGCTCTGGAGAACGCCGAGAAGGGTATTACGGTTAATGCTATCTGTCCGGGTTGGGTGGATACTGAGTTAGTTGCTGCACAGTTTCAGGCACGGGCTGATCGGGATGGGGTGAGCTTCGAGGAAGGTAAGCGTAGCGTGATTGTTGAGAAACAGCCGGTGCCCAAAGCAACACCACCTTCATCTCTGGGTGATCTGGCATTGTTCCTGTGTTCAGATGCAGCAGCAACGATTACTGGAACTAGCCTGCCGATGGATGGTGGTTGGACTGCGCAGTAATATGATTAATCAGCGCTCTACTTCTAGGTAGAACGCTGAGTCACCCGCTTCCTCGATCGATAGCCCCTAGTGTTCCATTTCTGTACAATGCCTCTCCCGTAAAGTGACCTGCAACCGCCCTTAAATGCCATGTCTGATACTGCATCCAAACAAAAAGTTGGTTTTGTTTCCCTCGGCTGCCCGAAAGCACTGGTAGATTCTGAGAGAATCCTGACCCAGTTGAAGCTAGATGGTTACGACATTAGTCCTGATTATGAAGGTGCTGATGTCGTCGTAGTTAATACCTGTGGATTTATCGACTCTGCAAAACAGGAGTCAATGGATGCCATCAGCGAGGCTATTAAGGAAAATGGCAAGGTCATTGTTACTGGCTGCATGGGTAAGGGTGCCGATGCTGAGGCGATCAGAACGGTTAATCCCGAAGTGCTGAGTGTCAGTGGTCCGGCAGATTATGATTCGGTACTCAATGCCGTACATGAGTATGTGCCGCCTCAGCAGCAAGGGGTAGAGCAGGGCGGAGAAAGTAAAGCCCATAAACCCTATGACGATATTCTTCCACCGGAGGGCATTAAGCTCACACCTCAGCATTATGCCTACCTGAAGATTTCTGAAGGCTGCAACCATCGCTGCACGTTTTGCATTATCCCCAACATGCGGGGTGATTTGGTCAGCCGTCCCATCTCTGATGTGGTTGAGGAAGCCAAGAAGCTGGTTGAGTCCGGTGTGCGCGAACTGTTGGTTATTTCCCAAGATACCAGTGCCTATGGTGTCGATGTGAAATACAAGCTGGACTTTGTGGATGGTCAAGCGCGGGAAACACGGATGCAGGATCTGGCGGTTGCTTTGGGCGAGCTGGATATTTGGGTGCGGCTGCACTACGTGTATCCCTATCCTCATGTGGATAAAGTGATTCCACTAATGGCTGAGGGAAAAATTCTCCCTTATTTAGATATTCCCTTTCAGCATGCCAGTCCAAAAATTCTTAAATTGATGAAGCGCCCCGGCAATCAGGAAAAAGTTCTGGAGAGAATTAAAGCCTGGCGAGCTATCTGCCCTGAGCTCACCATTCGCAGCACCTTTATTGTTGGCTTTCCCGGTGAAACCGAAGAAGATTTCCAAATGCTGCTGGATTGGCTGGAGGAAGCGGAATTGGATCGTGTGGGCTGCTTCAAATATTCCCCTGTAGAGGGTGCAACTGCTAATGAGTTGCCCGACCATGTGCCTGAAGATATCCAGCAACAACGCTGGGAACGGTTTATGGAAACTCAGCAAGCCATTAGCACCAAGCGCTTACAACGCAAGGTAGGGCAGACGCTGGATGTGTTGATTGATGAAGTGGATGAAGAGGGCGCTATTGGCCGCTCCGCTGCGGATGCCCCTGAAATTGATGGCAATGTTTATATCAATGATATTGAGGCGGTCGAGGCGCTCGGTCTTCAGCCTGGGGATAGGGTGCAAGTGGCCATTGAGCATGCCGATGAATACGACCTTTGGGGGCGGCTGGCCTATAAACCAGAATGACCATCGACCTGATGGCATAAAGTGATAGGTACAAAAAAGGGCTACCCGAGAAGGTAGCCCTTTTTTGTTTAACGGACTAACGAGTTAAACCGTTAGTGTCCTTATCAGTTCGTCGGCAATTAGTGCTGGTGACCACCAGGCCCATGTACATGGCCATGCTCGAGCTCTTCCTCAGAGGCTTCACGAACAGTGTCAACTTTGACATCAAAGGTTAAATCTTTGCCGGCCAGTGGATGATTGCCGTCGACAGTAACCATGTCATCAGTCACCTCAGCGACGACAACTGATAATGGACCATTAGGTGTTTGTGCTTCAAAGCGCATACCTACTGTCATCTCCTCAACTTGGAAGGACGCCCGTGGAACTTCCTGAACCATTTTCTCTTGGCGTTCGCCATAGGCTTCTGCGGCTTTGATGGTCACGACCATGACATCGCCAGCAGTTTTTCCATCCAGTTCCTTTTCGAGGCCGGGGATAATATTTTTGTGGCCATGCATATAGGCCAGTGGATCTTTACCCGTGGAAGAGTCCAGCTCTTTGCCGCTCTCATCGGTGAGTGTGTAGTGAAAAAGCACCACAGCATTTTCAGAAATGATCATGGGGGATCCTTTAGGTCGGTATCAATGGGGGGTAGGGGCGGCATTATCCCTGATGTGATTACATTTGCCAAGACAAGGGGGCCGCAGGTGGGGGAGGGTTACAAAAAAATACTTTTTTCTGACCGCTTTGACGCCTTTTGGTCATGTAGTGTTCCTTCTCTTTGATGGTGATCTCCACCGGCTGAACCATATCTTTTTTGTCATCCTTTATGCGCTATGGGATTGCGGCAAAGTGACCGCTAGCGGGTAAGTCTCTCTAGGGGCTTTTTTTGCTGGCACTACTACCTGTAGTGCTTTATCTGGTAAGAGGCACAATATCTTGTATACTAAGACTCGTTTTACGGTAATCGTTGATGGCCAAAAAGCAGCAATAATTCACTATAAGAAGCTGCAAAAAATAAGGTGGGATTAATCTCAAAGCCCCCAAAATAAGGCCATACAGCGGTACCCCAGCCACTTATGTAATAGGGGAATCAGAACCATTATGTCGATTGAAGCGTTGAAAACCACGGATGAGCCAGGTGCCATCGAAATCAAACTACAGTCCGCCTCAGACGATATCTGGGATAAAAAATACCGCCTTAAGGATAAAGAGGGTAATCCCGTCGACGAAACAATTGATGCGACCTATCGTCGTGTTGCCCGGGCACTCGCTGATGTTGAAGAAGAAGGAAAACAGGAGCTGTGGCATGAGCGGTTTTTGTGGGCACTGCGCAATGGTGCTATTCCCGCTGGTCGAATTATTTCCAATGCAGGTGCTCTAGAGCATAAGCCATCCACCTCAACCATTAACTGTACCGTGTCCGGTATCGTTGAGGATTCTATGTTGGATATCCTTGAGAAAAACCTTGAGGCGGGTCTAACACTAAAAGCCGGTTGTGGTATCGGCTACGAGTTTTCTACGTTACGCCCCAAGGGTGCTTACGTTTCTGGTGCCGGTGCTTACACTTCGGGTCCCCTGTCCTTTATGGATATCTTCGACAAGATGTGTTTCACCGTGTCTTCCGCTGGTGGTCGCCGTGGAGCCCAGATGGCCACCTTTGATATCAGTCATCCAGATGTGGTTGATTTTATCCGAGCCAAACGTGAAGACGGTCGGCTGCGTCAATTCAACTTATCACTGCTGATAACCGAAGGGTTTATGGAAGCCGTTAAGAGTGATGACGATTGGTCGCTGAGCTTCCCGGTTTTACGCAAAGAAATAGAGCAGGGCGCAGTAGACCCTACAGATGACACACTGTTGTGGCGTGAGTTTCCCACCACAAAAGGGTATATCACCAATGATGAAGGGCTGGTGGCCTGCCGTATTTACCGTACCGTCAAAGCACGTCAGCTGTGGAATGTGATCATGACCTCCACCTACGATTATGCTGAGCCGGGCTTCATTCTGATCGACAAAGTTAATCAGCAGAACAACAACTGGTTCTGTGAAAATATTCGTGCCACCAACCCTTGTGGTGAACAGCCATTGCCACCTTATGGCAGCTGTCTACTGGGCTCAGTTAATCTGACCAAATTTGTGTTGGACCCCTTTACCGAAAATGCCCGTTTTGATTGGGATAATTTCAGGGAAGTGGTTTCTGTGTTCACTCGGATGCTCGACAACGTGGTGGAAATTAATGGCCTGCCTCTGGAAGGTCAGCGGGAAGCCATTTTGAGTAAGCGGCGCCACGGTATGGGCTTCCTAGGACTGGGGTCCACCATGACAATGCTGCGCACGCCTTATGGTAGCCCGGCATCATTGGAATTGACCGAACAGGTTTCTCGTGAATTGGCCTTGGCGGGGTGGCGTGCAGGTTTGGAGCTGGCGAAGGAAAAAGGTGCTGCGCCTATCATGGATGAAGAATTTGAAGTCACTGAATCCATGATGCGCCTCCGCCCTGAAATGGCTAATGACGGTATTGTGGTTGGCGACAAACTTAAGGGTAAGGTACTGCACGCCCGTTACAGTAAATACATGCAGAAAGTGGCTGAGGCCGACCCTCAGTTGGTGGATGATCTCGCCAATGTGGGTTGCCGGTTTACTCACCACTCCTCCATTGCGCCAACGGGTACTATTTCGCTGTCACTGGCCAACAATGCCAGTAATGGTATCGAGCCAAGTTTTGCTCATCATTATTCCCGCAATGTGATCCGTGAAGGTAAGAAGTCCAAAGAGAAAGTTGATGTGTTCTCCTATGAGATGCTGGCCTATCGTGAATTGATTAACTCGGATGCCATGCCTTTTTCTGAGACAGAAGGGGAGAAACTGCCTGATTACTTTATTACCAGTGATGATATTAAGCCCAGGCAACATGTAGACGTGCAGGCGGCAGCCCAAGCTTGGATAGACTCCTCTATTTCCAAGACTATCAATGTGTCCACGGACTGTGACTTTGACGAGTTCAAGGATATTTATCTCTATGCTTATGAGAATGGTCTCAAGGGTTGCACCACGTTCCGCTTTAACCCGGAAGCCTTCCAAGGTGTATTGGTGAAAGAGAAAGATCTGGAGGCCACTACCTATCAATTCACTCTGGAAGACGGTTCAACCGTGGATCTGAAGGGTAATGAGGAAGTGGAATACGACGGCGAGACACATACCGCTGCGAACCTGTTCGATGCCTTGAAAGAAGGCTATTACGGCAAATTTTGATCGGAAGAATCAACATGACAGTTAAACTCGACAAAAAAATTATAGGCTACAAGGTTGTTACCCCCTCCAATGACGACGCTATACCTGAGTCTCAAACTGAAGGGGAACTAGAGCGTGCCATTGAGCAGATGACTGAGAATGTCAGTCGTCCTGAGGAGCTGCATGGTTCGACGTATAAAGTTAAAACTCCGCTCTCTGAACATGCGCTCTATATCACCATTAACGATATTGTGTTGAATCCAGGTACTGACCATGAGCAGCGCCGTCCCTTCGAGATTTTTATCAACTCGAAGAATATGGACCAATTCCAATGGGTGGTGGCATTGACGCGTGTTATTTCAGCGGTATTCCGCAAGGGAGGTGATTGCACTTTCCTGGCAGAGGAGCTGAAGGCGGTATTTGATCCTCAGGGTGGATACTTCAAGCGTGGTGGTAAATTTATGCCTTCGCTGGTGGCCGAAATTGGTGAAGCCATTGAAGATCACTTGACCAAAATCGGAATGCTGACAGGCCCCGACTTGGGTGATCATCAAAAGGCTATTTTGGCAGAAAAACGTGCCGAGTATGAGGCGGCCACTCAGCCTTCAGCAGCGGCTGCCAGTGCACCCACAGGTGAGGCGAACCCATTCCCGGAAACAGCCCAGCTATGCCATAAATGTATGACAAAGGCATCCATTTTGATGGATGGATGTCTGACCTGTTTGAATTGTGGTGATTCTAAGTGCGGATAAAACAAGACTAAGAATACGGTGTAAATAATCCGCACTAGGAGGGGAGATTAGCCGGACTTTAGTCCGGTTTTTTTTCACCTGCAGGTTGCAAGGCATCTCTATTTTTACTTGCGCTCATTCAGTCCTTTGATAATAGAGCCGACAACTTCTTCAGGTGAATGCCGATCACAGTTTATGGTGATATTGGCGTAGCGGCGATACAGCTCAGTGCGCTCGGTGAATAAATCGCCAAAACTTTGATCGGGGTGACACGCAATACCACGGGTTTCATAATCGTGAATACGTTCTCGGAGGGTTTGTAGTGGCGTGTTCAGATACACGATGGTTGAATTTCTTGCTAGGTGTGCCATTCCTGCAGCGCTGTACACGGCGCTACCCCCGGTGGCAATGACTGAATTTTGTGTGTCGATACTGATGAGTACTGACTCTTCGATTTGGCGCAATGTCAGATAATCCGTGTTATCCATAATTTGTTGCAGGGTTTTACCCTCGTGAACCTGAATCAGCACGTCGGTATCCAGAAAGCCCTTACCCAGGGCTTTGGCCAGTAATAGACCGTTGGTACTTTTTCCTGCACCGGGCATACCAATCAGAATAATGTTGTTTTTCACTGGTTGGGCTTCCTATTTTTGATACTGATCAACGCTTCTCTCTGATTGCTACTAGTTATCACTGCGCTATTATTACTACTTAAAGTGTTACTACTAGAGTGATGCTTTCACAAAATCCATCAACCGGGTAATTGCTTCGCTGGGTTCGTTGCTCTGATCGATCAGGCTAATACCCACTTTGCCCAGTTTGGGCAGCTTTTCCGAAGGTTTCAAGATACGCAGGTTTTCGGGCACAGTGCTCTTGGCCAGCACGGTGACCCCCAGCCCTTCATCAATGGCCGCTTGAATACCGGTAAGGTCCGGGATGGTATAGACAATGCGCCAATCCCGGTGACTCTCTCGGAGTTTTTCAATACCACGTTGGCGGTAAATACAGCCCTTGGGCGCCACGATTAAGGGCAGCGGTACTTGCAGGTGAGCATCGTGGTCAGTGCCCGTTACCCAGACAAGGTCATCCTCTTTTACCAGATTATCTCCCGCCGTGGACGGATCATCATGTAGCGCGAGAATCAGATCGTATCGGTGGCGCTCGGGTTCCGATAATAGCTGTTTGCTCAAGGCACAGTTCACTTCGAGGGTGACATTAGGGTAGGCCTGAGCAAAGCGGCCAACGATTTTTGGCAGCAGGGTGGTGGCGAATTCGCTGGGAATACCAAAGTGTATTTTTCCGCTAACCGACGTTTTACTGAATTGGGCGACGGCTTCGTCATTGATCGCGAGTATTTGTTTAGCGTAACGGAATAGTAGCTGGCCTGATTGGCTGAGTTCCAGCTGCTGGCCACTGCGAATCAGCAGGGTTTGTTCCAGTAATTGTTCAAGACGTTTGATTTGTAAACTGATGGCGGGTTGGGAGCGTCCGAGCCATTCGGCTGCCTGGGTAAAACCACCCAGTTCGATCACGGTAACAAAGGCTCGAAGTAAGTCCGTTGGCAGGTTTTTCATGGCATCAGGTACTGTATTAGAGCTATAAGTATTACTAATGATGGGATTTTAACTATTAATTTTACCAATTCATAGCGGGTCGCTAATATGGCTGTTTTTCATGCACCTTAACGTGCCATTGCACCAGAACATCATGCCCAAAAGGTACCTATGACTACTGATACAACAACTGACTTGAAAGCTACGCCACTCAAGGCATTGCACTTGGAGCTGGGTGCCCGGATGGTGCCCTTTGCGGGTTATGAAATGCCGGTTCAATATCCAGATGGCATCAAGACTGAACATCTCCACACACGCAAACATGCAGGCTTATTCGATGTGTCCCATATGGGACAGGTAGTCATCACCGGTGACGGTGTTGCTGCTGCTTTGGAGAAGCTGGTGCCAGTGGAACTGGAAACTCTGGGTATCAATAAGCAGACCTATGCGTTGTTCACCAATGAACAGGGCGGCGTTCTGGATGACCTGATGATTGTTCGTTGGGCGGAAGACTGTTTTTTTCTGGTAGTGAATGCTGCCTGTAAAGAGCAGGACATTGCTTACTTAAGAAGTGCGCTCCCCGGCTTCGAGATTGAGTGTTTGGAAGGGCGTGGATTACTGGCACTTCAGGGGCCCACAGCCGTGGATGTAATGGCTCAACTGGCACCCGATGTGCGTGAGCTGGTATTTATGACCGGTAGCCGCGTTATTCTTGAAGGTGCTGATTGTTATATCACCCGGTCTGGTTACACCGGGGAAGATGGTTTTGAAATTTCTGTACCGGCTGAATCTGCGGAAGCATTGGCTCGTAAGTTGGTGTCCTTCGAACAAGTGAACGCTATTGGATTGGGTGCTCGAGATTCTCTGAGGCTGGAAGCAGGGTTGTGCTTGTATGGTCATGACCTCGATACTGAAACAACGCCCATTCAGGCGTCATTACTCTGGAGTATCAGTAAGTCCCGTCGCGCCGATGGTGCAAAAGCGGGTGGTTTCCCCGGTGCCGATATTATTTTTAACGAGCAGGCCAATGGGGCACCCCGCAAGAGAGTAGGTCTGAAGGTGGAAGGGCGTGCGCCTGTCCGAGAAGGGGCTGAACTGGTTAATGCTGAAGGTGAACAGGTGGGGGTGGTGACCAGTGGTGGTTTTGGCCCAAGCCTGGAAGCGCCATTGGCCATGGGCTATGTGGCGAAAGATTATGCGGCAGTGGGTACTGAGCTTAATGCCATGGTGCGGGGCAAGCCTCGTCCGGTGACCGTGGAGAAAATGCCTTTTGTGCCTCAGCGTTATTACCGTGGGTAAGAGTCGTGGGTAAGAGTCGTGGGTAAGAGTCGTGGGTAAGAGCCGAGGTTAGAGTGCCGTGGGTAATAGCCGAGTGAAAACCCAAGAGAACAGGCTGGTTCACAAAAGATGAACAAATCAGAGATGAACAAACCAGAAATGAACAAGTAGAGACACCAAATATGAAGTCACTGGCAAAACTGGAAAACAGCAATGAATTTATTCGCCGCCATATTGGCCCCTCTGATGTCGATCAGCAGGCGATGTTGGAGAGTCTCGGCTATGAAGGAATGGACTCATTTATCAGTGCTGTTGTGCCAGATAATATCCGCTCCAGTTACTCGCTTGATTTGGGTGATCCCACCACAGAGCAGGAGGCATTGTCAGAGCTACGCGCCATTGCCAGTCAGAACAGGGTATTGAAAAACTTCATCGGTCAGGGTTATTACAACTGCATTACGCCCAATGTAATTTTGCGAAATGTACTGGAAAACCCCGCTTGGTACACCGCTTATACGCCTTATCAGCCAGAGATTTCTCAGGGGCGCTTAGAAGCACTACTGAATTTTCAGACCATGATTACCGATCTTACGGGGATGGATCTTGCCAGTGCTTCTCTGCTGGACGAAGGTACGGCTGCGGGTGAGGCCATGACCCTTTGCCAACGGATGTCCAAATCCAAGGGCAAAGTATTTTTTGTGGACCAACACTGTTTGCCTCAAACCATTGAGGTGGTGGAGACCCGTGCAGAACCTATGGGGCTCGAAGTGATAGTGGGTGATCCTGCTGATGTTGGTGAGCATGACTGTTTCGGCGTGCTGCTACAGTATCCCGGTGTGGATGGAGCGATTCGTGACTTTGGTGGCGTGATTGAAACAGCCCATCAACAGAAAGCATTGGTAGTGATGGCAGCAGATATTCTCAGCTTATTATTACTGAAAAGCCCAGCGGAACTGGGTGCCGACGTAGCCATTGGTTGCACCCAGCGTTTTGGAGTACCGCTAGGTTTTGGCGGTCCTCATGCGGCTTATATGGCCACCCGTGATTCATTCAAGCGCTCCTTGCCGGGCCGTTTGGTGGGCATTTCACTCGATAGTCGAGGCAAGTCGGCCTACCGGTTGGCACTACAAACTCGCGAGCAACATATCCGCCGCGAGAAGGCCACCAGTAATATCTGTACTGCTCAGGTGTTGTTAGCGGTAATGGCCAGTATGTATGCGGTTTACCATGGTCCTGATGGACTGAAAAGAATTGCCGAAAAAGTGCATTGTCTTACGGCAATTTTAGCTGATGGATTGAAAAAGCTGGGGCATGCGCCAGTTAATGACAGCTTCTTTGATACGTTGACCATTGCAACCGGTGCCCAGACGGCTGACATTCATAACAATGCGGTAGCTCAGGGTATTAACCTACGGGTAGTTGACGGCAACCACGTGGGTATCTCTCTGGATGAAACCACCAGCTCTGAGGATATCGAATCCCTTTGGCGCCTATTTGATGATGGTGCTGCACTGACTGTGGCTGATTTGGAGCAGGCTGCCGAAAGTGGTCTGCCAGAGAGCTTATTGCGTATCGGCGATACCCTGACCCATCCTGTCTTTAATCGTTACCATTCTGAAACCGAAATGCTGCGTTATCTGCGCAAGCTGGCAGACAAAGATATTGCTCTTGATCGTGCGATGATCCCATTGGGTTCTTGCACCATGAAACTCAATGCCACCGCTGAAATGATTCCGGTAACTTGGCCAGAGTTTGCCAATATCCACCCCTTTGCGCCGCGGGACCAGACGGTAGGTTATGTGGCAATGATCGAAGAGTTGGAAGCCATGCTTTGTGCGGCAACGGGTTATGACTCGATTTCCCTGCAACCCAATGCCGGTTCTCAAGGCGAGTATGCCGGGCTGTTGGCTATTCGCGCCTATCATGAAAGCCGTGGTGATTCCCATCGCAATATCTGCCTGATCCCCAGTTCTGCCCATGGTACCAATCCAGCGTCTGCACAAATGTGTGGTATGCGAGTGGTCGTTACCAGTTGTGATGATCAAGGCAACGTGGATATTGACGACCTTCGCACTAAGGCAGAGCAACACAGTGAAAATCTTGCTGCCATTATGGTGACGTACCCTTCCACTCATGGCGTATTTGAAGAGGGTATTACTGAAATTTGCGACATCATCCATCAGCACGGTGGGCAGGTCTACATCGATGGTGCCAATCTCAATGCCATGGTGGGCCTCTGTCAGCCGGGCAAGTTTGGTGGTGATGTGTCACATTTAAATTTGCACAAAACTTTTTGTATTCCTCACGGTGGTGGTGGTCCCGGCGTGGGGCCAGTGGCTGTGCGTGAGCATTTAGCACCGTATTTGCCTGGCCATGATAGTTTGGGTAAAGAGACGGCTGTGGGTGCCGTATCTGCCGCCCCTTGGGGTAGTGCCAGTATTCTGCCCATTACCTGGATGTATATCAAAATGATGGGTGCGCAAGGGCTGAAGCAGGCCACTGAGGTTGCGATTCTTAATACCAACTACATGGCTGAGCGGCTCAAGGGTGTTTATCCCATTCTTTATACGGGCACTAATGATCGGGTGGCTCACGAATGTATTGTGGATCTGCGGGGTATCAAGGATGACTCCGGTGTTACCGTGGATGATGTGGCCAAGCGTCTGATCGACTTCGGTTTTCACGCCCCGACAATGTCATTTCCAGTGCCGGGCACCCTAATGATTGAGCCCACTGAGAGTGAATCCAAGGAAGAACTGGATCGGTTCTGCGATGCCATGTTACAAATTCGTGAGGAGATCGCTGCGGTAGAGCGTGGAGACTATCCGTTGGAAGACAATCCTCTTTGCCATGCCCCACATACTGCTGATGTGGTGGTGGCTGATGACTGGAATAGAAGCTATTCAAGGGAGCTGGCTGCCTACCCATTGGCATCCCTCAGGGAAACAAAATATTGGTCGCCTGTGGGTAGGATTGACAATGTATACGGTGATAGAAATCTGGTGTGTGCTTGTCTGCCCATCGGTGAGTATGAATAACCTGAGTACCAAATCCAGGTTAAATACACCAAGAACAAAAAACGGGCCAGTGGCCCGTTTTTTAAGTACTGATGGTCGGTAGTTCTATCCTCTGATCTATGCAGTGAGCATCAGGTGTCCGTTGTATCACTATCACCTGGCAGAGGCTGGACTTCCTGCAGTTGGTCACCGATTGCGTCGCCATTCTCCTCACTCTTCAGCCCAGCTTTTGCCTCGGCTTTCTTCAGCCGTTTCTCTTCCTTCTTCTTCTTTTTTGCCAGGTCTCTCTGACGTTTTTCAAAACTGTAGTTAGGTTTGGCCATTTTCGATGTCTTCTGCTGGTTTTAGTAAAGTAAACGGTGGGTAAGTGAACAGGATAAGGGTTTTATCTCTTAAGTGCGTGCTTTTTTGGCAAGTATTGAAAAAGATCTCGTATCGATCAGGTCGAGGTGAGCTCAAACAGTATTCTTATGATCCCCTGCCATGGTCTTTTTCGACACCCAGAAAACTTCTGCTATGGTTAAACGCATGTACGGAAGGAACCCTGTGCACTAAGTTTTCTGTGGTCGTCGGTACACAGCTATATTAGGCTGTCATCTCTGTGATCCTTTATTAGGGCGGTAAATCAGGTGAGTGTCATTGGTTGCTTCACCAGTAAGAAAGAGGTTGTTATGTTTAGCCGAGGCAAAGGTATGTGGGCTATATTGAGCTTTGTTGGCATTCTTCTTTTGGGGTCTCACTCGGCATTAGCTTGGTGTGATGGCACTCAAAAGCAAACGTTGCTCTACGAACGACTGGGTGGGTTGGCCCCTATTTCAGTTGTCATCAGTGATTTTATTGACATTATTAAACATGATGTTGTTTTTAATGCCAACCCTATTGTCGATGACGCAATGAGGCGAGTGCCAGCACCCTATTTGAAGTATCACATGACGGCTTTAGTCTGTCAGGCTGCCGGAGGCCCATGTCTCTATCATGGTCGGGAGATGAAGGAATCTCATGCACCTCTTGGTATCACAGAGTTGGAATGGGGTCGTATGACTGCGCTATTTAGTGAGGTTCTTATAACGAACCAAGTGACAGAAAAGGAGAGGCAAGAGTTACTGAAGATTGTTAACTCGGTGAAAGCAGATATTATTAATCATGGTCAAGAATAGGCTTTGCTTATGTCCTCTATAGTGGCGGGTGCTTAGGGATAGGCTCTAGGGCTTTGTCTTTAAATAAAAGGGAAAAAAGATGAACCAGAAAACACTTTATGACCGACTTGGCGGTTACGGTGGCATTACGACTTTTGTTAATGACTTACTCCCACGCTTACAATCAGACCTCCAGTTGGGTCGTTTCTGGGAGAATCGCGGAGATGATGGGATTGAGAGAGAAAAGCAGCTGTTAATAGACTACTTGTGTTCAAATGCGGGTGGCCCGGTGTACTACACTGGTCGGGATATGAAAGTGTCGCACAAGGGCATGAACATAAGCGAAAGCGATTGGGCTATTTTCCTAGAGCATGCGGGGGCTACGATGGGTGTGTTACAGGTTCCCCGGCAGGAATGTGACGATGTGGTTGCCTTTGTCTTGAGTCTGAAAGACGACATTGTTGAGGCATAAAGTGTTGAGAAATAGCGCGCTGAGATATTGAGTGTTCAGGCATAGATTGTTGGTGTGTAGGTCGTTGGAGCACAGGCAACAGTATCAATAGATAACACCACAAAGTGAAAAATTGCTATGTCTTTCTGGTGTTAGGCCTTAAAGAGAAAACCCATCATGAAGAACCCCGTTATAGCCGATAACAAACCGGTAAAGGTCAACTTGTCCAAGGGGCAGGAATACCATTTTTGTACCTGTGGTAAATCAAAAAGCCAGCCATTCTGCGATGGTTCTCATGTAGGTACATCATTTACACCCAAAGTGATTGTCTCTGCTGAGGAGCAGGAAGCCTATCTGTGTGCTTGTAAACATACTCGTAATGCCCCCTTTTGTGATGGCACTCATAAGCAGTTTTCCGATGAACAAGTTGGCACGGAAGGCCCCGGTATTACTGATGATAAAAGTTTGATACCAGAGGTGCGGGCTACTGAAGAAGAGCCCACGGTAGAGCTTATTCACTTGCTCGCTAGAGAAGGATTGTCAGGGGTGGGTCAACATGGGCCTGTGAGCGCCATGGGGGTGCCAAGGAACCAGTTGCCGAGCTGGGATGATATTCAGATTATGGTCGCCCAGTTAGCCACAAAGCCTCTGATGGAGGATGTGGCCGTTGGTACGGAGTTGGTCATCGGTCCAGAAGCAAAAAAACCGCTGGTATTGAAGATTCCCCTGTTTGTTTCTGATATGAGTTTTGGAGCACTTTCAGAGGAAGCAAAGGTCGCAATGGCGAAGGGTGCTGAACTCGCTGGAACAGGAATTTGCTCTGGAGAAGGGGGCATGTTGCCAGAAGAGCAGCAGGCCAATAGCCGGTATTTTTACGAGTTAGCCAGTGCAAAATTTGGCTATACCGAGGCTGTATTGAAAAATGTCCAGGCATTCCATTTTAAAGGTGGCCAAGGCGCAAAAACGGGCACCGGTGGGCATCTGCCTGCGGTGAAGAATGTAGGCAGGATTTCTGAAGTCCGCGGAATACCTGAAGGTGAGCCAGCTATCTCACCACCCACATTTAGTGATTTAAATACCCCGGAAGATTTCAAGCGATTTGCCGATAGAGTACGCGAAATCACTGGCGGTATCCCCATCGGCTTTAAACTCAGTGCCAATCATATTGAGCGGGATATTGAATTTGCCCTTCAGGCCAGCGCTGAATACATTATTCTGGATGGTCGGGGTGGCGGTACTGGAGCTGCACCATTACTGTTTCGTGATCATATTAGTGTGCCAACTATTCCAGCATTAGCCCGTGCCAGACACTATCTTGATCAGCAAGGTATGGGTGGAAAGGTGACGTTGATTGCCACCGGTGGGTTACGTGTACCCAGTGACTTTATGAAGGCTATGGCTCTAGGGGCTGATGGTGTTGCCATTGCCAACAGCGCCATGCAGTCTATTGGTTGTATCGCAGCAAGGATATGCCATACGAACAACTGTCCTGCGGGTATTGCCACCCAAAATCCCGAGCTGCGAAAAAGGTTGGATGTCGAAAGCTCGGCACAAAGATTGGCCACATTTTTTGACTCATCTGTTGAGTTGATGAAAGTGATGGCGCGGGCGTGCGGGCACTTACATCTCAATGAATTTGTCCGGGATGACCTAGCAACCTTTGATGCTGAATTGGCAAAATTGTCCGGGATTGAGTTTTCAGGGTTTGACCCTGAAAGAGGCTAGGCAGCTATTGGTAAAGAGCGTACTCCTATGAAAGAGATTGTCGGCATCAACCATGTGGGGTTGCGGGTAACGAGTCTGGAAAAATCCAGAGCTTTCTACGAGAAAATTGGTTTCCTGTTTATTGTAGGTCCGGTCGGACCTGAACCGGTTGCCATTATGGAGCATCCATCAGGGGTCAATATTAATTTTATACTTAATGCATCCACAGCACCCCTTGAATCAGGGCCCTCTGAAAATGTGCTTATGGATCTCACTGAAAAATATACGGGGTTCACCCATATAGCGTTAGAAGTGACTCATCTGGAGGCAGTGCAAAGAACACTATCTGATCTGCAAATACCGATTACTGAAGGGCCTGTCGAGCTGCCTGATGGGACTATGTTTTTGTTTGTCAGAGATCCGGATAAAAACGTTATTGAGTTTCATCAGGTGGCACAATGATTCTGCGAGATTTGTTAGGAACAGAGTTGCCCATTATTCAGGCTCCTATGGCGGGGGTACAAGGTAGTGCTCTAGCCGTGGCTGTCTCCAATGCGGGAGGGCTGGGATCGCTACCCTGTGCCATGCTTAGCATGGAGCAATTGCGGGATGAATTGATAGCTATTAAGACACAGACCAATCGTCCCTATAACGTTAATTTCTTTTGTCACGAAGTTCCTGAGATCAGCCATAAAGCTGAAATGATCTGGCGTAATGCGTTAATGCCATTTTATAAAGCACATGATGTTGATCCCAATACAATGCCTGCTGTTACCCGTGTACCGTTTAATTCAGATACTGCGGATATACTAGAGGAATTCAAACCACCCGTGGTCAGCTTTCATTTTGGTTTGCCATCGGATGAATTGCTGGCAAGGGTGAAGGCGTTTGGTGCCAAGGTCATCAGTTCTGCTACAACATTGGAAGAAGCATTGTGGTTGGAAGAATGTGGTGCTGATGTAATTATTGCTCAGGGATTGGAGGCGGGCGGTCATCGCGGCATGTTCTTATCCCGTGACCTCAATTCGCAGCTGGGTACATTTTCACTGCTTCCGCAAATTGTCAGAGAAGTGAACGTTCCGGTGGTCGCGGCTGGAGGCATCGCCGATGCCAAAGGTGTTGAGGCAGCGATGGTTTTGGGTGCTTCAGGTGTTCAGGTAGGGACAGCGTATTTACTTTGTTGCGAGGCGCTTACCAGTCAAGTTCATCGTGCTGCACTGGAAAGCTCTAGGGCAAAGCACACGGCATTGACCAATATTTTTACAGGGCGGCCTGCTCGTGCCATTATCAATTTTGCCATGAAAGAGCTTGGCCCTCTTCATTATGGCATCCCTGCATTCCCCTTGGCTGCTAGTGCTATTTCTCCCTTGCGCACCCTATTGGAAGCTAGAGGTTCAGGAGATTTTTCTCCCCTTTGGTCCGGTCAGAATACGACAGGTTGCAAGGCAATACCCGCAGCTGAATTGACGCACGAGTTAGCAGCTGGTCTATAATCGACTAGATGTTTTTTTAGTGCATTGGTTGTTAATTCTTATTAATAAAAATAAGTAAATAAATATTTTTTGGAGAGTGAATCTAGCTATGAAACTTGAATCTCTGGCCTTGCATCATGGCTATAAATCGGAAGCTACAACTAAAGCCGCGGCCGTGCCTATTTATCAAACCACCTCATATACCTTTGATGACACTCAACACGGTGCAGATTTATTTGATTTAAAAGTACCGGGAAATATTTATACCCGAATCATGAACCCAACAACTGATGTGCTGGAACAGCGAATGGCAGCTATGGAGGGTGGTATAGGTGCTCTGGTTGTCGCTTCGGGCATGGCAGCGATTACTTATGCTATCCAGTGTATTTGTTCGGTGGGGGATAATATTGTCAGTACCAGTCAGCTGTATGGTGGTACCTACAATCTGTTTGCCCACACGTTACCCAAGCAAGGTATCGAAGCGCGGATGGTGTCAGCGGATGATTTTGATGCTCTAGAAAAAGCTATTGATGAGAACACCCGGCTGGTTTTTTGTGAATCCATTGGTAACCCGGCGGGCAACATTGTTGATCTTGAAAAGTTTGCTGAAATCGCACACAAACATGGTGTGCCATTGATCGTAGATAGCACGGTTGCGACACCATTTTTATGTCGTCCCTTTGAGTTGGGTGCGGATATCGTTATTCACTCGTTAACCAAATATATCGGCGGGCATGGCACATCCATTGGCGGTGTTATTATTGATTCAGGAAAGTTTGACTGGGTAGCCAACAAAGAGCGGTTCCCTATCTTAAATGAACCCGATCCCTCCTATCATGGTGTGGTTTATACGGAAGCACTGGGTGCTGCCGCATACATAGGTCGTTGCCGGGTTGTCCCGCTTCGTAGCACCGGTGCTGCTATTTCTCCCTTAAACTCATTTCAGATTTTGCAGGGTTTGGAAACCTTGGGGCTCCGCATGGAGCGACACTGTGAAAATGCTGAAAAACTGGCCAACTACCTGAGTAACCATGACAAGGTGGCTTGGGTGAACTATGCCGCCTTACCAGAAAGCCCTTATTACCAGAATTGCCAAAAAATCACTGGTGGTAAGGCTTCCGGTATCCTGAGCTTTGGAATTAAGGGCGAGTCAGGTTCAGGTAAAGAGGCTGGCACACAATTTATTGATGCGCTGCAGATGATTTTACGGCTGGTCAATATTGGCGATGCTAAATCACTGGCTTGTCATCCTGCATCTACTACCCACCGCCAGTTGAATGATGATGAGCTGAAGGCTGCGGGTGTCAGTGCAGATCTCGTCCGTATTTCTGTGGGTATTGAGAATATTGACGATATTATTGCAGATGTAAACCAGGCTCTTGATAGTGTGTCATGACACTTTCCCTATTAAGACACAACAGTTGGTATTGAGGTTTCTTCGGGAGGCGTAATGGCATCACCTCGGTTTGTGACGGGATCACTGCATCGCCATATTGCAGTGATGACGTCAACGGCTGCGCTTGGCCTGATGGCTATTTTTCTTGTAGACCTTGCAGATATTTATTTTTTGAGTCTACTTGGGGAAACTGAACTTGCAGCGGCAGTAGGTTATGCGGGCTCAATACTTTTTTTTACCACGACAATCTGTATCGGCATTTCCATTGCTATGGCTGCATTGGTGGCCAGAGCAGCCGGTACTGGAGAGATGTCATCCGCAAAGCGCTATGTAGCTAGCGTCTCGGTGTTTGCTGTTGTGGTCACGGTGCCCAGTGCACTGATTGTCTGGCTGAATATCCCTTTTTTCCTGGATTTGTTAGGTGCAACAGGGCGTGCGCACCAGCTTGCAGCTTTGTATCTTCGTATCATTGTGCCTTCAATGCCCATTCTAGCTTTGGGCATGAGTATGGGGGGTGTTTTGCGTGCTTTAGGTGACCCCAAACACGCGATGTTGGCCACCATTGCGGGCAGTATGGTGAATCTTGTACTTGATCCTATATTAATTTTTGGCCTGGATATGAGTGTGGCTGGTGCCGCTGTTGCTTCAGTTTTTGCACGAATTGCCGTTTTAGTTATTGGCGTAAGGTATGTGATTAAGCGTCAATATATGCCCAATGGCCTTGGGGTGGATGAGTTTCGTAGTGATATTGGAGCTATTTTAAAAATTGCGGTACCGGCCATGTTAACGAATGTTGCAACACCAATTGGTAATGCTTATGTGACTGCCAGCATGTCAACATTTGGTGTTGGTTCTGTTGCAGGATTTTCGATTGTTGGTCGCCTCATGCCTGTTGCATTTGGTATTATTTTTGCCCTTTCGAGTGCAGTGGGTCCAATAGTTGGTCAGAATTTTGGTGCGGGCCGTATGGACAGAGTACATCATACGCTGATCAACTCACTGGTGTTCTCGACAGCGGTGGTAGTGGCTGTATCGCTACTGTTACTGTTGACGCAAAGTTATATCGTCGACGCATTTCGTGCCCAGCCGGCCGCTGCGGCATTAATTCAATTTTTTTGTACATTTATTGCCATTAGCTTTGTATTTAATGGCGCTCAATTTATATCTAATGCGGTATTCAATAATTTGGGGCGCCCCTTATGGTCGACGTGGACTAATTGGGGGAAGGCAACCCTTGGAACAATTCCATTTGTTTGGCTTGGCGCCAAGCTGTACGGTGCCGAAGGCATTTTGGCCGGGCAGGCCGTAGGTGGATTATTATTTGGCATATTGAGCATAGTTTTGGCTCTTCGCTTGACGCGACAGCTGGTGAAAGAAAAGGCTATGAAGGATTTTCCACTAACACCGGGTCTTACCTTTCGTGTTCCGTTATCTGCCCATACAAGTTGTAACGGTTGGATGGGTGTATATCGTCGAGACTAATGATATGCACGAATAGACAATATTTTAGGGCATTATTTTTGTATCCATGCCATTGGATCAACTTCTGACGAATGCAGACACTGCACCTTATCAAGCCAAAGCTTTGAGTAAGGATCGTGTTGCGTGTTATGAAAAGGGTAATAGCACTCAGAGTTAAAGCATCAGCGTTAAAAAATGAGAGTCTCACCTTGGTGATATAAATTTTTAATATTTATTCACTGGCCGTTCAAAAATACACGGACAGTTTTATTGAAAGTTTCTGGTTTTTCTACGTGCAGCCAATGGCCGGTATTCGCTATAACCTTCAGTTTGGTATTTGGAAATAGTCGGAGCACTTCACTGCGATGTTTATCTTGGATATAGGCAGAATTTTCGCCTTTGATAAATAGGGCGGAGCCTGAAAACGGCTTACCAGTAGGTGCCAGTGTTAGCTTGTCATAGTAGTTGGCAATAATCCCTTCCATATAAAGTCGTAGGTCAAACCTTCCATCCTTCGCACGAACAAGATTTTTCAATAAAAATGCCCGTACAGAGGATTCGTCGACATAGGTTGCTAGCAGTTGATCTGCTTCCTTGCGAGAGGTTGGCCTTGTTGTTTCTAGAGAGGTCAGGCCTTCTAGCACACCCCCGTGGCGATCAGGCTTGTAGTCCACCGGTGCTATATCGGCTACAACCAGCCTATTCACACGCTCTGGATGAGTCAGAGCAACCTGCATAGCAACTTTCCCTCCCATGGAGTGGCCGATTAGGTTAGCTTGGTCGAGCTTTAGGTTATTCATTAATTCAATTATGTCATTCGCCATGGAGGGGTAATCCATTTCCAGGCTATGGGGGGATTCCCCATGATTTCTCATATCAACAGAAATCACTGAGTAGCTATCGGACAATGCTCGGCTCAGTAGCCCGAGGTTGCTTAGTGAACCGAACATGCCGTGCATTAAAATTACCGACTGCCCCGAACCCTGTATGGAATAATTTAATTTCACGGTGATGGTGTATACCTAATTAATTTGTGGGCCATTATAAAGTTTGTGTGAGCTTTGTCTTGATCTTGTCTGCTTATGGGGCATTGATGGCAGTAGTCAATGTTGACGGGTGCAGCCCGGTAAACTACATAACATTTCGAATAATAGATTTGCAGCCAGTAATGCGGTATTTCCAGAGGTGTCATAGGGCGGAGACACCTCCACCAGATCGCCCCCGATTATATTCAGCCCATAGCATCCCCGAATTATTTCCAGCGCCTGGGTGCTGGTGAGTCCCCCCGGTTCGGGTGTTCCAGTTCCTGGGGCCGCAGAGGGATCCAGGCCGTCGATATCAAAGCTGATGTAGGTGGGTGTGTCGGCACCAATTTGTTGGCGTACTTCAGTCATCAGTGGTTCAAGAGATTTGTACCAGCATTCTTCAGCCTGCACTACACGTACACCCTGTTGGCGAGACCAATCAAAATCGTCTTTGTTATAGCCAGTACCCCGCACACCGATCTGAACCATTTTGGCGGGGGCAATGAGACCCTCTTCAATAGATCGACGGAAAATAGTGCCATGGGTAATTTTTTCGCCAAACATGGTGTCATTGGTATCAGTGTGGGCATCCACATGTACCATGGCCACGGGACCGTATTTCCCGGCAATGGCACGAAGTATGGGAAGGGTGATTGTGTGATCACCACCCAGAGCGAAGGGTTTTACTGTGTGTTTCAGAATATCTTTGTAGTGTTGAGTGATCGTGTCGAGAGATGCTGCCAGATTGAAGGTGTTTAATGCTATATCACCAATGTCAGCAATCTGAAAGCTATCGAATGGGGCTGCTCCTGTGGCCATGGAGTAGGGGCGAATCAGGGCAGACTCCTGTCGAATTTGTCGAGGTCCAAAGCGAGCACCAGTGCGGTTGCTGGTGCCGATATCCAGACCAACACCGATAAAGCAAACATCCAGTCCTTGTGCTGTACCTTGCGGCGGTAATCGGAAAAGAGTGCCCGGCCCGGCAAAACGGGGCATTTGGTTTCCGCTTAATGGCTGATTGAGTTTGCTCATCAAGACTGCCTCTGTCATTTAAAATAAAAGAGATTTTTGTTTGCCGTTATCTAGGTTTTACTTAGAACGTCCATATTAATAAAAGCCCGAGTTTTAGTAGGAAGGTACCGTTCATTATAATGGCCACCGCCATAGTAATAGCCTAGCTGACTATCGTTAAAAACAGCAAATGTGTCTGTATATGACGTCGGTTTTGAATCTGGGCTAGGACAAAGATGATAATCTCAGCAATACAGATAGCCTGAGAAAAGGTGGTTTTGATCTGTACTAGTCTGCCGTATTTGTTGGCTTAGGTTTACTCAGTTGAAAGATATGTTTACAGATTTCATCCCGTTGCTGGTCTGATAGTAAAAGCCAGGCTTCGGATAATGACCGATCATCAAAAAAGGCAGCATAAGAGCCTTGGTGGGAATTGTCGCCCTCTCCTAGCCATAGCCAATAGGCAGATACACCCAATGCTTTCCCAATAGCAAAAATGGCTGATGTGGACTGGGATCGGCCACTTTCCAATTTGGATATCATCTGCTGAGTTAAATCTGTTTGCACGGAAAGCTCGGCCTGAGAAAGACCTGATTTTAAGCGAGCTACCTTGATTCGATCTGCCATCGTTTTCATGTATCTTAATATTACAACATTTGTTGTAATTGGGGTAGACAACTTTAGTTGTAACTAGGGCCGAGTCTCGTTACTATTTTAGGTAGATATAAACCTAGGAGTGGAGAATGACCCCTGAAGAGGCCCTGCTGAAAGTTGTGAATATTGTGGGGGGGCAAACAGCCTTAGCAAATGCAGTATCACAGAAAACTGGCCGCACCATCAGGCAGCAACATGTATGGAATTGGATTAATCGTGATGGCGGTATTCCTGCTGCCTACGCACCATTAGTTGAGGCGTTATGCCGGGAATATGGCGAAGAGATATCCTGTTGTCGTTTATGCCCTGACTTCTATCCTGCTCAATAACTGAGCTATATCGCCATATTATTTTCCAGATTTAAATATTTCTTCCTTTTATTGGTCTTTCCTAGCTCATTATCCCTAATAGATTAAACCTATCTGTGGGCCAGCGGTGTCTATGCTTGTGAATTAATAAAACGGTATAGTTCCGATTGCAACGGAGCACTGTTATGAAACTTTATACTTACCCCCCAGCCCCCAATCCCATGCGTCTCAATATTTTTTTGGCCGAAAAAGGTATTGATATAGAGGCTGAACATGTGAATCTCATGGCAAGAGAACAGTTTAGTGAGTCATTTCGTGCGGTAAATAGTTGGGGCACTGTGCCTGCATTGGTACTGGGTGATGGTGTGGTGCTGACGGAGGTGGTGGGTATGTACAGTTACCTTGAGGATATTTATCCTCAGAAGCCTTTATTAGGCACCGACCCACTTTCTCGGGCATTGATTTTGAGTTGGGACCATCGCTGTTTTACGGATGGCTTTCAGGCGGTAGCTGAAGTGCTTCGTAATTCGGCCCCAGGATTTGCCGGGCGAGCGTTGCCTGGGCCTGTTTCCTATGAACAAATTTCTGAGCTGGCGGATAGGGGTAATGAGCGAATCCAAGCCTTTTATGGTGTATTGAATAAGCATCTTGAGGGACGTAAGTTTATGGTCGGTGATAACTTTACCGTTGCCGATATTGCCGCTTACGTTTTCGTCACATTTAGTGGTTGGGTCAAGGCGACAATTCCTGATGAATGCGCTCACCTCAGTAAATGGCATCAACAAATTTCTACCCGGGAAAGTGTACAGTCCTGATTAATGAGGTGCAGAAAAAGATATGAGTAAATTGGTGGGAAAAGTAGCTCTAGTGAGTGGTTCTGGTCGTGGTATTGGGCGGGAAATTGCGCTTAAGTTGGCTTCTGAAGGTGCTCGAGTGGTGGTCAATGATCTGGATGCTGATCTGGCTCATCAATTGGTTGAGGATATTAAAGCAGTAGGTTCGGAGGCCGTTGCATGTATTGGTAGTGTCACTGAGCCAGATTTCGGTGAGCGCTTTGTGAACACAGCGGTCGATACCTTTGGTGGTCTGGATATAATTATTAACAATGCCGGTTACACATGGGATAACGTTGTTCAGAAAATGGATGATGAGCAGTGGTATGCAATGATTGATGTGCATATGACGGCCCCTTATCGAATTTTGAAAGCAGCTCAGCCCTACATTAAAAAATTTCATCTTCAGGATAAAAATGCCGGTAATGAGGTTTTTAGGAAGGTGGTCAATATCTCATCGGTTTCCGGGCTCAATGGCAACCCCGGCCAGCTGGCCTACTCAGCAGCAAAAGCCGGAATTGTAGGTATGACTAAAACACTGTGTAAGGAGTGGGGGCGTTATAACGTCAATGTGAATGCAGTTGCCTTTGGTTTTATCCAGACGCGCCTCACTGTCGCTGTGAGTGATGAAAACACCATCAATGTTCAAGGGCGCGACATCAAAGTTGGTATCAGTGACCAAGTCTTACAGATGGTTGAGACAATGATTCCCTTGGGGCGTGCAGGTACACCGAAGGAAGCGGCAGATGCCGTTTATTTATTTTGCCTGCCCGAGTCAAATTACATCAGTGGTCAGACAGTGGTGGTGGGCGGAGGGTTCGACCTGTAATGCTTTGATTGACCACAGTCGCTCATCGGTTTTTGTGGTGCTTAGTGATACTGGCCGTCGTTTCTCGGCAATAATTTCTTGGCGACAGCCCTGTCCAATGCTTAAACGCGCGGGTAAATGAGCGGGGTTCGGAAAATCCGACAATTTCAGACACCCTGTCAACCGATAGACCCTCTTTTACCAGCTTATCAATGGCCACCTCCCGACGGATGTTGTCTTTAATGTGTTGGTAGCTGGTACCTTCCTGTTGTAATCGCCGGTACAGGGTGAGGGAGCTGATGTTCATCTGCCTTGCGAGGTTTTCTGCCCGGGGGAAAACGAGATGTTCAGCGTTGATAGCCATAATTACCCGTTCAATTTGAGCCTCCAGACTATTGTCCTCCCCGGGGATTGTCATAATGTCAGTGGGGTGTTCCGTCAGAAAAACTTCCAACTCCCGCGGTGTTCGAACCAGTGGCTTGTCCAGATATTGTGCATCAAAGAAAAGACTGTTCCTGGTTTGCTGGAAAGACAGGTTACCGGGAAACATGACCCGGAGTTCATCCTGATGGGCTGGCGCTGGATGAATAAAATGTGTTTCACGTAAACGGATAGCTTCGGCGATATACCAGCTGGGAAAGCGGTGCCAGATCACCATTAAAAATTCGGTTAAAAAATGTCCTTCATCCAGTTCAGGTTGTTGCAAGTTGAAGCTGAGTTCGGCTGTATGCTCCTGTACGTTGAGTTGAATTTGTAATGCATCGGTAATGAGCCCATAGAAGTGGGCGACCTTTTCAAGGAGTTCTCCCAGGGTTTTACAGTGACTGACGAGATCGCAAACCGTGTTAAAAATACCATATTTACAGGGCTGGGCAGTAAACCCCATGAATTCATCATTGAGCTCTTGTTGTACCAGCCTGAATAGTCGCGCGACCTGGTCGGTGTGTACCCGATGGGTGGTGTCTTCCACAACAGCGGGGTTGATTCCAGCGCGGGCCAGCAGCGCCCGGTGGCCAAGTTGACGTTGGCGTATACCGTGAAGGCATGTGGTGACATGGTAGTGGGAGATGGTGGCGATGGTGGGCCTCTGTTATAAAACAGTGAGTTTAAACTCGATATTAGCAGGTTATGGGAGTCTATCTTAATAATAATGTATTATTTTGTGAGTTTTGAGGAGTGAATCTGCCCTTGTTTCAATACTGTTGCTACTTCATAGTGGTTTAATAATTAGAGGCGTAAGTGGCATGGACTGTTATGCCGCAGCCTGAGGATCAAAGCTTGTGGTGTGATGGGCGCATTTCAACTATACCCATAGGTTGATAGTGGTTGATTGCTGGCGGGTTTAACCGTTGATACGCAGCCTGTACCGAAAGCAATCTGCGCCGGACTGAATTTAAGTGAGGTAGTGTTCAATGACTGATATTTCCAAGCCTTCCTATGGTGACTGGCGTGATTTGGCAACCAAAGAAACCAAGGGTAAGTCCCCGGAGGACTTAGTCTGGCAGACCCCGGAAGGCATTCCGGTTAAGCCGCTCTATACGGCAGAAGATGTCGCCGGTCTTGACCATCAGGATAATCTCCCCGGCTTTGCACCCTTTAAACGTGGCCCCAAGGCGACCATGTATGCGGGTCGACCCTGGACCGTTCGTCAGTATGCCGGCTTCTCTACAGCCGAAGAGTCCAATGCCTTTTATCGACGCAATCTTGCCGCAGGGCAACAGGGATTGTCCGTGGCATTTGATCTGGCAACCCACCGTGGCTATGACTCTGATCATGAGCGAGTGACGGGTGATGTCGGTAAGGCGGGCGTAGCAATTGACTCTGTCGAAGACATGAAAATCCTGTTCGATGAGATTCCGCTCGATAAAGTTTCGGTATCAATGACCATGAATGGTGCAGTATTGCCGGTAATGGCTAATTATATTGTGGCGGCGGAAGAGCAGGGTGTGTCGCCAGAACAGTTGGTGGGCACCTTACAGAACGATATCCTCAAAGAGTTCATGGTGCGGAATACCTATATTTACCCTCCTACGCCATCCATGCGCATTGTGTCCGACATTATCGGTTATACCGCAGAGCACATGCCTAAATTCAACTCTATTTCTATCTCCGGTTATCACATGCAGGAAGCCGGCGCCACCAATGTTCAGGAGCTGGCGTTCACCATTGCCGATGGCATTGAGTATGTGCGTACCGCCATTGATAGTGGGCTGGATGTTGATAAGTTTGCTCCCCGTTTATCCTTCTTCTTTGCCATTGGCATGAACTTCTTTATGGAAATTGCCAAGTTGCGTGCGGCCCGTATTTTGTGGGCGACGCTGATGAAAGAGAAGTTTGACCCCCAGAATGAAAAGTCATTAGTGCTGAGGACCCACTGCCAGACTTCCGGTGTGAGTCTCACCAGTAAAGACCCTTATAACAATGTGATGCGGACGACCATTGAGGCCATGTCAGCCGTATTGGGTGGTACTCAATCACTGCACACCAATGCACTGGATGAAGCATTGGCACTGCCCACAGATTTTTCTGCGCGCATTGCCAGAAATACTCAGTTAGTGATACAGGAAGAAACCGGTATCACTAAAGTGGTGGATCCTCTAGCTGGCTCCTATTATGTGGAAACCCTGACTGATCAGTTGGTCAAGGAAGCGCGAGTGTTGATCGACGAAGTCGAAGAGATGGGTGGCATGACAAAGGCGGTGGAGTCCGGGATGCCTAAGTTGCGGATTGAACAAGCTGCAGCGTTGCATCAGGCGCGTATTGACCGTGGCGATAATGTTATTGTCGGGGTGAACAAGTATCAACTGGCGGAAGAGCCCGATGTGGAGATTCTTGATATTGATAATACCGCTGTGCGTGAATCACAGGTGGCGCGATTGAAGCGTATTCGTGCAGAGCGTGATGACACCGCCTGTCAGAAGGCGTTGGAAGCACTGACTGATGCTGCCAAAACGGGGCAGGGAAATCTGTTGGTATTGGCGGTGGATGCTGCTCGGGCCCGTGCTACGGTGGGCGAGATTTCTGATGCCCTGGAAAAAGAATGGGGCCGGCATAAAGCTGAAACCCACACCATCAGTGGAGTCTATGGATCTGCTTACGAAGGTGACGAGGATTTTGCCGCCATTCAGGCGGGGGTGGAAGCCTTTGCAGCAGAGGCTGGCCGCCGTCCACGTATGTTGGTGGCGAAGATGGGGCAGGATGGTCATGACCGTGGTGCCAAGGTGATTGCTACCGCTTTTGCTGATATTGGTTTTGATGTGGATATCAGCCCCATGTTTCAAACACCGGAAGAGGCGGCTCGTATGGCCGTTGAAAATGATGTTCATGTGGTGGGTGTGTCTTCCCAGGCCGCAGGGCATAAAACGTTGGTACCACAACTGATTAGTGCATTAAAAAAAGAAGGTGCTAATGAGATTAAAGTGGTTTGTGGCGGTGTGATCCCCCCTCAGGATTATCAGGTACTTTACGATGCGGGTGTGGCGGCAGTGTATGGCCCCGGTACTAATATTCCCGTGGCGGCGGCAGAAGTACTTGAGCTGCTGCGCAAAAGCTGACGAAGCAGTTATTTACTGAGGCTGAAGTTAAAGCCTGTATCAAACAACTATTGAGAAATAACAATAAGAGCCTGCTGGTGTTTTAGGCAGTTCAAACAGGAGATCACTATGCACGAGATTGTCGAGCAGCTGGAAGAGAAACGTAAAAAAGCACACCTTGGCGGCGGTCAAAAACGTATTGATACCCAGCACTCAAAGGGTAAATTGACCGCCAGAGAGCGAATCGAATTGCTGCTTGATCCGGGCACCTTTGAAGAGTGGGATACTTTCGTAGAGCACCGGTGCACAGATTTTGGTATGGAGCAGGACCATATTCCTGGAGATGGTGTTGTCACGGGCTACGGTACAATTAATGGACGATTAGTCTTTGTTTATAGTCAGGACTTTACCGTATTTGGTGGCTCTCTGTCTGAGACCCATGCCGAGAAAATCTGCAAGGTGATGGATCAGGCTATGAAAGTCGGGGCGCCGATAATTGGTCTTAATGACTCCGGAGGTGCACGTATTCAAGAGGGTGTCGCCTCTCTGGGTGGTTACGCCGATGTCTTCCAAAAAAATGTTATGGCTTCTGGTGTTGTTCCTCAAATATCTATGATCATGGGGCCCTGTGCGGGTGGTGCGGTGTATTCGCCCGCCATTACAGATTTTATCTTTATGGTAAAAGATAGCTCCTACATGTTTGTGACGGGTCCGGATGTGGTTAAAACAGTGACTCATGAAACAGTGACTGCGGAAGAACTTGGTGGCGCAATTACCCACTCTACTAAGTCAGGCGTTTCTGATTTGGCCTTTGAGAGCGATGTGGATGCATTGGTGAAACTGCGTCGTTTTTTCAGTTATCTCCCGGCTAATAATCAGGAAAAGCCACCCGTGTGGCCCACAGATGACTCGGCCGATCGTGCAGAAATGTCTTTGAATACATTGATTCCTGACGATCCCAACAAGCCCTACGACATGAAAGAATTGATCACTAAGGTGGCAGACGAAGGTGATTTCTTTGAACTGCAACCCGATTATGCGGGTAACTTGGTGATTGGCTTTATTCGCATCGAAGGTTCTACCGTGGGTGTTGTGGCCAATCAGCCTATGGTGCTGGCCGGTTGTCTCGATATCGATGCTTCCAAGAAAGGCGCTCGCTTTATTCGTTTCTGCGATGCTTTCAATATTCCAGTGCTGACATTCGTTGATGTACCGGGCTTTATGCCGGGTACCAGTCAGGAATACGGTGGCATTATCAAGCATGGCGCCAAACTGTTGTATGCCTACGCGGAATGCACGGTTCCAAAAGTTACCGTCATTACCCGTAAAGCCTATGGTGGTGCTTACGATGTGATGTCGTCAAAACACCTGCGTGGTGATGTGAACTTTGCTTGGCCTACCGCAGAAATCGCGGTGATGGGGCCAAAGGGTGCCGTCGAAATTATCTTCCGTAAAGACATCGGTGATAAGGAAAAAATTGCAGCGAAAGAAGCTGAATACCGTGAGAAATTTGCCAATCCCTTTATCGCGGGCAAGCGTGGTTTTATTGATGATGTGATCAAGCCCCACAGTACTCGCAAGCGGGTCGCTCGCTCACTGGCCATGTTGCGTGATAAGGATGTTGAAAATCCATGGCGTAAGCACGGCAACATTCCTTTGTGATGAGCCGCTGTGGCTAGAAGTTATAAGCAGTGGAAACCTTGATGTTTAGAGCTTAAGCATCGTTGAAAAGCAGAATTTCCAGAAGAAGATTAAATTATGTTTAAAAAAATTCTTGTAGCAAATCGGGGTGAAATTGCCTGCCGTGTATTTCGTACGGCAAAGGCTATGGGTATTGGCACAGTGGCGGTTTATTCCGATGCGGATCAAGATGCACTGCATGTGTCCATGGCGGATGAGGCGGTGCATATTGGCCCGGCAGCCTCGGCTGAAAGCTACTTAGTGATCGATAAAATTATTGCGGCCTGTCAGCAAACCGGTGCTGATGCGGTACACCCCGGTTATGGGTTTCTGTCTGAAAATAAGGCATTTTGTGAAGCGCTGGATACGGCCGGGATTGCCTTTATAGGCCCCGGTGTTAAAGCCATCGAGTCCATGGGTGACAAAATCACCTCCAAGTTGATTGCCGAAAAGGCCGGTGTGAATACCATTCCCGGTTACACCGATGTAGTAAAAGATGCAGATGAAGCTATTGCGATTTCAACGGACATTGGCTTTCCTGTCATGCTGAAAGCCTCTGCCGGTGGCGGTGGTAAGGGGATGCGCGTCGCCTGGAATGAGGAAGAGTGTCGCGATGGTTTTGAGCGTGCGACCAACGAAGCTCGTTCCAGCTTTGGTGATGATCGTATTTTTATTGAGAAATTTATTCAGGAACCCCGTCACATTGAAATTCAGGTGATGGCTGATAGCCATGGTAATACGATTTATCTGGGGGAGCGTGAATGCTCTATTCAGCGTCGTCACCAAAAGGTCATTGAAGAGGCTCCCTCTCCATTTTTAACGGAGGAAGTTCGCAAGAAAATGGGTGAGCAGTCAGTTATGTTGGCTAAAGCCGTGGACTATCAATCAGCGGGTACCGTGGAATTTATCGCTGACGCGGATATGAATTTCTACTTTCTGGAGATGAATACTCGGTTGCAGGTAGAGCACCCCGTGACGGAGTTTGTCACCGGGCAGGATTTGGTTGAGTTAATGATTAAGGTCGCAGCCGGGGAGCAGCTGCCTTTAACTCAGGAAGATGTGACGCTGACAGGCTGGGCGATGGAAACCCGTGTCTATGCCGAAGATCCATTCCGCAATTTCATGCCGTCTACGGGCCGTTTAGTTCATTATATTCCGCCAGAAGGCGAGGGTGTGCGTGTAGACACGGGTGTCTATGAAGGCGGTGAAGTGTCCATGTACTACGACCCCATGATCGCCAAGCTGATCACCTATGGTCAGGATCGTAAAGAAGCGACCGACCGGATGGTGGATGCGCTGGATGCTTATTATATTCGCGGCGTGAGTCATAATATTAGTTTTTTGAATGCACTGATGGTGCACCCGCGCTTTGTGGCGGGAGAGCTGACCACCAACTTTATTGCTGAGGAATATCCGGACGGCTTTAATTCCGATCTGGTACCCCAGGATGACCCTGCAATTTGCGTTGTTGTTGCCGCCGCTATCAACAAGAAGTACCGGGACCGTTGTGCCATGATTTCTGGTCAGTTACCGGGCCATGAATATGAGCCATCCTCTGATTGGGTGGTGATCATGGATGGTGGCGATGCCGAATATGAGGTTTCCGTCGAAAATGGTGGCCAGACCATTGGTGTTGAATTGGCGGGCAAGCACTATCAAATTGATACTCACTGGGCCTTCGGTGAGCCGTTGTTTAATGCAAACATTAATGGCCAGTCTGTGTGTGTTCAGGTGGATGTGGTGGGCTCATCACTGCGGATGTTCCATCGAGGCTCTCAGAAGGAGGCCTTTGTGGTCACTGCAAGGGCGGCAGAACTCAACCGGCATATGTTGTATAAAGAGCCGGCAGATATGTCCAAGTACCTACTGTCACCCATGCCGGGTTTGTTAGTGCAACTCTCAGTACAGGAAGGTGATGTCGTGAAAGAAGGCGAGGAGCTGGCGGTGGTTGAAGCCATGAAAATGGAAAACAGCCTGCGCGCATTGGCCGATGGGGTGGTCAAGAAAGTTTCTGCCGCTCAGGGTGATAGCCTGGTAGTGGATCAGCCGATTGTGGAGTTTGAGTAAAAAATAAATCTGTTATTCTCGATTGGTGGGTTCAAGGGCTGAGCCTTGTTCAATACGGAAGGTTCAATGTGGAAGGTACCATGTAAAAGGTACAATGTTCTCAGCCATGACCCGACCGCTGGAGATAGACAATTCAAATGAGCGAACCGCAGATGACCGTATCGATGACCCCAGAGGAACTCGCAGAGAGTATCCTGTGCGGTGACCGCCGGGCCTTGGCCAAGGGTATTACCTTGGTTGAATCTACCAGTCCGAGTCATCGAGAGCAGGCGTCCCAGTTACTGGAGCTCATCATGCCTCATACTGGAAACTCCATAAGGTTGGGGATTTCTGGTGTGCCGGGGGTGGGGAAATCCACCTTTATTGAATCTTTCGGGAATTATGTTATAGGTCAGGGCCATCGTGTCGCGGTACTTGCAGTAGACCCCACATCTGCCATCAGTGGTGGGTCTATTCTCGGCGATAAGACCCGGATGGAAACCCTGTCCAGAAACCCCAATGCTTATATTCGCCCATCACCTGCCGGAAAAACACTGGGCGGCGTTACCCGCCGTACCCGAGAAACCCTGCTACTGTGCGAGGCCGCCGGCTTCGATATTATTTTTGTCGAAACAGTTGGGGTGGGGCAGTCGGAAACAGCCGTTGCTGAAATGACAGATATGTTTTTGCTGATGTTACTACCAGGGGGTGGTGATGAATTGCAGGGTATCAAGCGCGGCATTATGGAGCTGGCGGATTTGGTGCTGGTCAATAAGTCTGATGGCGACCAGCAGGCGGCGGCCAATCGCACCGTGGCCGATTACGGCATGGCATTACATTTACTTCACCCGCGAAGCCGTCATTGGCAAGCCAGAGTCCAGGCATTGTCGGCGCTTAAAAATCAAGGGGTCGATGAGGTTTGGCAGACCGTTGAAGAATTTAGAGAGGCACTGACACAGGCCGGTGAAATTGAGGCACGTCGTTCCGCTCAATCTCGTGCCTGGATGTGGAGTGAGACAGCCGATACGCTTCTGGCAGAATTGAAAGAAAGTGACGTGGTGAAATCATTGGTGGCCGGCCTGGAAAAAGAGGTTACCCAAGGGCGAATACCGCCGGCTATCGCCGCCAGAACGCTCATTGATGCATTTCGAAAATAGCGTGGTAATGCGAATTGTTTCGCACCCATATGACGCAGGGATTGATTAAATAAAGGTAACAGAATGATTGGAAACTTGAACCATGTGGCTATTGTAGTCCCCGATTTAGAGAAGGCAGTGTCAACCTATCGTAACGCTTTGGGTGCAAAAATATCTGCGTCGAATGATTTGCCTGAACATGGTGTACGAGTGGTATTTGTGGAATTGCCCAATACCAAAATCGAGTTATTATTACCCATTGGCGATAACTCGCCGGTGGCGAAATTTCTTGAACGTAACCCCGATGGTGGCATGCATCATATCTGTTATGAGGTAGAAGACATTCAGGCTGCACGGGATAAACTGGTTTCGGAAGGTGCCCGTGTGTTGGGGAATGGTGAGCCAAAGGTTGGTGCCCATGGCAAGCCGGTACTGTTTCTTCATCCCAAGGATTTTTGTGGCACTCTTGTTGAGCTGGAACAGGTGTAAAGGGCGGAATTAGAGCAGGTGTAAACCCTGCTCCAGTTCAACATTAGTCAATCACCTTGTCACAATTAAGGATGCGCTTCGGATCAAACAGTTGCTTCAACTGGCGCATTACATCAATTTCAGTTTTATTCCGACTGAAGTGCAGGTAAGGTTTTTTCTCCAGACCAATACCGTGTTCCCCCGATATGGAGCCTCCTCGGTTTTGTAGGGGTGCGTAGACTGCGTGTTCGACAGCTTCTTTTCTTGCAGTGGAGTCTTCATTGAGTTGCACGGCCACATGCAGGTTGCCATCACCCAGATGTCCCAAAATTCCCACAAACAAGTTATTGCTAATGGCGCTTAAGTTCTTCTGCATTTCTTCCAGATAACTTTCCATTTCACTGATTGGGAGACTGATGTCAAATAACACCATTGGCTGGTAGGACATCAATGCAGGGATATTATCCCGAATAGCCCACATGGCTTGCTGTTGCTGGCCCGATTCGGCGAGTACAGCATCAGTTATCAGGCTCTCCGACAGCGCGGTGTCTAGTGCTTGCAGAAACTGTTCGCTATCGGATTCCTGGTGAGCACCTGTCGCCTCAATCAGGATATAAAGAGGGTGGTTATCCGGTAATGGCGGCTTACCCATGTCGTTGCTGGTATGGCTGCTCATATGGTTGCTCATAGGCTTAGTACGGCAGGCGATGGCATAGTAGCTCTGCCACATGGTTTCGAAGGCACTGAGTTTCCCTCCCAGAGATTTTTCCATGTGGTTAAGCAGTTTGGCCATGTTGGAAAACTGGTCGGTGGCGACTAATGCCGAGGTGCAAACTGGCATTTTTGGTCGTAGCCGCAATACGGCACGGGTAATAATCCCCAGTGTCCCTTCGCTGCCAATAAACAAATGTTTTAAATCGTACCCCGCATTGTTTTTTAACATCTGATTCATCGAACTGAGAATGCGCCCATCTGCCAGCACGACTTCCAGTCCAAGCACCTGTTCACGCGTCATTCCGTAGCGGATAACCTGATTTCCACCAGCATTGGTGGCGATATTGCCACCAATGGTGGCGGTACCACGTGCACCCAGATCCAGGGCAAAAAATAGATCATTGGCATCAGCATTTTCTTGTACAACTTGAAGGGGAACCCCAGCCTGAACGATCATGGTTCGATTGGTGGTGTCAATGGCTTCAATGGTGGTCATTCTTTCCAGTGAAATGACGAGCTCATCTTCTCCAGCGGCACAGCCTCGTGTCATATTGGTACAGCCACCATGAGTAACCACTTTCTGCCCTGATTCATGACAGAGTTTCATGACCTCGCTAAGTTCAGCAGTATTTGCAGGGCGGATAATGGCAGGAGCTAGGCATTCCTGCGCACCCCAGCCATCAGTAGCCCGCTGAGTGCTTCCTTCTATATTCCCTTCAATGAGAAGACCTTCTGGGCCTACCAGTGTTTGTATTTTGTCTAAAAATGAATTCATGGCCTGCTAGTTACTCTTGCGGAGAACAGGTATTAGAAGAAAGAAATTAAGGTAAACAGTATCCTTCACTAACGGAGGTGGCAACTTATGGTGATATGAGGCGGTTTTATGTGCAGGGTTAGGCGTAGCTTTTTTCGAAGGCTTTAATAAAATCATTGAGTAGATGAACGGGCAAATCATTAATACCCGCAGCAGCCTCTCGGCCACCACCCGTGGGAAATTTCCGGCATAGGTCAGCGGCACCCTTCTTGTTATTCAGGGGTGCTCTGACACTCACTAGGTAGTTACCATTGCTCTTTTCGGTTAGTACAGCGTGGGCGCGATTTGGGTGGTCGTTAGTGAGATCATTACTGAAAACACCACTGACTCGCCTGGCCCAGGGCTGGTCTGGCAGGGTAAATATGGCTGTCTGTACCGTGGTTTTTTCTGGGTTAATGCTTTTGGCAGATGACATATCTGAGTGATAGCCATTTTCAAGCTTTTCAAAATGCTCTCTGCTATCATGGATGAAGTCCAGTGGGTTGGCATATGTGCTGGCCAATCGAAATAATTCATCGGGTTTGAAGTGCAGATCGTCAAGGTCTGATCCGTAGCCGTTGTAGTTAATGTAGATACCGAGATTTTTCAGTTGTTCTAGCTGGACTTCATTGATATCCAGTTTTTTGGCGAGACCTTGAGCACTTTTGTTCAGGTTGTCACCAAAGGTGCCGACCACAGCCCAAGCTGTATAGGCACTCTTTAGGTAGGCATTGACCAGCAGACTGGTACAAACGTCGGGTGCTCCATTGATGATGCTGGTCAGTTTGGGGGACTCAGGAATATCTCCGGAAAAGTGATGATCCACATAGAATATATCTGTATCCATGGCTAATAGCCGGGTCAGGTCAGCGTGGTTTTTGTCCATGGAGACATCAAGAACGGTGACGCGGTCACCGCTTTGGGCATCAACACGTTTTAACAGGTTGATATCCCGTTTCACGCCGGTAATAAGTGTGGCTTCGCGGGGTTCTGCTAATCGGAGCTGGGTGAGCGCACAGATGCCATCGGCATCACCGTTAAATACATCAAAATTGGCCATGGTGCTACCGGCTAGTTAAAGTGTTGGTGGCAAAAAGGGGCGTGCATCTGCAGCCCCTACCCCGTGTTAATTACCCGTTTTCAGATTGATAGTAATCCATCAGAATCTGAGCAACTTCGGGACGTGAAAACTCTGGAGGAGGTGCAATACCTTCTCCCAGAATTTGCCGAACTTTGGTGCCGGACAGAATAACGAAGTCTTCTTTTTCGTGGTCTTTAGCTTCGTTCATCATCACTACTCGGTCTAACTTTTTGGAGTAGGCGGTGTGGTCAGCACGGAAGATTTCGATATCCAATGACCCTGCGGGGACTTTTTCATCGAAGATCGTTTGGGCATCAAAAGCACCGTAGTAGTCGCCAACACCTGCGTGGTCACGACCTACAATCAGGTGAGTGGCGCCCATATTTTGACGGAATACTGCGTGAAGAACCGCTTCACGAGGACCGGCGTAGAGCATGTCAAAACCATAGCCGGTGACCATAACTGAATTTTTCGGGAAGTAGAGTTCCACCATTTTGCGAATACAGGCATCGCGAACAGGTGCAGGAATGTCACCTTTTTTCAGTTTGCCAAGCAGCATGTGAACCACGACGCCATCTGCACCAAGGCGCTCCATGGCCATACGGCACAGCTCTTCATGTGCACGGTGCATGGGATTGCGTGTTTGAAAGGCGACGACTTTTTCCCAGCCGCGCTCGCTGATCTCATTACGAATTTCAACAGCGGTACGGAACGTGTCGGGGAAATCGTTTTGGAAATAGCTGAAGCTCAATACCTGAATTTTGCCAGAGATCAAGTGGTTGCCCAGAGAGGTAAAGGTGGCTACTCCAGGGTGTTCCGGGTCAAGAGTACCAAAAATCTCTTTGGCCATTCCCTGTATCTGTTCGTCGGTAATTGTTTCGATATTGTCCACGTCCATAATGGCCATTACCGGGTTGCCCTCAGTATTAGGGTCGCGCAGGGCGATACGTTTGGCACCTTCAATACCACTGATATCCTGGGTCAGGTTCATGATGGGTGCTGGCCAGAAAAGACCATCAGTGGTGTGCAGGTTTTCGGCAACACTCAATGAGTCTGCCAAATTCATGTAGCCTTTCAGTGGGTTAAAATAACCGGCTCCCAGCATCACCGCATTGGCTGCCGCAGCAGAATTGAGCATAAGTGTAGGAAGAGACTCTGCCTCATGCATCAATTGGTGGTGTTTTTCCGTGTCATATACAAACAACGGGTTCAATGTGTCTGAGCCGTGGGGCTTGATCACTATGGATTCTCCTGTGGTTGGGCTTGGCTATTTATTTCGTTAGTCTACTGGCGATTAATAGGGTGGGGGATACTACCTACCCGCCAAGAATCCATTGCTTTCAAGGTAATGGATAATTATTGCGACTTCTTCATCCAGCGTCATTTGGTCTGTGTGTAAATGAATTTCGGGATTTTCCGGGGCTTCGTAGGGATCGTCAATACCTGTGAAGTTTTTAATTTCTCCAGCTCGGGCTTTTTTATACAGTCCTTTGGGATCACGTTTTTCTGCTTCCTCAAGGGAGCAGTCAACAAACACCTCAATAAAATCAACACCTGCTTCATTATGGAGTTGACGAACTTTGTCGCGATCCTCTCGATAGGGGCTTATAAAACTGGAAAGTGCAATGGTGCCTGAGTCTACAAACAGCTTCGCTATTTCACCAATACGGCGGATATTTTCTGTGCGATCTTCAGCACTGAATCCCAGGTTTTTGTTGATGCCGAGACGAATATTATCCCCATCAAGCCGGTAGGCGAGCTTGCCGCGTTCATAGAGTGTACTTTCCAGAGCCACCGCCACGGTGCTTTTGCCGCTACCGGACAAACCGGTGAACCAGATAGTCACACCTTTTTGACCCATGAGCCGATGGCGGTCTTCCCGGGTGATATCCCCCTCGTGCCAATGTACATTGGTTGCCTTCATTACAGTCATGGTTTGCTCCCTTATTAATCATTATATCGTCGTGATGGTGGGGTTAATTTGTTTGCTCAAGACATCCGTTTAACACAAAATCTATACACTTCTCTGTGATCTTGTTGAGTGCCAATTTTGGGTCACGGGTAAGCATGGTTCCCCAATAATTGCACAGTCCGATTAAGGAGAGTGTGGCAAAATGGCAATCAAGAGTTTTGTTGAGCACACCACTGTGAACACCCTCAATAAAAATGTCTTCAAGCTGTTGACGGTACCGCGAGCCAAGTGCTTTTAGTTTTTCACGCTTTTCCTCGGACAAATATAACCGTTGCTCATTATGAACCTTCAGTGCTTCGTTATTTGCCCGGTAGCTGGCTAGGTGGGCTCCAATAGCGGCAGTTAACTTTTCTTTTAATGGTTGCGTCTGTGTGGATATCTGTTCCATTTGATCCACATAGTCACGAAGCGCGGTTAGACACACCTCTTCTAGGGCTGCTTCCTTCGACGTGAAATAGTAGTAGAGGCTTCCCTGGCGGATACCCATATGCGAAGCAATATCTTGTGTACTTGCACCGTGATAGCCCTTTTCAGCAAAAACTGAAGCGGCAGCATTTATCGCCTTTTGGTGTTGCTGATGGTAGCGAGGAGTATTTTGGCTATCAGGGTTCATGGTATGAGCACTAATTCTATAGGGTTATAGAATTTATAGGTTTATAGAAAAAAATCAATGATACAGAGGCTGTTTTGTGAAAAAAGTTGATCAGTGGTTGGCACTCTGTGGTGTGGCCGTTGGTGAGAAGAGAGGCAAGATAGCCTTAAAACTGGCGCACCCGAGAGGCTCTCATCAGCCCTCGGAGTTACCAGCCACAAAAAACCCCGCAAATATGCAGGGTTTTGTTGTCACTGGCGCACCCGAGAGGATTCGAACCTCTGACCTCTGCCTCCGGAGGGCAGCGCTCTATCCAGCTGAGCTACGGGTGCTTGAGAGGCCGCAATAGTATAGCTTCCACTATCATTAGTCTATTTCTGAGGCGGTGGTTTGATGAGAGTCAGATCTGATTTTTGGCCTGATCCTTGAGTTATACTTAGTTTCACAGAAATCTATAAATGAAAGGCTAGAATGACACTAAAAGCGGGATCAAAAAGCCTTATTGTTGTCGGATTACTCCTGATATCAGGCTGTTCTTTGTTTCAGACCCAAGGTTATCCTCCAGAGGTACAGGTGTGCCCGCCGCCTCCTGTGTGCCGTGTTTGTAAACCCGCATTCTGCCCGGCACCAACAATTGTTGAAAAGATTGTCGTCAGCCCTGTACCGACTCAGAAGACAGGGGGAGAGCTGGAGTTGCCTATTATCGGCGGGGTAGAGTCGGTAGTGGTCGACCCCTCTGGTTTCAAATATGAGGCGCGTATTGACACAGGTGCAGAGTCCTCCTCCATTCATGCAGAAAACATTCAGCTGATTGAACGAGATGGAAAGCGGTATGTACGATTTTCTCTGTTGAACCCGGAGACCAGCGAGCTGATTGAACTGGAAAGGCGCTTACGCCGTAAGGTGCTGATCAAGCGGCAGCAGGGAGAGTGGGAACGCAGGTATGTCGTCAAGCTTTGGCTAACACTTGGAGATATAAAGGAGTTGGTGGATGTCACGCTTTCCAATAGAGCTGACTTTGAGTATCCGGTTCTAGTGGGGCGCAATTTATTGACGGATATAGCCATTGTTGATGTCAGCCAACAGTACATACTGAAGTGACAGCGCATGTCGTCTAAAGTACAAATCAGTTTAGTTGCCGGGATATTAATCCTCATCGGTTTAGGATTGACCCTGTACAAAAAAATTGAGTTTGGTTTTCCCTTACTGCCTGGCCAGAGGCAGGCAGTTTGGACTCTGGAGTCAAAAATCAGTTTTAAACCTTTGGCCGGTCCTGTAGAGATTTCTCTGGCCTTGCCTGATTCTCAGGCAGGGTGGGTGGTGTTAGATGACCATTTTGCTTCATCGGGCTTTGGGTTTACGGTGATGACATCTAACGGAAACAGGTATGCTCGGTGGGCACGTCAGTCTCTGGATCGTTCAACAACACTTTATTACAAGCTGCAACTCTACCGGGCTGATAATTTTGGCTTGGGTGGTAGCCCTGTGCCAGAGATTTTACCTCCAGAGCTAACAGCAGATCGCCAAGCTGCCATGGAGCGAGTAGTGGCATCGTTGCAAGAGCGGTCTTCAGGCCCCGTTAGTTTTACCGCCTTGCTTCTGAAGCAGTTAGTACAGGATCAAATGGATCAAGATGCCATCTTTTTGTTTGGTAGCCGGGAGGAGAGCAAACTGGCGGTGGTGATGGATATACTGGCTTTCTCCGGTATTCCTTCGCAGCGGGTGCGGGGTGTCTTTCTGGAAGATGGCCGCCGCCGTCAGAAAATCAATAGTCTGGTCGAAGTATTTGATGGGAAACACTGGCATATTTTTGATCCCAAGACAGGGCAGCCAGGTTTGCCAGAAAATTTCTTCGTTTGGCGAAGGGGTGGGGCATCGGTTTTGGACGTGCTGGGAGGTAGTAGTTCTCAGCTTGAATTTGCCATTGTTAAGAATACCCTCCCAATAAAGACTGTGCTGTTTATGGAGCAACAAGTGGGCGAACAACCCTTGTTGGATTTTTCTATCTATTCTTTGCCAGTAGAGCAACAAGGCGTCTTCAAGGGGTTGTTGTTGATTCCTGTAGGCGCGCTGGTGGTGGTGCTTCTTCGGGTGTTGGTTGGCATTCGGACCTCCGGCACCTTCATGCCAATTTTGATTGCGCTGGCATTTATTCAAACTACTTTGCTGACTGGGCTGGTGATCTTTTTGACGGTAGTTGGCGCGGGTTTGTGGATTCGTTATTACCTGTCACACCTCAATTTACTACTGGTTGCTAGAATCACTGCCGTAGTGATTGTGGTGATTTTCATAATGGCTGCACTCAGTATTGTGAGTTACAAGCTTGGCTTTGCTCAAGTGCTAACGGTGACATTTTTACCCACCATTATTCTTGCCTGGACCATTGAGCGAATGTCGATTCTCTGGGAAGAAGAGGGTGTTCATGAAGTGTTGATACAGGGTGGGGGCAGCCTGTTGGCCGCAATTTTGGCCTATCTGTTGATGTCCACAGCATTGATTGAACATCTTACCTTTAACTTTCCCGAGCTGATGATCAGTTTGCTGGGTGTAGTGCTGCTCATCGGAAAATACTCTGGCTACAGGTTGACTGAGTTGCACCGGTTTCGTGATCTGGGCAGGCCTGATAAATGAGATGGATTACGCCACGGGAATTGCGAGAGCAGGGTGTTCTTGGTATGAACAGCCGTAATATTGATTATATTGGCCGAACCAATGATAGAAGTCGTTACCCCCTAGTCGACAATAAGCTGAAAACCAAACAGGCTGCTCAACAGCATGGTATGTCAGTCCCAAATCTGTTCGGTGTGGTGAAAATTCAACATGAGGTTCAGGGTCTTGAGTCGCTATTAGAAGGGCTGGAAAAGTTTGTTATCAAGCCAGCCCAAGGGAGTGGTGGAAAGGGCATTCTGGTGATCTCTGAGCGCCGTGGTGATGAATTTATTAAATCTACTGGTGCTATTTTAAATTTGAGGGATGTAAAGCGTCACACATCCAATATTCTCAGTGGGCTTTATAGCCTAGGTGGTCGCCCCGATGTGGCAATGATCGAAGACATGATCGATTTCGATGAAATGCTAAGTAACTACAGTCACGAAGGTGTGCCAGATATTCGAGTCATTGTTTATCGCGGCTTTCCAGTGATGGCTATGATGCGCTGTTCGACCCACGCGTCTGATGGCAAAGCCAATTTACATCAAGGTGCCGTTGGTGTTGGTATTGATATCGTGACCGGGCATAGCCTCTATGCCGTACAAAATAACCAGAAAGTAGATCAACACCCGGATACCGGGTTTCGCTTTGATGAGCTGGAGCTACCTCATTGGGATGAAGTGCTTCACTTGGCAGCAGGTTGTTTTGAAATGACAGAACTTGGTTACTTTGGCGCAGATATTGTGCTGGATCGAAATAGTGGCCCGGTGATACTGGAACTTAATGCCAGACCGGGCCTTGCGATTCAGATCGCTAACCAAGCTGGACTGAGAAAGCGCTTGCATATGGTTAACGATATGCGGCCCATTGAGCGAGGTGTGGAGGAACGTGTCCAGCTGGCCAAGCGGATGTTTGGTGTGACTATGGTTTAGGACTATGGTTTAAAAGGGCTACAGTTGAAGGTCACGGTTTAAGGGCCATCAGACTTCGTCTATTTCCTTGTTCACGACTGGAATTTATACAGCTATAATGCGCCACTGACTTTAATGCACCACTGACTCTTGGTTATTGGTTGCACACACGAATACTAAAAATACTATGGAGGCCAGAATGAGCCAATTAAAAAAAACAGGTATTGCAGCTGTTGCATTGACACTGGTACTCGGAATTTCTGGTTGTAGTTCCGAGAAAGAGGAACTTAACCTCACGGTACAGCAAGAGAAAGAAATGTCTGAGCGCCTCGCTCCTGCAGGTGAAGTGGTACTGGAAAAAGATGTTGCCACTGTAGCACCCGTTGCCGCTGCTTCTGGCCCCCGTTCTGGTGAAGATGTTTTCAACAAGAGTTGTACAGCATGTCATTCCACTGGTGCTGCTGGCGCCCCTAAAGTGGGTGTAGCCACCGATTGGACAGCCCGTGTTGACCAAGGCATGGAAACCCTTTATGCCAATGCTATTAACGGTGTTCGTGGCATGCCACCAAAAGGGCTTTGCATGGACTGCTCTGACGATGAATTGAAGGCTTCAGTTGACTACATGCTGGAACAGAGCAAGTAATCTTCTAGTGAACTGAAAAACAGCCTAGTGAATAAAAAAACCGCGCTTCTGGCGCGGTTTTTTTTGGCCACGATTGTTAGTATGGGGTTGTTAATTTCACATTGGGCAGCCTGAGTCTTATTCTAGATAACAAGTCCAGAAAACAAGAAAGAGGTAGCAACAACTTCATGTCTTCGTGTCATGGTTTGATTTTGGCTGGTGGCTTGTCAACCCGGATGGGTACAGACAAGGCTCAATTGCGTCGTAATCAACAAACGATGTTGGAATATACTGAGTCCTTGCTCAAGTCTCTTGGGCTGGATATTTTGGTCAGTGGCGGTGATAAGGGTATCCCTGATGTGATTCCTCAGTCAGGCCCGTTGGGTGGAATTTATACGGTGATCAAAAAAAATCCGGTAGATGCGTTGCTGATTGTACCCGTGGATATGCCACTGCTGACTTCATCTCTGCTGCAACAGTTGATTAGCGAGGGTGAAGCCTCTGAAACAGCAGTTTGTTTCCAGAATTGTTATCTACCCCTGTATTTGCCCGTCAATGAAAGGCTATCAGAGTATTTGGGACAGGTTCTCACAGAAGGCGCCGGTTTACCCCGCTCCATAAAAAGAATGCTCACAGCGGTGAATGCCATACAACTACCGGTGACTGAGCCTGATGCTTTGGTGAATACGAATACTCCTGATGAGTGGCGCTCAATAAAGCCGTTAATCGAGACAGATAATGCTGAGTGATCGGGAAAAAAAACGATATAGCCGCCATCTACTGCTAGGTGATATTGGCGAGCCGGGCCAGTTAAAACTCTCCCAATCAAAAGTGCTGATAGTTGGGCTTGGCGGGTTGGGTTCTCCGGTGGCACTCTATCTGGCGGCAGCAGGTATTGGAAAATTACTGATTGCAGATGGTGATAGCCTCGAGGTCACCAACCTTCAGCGGCAGATACTGTTTGATACTGATGGTGCGGGTAAGCAAAAGGCCGACTTGGCTGAGGAAAGACTGTCTGGTCTGAATCCGGAAATTGACCTGGAGGTCATTGACCATGCGCTCACAGAAGAAGACCTCAGAGAGTATGTCCCAGAAGTAGATCTTGTTCTGGATTGCAGCGATAACCTCGGTACGCGCAAAGCAGTCAACCGAGTTTGTGTTGCAGAGCGTATTCCATTGTTATCAGCGGCGGCTATTCGTTGGGAAGGGCACTTGATGCTGTTCGACTTTCGTCAGCCCGAGACCCCCTGTTATGAATGTTTATATCCGCCCGATGCTGCTGAGCCGGTATTAAACTGTAGCACCAGTGGTGTGGTGGGGCCGCTGTTGGGAATCTTGGGTTCCATGCAGGCATTGGAAGCGATTAAACTGTTACTGGGAATGACGTCAGATATCAACGGAAAGCTAATGATGTTCGACGGTAAGCATCACCAATGGCAGAACTTTCGTATTCAGAAAAAACCAGATTGCCCCGTTTGTGGTATTGGCTAATCACGACAGATTAGATAAACATGGTTCACATTGGTCATGAGAAAATTCTTGCTAGGCTTCCTTGTAAGATCTTGTTAATACAGAAAATATCTAAAACTCTTAATGGTTTTTTACCACGCTATAAATCGATCAAAGTAAAAACAGTTTGACATAGGGACCAATCAGTCCATAATTATTGTCATGACTTACGGAAGACCAAAAGAATTTGACGTCGATCGCGCACTAGAAGCTGCTACTCAGCAATTTTGGGCTGTGGGCTATGAGGCGACATCACTGCAGGACTTGTTAAAGGCAATGAATCTCTCCAAAAGTAGTCTGTACCAAACTTTTGGCAAAAAATATGATTTATTTATTCGTTGTCTCGAACATTACCAGCAGTCTATGGTTAATGAGCTGAATACCCAGCTAACCAATAGCATCTCGCCCAAGCAGTTTTTAAGTGATTTCCTTGAGGGTGTTATTTCAGAAGCAAAAACCAACGCTACAAGAAAAGGGTGTTTTCTTGTCAACACAGCCAATGAGTTATGCCAGCGTGACGCAGGGGTGGCAGAAGCCGTTTCTTGTGGTACACGTAACTTGGCAGAAGTTTTTCATCGGGCCATTGAGCAAGGTAAGAACCAAAAGAAAATTAACACTAATATGCCTACAGAGAGTTTGGTCGATTACTTAATGACATCCGTCAGTGGGCTGAGAACCATGATCAAAGCTGGAGCAGATAGAGACACACTTAACCCAGTTATAAATATCATCATGAAGACACTTTATATAAATGAAGCAGCTTATCAATAACTATCCGAAATTTTTTTAACTACTTATGGACCAATCGGTCCTTATTTATTATCTAACAGAGGAAATTACTATGAAATCTGAATATAAAATCTCATTGCCGCCAGTCACTATCGAAGCTGCAGGTGATTCAGTAAAAGGTACTTTGGAACAACAGCAAGCCAATTTTGGTTTTTTACCCAACATGTACAAAACCATGGCGAACTCATCGGCCATGCTAAAAACCTACCTGTTTGGATATGAGCAGTTTCGTACAGATAGTGACTTCACCCCCAGTGAGCAAGAAGTAGTCTTCATGGTGCTAAGCCGTGAAAATGGCTGTGAATACTGTATGGGCGCACATAGTTTTATTGCTGACAATATGTCGGGTGTGCCAGCACATGTAACAGATGCTATCCGTGCTGGAAGCACTATTGATGATCCAAAATTACAGACGTTAGCCACCTTTACCAAGGTGCTATTTGACACAAGAGGCGTGCCCACAAGGGCAGACGTTGAAGGCTTTATTGGGGCGGGTTACACAGAGAAAAATATTCTCGAAATTATTCTGGCGATGTCAGTAAAAACCCTGAGTAATTATTCAAATCATATCTGTCAGCCAGAACTGGACGACGTCTTTTCCGGCCGAGCTTGGCAAGAATAGTTAATAAGCTGTAAGGCAGGAAGAAAAAAAGCCCGGTGGTATGAACCACCGGGCTAAAGATTTTGGCCTCAGGGGGAGTGAGGCCATTTATTGGGAGAGAGACTCTCTATAAGAGGAGAGTCAGGGTGATTAAAATTTAACGGTTAGCTGCAATATTGCCTTTTGAGTATCAGTGCTGTGCTCATCGGCATTGTAGTTAGCGTATTTAAACAGTAAATGAACATTTTTGTGGATCTGTTTGGCTACGACCAAGTCAACCTCATCACCGTAGTCAGCACTACCTTCATCAGCTTCAAAATCATGGTAGATCACACCAACTTTAGCACCCATAATTTTGGTGAATACTGAGGCGTATGTATCTTCAATACCATCTCCTGGAGTAGTCAGGAATTTATCAGCAAAGCCTTGGAATTTATGCAGGGTAGCTAGTGGCGTACCGAACGAGCCTTTATCATCATCAGCTCCCAGTACTTCAAGACCTATCTTACCGGTTACACCTTTGGCTTGGAGACCCGCTTCCAGTGTGTAGTAGTCGGCATCAAAGCTACCGGGATTATTTTTATAGTCAGATTGGCGCGCATATTCAGCGGTGTAGAGGAACTTGGTCTCGTCACCTTGTGAGCCAGTGAACCGTGCACCAAATGTCTTGGTCGATGCAGCCGGAGCATCGTCAACATCCAGCAAGTAGGCATAGGCTGATAATGTACCGAACCCGAGGCCTTTATAGTTGACGTTAAAGATATGGGCATCAGAGTCCAAATTAACATCTGCTGCTGGGGTTCCTGCACGGCCTTCATCTGGCCCGAAAATACGATCAACGCTGCCAACATAAGCGTACACAGCCGTAGTATCAGGAAGGGAGGTGTTGACTACAGTTACACCATCATATGTCTGCTCATTCTGGCGCCAGCCAACTCCACCAACGAAGCGTTGGTTGTCTAGGTTAATTCTTTGGCGACCCGCTTTTAATGTGGTGTTATCGATCCCACTGTAGGCAATCCAGGCTTGGTTAAGTTCGGTGCCGTCGGCATCTGCCACAACCCCGTGGTCAGTGTTACTGTTATGGAAGTCATCGTAATTATCGCCGCCAATACGTGAGACATTATCAACTTCAACCTGAACCTGAAAGTCTTTGTAAGTCTGAGTGGTATAGGTGAAACGAGATTTCAGTGTTGAAGCGCGGCCTTCTTCGGCCCGGCCGTCATCATCGACATTTTCGAAACGATAGCGAAAAGAAAAATCTGCTTTGCCCCCTTTTAGGGCATCTTCCAGAGTTAATTCTTCCTCAGCGAATGTTTGGCCAGCAAAACCAAAAGCGACCGCGGCAATTGCTACGGCTAGTTTAGATTTTGGCCCTTTTGCAACAGCATATTTCATGTGTGTATTCCCCAATACGTAGTAAATCGTTTGAGTTGCCACTAAAGTGGTAGGATGAGCGCCACTTTAGTGGTAACTAACTGTTTTTGAAGAGTTTTTCAACGCTTCGGAGTAAAATTAGCAGGTCTTTCATGAAAGGGTCTTGACCTTGATCAACGAATATTGAGGCTCTACATTTAAACTATCACCCACTTGAAATGTGTTTGTAAAATGACAAGTCACGAATTACTCTCGCACTGTGTAGTCAGCAAGAAATGGGTCACTTAAATGTCACAAACTGAGTTATCGCCGCTAACAGATAAATTTGGGCGAACAGTTAATTACCTCCGGCTGTCGGTGACAGACCGTTGTGACTTCCGTTGTATCTATTGTATGTCCGAGGACATGACCTTTTTGCCGCGTCAGCAGTTACTGACCCTGGAAGAGATGGCATTTCTCGGCAAGGCATTTGTGGGGCTGGGAGTAAACAAAATTCGACTTACCGGTGGTGAGCCACTGGTACGAAAAAATATCCAGTCACTGATCAGTGATCTGGGTAGCCTGGATGGTCTGGATGAACTACTCCTCACCACCAACGGTTCTCAGCTGGAAAAAATGTCGCCACAGCTAGCCGATGCTGGGGTTTCCCGCATTAACATCAGTATCGATTCTTTATGCCCCGAGCGTTTTTCTGCTATTACCCGTACAGGCAAGCTGGAAAGAGTATTAGCCGGTATCGAAGCGGCTCAAGCGGCTGGAATCAAAAGAATCAAACTCAACAGTGTGATTGTTCGTGGTAATAATGATGATGAAATTATTCCACTGGTGAACTTTGCTCTAGAGAAAGGGCTGGATATTAGCTTTATCGAAGAAATGCCCATGGGCGACATTGGTGGCCGTGACAGACAGAGAACCATGGTCACCAGCGAAGAGATCAAAGATATTATCGGTACAACGCATTTAATGATTCCCAGTACCGAAACCAGTGCAGGGCCCTCCCGTTATCACCACATAGCAGGCAGCGATATTCGTATTGGGTTTATTTCGCCACACAGTCACAACTTCTGTGATACCTGTAACCGGGTACGTGTGACGAGTGAAGGGCGATTATTACTCTGCTTGGGCAATGAAAATTCCGTAGACCTCAAAGCCGTGATGCGTCGTAACCCTGGCGATATAGATATTCTTAAAGCCACCATTGTAGAAGCCATGGCCCACAAGCCAGAGCGGCACTATTTCTATGATGACGACAAACCGCAGGTAGTGCGGTTAATGAATGTGACCGGGGGCTGATAGCAGCTTCAGACCACAGGCCTTTGTGCTAAACCCACCTCGCTATTGTTTTCTTGTGGATTTCTAATACCTTTAATACAGCTTTCTAATAGCCTTAAAATACCTGTTGTGCTTCCAGTATGGGGTGTCGTCATTCGTATCTTCCCTTAAAGAAATTTATCGAAATGAATAGCGCTAATGCTATATTTCATTGTTAGTAATTCCTATTTCTCAAGATGACTGAATAATTCATCAAAAAACAATTGGTTAGAATTGTTTTAAGTAGATGAGAAGTTTGTCTTGTCGCTAAAAGTAGATCAATTTTTCCAAGTAAGGTAGTCGCCATGAGTGTGTCCAGTTTTAAGTCTGCCCATCAGCTGATCACCGGTAAAGGTGCCGCTCAAGAGCTAGCAGAACAGTTAAGCAAGCTGGGCGTTGAAAATCCTTTTATTGTGACGGACAAGGGTGTTAGCAGCTCTGGCACATTAACTGTTATCACGGATCAGCTGTCTGAAAATAGCTATGCAATTTACGACAATATCTCACCCGAGCCAGAGGTATCTGTTGTTCAGGCCTGTGTTGATGCATTTCAACAAGGACGTCACGATGGTGTAGTGGCCGTGGGTGGTGGTAGCGCTATGGATACGGCCAAATGCGTGGCGGTTATGGCTGAACATACTGGCGACCTGGAAAGCTTATTTGGTGAGAATGCGGTTAGCCAGCGCAGCATACCTTTAATCGCGATACCGACCACTGCGGGTACGGGCTCGGAAGTGACTAATATTGCCATTTTATCTGATCCAGAGGCACAGATTAAACGTGGTATTGTGAGTGATTTTCTGCTGCCAGATGTTGCTATCGTCAGCCCGGAAATGACCCTTAGTTGCCCTCGTGGTGTGACGGCTGCCAGTGGTGTGGATGCATTGGTGCATGCAGTTGAAGCGTATTTATCGAACTTTTCCAGCCCCATAACCGACGCTTTGGCGATCAAAGCAATGACATTAATTATCCATGCGTTACCTAAAGCATTTTCCGAGCCGCAAAACCTTCAAGCCAGAGAAGATATGGCAACGGGCAGCTTGTTGGCAGGGCTGGCTTTTGGCAATGCAGGGGTAGGGGCCGTTCATGCGCTGGCTTACCCGTTGGGAGGTCGCTATCACATCCCTCATGGCGTCAGTAATGCGTTGTTACTGCCCTATGTGATGGAATATAACAAACCAGTTTGTCTGGAGCGATTTTACGATATTGCTCAAGCCTTTGGTGAGCCTGTCCACACCCTGACCAAATCACAGGCTGCTGATCAAGTCACGTGCCGCTTACGCAAATTGTGTAATGACGTAGAGATACCCAAAAACCTCAGTGAACTGAATATTCCCAAGGGTGATATTAATCAAATGGCAGAAGAGGCCTTTAACGTTAAACGGTTGTTGCGTAACAATCCGAGAGCGCTGACCCTAGGGGACATTACTGCCATTTATCAGGCAGCTTTTTGATACTTTATATAAAATAAGTTAACAATAAAAAATAGAGAGTGGTTATGAGTGCCTGGAAAAATCGCCCCTACGGAGACGAAACACCTTATTACGCGCTCGGCCCCTTTAAAGTAAGACTGCCTTTTCTGCATTACCGTTTTGAGCTTCCCGATTACCTTCAGGGGCTGTTGATGTGTGCCGTTGACCTGGCCGCGATTCCTTTAATGGTCGAGCTACTGGGTATGCCTTTTGAAGCAGCCATTGCCATCGTTATGATCAACGGCTTTTTATATTTGTTACATCATATTTTAGGCGATCCCGTTGTTCCTGGGTGGATAACACCAGCGATTCCGCTAGTGATGGTGTATGTGCAAACCTATGATATGGGGGTTGATAGAGTACATGCCCTCATCTCTTTTCAAATGATGCTGGGTTTTTTGTCCTTGGTGTTAGGCCAGACACACTTGGCATCTAAAGTAGTTCATATGATTCCCGCGGCCATTAAATCAGGTGTTATTTTGGGTGCGGGTATTGCCGCTATTGCCATTGTATTTAAAGAAGGTGGTCGTTTTGATCAGTATCCAATCACCATTAGCGTCGCCGTTGGTATTGCCTTTTATTTGATTTTTTCTCGCCATTTTTCCCAATTACGTCAGCGCGGAAAATTATGGGCAACCGTCGGAAAACTGGGAATTTTCCCTATCATTGTTTTGGCGATCATTATTGCACCCTTAGCCCATGAAGCCTCATGGCCGAATATTAGTTGGGGTTTCACCCAACCAGATTTTGTCCTAATGTTTAGTGAGTACACTATTTTTGGTGTCGGCATTCCACCATTCACCATGTTCCTCACGGCACTACCTACGGTACTGGCTGCCTACATCGTATTGTTTGGTGATGTATTGCAAAGTAAGGCGATATTGGCTGAGGCCGATGTCATTCGTGCGGATGAGAAAATTGACTACGACCCCAATCGCGCGCATTTGATTTTTGGCGGACGTAATTTTTTAATGAGTATTTTTGGCCCAGATGTGGTGATGTGTGGGCCATTATGGGCAGCTATGCATGTAGTGATTGTGGAGCGCTACAAACAGGGTAAAGAGGCCATGGACTCTATTTTTGGTGGGTCAGGCTCTTTTCGTTGGGGCACCAATACCGGCCTGCTGCTCTTGCCCATTGTCAGCTTGGTAAAACCCATTTTAGGCATCGCCTTGGCTCTGACGCTATTAATCCAAGGTTTTGTCAGTGTGCGAATAGGTATTATGGAAGCCCGAAGCCAACGAGACTTAGGTATCGCTGGTGTGATTGCAGCCGTATTAGTAATTAAAGGTGCAGCGTGGGCCTTTGCTATCGGGGTGATACTCACAGCACTTATTTATGGTAAAAACTTCTTTGTAGGTGAAATAGATCAGACCTTTATAAAAGATATTAAGAAAGATGATACAGCTCGGGGAAAAAGCAATGGGTGACATTAGCAACCAATCAAGCCGAAGCATCGCAAGGAATTAACATGGATTATCAAGCATTTAATTTTTTTAAAAGCCAATGTTTTGTTGGTGGGGAATGGCTTGAAAATAGTCAGTCAATAGAGGTGTTAAATCCCGCCAGTGGTGAGGTGTTAACGAAAGTCCCCCTGTTTGCAGAGCAAGAAACACAGCAAGCCATTACGGCTGCCGCTGCTGCATTACCCGGTTGGCGTGCTCTGGCTGCTCACGAGCGAGCAAATTATCTGAAAGCCTGGCACCAGTTGCTGATAAAGAATAGTGAACAACTGGCTTATTTAATGTCTCTCGAACAAGGCAAACCTCTTGTGGAAGCATTGGGTGAAATCAATTATGCGGCCAGCTATGTCGAATGGTTTGCTGAAGAAGCCAGACGTATTTATGGACAGACAATTCCAGGGCATGGCCGAGACAAACGCATTGTGGTATCCCGTGAGCCGGTAGGTGTTTGTGCAGCCATTACTCCCTGGAATTTCCCTGCCGCCATGATCACCCGAAAAGTAGCGCCAGCACTGGCTGCAGGTTGCACCATTATCGTCAAACCTGCTCTAGAAACACCATTAACAGCCCTTGCACTGGCTGCGCTGGCTCAACAGGCAGGTATTCCTGACGGGGTATTAAATGTAATTACTGGAAATGCTGAACCTATTGGCAAGGTGCTTACAGCAAGCCCGGTTGTCCGAAAACTGAGCTTTACCGGCTCTACACCGATTGGTTCAAAGTTAATGGCTGACTGTGCACCGACCGTTAAAAAAATCTCCCTTGAACTAGGCGGTAATGCGCCTTTTATTGTCTTTGACGATGCAGACATTAATCTCGCCGTTGATGAACTGATCAAAAGTAAATTTCGCAATGCCGGGCAAACCTGTATCTGCGCCAATCGAGTTTATGTGCAGCAAGGGATTTACCAAAATTTTTCACAATTATTAGCCACACGTGTGGCCGAATTAACAGTGGGTGTGGGGACAGAGCCCAATACGGACATTGGCCCCTTGATCAGTGAAAGTGCGGTGCAAAAAGTAGAGCAACAGCTTACTGATGGGGTAGAAAAAGGCGGCCAAGTCATCATTGGGGGCAAACGTCATTCACTCGGTGGTACATGGTTTGAGCCAACGGTGTTCATTAATGCCAGCGAAGATATGTTGTGTGCCCAACAAGAAACTTTTGGTCCTATGGCTCCTCTGTTTAGTTTCGAGAGTGAAGAGCAGGTTATTACACAGGCAAACAATACTGAATTTGGATTGGCGGCCTATTTGTTTGCCAATAATATCAATGTGGTCACCCGTGTTTCGGAAGCACTGGAATACGGTATGGTCGGTATTAATACTGGCCTTATATCAACGGCAGTAGCTCCTTTTGGTGGTGTCAAAGCCAGCGGTATGGGTCGTGAAGGTTCACATTTTGGTATCGACGAATACACCGAACTGAAATATCGGTGTTATAGCATTAGTGATAAATAACAATAATAGAAAGGGATTGGTGATGTTTAATTTTTCCTCGATGAGTAAACACAAAATTGCATACAGTATTTTTCTAGCAATGGGATTAAGTCTGTTCTCTGTTCTTACCATTGCGGATGACCTATCCGGTATGGATAAATTACAAAAAGATGCACCCAAAAACTGGGGAAAGTGGGGTAAGGAAGATCAAGTCGGCGCATTAAATTATTTAGATAATGCCCAGGTATTGCGTGGTATTGCCACCATAAAAACAGGTGAACGGTTCACCCTGCAAATACCCATGACCCATGGTGTTGGCCCAGTATTCCCCGGACGAGTACCAGTACAGCACTTTATGTCACAGGACCAGAGCGTTTACTCTTCAGGAAAAATTGATCGACTGTCCGGTGGCATGAAATATTCGGATGATGCGGTGTTTATGTATCTGCAAGGGACGACTCATGTGGATGCTCTAGGTCACGCCTGGTACAACAACGAAGTCTACAATGGCAAATCTGCTGATACGACCATACATGGTCATAACTTTGTGGATATTGGCCAGATTGGTGAGAAAGCCATAGTGGGTCGTGGTGTGTTGTTGGATGTGGGTAAATTGTTGGGCGATAAGAACGGTCGCTTGGCGCCGAATACTTGCATTAACTTAGCTGAGCTGAAAAAAACCGCAGTAGCTCAGAATGTTGTCATAGAAAAACGTGACATTCTCTTAATTCGTACCGGTTCCATGGGTCGTTTTTACGATGAAAAAGACCACGAAAACTGGAATGCTTTAACCGAACCCGGTTTGTGTTACAGCAAAGAATTGGTTAACTGGTTAGATAAAATGGAAATTCCAGTGATCACATCAGATAACCTCGCCATTGAAAAAGCATCGCAAACCATTAATGGTGAATCATTCATTATTCCGCTTCACGGTGCGTTAATTAGAGACCTCGGTATCGTCTTGAGTGAAATATATTGGCTGGATGATTTGGCAGCTTCCAGCACCAAAGATGGTCGATACAGTTTCTTCTTCAGTGCTGCGCCACTGAAAATGAAAGGTGGAACAGGTGCGCCGGTAAATCCCATTGTTATTAAATAAACTAACGCAGACTAATGGGCTTTACCACCAGAGCATTGTCATCGCTGGGCAGATAAAGCTCTATTTCTGTATTCATTGTTTAGGTGATGATTGATATTAATTATTATTGAGTAGCAGCCTCCTACCCAATAATAACCACGTTGAACAGTTAACTTGGTCTTTGTGCTGAATCTGTCACGGTATGAATATCCAGCATGTTCAAGAATACTTGCTGAGCGTTCACTTAACTCAAGGCCTTTATTAATTGGAGGTAGTGGGCCGATATCAGTCTTAGATGTTACCGACCTCCTTAGCTAACGCTTTCTATGATGCCGTGGGCTCTCATGCCGCTATGGTGTGGGCGGTAAAATTGCATGGAGCATACCTTTAATTGCCTGTCGTGCAATATCCATATCACCGTATCCTCGGTTCAATACGGCGATACCCCTTGTCATTGAGAGGATCATTGCGGCCAACGCCGCGCAGTCACTATTGGCGCTAAGTTGCCCATCGTTAACGGCTTGTTTACAGCGCTGCTCAAAACGGGTGCGCATCCTTTCCATTAGTTCAATGACCAGGTCTGATGCTCGATTGTCAGTGCCACCCACCTCCATGGTCGCCATAGTTGCGAGGCAGCCTGTAGGTAAATCCGGGTTGTCGTAAGCTTTAAACAGTTGATCAAAAAAACCAGTTATTGCAGCGTTGAAATCAGGGTGATCAAGCTTGGCTATTGCCTCTTTGCCATACTCTTCTATGAAGCGCTCCAGGCAGCGGTTAAATAAAATCTCCTTACTTTGATAGGTGTTGTAAATACTGGATTTATTAAGTCCAGTTGCGGTTTCAAGATCCGACAGCGATGTCGCTTCATAACCCTGATGCCAGAATACTTTCATAGCGGCATTCAGAGCATAGTCCTCATTGAACTGCTTACGTCCGCTCATGGCAGAGTCTCTCACACGTTAATAAATAGAATGTTGACATCTTAAACCAATCGGTTCAATATTGCTGAACTAATTGGTTCAAGATTGAGGTGTTCCTGTTTTACATTGCTCAATCGCCAAAGTGTTGCCGCTGTCTATCAGCAGTCTATAGATAGCTAGGCCATCAACCTGTCGAGACAAAACTGGAGCAGAAAATGTTGAAATTTTATTTCCACGGTGCACCCAACCCCATGAAAGTTGCACTCTTTCTGGAAGAAACCGGGCTTCCTTACGAGTTAATTCCTGTGGACATCTTTAAGGGTGAACAGCACTCGCCGGACTATGTTGCGATTAACCCGAATGCCAAGACGCCGGCCATCGAAGATAACGGCGTACGGGTGTTTGATTCCAGTGCCATCCTTTTGTATTTGTCGGAGAAAACCGGGAAGTTGGGAGGAACGCCAGAAAATCGAGCAGATCTGCTTTCATGGATGATGTTTGTTGGTACGGGTATTGGCCCCTATTCCGGGCAAGCCGTACATTTCAAGCATATGGCACCTGAGAAACTGGATTACGCCATCAATCGCTATCTCCGCGAAGTACAACGGCACTATCAGGTATTGGATCAACAGCTCGAAGGTCGCGACTACATAGTAGGTGACACTTTGACGATTGTTGATATATCCGCCTGGGGCTGGATTGGCAAGGCCAGCTTTATATTGGGGGAAGAAGGCCTAAACCCATATCCTAATTTGAAACGCTGGTTTGAGAGGATTGACGCACGTCCCGCCGCAGTTCGCGCGCGTGAGGTGGGCAAGGGTATAGAATTTAAAACAGAAGTGGATGAGGAAACCAACCGAGCGATGTTTCCACAAAATTATGCTGATGCATAGAGTTCGGCTGTTAACCAAGCCTTAAATATAGTTTTGATTAACAGCAGTAAATACTTGCCCAGGGAGGTAACTTCACAATGATAGACCTATATTTTTGGCCAACACCTAATGGCCACAAAATCACCATATTTCTGGAGGAAGCTGGTGTTGATTACACCATCAAACCGGTAGACATTAGTGCTGGAGAGCAGTTCAAACCAGAATTTTTGGCCATCTCCCCCAACAACCGAATGCCGGCGATTATTGATTATGCACCAGTGGATGGTGGAGAGCCTCTCACCGTATTTGAGTCCGGTGCCATTTTGATTTACTTGGCAGAAAAATACGGATGGTTTCTACCACAAGATATTCGGGCGCGTAAAACTGTGCATGAATGGTTAATGTGGCAAATGGGCGGTTTAGGGCCTATGGCCGGACAAAATCACCACTTTGTACAGTATGCGCCCGAGCGTATTCCCTATGCTATGGATCGCTACGTCAATGAAACCAATCGGTTGTACGGCGTGCTCGATAAGCAGCTTGCAGGGAATGAATGGGTCGCCGGTGATTATTCCATTGCGGATATGGCAATCTACCCCTGGGTGGTACTACATAAATCACAGCAACAGGAACTAAAAAACTTTCCGAATGTGGCTCGGTGGATAGAAATAATGGCCGAGAGACCAGCAATCATTTCAGCGTATAAAAAAGCAGAACCCTGGTCGAATCGACCCGCCGTCACCGAGGAGGGGAAAAAATTACTGTTTGGTCAGCGTGCAATGGCCTAGTGAATATTTTTCTGCAAAAACACGTCTTAATTATTGCTCTGGTGGTCGGGACATTATTAAACCTGATCAACCAGGGTGATGCGATATTGTCAGGCGATAAGCTGAGCTATATGAAAATATCACTGACCTATTGTGTGCCCTACGTGGTGGCGAGTATGAGCTCGTGGTTGACGCTGCGTAGCGTCAGGTTGAGAAGTGAGAGATTGATGCGTGAGGAGTTGAGTGTTACGAACTCAAATAAACAGCGTGGCTGGGATGCGGGTTAACATGTGATCCGTTCATCACTTTCACAGTTCAGCACCACCTTTTCAGCCCTTTACACAGACACAAAATAACCCCTCACCGACATCAGGTGAATCACTCCAAAAAATAAGCCTAAACCTGAATAGAGCAAGGCAACTAATAATAAGTCTCGCTACTAAATCGGCTGTGTTTGGAATTACCCATTAATTTACCAAACTGAGCTTTGTTCAGGTGAATCAACGTTTCATGGTCACCGGCTTCAAGATAGACATCATCCAGTTGATCCAGGGCCTCATCATAAATCGAATTCATGTTGTAGGCCTGACCAATCGCTGGCACTGCACCCTGATCGCAATCGCTGAACATGTGGTACACCTGTTCTTCATCGACTAAATGTAGATCTAGCCCCAGCGTGTCGTTCAACTTGTGCAAGCTGACCTTATGGTCCGCAGGCAGTATTGCCATAAGATGGCGGCTGTCGTGATCCTCCAGCACAACGGCTTTCGCCATAGATTTCGGTGGGATATGGGCTATCATAGCCGTACCAGCCGAAGTGTTGGTATGGAGGTGGTTGACGGTATCGTATTTGATGTCTTGTTCGTCCAGATAGCTAGTAACACGAGCTGAAATACTCATCGTTTTATCCTTTTATAGATAACACTTACCCTCTAATAATAAGTCCTGTCAGGACTTACCTTCAGGCAATGCTTGGATTGTTTTGGGATAAAAAATGGCGGTTATATAGAGAGGTGATATGAGGCTTGCGTGACCGGGAGGGGGGGCGGAGAAGGTGGCGGAAACAAGTAAGAATACGTATCTGCTTCAGTGTTCATCGAGCTGACGCACTCAACAGTATCCATAGAAAATAAATATGTCCCCTTTTACTTGTGCTTATGGGTTATAACGTTAAAGCTCACCGACGCCGCTTGCCGGCGTCCTGTGCAGCGCGTTGTTAGCAGTTGTTGTGTGATAAACGGTCATGCCTCGTGCTTCGTAGTTTCTCAAAGCATTTGAATGATCAAGCGTGCATGTATGAACCCATACTCTGGTAGTTCCATCCCAGCTCCATGCTGATTTAATTGCTTGAGATAAAAGGTAACCACCAAATCCATGACCGATGAACTTGGGGGCCAAGCCGAAATAGGCGATTTCAACATCATCACCTTTTTGCCGTTGAAGCTCATAGTATCCGACGGGTGAACCTTTGTAGTACGCAACCCACGTTCTGAGATTATCGTTTTCAACAAACGATCTCCATTGATCATCCGTCCACTTGAGTTTGTCTATCCATTTCCAGGATTCACCTACAAGTTGGTATAGAAATTTATTGAATTGATATTGTTTGATCTCGCATTCGTAAATCCGCAATCCGTTGGCATCCTCTTTGGCCTTTAATGAAGATGGTGACTTCATTTCTAGGTAATAAGTAGTCACTTCGTTCATGAGTGCTTGCCCATTTGACTGCTAACAGCTTATTAAGAAGCCTATGGCCTTATATCACTTTGGCTCCCTTATCTCGGGCCAAAGGATTTTAAACCAAAGCTATTCTTGTTTATTTACAATGGGTTGGAGTAACGAGGAGAGTTGTGTAGCTTGATAAAAGAAGCCTAATCCCTGCTTTTGTTTTCCAATCCCTTTCCACTGATCATAAACCAGCACCTTTTAAAATCAAATGCTTAACATCACCTTGCCCTTGAACAGAAACCTACGGCTCCTGATCTAGGGGTACTCCTATATATAAATAGTATAAGTAGGGTCAGATGAAACTTTCACCATTCCTTCGATTTGTACTTTTAGTTGTTGCAGACAAGGTAATACAATATTTAACTTCAAAATCATACTAGAGGGTCAATCCCGTAATTGCCTTCCTATCTCAGTTCATAAAAAGTAACGTAAACTATACAAACCAATAGTTGATTAGTATTACGCCATGACCTTACCCAAAAAAGTCAAAATCGTTGAAGTTGGTCCTAGAGATGGGCTGCAAAATGAGCAGCAACCTATCTGCACTGACGTGAAGATTGAGTTGATCCATCGGTTGGCTGATGCTGGACTCAGCTATATCGAAGCGGGTAGTTTTGTGAACCCTAAATGGGTGCCGCAGATGGCCGGTAGTGACGAGGTGTTTCAGGGTATTGAACGAACAAATAGTGTGACCTATGCGGCACTGACACCAAATTTTCAGGGTTTTGAGCGGGCCGTGGCTGCACATGCCAGTGAGGTAGCAATTTTTGCGGCGGCGTCTGAATCGTTTAGTCAGAAGAATATCAATTGTTCCATTGATGAAAGTCTGGACCGCTTTACGCCCATTATGGAGGCCGCAAAGGCCGCCGACTTGCCAGTGCGTGGATATATCTCCTGTGTGGTGGGTTGTCCCTACGAGGGCGAGGTTGATCCAAATAAGGTGGCAGAGGTGGCGGTTAGGCTCCATGATATGGGCTGTTATGAAGTTTCCCTGGGTGATACCACGGGGGTGGGCACGCCGGGCAGTATTACCCGGGTAATTGAAACTGTAGCGGATAGTATTTCAATCCATCGTCTTGCGGTACATTTACACGATACTTACGGGCAGGCGCTGGCGAACATCTATGCGTCGTTACAAATGGGTATTGATGTGGTGGATAGTTCAGTGGCTGGGTTGGGGGGTTGCCCTTATGTTAAAGGCAATGGTGCCAAAGGCGCTTCGGGTAATGTGGCCACGGAAGACTTGGTGTATATGCTCAATGGTTTGGGTATTGAGCATGGGGTGGATCTGGATAAATTAATTGAAGCGGGTCGGTTTATTACGGAACAGTTGGGCCGAGAGAATGGCTCTAAAGTTTCTAAAGCCCTCGTCAAATAATACTAGTTTATCTTTTCAGACTGACCCTCAAGAACGCTTTTTTCCAGTGCAGCTCTTAACGCAGAAATCCCCGGCTTTTTATCCAGAATCTCTTGCGCACTTAGTCCCGATAGCTCATGGGGAAACACCAGCCATTTATCCGTCTCGTGGAGGTAGTAGTCCGGTGCTCTGCCTGTCCGATTATTGCCTGGTTTAAAGTAAGGGGTGGCAATACGGATTTCCGGCAGGTTGTCGGCACAGGCCTGTTCAATATCATCCACAATCTGTTTCATGCTGAGGCCTGTGTCGGACACATCGTCAACAATTAAGATGGAATCTGCCTTGCGGAGGTTGTCGATGATGTGTCCCAGTCCATGCACTTTCACTTTGTCGGCGGTTTCTCCGATGGCCGTGTAGAACGAGGTGCGAATGGCAATATGGTCGGTTTCGATACCGAAATAATCGAGCAGCTCTTGTACCGCAATGCCCACCGGGGTGCCCCCTCGCCATACACCAATAATAAAGTGAGGCACGTAACCGCTTTCTAGAACCTGTAGCCCCAGAGAAAATGAGTCATCCAGTAGTTGCTGGGCGTCGATAAATTGTTTTTCCACTAGCTGGCGTTCCGTTAAGAATGGGTGGGATGGCATAACGATTATCCACTTTCAATGGCCAGGTGCCAGAGATATCACCATAATTAGGTCATGCTAGTCGGTAACCTGCATTGTTTTTCTGGTGGAACACTTTTTTTGAAGTAGGTTTTTATGACAGACGTGTTTTCAAGTAATGAGTCTTTTGACCCAAAGAAGCTACTCACCGGTTTATTCCAAACGGCAGTGGCTGCGGCTGACCCTAAGGTGGTGCTGCCGGGATTTTTGGATAGTATTTCGACAGAACTGTTGGTCAGGGATGGGGATAGAGCGGTTGTTGTTATTGGTGCAGGGAAAGCCGCAGCGGCTATGGCGTCTGCCTTGGAGGGAAATTGGTATGGCGGTCATTTAAGTGGGTTAGTGGTTACCGCCTATGGCCACGCTATGCCCTGTGAGCAGATTGAGGTGATCGAAGCTGCGCATCCGGTGCCCGACCAAAACAGTGAGATTGCAGCACAGCGTATTCTCAATTTGGTGGCTGATCTGAACGAAAATGACTTGGTGATTTGTCTGCTTTCCGGTGGAGGTTCTTCGTTATTGGCATTGCCTGCACCGGGTATTACTCTGGCCGATAAACAGCAGATTAATAAAGCACTGTTGAAATCCGGTGCTGATATCCATGAGATCAATTGTGTGCGGAAACACCTCTCTGCCATTAAGGGTGGTCGGCTGGCTGCAGCCTGTGCTCCCGCCAAACTGATGACCTTTGCCATCTCTGATGTAACAGGCGATGTCCCGGGAGATGACCCTGCGGTGATTGCCTCTGGCCCCACAGTGGTGGATCCGACCACACGACAACAGGCCTTGGCTATATTGAATAAATACCACATTACTATGAGTGATGCGGTACATCAGTGGTTAGGTGGTTCTGAATCTGAAACACCAAAGACTGCCTGTGGGCAAACAGAGTTTCAGATTGTAGCCACCGCCAAACAGTCGCTTCAGGCGGCAGCAAAGCAAGCCGAAAAATTTGGGCTGACGGTATTGATGCTGGGTGATGATCTTACGGGTGAATCGCAGGCATTGGCCAAGTCTCATACCGCGCTGGTTCATTCTATTTTGGATCACTCCGCTTTAGATAAGGGGCAGCCTGTGAGCGCGCCTTGTGTGATCCTGTCAGGTGGGGAAACCACAGTGAAAGTCAGAGGCAGTGGCCGTGGTGGGCGCAATACCGAATACCTGTTGAGTCTGTCTACTCAGTTGAAAGGTCAGGCGGGTGTCTATGCGCTGGCTGCGGACACCGATGGTATCGATGGTTCTGGCGATAATGCGGGTGCTATTTTATTCCCCAATAGTTGTCTGAGAGGAGAAAAGTTGGGTTTGAATGCTAAAAAAATGCTCGAAAATAATGATAGCTATGGCTACTTTGAGGCATTGGGCGATCTAATCATTACTGGGCCTACGCACACCAATGTGAATGATTTTCGGGCCATTTTGGTGCTGCCCGATTGAGCTGCCTCAATGGGTTACTTTGGGTGTTTGAGGTAGACTGCCCAAACGATTAAAAGAATAGGGCGCCTCTAGAAATGCCCACCTCACAAATGGAGTGATTTCTGTGTCCGATATGCGAAAACTTACCCACCTTAATGATCAGGGTGAAGCTCATATAGTCGATGTGGGTGGTAAAACAGTTACTACCCGGCAAGCCACTGCTGAGGCAACGGTCAGTATGCAACCAGAAACTCTGGAGCTGATTCTGTCTGGTGGGCATAAAAAGGGCGATGTGCTGGCAGTAGCTCGTATTGCGGGTATTCAGGCAGCGAAAAAATGTCCCGATTTGATTCCTTTGTGTCACCCCTTGATGTTGACAAAAGTCAGTGTGGAATTTGAGCCACAGCCAGAGACCAGTAGTATTCGTATTTCTGCCACCTGTGGGCTTGATGGCAAAACTGGCGTGGAGATGGAGGCGCTGACGGCGGCCTCCGTTGCTGCCCTGACCATCTATGATATGTGTAAGGCCGTAGATAAAGGCATGGTGATAGAGCAGACGCGATTACTGGAAAAAGCCGGTGGTAAGTCGGGGCCCTGGAAGGCGAAAGAGGGAAAAGCTGATGAAGGAAAAGCTGAAGAAGGAAAAGCTAAAAAGTAGCTGGTTGGAGTAAAGAGAAGCAGGTTAAAACCTGGTTGAAATAGGTTAAATGAATGAAAGTATTATTTTTTGGCAGTCTCCGCGAACAGTTGGGTACCGGCGAACTGAATACCGCCTTACCCGATGGAGTTAAGACCATAGGTCAGCTGCTACAGAGCCTTCAGGCGCAGGGTGATGAATGGAAGCTGGCACTGGGAACGGGCAATGTATTGTTTGCTGTGAATCAGGATATGGTGGATGCAGACACCACCATCAGTGACAGCGATGAAGTGGCATTATTTCCCCCGGTGACGGGCGGATGATTTCCATTTCCGTACAGGAAAAGGATTTCGATACAGGCGAGGAATATCGCCTGCTGCAAAGTGGCAATACCAATATAGGTGGTGTAGCGATCTTTACCGGGCAGGTTCGTGATCTTGCGGATAACCCTCTAAAATTTATGCGCCTGGAACACTATCCGGGTATGACAGAAAAATCCCTTCAACAAACCGCCGAGCAGGCCGAAGAACGTTGGCCGACCATAGATATTCGTATTATTCACCGTATTGGAGACTTGGCTCCCGGTGAGCAAATTGTATTTGTGGGGGTGAGCAGCGCCCATCGAGATGCAGCTTTTTCTGCTTGCGAATTTATTATGGACATTCTTAAAACCAGTGCGCCTTTTTGGAAAAAAGAGCAGCATGTGGATGGCAACAGCGGTTGGGTCGATGCCAAAGATGTGGATCAGCAGCGTGCTGAACGTTGGCAGGACAGCGAGTAATTCTTTGGGGCATCTATTGCGTTTAAAATTACTGGTTATAGCTGTACTTTTTATAACAGTACCTTTTACCACAGTAATTTTTTGCCACAGTGTTTTGAGCGATACGCTGAGTATCGCCACCGCAAGTAATTTTCGGCCTGTATTAGAGCAGTTAAGTCAGACATTTTCTGAGCAACAGAATGCTGATAGGGAAAGCCATCAAATTAATATCAGCAGTGCTTCCTCCGGTGTGATTTATGCCCAAATTCTACAGGGTGCACCGTTCCAATTGTTTTTTTCCGCCAATGAATCCTACCCTGAAAAGTTAGTGGCCAGCGGTCATGGGGATGCTAAAACCTTGGCAACCTACGCTATCGGAGAATTGGTTCTGGTTTCACGGCATGATGCCACCAGCCCAAAAGAAGCCAGCCCTAAAGAATTATTATTGAAAGCCAAACGCATTGCTATTGCCAATCCGCGGACGGCGCCCTATGGCATCGCTGCGATGGAGGCCATAAAAACCCTTGGTGTTGCTAAGGAAAGTCAGTCCAAACTTGTGGTGGGTAATAATATTGCTCAGGCGTGGCAGTTTTTTCACAGCGGTAATGCCGATGTTGCTATTGTTGCTGCGTCGTTAGCTTATTTAGCAGAAAGTGCTGCTGTGAAAGAGCAGCAAGGATTGGATACTATTGATCTCTCGTCTTTTTTAACAAGCCCTGTGCGACAGAGTCGGGTGGCGATTAAACCGATAAGCCCGTTAACACAGCAGTTTTTGGACTTTATGAATACGCCGGTTGCAGAAAAAATAATTACCGACGGGGGTTATTTATTACCCATAAAAGGTAAAAATATAACCCCATGAATTTGCTCGCTTCCGATATCACAGCACTTTTTCTTACACTGCAATTAGCGGCGGTGACCACGGTTATTTTGATGGCCATCGGTGCGCCCTTGGCCTGGTGGCTGTCACGCTCGACATCCCGGTTTGCTAGTGTGATTGAGGCCACAGTGGCGTTGCCGCTGATATTGCCTCCCACGGTGATTGGTTTTTATCTGTTGATTGCTTTTTCCCCCGATAATTTTTTAGGCAGTAGTTGGCTAACTTTAACTGGGCAACCCTTGGCTTTTACCTTTAGCGGTTTGGTGGTGGGGTCGGTAATTTATTCACTGCCTTTTGTGGTGCAGCCATTACAGTCGGGTTTCCAACATTTTGATCACAAATTATTGGAAGCGGCAGAGACTATGGGTGCGGGTACGCTGGACCGCTTTTTAAATTTAATTATCCCGCTTACACGTCGTGCTTTTGCCACTGCTGCGCTTTTAGGCTTTGCCCACACCATGGGTGAGTTCGGTGTGGTGCTGATGATTGGTGGCAATATTCCCGGTGAGACACAAGTGCTATCCATTGCATTGTATGACCATGTGGAGGCGCTGGATTACGGGCGGGCCCATTGGCTGGCGGGCGGCTTGCTCGTATTCAGCTTTGCGTTACTTATACTGCTCTATGGTTTTAATCGCCATAAAAAGAGTGGGGCGAAGCAGCTGTGAATGTCGATAAGAATATACAACTGTCTGTAGAGCATTGTTATGTTCAAGAGGGAAGTGTTCAAAAGGAACGTGTTCGAAAGAAAAGTCCTCAAAAGGCTAATGGCCAAGAGGCTGATTTTTCTCTAGCAGTAAAGGCCCAATTGCCGGGTAAGGGCATTACTGCCATCTATGGCCCCTCAGGCTGTGGAAAAACTACTTTGCTGCGCTGTATTGCGGGGTTGGAAAGTGCTGAACATTGCCAGTTAAATATTGGTGGTAATGAGATTGACGGCTTACCAGTAAAACAGCGGCAACTGGGTTACGTGTTCCAAGAGGATCGCCTATTTCCTCATCTTAGTGTGGAGGGTAATCTCGACTTTGCATTTAAGCGGCGGTTCTCAGATAACGGTCCCAGCAAGCAACAGGTGATTGCCTGGCTGGATATTGAAGCATTACTCGACAGAGAACCCGATCATCTCTCTGGTGGGCAAAAACAGAGAGTGGCGATTGCCCGTGCATTGTTAACAGCTCCCCGTTGTTTGTTGTTGGATGAGCCGCTTGCCGGGGTCGATAGCAAGGCACGTAACCCCATTCTCAGGCATCTGGGGACGTTGGCAGAGAACCTCAGCATTCCCATGGTGTACGTGAGTCACAACCTTGATGAGATAACACGGTTGGCGGATCATTTAATTATTATGGATCAGGGGCGGTTGGTGGCTGATGGGCCATTGCTGGATATGTTATCTCGGCTTGACCTGGATGTGACTCGACAAGAGGGCGCAGCGGTGGTGCTGAATACGCGAATTGTGGGTCACGATGATCGTTATAGCCTGACGCAACTGGCATTAAGTTTGGATTCAGGCGTGAGTTCAGGTTCAGGGTCTGATGCCCAACTTTCTGTTGGGCAACTCTCCGGTGAACCCGGTAATACGGTCCGGGTAAGAATCCCAAGCCGTGATGTGAGTATTGCGTTGGAAAGGCCCAGTCAATCCAGCATCCTCAATATATTGCCGGGTGTCATCAGCGAGATTGAGTTGATCGATGGGGCCAGGGCGGTGGTCAAAACCGATGTGGCGGGGCAGGCTATTTTGGCTCGGATTACCCGAAAATCCTTGGAGCATTTGCAACTTGAAACGGGCAAGCAGGTGTATCTGCAAATTAAAACGGTTGCTCTGTTGTCAGAAACGCTGGTATCAGGATACCCCTGTATCAGGAACACGTAATTAGATTTTTACACAACAGTTTGTCGTTACTTAGGAAGTATCTATGAAGCCATTTCCCCATACTTATACTGCGGCGGCATCGGCTGATCCAGCTGGTAATGTCACATCTTCGCTAGAAAATGGTTGCCGTGTTGAAGTCGCTCCCCCCGTAGAATTTGATGGTGCCGGCGATGTTTGGTCACCGGAGGAACTGTTGATGGCCGCAGTGGTAAATTGCCTGGTGTTATCGTTTCGGTCCATAGCCAGAGCTTATGATTTGAACTGGCTTCATATTGAATGTTTCGCCGATGGGCAACTTGAAAAGGTTGAGCGCAAGGTTAAATTCACCCGTGTACACACCCGGGCCAAACTCAGCATTGCTTCAGCAGAGGACCATGACAAGGCAAAACGTATATTAGAAAAAGCGGAAGACACCTGTTTTATTACTAACTCCTTGTCTGCGGAGACAAGCTTTAGTTGTGAGATTGTAGAAGGATAGTTTTCTATAGGTTAACCACATCCCCTATATCCGGTACACAGGCCGACCAGTTAAGCTCTTCATTCAGGGTGATACGGAATTGGTCTGAAGCTGCTTCTTCACCATGGGTGACAAAGCAGCGTTTGGGTGCAGTGGGCATCTGTTGCAGCCAGCGCAGTAATTCCAGATAGTCCGCATGAGCAGATAAGAAGTCTAAGGCCTCAATTCGTGCCCTGACATCTATGTAGTTATTAAAGAGTTTAATTTTCTTTTCACCTGCCACCAGTCTCGCACCACGGGTTCCGGACGCTTGATAACCAGCAAACATAACAGTGTTCCTGTGGTCTCCCAGCATACGGTTCAGATGGTGGAGCACCCGTCCTCCTGTGGCCATACCGCTGGCTGAGAGAATAACAGCCGGCATGTGCAGGCTATTGAGTGCCATTGATTCTTCCACCGTACGGGTAAAGCTGACATCACGAGATAGCTGCTGACAGCGGGCTTTGTTGAGGCGATGGTAGCGATGGTGTCGTTGTATTACCTCGGTAACACTGATGGCCATAGGGCTATCTAGAAAAATAGGCAGGTAGGGGATCATCTTTCTGTTGCGCAGTTCGGTGATGAGATAAAGCATTGCCTGGGCTCGCCCCACCGCGAAGGTCGGAATTAACACTGAGCCGCCAGAAGAAACTGTTTCATTAATAATTTTGGCGGTCTCATCCAAGATGTTCTGCTCTTTATAAAGGCTAGGGTTGTGAAGACGGTTTCCGTAGGTAGATTCCACAACAAGGTAATCACAATACACAGGCAACTCCGGTGCCCGCATTATCAGATCATTTCCTCGACCCATATCGCCACTGAATAAGATATGCCTTCCCGCAACCAGTACATCAAGGAAGGAGGAACCGAGAATATGGCCATTGGGATAAAAACTGACGGATACATCACCCCGTGAAATGCCGGGTTTTAGATCGTCCGGGTTAGAAAAACCAACCACTTCGAAAAGTTCTAGTGCTTTTTTAGCATCTTCTTGAGTGTACAGAGGGAGTGCAGGGTCGTGTTTGCTGTAGTGGTGTCGATTGCGATAAAAGGCTTCTTCTTCCTGTAATTTGGCTGCATCCAATAACAAAATTTTGCACAGATCACGGGTTGCCTGTGTGCAATAGATAGGGCCGTGGAAGCCGTTTTGTACCAAGCGCGGCAAGTACCCGCTGTGGTCGAGGTGGGCATGGGTCAAAAATACGGCTTCAATACTGGAGGGATCAACAGGAAATGGTTGCCAGTTTCGCTGGCGAAGATGCTTGTAGCCCTGGAACAACCCACAGTCCACCAATACCCTTCGACCATTGAACTCGAGTAGATATCTTGAACCAGTGACAGTGCCCGCGGCACCTAAAAAGCGGAGAGAGACCTGATCAGTCATTCAGTACATCCTATGCTCAGTGAGTCATCTTAACTCCTCAAATTAAGCATAGGCATAAATAGGCCAGGGTCAATCCTAGTCTAATGATTGGGATCAAAGGGCTTTTAAATAGTAAGTATCGATGTAATCAGTCATCTTAATGGCCGGTTACCTAGAACAACCAGCCTCTTAAAATAAAAGGTCAGAGAAGAGCAGAAATTGCACAGGTTCACCTGTTTTGATTGTGCCCCCAAGAGGGTGTATTGCGAAGCCATTGCCTACGCTGGCTGTGGATAGAACGCCACTGCTTTGATTACCTGCAATTTCTGCATGCGCTACACCATGGTCATCTAGAATCAGTTTGGCGCGTAAATATTCTTGGCGTTTGGCCGGTTTTGGTCGGTCGAAACCGGCAATCACCTGAATAGGGATTGGCTGTAGATCGTCCACACCTTGGCATTTCAGCAGAAAAGGGCGGGCGACAATAGCGCAGGTAACAAATACAGCGGCAGGGTTGCCGGGTAAGCCGAGGATAGGTGTACCTAGAACATGACCAAAGGCCAGAGGCTTTCCGGGTTTGATGGCCAGTCGCCAGAGGTCGAGGCTGCCAAGTTTTTCAACACAGGCTTTTACATAGTCTTCTTCCCCTACAGAAACACCACCACTGGTGACAATGCAGTCGGCTTCTGCGGCCGCTTGTCGAAGTGCTTGTTCCGTGGCCTCAAAGTTGTCGGGCACAATGCCTAGGTCGATATAGTCAAACCCCAAAGCCTTCATTTGCCCTGCCAGGGTATAACGGTTTGAATTATAAATATGACCAGGAGGGAGTTGCTCTCCGGGTTCTACCAGTTCGTCACCGGTAGAAAGCACAGCGACTTTTAGCCGTCGGTAGACAGGAACTTCAGCAATTCCTACGGATGCCAGCAGCCCCATATCCTGGGGTTTGATACGGTGGCCACGACACATAATACGACTGCCACTTTGAATATCCTGACCTTGAGGGCGGATATTATCTCCGGCCTTTGACTCCGCGGGTAGGGTGACTTGGCCCTTGTCGCCACTTGAGGCGTTATCAGAGCCATCATCCCACTGGCAATTTTCCTGCATGACGACCGTATCCGCACCAACGGGCACTTCTGCACCGGTAAAAATACGTGCGGCTGTACCAGGTTGCAGCGCTTGCGGGGCAACACCTGCGGGAATCCGTTGGTTGATAGGTAACGTTGTTGGTCCGTCAGCTTGGGTATCTGTACTGTTATAGGCAAATCCGTCCATGGCACTGTTATCTGCTGGAGGAACATCCACCGTGGATTGTTGATCTTCGGCGAGCACTCGGCCCAAAGCCTCTTCCACCGAAACCATTTCGATTTCGGTAATAGCTTCAGCAGAACTGAGTAATGTTTCCAGTGCCTGTTCTACTGGCTGTAGCCCTGATTGGTCACAACAACTCATCCGCGTGACTCACAGGCAGCGGTAAATTTGATATGGGGGATGAAATTACAGGGTTTGGTGCGTGCATCCAATTGTTCGCCAAGAAGGTTATCCCAAGCGGTGCGACAGGCATTGGTAGAGCCGGGCATGCAGAATATCAGAGTGCGATTGGATAGCCCCGCAACAGCACGAGATTGGAGGGTAGAGGTACCAATTTCTTGGTAGGAAATGTGGCGAAATAGTTCACCAAAACCTTCTACATGCTTGTCGAATAATGGTGCCAGTGCTTCGGGGGTGGAGTCTCGGTCGGTAAAACCGGTACCGCCGGTAGTTAGAATCACTTGGACTTTTGGGTCCGCAATCCAGCGAGAGACTTCTGCCCGTAATTGATAAATATCATCGGGGATCAATACCCTGTCGGCCAGGTTGTGTCCGGCCTCGGTTAATCGATCTACCAGAAGTTGACCCGACGTGTCTTCATCCAGAGAGCGAGTGTCAGAAACAGTCAGTACGGCTATTTCCAGTGGTAAAAATTCTTTTGATGCATGTGACATAAATGGAGTTCTCTAGGGTTCTCGGTTGGCCGTTCTTTCATAGGGAATGTTTGGCATCCCAATCATGGGGGTATTATCCAGCCAGGAATTTACCGTTTAAAGGCGAGCTATTTTACTCAATTATCTATTGTTAATTGCCCGAGTGGTTAATTTATGGGTTATTTTATTGATTATTTCGTTGATGAAACCAATAACGACATCACCAGTAAGCCAAATAATACAAAGGACAGCATTTTCCAAAGCAGAAGAGTGTCTCTCTTGCCTCCCTGCTGAACATCTTCCTTGAGGTATTCAATGTTAGGGGTTTTTAGATCGTGTAAAAAATCTTTTAAGCTGTCGTACCGCATCTCCGGGTCTATCGCCACAGCCTTTTCGAGCGTGCGGTCAAACCACAGGGGAATAATATCTTTGTGGTGGTAACCTGGTGTGTATTGAAGTCGGAGAAAGTCTTCCCGGCTGGAGCATTTTTCCAGTTTGGTGCCATAGGGTAGAAAGTCGGTAAACATTTCGTAGACGATAACACCGAGTGAATAGATATCCCCCTTGATTCCTGTGTTGATTTGGAATCGATAGGATGGGTCGGCATAGTCCAGCGTCCCCAGTGCCATTTCCCGTTCCATCGGAGTAAAAATTTCGTGAATCCCTGGTGCATAGACTGAACCGAAATCGACTATTTTCACCTGGAGGTCAGGGGTGATCATAATGTTGCTAGGCTTCAAATCTTGGTGCACAGTTTCTTTTTCGTGCAACGCTTCCATCCCCAACGAAATTTGATCCACCAGTTTGATCATATCGCGAGGTCGCCGGTCCGGGTTTTCCTCCATCCATTTTTCCAGCGTTTCTCCCTCGACCATCTCCATTAGGTAATAGAGAAACTTCCGTTCATTTTTGGGCGGAATCACTTTGACCACATTGGGGTGATCTACTCGGCTGCCAATCCACTCTTCCATGATAAACCGTTCGGTATAGGCGGGATCATCGGAATAGTTCTGGGAAGGGGTCTTCATCACCAGGACTTCACCAGAGTCCATATCCTTCACCAGGTACAGTTGGCTACGTTCACTGGCATACATTTCTTTCAGTACTTCATAGCCATCAATTTTTAGCCCGGGCCTGAGTTCTGGTGGAAATGGCAGTCGGGTCAGGCGTTCATTGAGGTCTTCTATATTTTCAAGACCAAGCTGGTCAATGCGCAGTAGGCAGCAGCTAAGGTTGTCGGAGCTCTTTGCCTGACTGGCGGCATCGACAATGGCACGGCAGGCTGCATCATAGTCATCTGGGTGCGCCTCGATTAGCTGGCGTATCTCTGATTCTGGCATGAAGTCGTGAATGCCATCAGTACTGAGGAAGAAAATATCTCCCTGATGCAGAGTGACGACGCTGGCATCTACGTTGAGGCTGGTGTCCATCCCCATGGCGCGAATCAGGTAGTTTTCATCTTTGGAGATACCGGCAGTGTGGTCTCTAGTGAGCTGGGTGAATTCACCGGTTTCGGCACTGAGACAGTAAATGCGGCTGTCGCCGATATGAAACAAGTAGGCTAGGTGGGATTTCACCACTAAAAAACTCAGTGTGGTGATATAACCTCGAGCCTCATCATGTATTTCATTGCCAAGGTTATAGAGTTTGCGATTCAGTGGAGTGAGGATTTTTTGGACGGCGTGTTTAACACTCCATGTTTCAGGGGTGGTGTAGTAATCCGATAGCACTGTGCTGACGCAACGTTCAGCCGCTTCTTTACCGGCTTCTGCAGTACTGACGCCATCGGCGACAACGGCCACAGCGCCTTTAGTGTTCAGCAGATGGTCTTCGGGAATACTGAAACCAACAGCATCCTCGTTGACGGGCTTAATGCCAGCTGATGTGCATACACCAACAGTTGTTTTAAAAGAGTGGTTGAGCTCCATAGGTGAGACTCGCTTTTCTCTCTCAGCCTAACAATCAATATGGCCCGCAACAACTGTTGCGGGCCCTGTTTGTTTTGGAAAATTTGATTAGGTAACGTCGATGAGTTCAACGGTACCATCTGGCAACACCTCTGCCATTTTTCCCGATGGATCTTCGAGGAATAACACTGCCAGAAAAATTACCCCCGCTGACGCTGCAATTAGCAGGAAGAATGTATCGTACTCAACAAAGGACAATGCGGTCAGGTAAGTAACTGCACCCACATTTCCGTAGGCACCTGCCATGCCGGCAATTTGGCCTGTCATACGACGTTGAACCAGTGGCACCATGGCAAATACGGCACCTTCACCTGCTTGTACGAAGAAAGAGCAACACATGGTAGAGATCACGGCCAGTGGAATCCACCAGCTGCTGTTGATCTGGCTTAGCAGTAAATAACCACAAGCTAATCCTGAAATCAGAATCAACATAGTTCTACGACGACCAAAGTGGTCGCTCAACCAGCCGCCACCAGGGCGTGCGGCCAGGTTCATGAATGCAAACCCTGAGGCTAATAGTCCGGCTTTAACCGGGTCCAACCCTTCAAAGGTTTCCAGGAAGAACAGGGGTAGCATGGAAACTACTGCCAGCTCAGATCCAAAGGTCACAAAGTAAGACCAGTCGAGAATAGCTACTTGTTTGAACTTGTAGCGTTGCATCTCGGGCACACCGGCTTTCAGGTGCTCATGGTTTACTTTCCAGATTTGGCTTGCCTGGAAGAAGTACAGTACGACCAAGCCTATATATATCAGGTTTACCGCTGTTGACGTCAGTAAACCCAGGTTGGAAGGGGAGAGCTTCCAGGTCAGTACTGCCAATGCAAGATACATAGGAATGTTCATTGCCAGGTAGAGCCATAGGTCGCTCCAGCTGGTAACTTCCAGACCACCAGATTTCTTCGGCTTGAAGTAGGTGGAGCCTTTTGGGGTGTTGCGCGCATTAAAGTAGTAAAAAATACCATAGCAGCCAGCAATGATACCGGTGGTACCAATGGCATAGCGCCAGCCATTTTCACCACCGTACATTAAGGCAAGAGTGGGAAGTAACATGGCACCAGCAGCGGAGCCAAAGTTCCCCCAGCCGCCGTAAACGCCTTCTGCAAGACCTACCTGTTTGGCGGGGAACCATTCACCTACCATGCGAATACCAATCACAAAGCCGGCACCCACAAAGCCCAGTAAGAAGCGAAATAGCGCAAGTTGTTCGTAGGAGTTGGCCGTGGCGAAGAGTAAGCAAATACCACCGGATATGACCAGTAATCCACTGTACACGTGTCGGGGACCAAACTTATCCACCATAATTCCAATAATGATACGTGCTGGAATCGTCATGGCGACGTTTAAGATCATCAGTGCCTTGACCTGCTGGCTGGTGAGATCAAAGGCTTCCTTAATCACAGCCAGCATAGGGGCATGACTAAACCAGACCACAAAGGTGAGAAAAAATGCAAACCAGGTGATGTGGAGTGTTTTGATCTTTGGGTCTTTAAAGTCCAGCAAATTGATTCTTGCATCAGACATTGTGCTTTTCTCCTCGTCAGAGATGGTGTCTCTGGTATCAATAAAAATACATGCCACGTAGCAAACTGAGTTGAATGGCAGGTGGCACAGTGAATTTAATAATTTGTGCTGGTAACCGACTTGATCCAAGTCATCGTTAATTTCAACCATATTGGCTTGTGTGGAGAAGACTACTACCAAAGAGGTAGGTGTAAATTAATATAAATATATAAAAAACAATTGCTTGGAGTATTTCTGTGTGGGTTGATTAGAGGGTGGGTGGTGAGCAATTATTTGGTAGTACTTCTTAAAAACTGGTGGTTGAGTTGATGTTTTCTGTAACTGTTGATGTACGTCAATTGAAAAAGATCAGGTTGGCAGCAGTATTTACTCAAGACCCTTTTTTATGAGAGGTGGTGTTTTTATCATCCTCTCCTTAATCGCAAGTTGCGAGGTGTGCGCCATGAAAACTATTTTTGCTGCTATTGACCTGGATTCTAATGTAGAAAATATTCTTGATGCAGCCAAAGAGTTAGCTAGGGTTTTTGATTCCGAATTGATACTGGCCACGGTGGAAAAAGAACTACCGGGTACAGAGGGTGCTGAAGATGACTCGGTCAAAGATGAACTCACCGATGCTTATGGTGATGATGTCCACGAGCTTCATACGCTGGCCAAAAATGTTGCCGCAGAAGGCATCGATTGCCGGGCCGTTATTTTGGAGGGCACCACAGCCGGCCAGATAGTTCATGCGGCGGATGAACTGAATGCTGATTTAATTGTTATTGGTAATCATGGACATAGTCCCATCTACGACACCCTGGTTGGCGGGGCGGCGCCCGGTGTTGTTCACCTAGCCAAACAGAAAGTATTGTTGGTACCTGTTGAAGACTGATTCATGACCCTACACAGTTTGCGCCCGGATATTTCTGGGCGTTCATTTTTTTATTCCTGAATGGACGTTGCCATGGAACTTATTTGTCCAGCTGGCAGTTTGCCGGCCTTAAAAGCTGCCGTGGATAACGGTGCCGATGCGGTTTATATCGGTTTAAAAGATGATACTAATGCTCGGCATTTCGCTGGCTTGAATTTTAATGACCGAAAAGCGGTAAAGGCACTGGAGTATGTCCGTGCCCACAATGTGAAGTTATTTGTAGCGATCAATACCTACCCACAACCTCATAGTTGGTCTCGCTGGAAGGATGCTGTGGACCAGGCAGCTGATCTACAGGCCGATGCACTCATTATTGCTGATATGGGGGTGCTCGATTACGCTCGAGAGCGATATCCAGATCTTAATCTTCACCTCTCTGTTCAGGGCTCTGCCACCAACATAGATGCGTTGGCATTCTATAAAAAAACCTTTGGTATCAAACGAGCGGTGCTACCTAGAGTGTTATCACTGGCTCAGGTAAAACAGGTAGCAGCTAATAGTCCGGTGGATTTGGAAGTTTTTGGCTTTGGGAGCCTTTGTATCATGGCTGAAGGGCGCTGCCATTTATCCTCTTATGTTACCCCTGAGTCACCTAACACCTGTGGTGCATGCTCTCCAGCCAGTGCCGTTCGCTGGGAAGAGACCGAGAAAGGCCGGGAGTCCCGGTTGAATGATGTGCTTATCGACCGGTTCAGCGAGGGTGAAAATGCGGGTTATCCGACACTTTGTAAAGGTCGTTTTCAGGTAGAAGGGCAGACCTACAATGCACTGGAAGAACCCACTAGCCTTAATACCCTGCAACTGATCCCCCAATTAGATGAGATTGGCGTCAAGGCCATAAAAATAGAAGGGCGACAGCGGAGCCCAGCCTACGTGGAACAGGTGGTCAGGGTTTGGCGTGAAGCACTCGATAACTACAAAAAAACAGGCAGCAATTTTGCTCCAAGAGGGGAGTGGCTTGATGCGCTGGCTAATGTGTCTGAAGGAAGCCAGACAACACTGGGCGCCTATTCCCGGCCCTGGCAATAACCGACTCATACTTCAGTCAGTCATGTTCCTCTCCGTCACGCGCCCTCAGTCACACACCCTAAGTCACAAAAAAAGAGCACACCGATGAAATTATCACTGGGTCCGATTCTCTACTACTGGCCACACCAAAAGGTGGCTGATTTTTACCAGCAGGCGATTCAATCTCCCGCAGATATTATCTACCTAGGTGAGACCATTTGCTCAAAACGTCAGGAGCTCCGTACACCCGATTGGCTTGAACTGGCCGCAGAGCTGCTGGAGTCAGGTAAGGAGGTGGTGCTCTCTACCCTAGCATTGATTGAAGCCCGTTCAGAGCTGTCCAGCCTGCGTAAAATTTGTGACAACAGCGGCTGCCTGATTGAAGCCAACGACATAGCAGCGGTGGAATTACTGTCAGAAAAGAAACTGCCCTTCGTGGCCGGAACGTCCATCAATATCTACAATGCCCATACATTACAGATTCTTCATAAGGCGGGATTACAACGATGGGTGATGCCGGTCGAGCTGAACCGTACCACCCTGAAAAATATCCTGACTGATGCACAAAAAATGGGTTTTGCAGATAAGATAGAAACTGAAATCTTCAGTTATGGGCGACTGCCACTGGCCTATTCGGCTCGTTGTTTTACTGCCCGGGCCAAAGACCTGCCGAAAGATGACTGTCAGCTAAAGTGCATAGATTATCCCGATGGTATTCCTCTCCATACTCAGGAAAATCAGTCACTGTTTACTATCAATGGTATCCAGACCCAGTCGGGACAAATTTACAATCTCCTCGATGAGTATTCCACCATGGCGGAGATAGGTGTGGATATTATGCGGATTAGTCCTAAGAGTACTGGTACGTTTGAGGTGATTGAGCAATTTAACCGGGCCATCAGTGGGGAAGGAGCCACAGCTCAGCTGATTGCGAGCGATCTCAAAAATGAGGAGTTTTGCAATGGTTACTGGTATGGCCTGCCTGGCATGGAAGCTACTTAGGTTATTGTCTATTGATCTCTGTGTGACTTGAAGGCGGACTGTTTTAAGCGTGTCTTTTAGGGGAGTTACAGGGCTAAGAGTTCACTGACTGATAGGTCAAATGCTCGCGCAATTCTATAAAGATTGGCGAGGGTGATATTCTCAGTTTCTCCACTTTCTATGCGTTGGTACTGGCGTAGAGATAAACCTAGCGTCTGCATATCTTCCTGAGTAAAACCCTTTTGGTGTCGCAGGGACAGAATACGTTTCCTTAGCTGTTGACTGAACTTCTGAAAGTCACTGTAGAGGGGGGTGCCCGGTTCAATACTGCGTTTCATTTCAATATACTCATTCTAGACACGCCATTAATGTCATGTTTTAATTGTTATGACAACGCCATATATGGCGTATTGGGCAGGGAGGGGTGCGAATGTCGCAGACAAAGCTCGACCAACAGACGAGTCAAAATAGGTGCTCACAGGAGCAGTTAATTCAGCTCTACGATGAATTGGCTGAGGTGGTAGCACTTAATAGCTTCTTGTACGACGCCTTTATGAGCCTTGCTGGTGATGAGCAAATTGGTATCGAACCCAACACGACTATTGGCTTGTCCGTTATATGTCGTTGGTTGAAGCAACGGCAGACAGGCTTGAAGGAACGCTTAAAAATTCTTGTGGAGTAAGAAGAATGGTGTGGCAGGAGGCTAGGAGTAGAGCAGGGTTGAAAGGGGTGTGTGGGATAGAAAGTAGAACCCCACATTATACGTTAATGTATCAAATCTGGATGAGGCCTGGGTTGGAGGCCAATCTAGATAACGTGTGGCGTCATCAGGAGGCGCAATTATGCGAAGTAGGTGTCGTTGATAGCTGGGTGAGTATCTATGACGGGGGGCGCTGTGAGGCTTTTTTAGTATGGCAGACCAGATCTCATTGGGAGGAGGCAAGTCCATTCTGTAACTTGTTCGAAGAGATCTGTCAGCAACTGGGACACGCAATATTGGGTTGGTATTCGCCAGTGGCGGTTGTTGAGTAAAAGAGCCCCTAGCATTTGTCGGTATTCGGTCCTGTTACCTCATCGTTCACTTTATTTGTTAGACCCTCTAACATCCTACATGCCATTTCCAGTTGTTCATGGCTTAGCTTGCTGGCTATGTGTATTAGCTTGGCTATATCCGGTGACTGTATTTGATAAGCAGCAATAGGTTCAGCTACTTGAACCGCAGTTGTTTCTGAATCCATCCATCCTTCAGGTTTTTGGAAAGCTTGTTCTAGCATGCGGGCTAAGCGTTCACCTACTGATCGTACCTTTCCTGAGGGCAGTTGAGAGTTATTGAGGATTTGATTGATGTAGGCGGCATTGGTCCCTGTTCTGCGAGCCAGTTCTGCTTGGTTTCCACCCACTTCAATGAGTAGCGCTTGTAGATTGTGATATCGAACATCCTGAATTTTCATTGCTATGGCCTCCTGTCCATGTTGTGTAAGTTTAGCTTGAAGATAAATAGCGTAAAGGTGTATATTCATACAGTAGTGTATCAGGGAAGAAGGTTATGTCGGCACAGTATGAAAATCAGGATCAGCAAGACCAGTTATCCAAACTGGTGAGATGGTGCGATGAGCTGGGTGAATTGAGAGCACTTGAAAGCTTTCTTGGTGAAGCGATTAGTCAGATTGCCGCTGGGGGTGGTTTTCTGGAGGTCAATGATTGTGCTCATGGCGTGCATTTATTATGTCGAGAATTAAACAGGAGGACGGAGGCTTTACGGCTGGATATATACAGTGAGTGTACCCGCCTAAGGAATTAATTCAGCAGCTAAAAATTATTGCAAAGAAGTATAAGCCATAATATTTGTTGGTGTACCGTTAGATCCATTGACCGGTATGGGGTATTAAATGAGAAAAGCATATACTTATATTTTTGATGGCGTATTTCTGTATGTTTGATGCCGCTCCACGAACACTTAAATCCCTAGCTGCATTTGTCTGGTATAGCGGTATCGTTGTCCTTTTTATTAAAAGCACTAGCCTATTATTGGCCGCGAAAAAAATCCATCCAGATGAAAACTGGGTATGGCTGGCAGCTTTCTGTGGGGTAGTACTTGGTGTTATTAAGGCAAAATATTTGTTCAGACGACTGTGTTTGAAAAACCTAAAAAGAATCGATACCTTGGTAGACCCTAAGCTTTGGCACTTCTACCGGATACACTTTTATATCTTTTTATTTACCATGGTGACGTTGGGATCCTTGTTGTCCAGGTCAGCATTAGCTCAGGGTAACTATTCGATGCTTCTTGTTATGGCATTCGTTGAGTTGTCTGTCGGGATAGCATTGCTTGGAAGTTCACATTGTTTTTGGGAAAAAACAGAAAATTGAGTTTTTATTAGAGAGTTATTAAAAGAATTAATTAGGTAATACTTTTTAAAATATCTTACTTTTCTAGTTTTATACAGGTGCCAGAAATTGAAAAAATATAAGTTTAAATAGCCGCGGCCAGTTTTCCTGCGCCGGATAAAGTTTGTTGCAATACCGAAGGCAGTGCATCTAGTTCAACACTATCCAGTAGGTTTTTTACTTCCAGTCCGAGTTCGGTATCCCCTTCAATGCTTAGCTCTCTACGGAAAAATAGGGTGTCAGGGTCTTCCTGGCGTGAGGCAAGTAGTACAAAAGCTCTGGCTTTACCACTGATAGTAGCATCTGAGGGACCATTTAAAGGCTGTATGATTACTTGATTATTTTGGTAGCTGAGTCGCCAGCCGATGCCTGCGTCTTCTACTGAAATTTTTAGTACTCGATCTGTAAGGAATTCCAGATCTCCATCAGCGATGGGTTCTAACAAAAACTGTTTTAGTAATCGCTCCAGAAGAAATTTTTGTGGAGAAAATGGAGCCAATCGAAGCGCAGAAAACAGGATGGGTTCCATGCGGCGGAGCAGCTGGGCGGGAAGTGTTGTTGTCACAGGTAAATTCTTTTCCAAAAGATGTTCTCCAGAAAATTCTACAGGTATTATTTTACCCGGTTTTCAACAGCCCAAACGGCGGCTTCAACTCGTGAGCGAAGGCCCAGTTTTTTCAACAGATGTTTGACATGTACTTTTACAGTGGCTTCGACAATATTCAATTGGCGACCAATCATTTTGTTGCTGAGACCTTCTGCAATCATTTTCAAAATTTCTTTCTCACGCCTGGTCAGTGAGTTATAGCCACCCCCTTTGTCTTTGCTGGAGCTGTCACGAAACGCTTTGGCGAGCACTTCAGTAAGATCTTCAGATAAAACCATCTTGCCTGAGCAAGCTTCTCGAATTCTATCGGCCAACCGTTCAGGCTCCATATCTTTTAGTAAGTAGCCATCAGCGCCTGCCTTAAGCGCGGCAACTACATCGCTGGTATCATCGGAGACAGTAAAAACGACAATTCGGCAGTTGATGCCAACATCACGCATGCCCTGAAGGGTTTCGATGCCGTCCATGCCTTTCATCGTGAGGTCCAGCAGGACTAAGTCTGCTTCTATTGCCTGTGCAAGAACAATGGCATCTGCCCCATTGCTTGCCTCGCCAACAACCTCCATATCATCTTCCAGTTCAACCAGTTGCCGTACACCTTTTCGTAACAGGGGGTGGTCATCAACCAGAATCAATTTGCTTGTGGTATCGCTCACGAAAGCCCTCTTTTACTAGGTTCTGCTTCAGTTTTTCAGCGTCAGGCAGTTTAAGGTTCTGCTGTCAGCCATGAATTGATCTCGCTCAGCTTTATCTATATCAGCGAAATGCCTCAGGAACAAATGTCAGTGCTACGGTGGTGCCGCCACCAGTGACACCTTCTACTGAACTTGAGCCAATGTCCAATTCTCCATTTACCCAGTCGGCACGTTCTTGCATGGTAGAGAGCCCGTAGTGGTGATCTTTGTAGGGGTTGTCAGCAATGCCGATACCGTTATCGACTACTTTAAATATTACTTTATGGTTGTCGCCATGCTTGCATTGCAATTCGATGCGGCTGGCCTGTGCATGTTTCACCGCATTGGTGATGGCCTCACGAATAATTTGTAATATGTGGATATCTTCATTGGGTGAAAGTTGGCAATGACCTAGCTCATAGTCCAAAGCAATCTCAATGTTTTCATTCATTCTGTCGAATTCATCGGTCGTGGTTTTCAGGGCGAGGTACAGTGTTGGGGCATCCAGCTTTAACCGGAAGGTGGTCAGTAGTTCCCTGAGGTGTTTATAGGCAGCATCGAGCCCCTGCTGCAGGTCATCCAGCCCTTCTCTCACTTTTTCCTCAGGCGCATTGCGATCAAATAGTTTGGAAATTCTAGCTACCTGCATTTTCATGTAGGACAAAGATTGTGCGAGAGAGTCATGAAGCTCACGGGCAATAATGGAACGCTCCTCAAACAGCATCAATCGTCGACTCATTCCTTCACGGTATTGCAGTGCCATAGCAAAAGAGAGGTGTTCGACTACTGCTTCGATTAGCCGATGTTGCCAGGGTTGCAAGGCACGATTTTTATCACTTTTTATATAGAGAAATCCAAAGCTATCGTTGGCATCTTCTATAGGGAATGAAACCTCACCCTGAGCCAAGTTCTTTTTGTCGGGGCGCATAAAACAGCTTACGCAATCGTCTAGATGGCAGGGGAGCTGATCATCTGCCGGTGAAATTAGATCAAATTGGTCTTTGTTGACTTCATTTGTCAGGCAAAGGGATAACTGAGGTATACCCGTCAGTTTTTTCAGTTCAGTGACAGTTTCGGTGAGAGTTTGCCTATCAATGGATCCCTCAGAGAGCCGTTGAGCGGTACTGTAAAGAAAATCTAGCATTTGGTTGGACTGTTGCAGCTGGACGGTTTTTTCGTTAACCAAATCTTCCAGTTTTTGATAGTGACGCGCTAGGCTGGCGGACATGTCGTTGAAGGTGCTACACAGTAAACCGATTTCGTTGACGGCTTCGTAATAGGTACGGTAGGAAAAGTCACCGATACTGGCATGCTCGGCTGCACGTACCAAATCTTTTAAGGGCTTCACCAAATTTTGGTCTGCACGCATCACGATAAACAGAAGTGCCAGGAATGAGAGGAAGATACTCAGTCCCTCATAGATGCCCAGCAGTTCAATTTTCTCTTCAGTATTCTTCTGAATACTCAGGACTAGGCTGTCGATATCCTCCACGTGGCGATCCACTAGTGCCTGGTAAAGCTTGTTCGCTGTCGCGACCTGTTCAATGCTGGCTCGTTGGCCAGTCATGAGAGGGGATAAGATGGGTGTGATGCTGCTTTCCCAGTTGTCGGCGACTCGGCTGTAATTATCTTTGATAGATTTACGACTACTTTTTTCGGCTGCTCTGGAGATGCTGGATTGATAGAGCTTATTGGAAAATAGCTGGTATTCACTGGAAAGATTTTTTGCCATCGCTTTCCGTTCTTCGTCACTGGATGGAGATTGCTGCAGTAACACGGCAATCCGGTAGGATTGCATGCGCATCGATCCAGCGAGATTAATCGCTTCGGCATCATGTTGGGTGTTCAGGGTTACCAGCAGTGATACCACCATACTGGCCAATGCCAATAGGCCAATCACCACCATAGGGATCAAAACCTGAATAGCTATGGATTGAGAAAATCGTAGTTTTTTGCCCGCTAGGCTTGTTGCCATTGTGTTTACCACCAAATACCTGACTTCTAGAGTGTGTCGATCATACACTTAAAAAAAAATAGTAACCTACTGTTTTTAATGGATATTTTTATTAATACTGTTACTACCTTGGTGGTAGTAGTAGGGAGTTTGCACTAAGGAGCAAACTGGGCGAATTGACGCAGGTCATGTCCGATCCCCTCCCCGCTAATTACATTAAGTTCTCATCATTGAACCAATTAAAACCCTATGACCGCAATAAGTGATCAAAAATGGTATAGCCTCGGCGTATGTACGGTAGCGTTTGCTGCCAACTTCGCCGCATGGACGCTATTTTCCATTCTTGGTCTACAAATTCGAACCGACCTTGGTTTGAGTGATACGGCATTTGGGGTGTTGCTAGCGACGCCCATTCTTACCGGTGCCTTCGCCAGCCTGGCTTGTGGCATTTTGGCGGAGCGGTTTGGTGGCCGGATTGTATTTTTCTTACAGACCCTGATTGTTGCGCTGTCACTTTTCACTTTGCCTTATGCCAAAACCTTCCCCCAATTCCTTGCTTTCGGTTTGGTGCTTGGTATCTCTGGGGGCGCTTTCGCCACAGGCATCAGTTATGTCTACAGTTGGTTTGATCGCTCTATACAGGGCACGGCCATGGGTATTTTTGGTGCTGGTAATGTCGGTGCCGCAATAACCAATCTGGTAGCGCCCATTATTATTATCAACTACGGCTGGCAAGCAGTGCCCAAGTACTACGGCGTGGTGCTGTTGGTAGTGGCTGTGCTGTTTTGGTTGCTTACCCGGTCAGCACCAAAGGCCCGTTTTCCAAAAGAAGATGATGAGCCTATGGTCAATAAATTGCGTCCGCTGCGTGATCTTCGAGTGTGGCGCTTTGGTCTTTACTACTATTTTGTGTTTGGCGGGTTTCTAGCCTTAACACTGTGGCTACCCCAATACTATGTGGGCGAATACGGTCTGGACTTGAAAACAGCATCGTTTGTCACGCTGCTGTTTACCTTGCCTGCAGCCATTATTCGGGCGTTGGGTGGCTGGTTTGCTGATAACTTCGGTGCTCGCCGGATCAACTGGCTGGTGTTCTGGGTCTGTTTGGTCTGCCTGTTCTTCCTGTCTTATCCGCCCACCACAATGACGATTCATGGCATTGAGCGTGATTTGTTTCTGGATATCCGCATCTCCCTTTGGATGTTTGTGCTGCTGACATTTGTTGTTGGTTTGGCCATGGGGTTTGGCAAGGCCAGTATTTTTCGAATTATTTATGACTACTACCCGGAGAATGTGGGTGTTGTGGGTGGTGCTGTGAGCGCCATTGGTGCTTTGGGAGGTTTCTCTCTACCGATTTTATTTGGTATTGCCGCTGACCAAACCGGTATTCGCAGCTCCTGCTTTATGTTGCTCTACGGTGTATTGGCCGGCTGTATGGTGTTGATGTTCTACGCCATTAAGCTGGATGCATTCAAGCAACGGGTTAATCAAGCCCGTGCTGATGATTTTTTAACTTTGTAAAACAGTAATAAAACGAGGAAATACCGCTATGGCTGATCTACAAAAATGGGATGTTGAGGATCCCGAATTTTGGGAGTCTGAAGGCAAGAAGACTGCCAACAGAAACCTATGGATTTCTATTCCTAGTCTACTGTGCGGCTTTGCCGTATGGCTCTATTGGGGAATCATTACGGTACAAATGCTGAACCTGGGTTTCCCTTTCGCGAAATCGGAGTTGTTTACTCTGATGGCCATTGCGGGACTCACGGGCGCAACACTACGAATACCGAGTAGCTTCTTTATTCGGCTTTGTGGTGGTCGTAATACCATCTTCTTTACGACGGCATTGTTGATGGTGCCGGCGGTGGGTGCAGGTATTGCCTTGCAAGACATGAATACGCCGCTGTGGGTCTTCCAGGTGCTGGCGCTGCTGTCTGGCTTTGGTGGTGGTAACTTTGCTTCCTCCATGTCCAATATCAGCTTCTTCTTTCCCAAGAAGCAGCAAGGGTTGGCGCTGGGGCTGAATGCCGGATTGGGTAATTTCGGTGTGACCAGTATGCAAATTCTGGTGCCACTGGCCATGACCTTTGGTTTGTTTGGTGCCATGGGTGGTGATTCCATGATTCTGGAACAAACCTCCGGTACCTTGATTGGTAAAATTCCAGCAGGTACAGAGGCCTGGATTCAGAACGCCGGTTTTGTCTGGTTGTTGTTCCTGGTACCGCTGGCGTTTGCGGGCTGGTTTGGTATGAATAACCTACGTACCCAAGAAGTATCACCTGATATTCCTAACCCCGTCGGTAGTTTTTTAACCATTTCAGGCATGTTGCTGATTGGTTTCGTTACTGCAGCTTGTGGTTTGTGGTTAATGTTGCCAGAAGCGGCTAATGGTTCAGGTTTTGGTGTACCGAAAGAAATTGTATTGGTTCTAGTTATTGCCTGCACAGTGTTTGCTCTGAAGATGATTCCCGGTCAGATCAAGCCGAACCTGCAACGCCAGTTCCTGATTTTCGATAACAAGCACACCTGGGTAATGAGTGTAATTTACACCATGACCTTTGGTTCCTTTATCGGATTTGCTGCGTCTTTCCCACTGTCGATTAAAGTGATTTTTGGTTACCAGCACATCATGGTTGATGGTGTGATGACGCACGACACCATTAATGCCAATGGCCCCAGTGCTCTGATGTACGCTTGGATGGGTCCCTTTATTGGTGCACTGATTCGCCCTGTAGGTGGTTGGGTTGCCGATAAAGTGGGTGGCGCGCTTGTCACGCAAATTTGTTCTGTTGTGATGGTGGGTAGTGCTCTTGGTGTGGCTTACTACATGAAGGCTGCTTACGGTTCTGCTACGCCAGAACAATTCTTCCTGCCGTTCTTCATGTTGTTCCTGTTGCTGTTCGCAGCCACTGGTATTGGTAACGGTTCTACTTTTCGTACCATTGCGATGGTGTTCCCTAAAGAGCAGGCCGGGCCAGTATTGGGTTGGACTTCAGCGGTTGCCGCATATGGTGCCTTCTATATTCCTAAGGTTCTCGGTGAGCAAATTAAGGCTACTACACCTGAAGTAGCACTGATTGGCTTCGCGTCCTTCTACGCAGTATGTATCTTGATCAACTGGTTCTTCTACCTGCGTAAAGATGGTGAGTTCTACAACCCTTAATGTTTTTAGAACTTGTAGTGCTGATGGGATTTCGCCCCATCAGCACTTTATAAGTAAAGAACGCTAAGTAATGAAAGTTAAGTAAAGAAAGTTAAATAAAGAGAGTAAAGCCATGAGTCATTTTCTCGATAGCTTGCAATTCTTCAAAAAAACCAAGACCGGCGATTTCGCTGACGGTCATGGAGAAACCCGGAACGAGAGCCGGGAATGGGAGAATAGCTACCGCCAACGTTGGCAGCACGACAAGATTGTACGTTCTACCCACGGGGTAAACTGTACCGGTTCCTGTAGCTGGAAAATTTATGTAAAAAATGGACTGATCACCTGGGAAACTCAGCAGACTGATTACCCCCGTACCCGTCCAGATCTACCGAACCATGAGCCTCGTGGTTGCCCTAGAGGTGCCAGCTACTCTTGGTATATCTACAGTGCCAACCGGGTTAAGTATCCCAAAGTACGCAAGCCGTTGCTGAAATTATGGCGTGATGCTCGCAAGCAATTTGAGAATCCCGTAGATGCATGGGCCTTTATTGTAGAAGACCCCGTCCGAGCTAAATCCTACAAGTCCAAGCGTGGGCTGGGTGGCTTTGTTCGCTCCTCCTGGGATGAAGTGAACGAAATGATTGCGGCAGCCAATGTTTACACGGCTAAAGAACACGGTCCTGATCGCATTATTGGCTTCTCGCCAATCCCCGCTATGTCGATGGTTTCTTATGCTGCTGGCTCCCGCTACCTGTCCTTGATTGGTGGCGTGTGCATGAGCTTTTATGACTGGTACTGTGATTTGCCGCCCGCTTCACCGATGGTCTGGGGTGAGCAGACGGATGTGCCTGAATCTGCCGATTGGTATAACTCAAACTACTTAATTTTGTGGGGCTCCAATGTGCCACAAACTCGTACCCCGGATGCGCACTTCTTTACTGAAGTTCGCTACAAGGGTGCTAAAGGTGTGGTCATTACGCCTGACTACAGTGAAGCCGCCAAATTAGCTGATATGTGGCTAAACCCGAAACAGGGTACAGACGCTGCTGTTGCTATGGCTTTTGGGCATGTGATTCTGAAGGAATTCCATCTCGACAACCCTAGTGCCTATTTCACCGAATATGTACGCCAGTATTCAGATATGCCCAATCTGGTGACCTTGGAACCGACAGAAGGTGGTTATAAATCTACCCGGTTCTTACGTGCGTCTGACTTGGCCGACAATTTGGGTCAAGAAAATAACCCCGACTGGAAAACCATCGCACTTGATGAGCTTAGCGATGAGCTGGTTTCTCCCCAAGGTTCCATCGGTTACCGCTGGGGTGAGCAGGGTGACGGAAAAGGTAAGTGGAATATTGAAACCCGCGAAGGGAAAGACGGCAATGACGTTAAATTGCAGCTATCTCTGATCGATAGTGGTGATGTTGATGCCGTTGCCTTCCCTTACTTTGCTGCAGGAGGCAGTGATCATTGGGATAAACAGGAAGGCGAAAGCATTCAAATGCGCAATGTGCCCACGCGTACCATTACGTTGGCAGATGGGTCTCAAGCGAAAGTCGCTACTGTTTATGACTTGATGATGGCCAACTACGGTATTGACCGTGGTTTAGGTGGAGAGCATGTAGCCTCCAGCTTTGATGATGAAAATGTCGCTTACACGCCTGCTTGGCAAGAAAAAATTACCGGTGTTCCTCGCGCTAAAATCATTCAAGTGGCCAGAGAATTTGCTGATAACGCCGATAAGACCCGTGGCAAGTCCATGGTGATTGTGGGTGCTGCCATGAACCACTGGTATCACATGGACATGAACTACCGCGGCTTGATCAATATGCTGATCATGTGTGGCTGTATCGGTCAGAGCGGTGGTGGTTGGGCTCACTATGTGGGGCAGGAGAAGCTGCGTCCACAAACAGGTTGGTTGCCCTTGGCCTTTGGGCTTGACTGGAGTCGCCCGCCTCGCCAAATGAACTCCACGTCGTTCTTCTACAACCACAGTTCTCAGTGGCGTCATGAAAAAGTGAGCATGCACGATGTGCTATCGCCCATTGCGGATAAATCACAATTCCAAGAACATATGCTCGACTACAACATTAAAGCCGAACGTATGGGCTGGCTACCTTCAGCACCACAGCTGAACAGGAATCCACTGCACATTACCCGTGATGCGGAAGCTGCAGGTATGGATCCGAAAGACTATGCAGTACAGGAGCTGAAATCTGGCAATCTGCGTTTTGCCGCAGAGCAGCCCGACAGTCCTGAAAACTTCCCTCGCAACATGTTTATCTGGCGCTCAAACCTGCTGGGTTCTTCCGGTAAAGGCCATGAGTACATGCTCAAGTACCTGCTGGGCACCAAAAATGGTGTGATGAACGAAGATAACGGTGTACGTGGTGGCATGATCCCTCAGGAAGCTGAGTGGGTTGAAGAAGGCGCGGAGGGTAAGTTGGACTTGGTGGTCACACTGGATTTTCGGATGTCATCGACCTGTATGTACTCCGATATCGTGTTGCCCACTGCAACTTGGTACGAGAAGGACGACCTCAACACGTCTGATATGCACCCCTTTATTCACCCACTGTCAAAAGCAGCTGACCCAGCATGGGAGGCGCGTTCAGATTGGGATATCTACAAAGGTATCGCCAAGAAGTTCTCTGAAATTGCCAGCTTTAATGACAATTTAGGTGTCGAGAAAGATTTCGTCACTGTTCCCATGCTTCACGATACTCCCGGAGAGCTAGCACAGCCTTTCGATGTGAAGGACTGGAAATATGGTGAATGTGACCTGATCCCCGGTGCAACTGCACCGAATATGATGGTAGTAGAGCGGGATTACCCCAACACCTACAAGAAATTTACTTCTCTTGGTCCATTGCTCGAGAAAATGGGCAATGGCGGTAAAGGTATTGGTTGGAATACAGATGACGAGGTGAAACTGCTTCGTGAGCTTAACTATACCGTGACAGAAGAAGGTATTAGTAAAGGCCAGCCTCGTATCGAATCAGCGATTGATGCGGCTGAAGTGGTGCTTAGCCTTGCACCGGAAACCAACGGTAACGTTGCGGTAAAAGCTTGGGATGCACTGGGGCAGATTACCGGTCGTGATCACAAGCATCTGGCTGAGCCAAAGCATGATGAGAAGATTCGCTTCCGCGACCTTCAGGCGCAGCCACGTAAGATTATCTCTTCACCTACTTGGTCTGGTTTGGAAGATGAGCATGTGAGCTATAACGCCTGCTACACCAACGTCCACGAGTTGATTCCATGGCGCACTATTACTGGTCGTCAGCAGTTCTATCAGGATCACAAATGGATGGAGGCCTTTGGTGAGCAATTAATCTCTTACCGCCCACCGATTCATACCAATACCATTGATTTGGTGAAGGGTAAGAAGTCCAACGGCAACAAAGAGATCGTGCTGAACTGGATTACGCCTCACCAAAAATGGGGTATCCACAGTACGTACTCTGACAACCTGTTGATGCTTACCTTGTCTCGTGGTGGCCCAATTATCTGGTTGAGTGAAATCGATGCCAAAAAAGCGGACATCGAAGATAACGACTGGGTGGAAGTGTTCAATGTGAACGGTGCCATTGCTTGTCGTGCGGTTGTTAGTCAGCGGGTGAAAGAGGGCATGGTGATGATGTATCACGCCCAAGAGCGCATCGTGAATGTCCCCGGTAGTGAAACCACGGGTACTCGTGGTGGTCACCACAACTCGGTGACCCGGATTGTGATGAAGCCGACCCATATGATTGGTGGTTATGCACAGCAATCCTATGGCTTCAACTACTACGGCACTGTGGGTTGTAACCGTGACGAAATGGTTGTGGTTCGCAAAATGGATAAGGTTGACTGGCTCGATAACGAGACCGGCGATGGCCTTCCTCAACCACTGCCAACAGAAGTTTAAGGAGACAGCGCAATGAAAATTAGATCTCAAGTTGGAATGGTGCTGAACCTCGATAAATGTATCGGCTGTCACACCTGCTCAATTACTTGTAAAAATGTGTGGACCTCCCGTGAAGGTATGGAATACGCCTGGTTCAACAATGTTGAAACCAAGCCAGGTATTGGTTACCCGAAAGAGTGGGAAAACCAGGACAAATGGAATGGCGGTTGGATTCGTAACAAAGATGGTTCTATCAATCCAAAAATTGGTGGCAAATTCCGGGTGCTGGCAAATATTTTCTCCAACCCTGATTTGCCTCAGATAGATGATTACTATGAGCCGTTTGATTTTGACTACCAGCATTTGCATACAGCACCTTTGTCAGAGCATCAGCCTACTGCGCGTCCGCGCTCGTTGATATCTGGCAAACGTATGCAGAAAATCGAATGGGGTCCAAACTGGGAAGAAATTCTCGGTACTGAATTCGAAAAGCGTAAGGTCGATAAAAACTTCGACAATATGCAAAAGGAAATGTACGGCGAATTCGAAAACACCTTCATGATGTATTTGCCTCGGTTGTGTGAGCACTGTCTCAATCCTACCTGTGCCGCATCCTGTCCATCAGGTGCGATCTACAAGCGTGAAGAGGATGGCATCGTACTGATTGACCAGGAGAAGTGTCGTGGCTGGCGGATGTGTGTATCCGGTTGTCCTTACAAAAAAATCTACTTCAACTGGAAATCCGGTAAATCAGAAAAATGTATTTTCTGTTACCCCCGGATTGAATCTGGTCAGCCTACTGTTTGTTCTGAAACCTGTGTGGGTCGTATTCGCTACCTGGGTGTGCTGTTGTATGACGCCGACAGAATTCAGGAAGTGGCCAGTACTGAAAATGAGAAGGACCTGTATAAAGAGCAGTTGGGGATCTTCCTTGACCCTAATGATCCAGCTGTTATTGCTCAGGCCCGAAAAGATGGTGTTCCGGACTCAACGATTACCGCAGCTCAGCAATCGCCCGTGTACAAACTGGCAGTAGATTGGCAGCTGGCGTTACCGTTGCACCCTGAATACCGTACTCTGCCGATGGTTTGGTATGTGCCGCCACTGTCACCTATTCAGTCTGCTGCAGACGCAGGCCACATGGGCATGAACGGTATTATCCCAGATGTTGATTCCTTGCGTATTCCAGTGCAATACCTAGCGAATTTACTCACTGCTGGTGATGAGGAGCCGGTCAAGTTGGCACTCAAGCGCCTGCTGGCCATGCGTGCCTACAAACGCTCACAGATTGTTGATAACGAGCAGGATTTAGCTGTGCTGGCAGAGGTAGGTTTAAGTGAGCTACAGGTAGAAGAAATGTACCGCTACCTGGCCATTGCCAACTACGAGGATCGCTTTGTGATTCCCACGGCTCACCGTGAAGAGGCGATGTCGGAAGCTTTTGCCGAACGCGGAGGTTGTGGGTTCTCCTTCGGTAATGGTTGCTCCACGGGTGAGTCTGATATCAACTTGTTTGGTACCAAAAAAACCACTCGCCGGGATGTGATCGACACCGTTCAGGTTTGGGAGGAATAATATCGTGGATATTATCAAAGTGATTTCTCGATTGATGGACTACCCCAATGCTGAGCTTCAGGCTCAGGTGCCAGAGATTGAAACAGTGATTAACGATGCACGGGAGATTTCTCCCGATATGCGCCAACAGTTAACCCATCTGCTTCATGAAATTTACGACGGTGATTTACTTGATGCTCAGGAAGCCTACACGGGTCTGTATGATCGTGGACGCTCTCTGTCACTATTGTTGTTTGAACATGTGCACGGTGAATCTCGCGACCGTGGTCAGGCAATGGTAGATCTGCTGGGTATTTATGAGGAGCACGGCTTCAGTATTAATGCCCGGGAGCTGCCCGACCATATTCCTCTACACCTAGAGTTTCTGGCCCACCTTCCCGACCTTGAAATACGTGAGGGGTTGTCGGATGTCAGCCATATTCTCGGTGTTCTCAGTGCCCGGTTACAGGAGCGTGAATCTCCTTATGCTGCACTGTTTGACGCACTACTGGTAATCAGTGGTGTGAATGTCAATGTTGATGAATTGCGGGAAAAAGTGGCAGGGGAAAAGCGGGATGATACCCTGGAAGAGCTGGACAAAATCTGGGAGGAAGAAGCCGTCACCTTTGGTGCTGGTGATGCCCTCGGCAGTGGTTGTTCATCTTCAACGCCGGTTTCACCCAAAAAATCAGCCAATGATGCCGTAGCCGTTCGCTGGGCAAATTAAGGAGTAATTTATGAATAGTAATACTATCTTATTTGGCCTGTACCCTTATGTGGCAGCAATGGTCTGTTTGGTCGGTTGCTGGGCTCGTTACGATCGTGAGCAATATTCCTGGAAGGCGGGTTCCAGTCAGATGTTGCGTACGAAAGGCATGCGAATAGCCAGCAATGCCTTCCATGTGGGGATTTTGTTTGTATTAGCAGGCCACTTTGTTGGTTTGCTTATGCCAGAGTCCCTTTACCACCATGTTATCTCTACGCCTAACAAGCAATTGTTGGCAATGGTGTCAGGTGGTGTGTTTGGTGCTCTCTGTTTTGTTGGTATGACAATGTTGATTGTTCGTCGCTTTACCGATGATAGGGTTAAGGCAAGCAGTAGTTTTTCGGATAACCTGGTACTGGTTCTGTTGTATATCCAGTTGATATTGGGCTTGAGCACTATCTTTGCTTCAAGCCAGCATATGGATGGATCTGTTATGGTGATGTTGGCTGACTGGGCACAATCTATTGTTCTCTTCCGGCCAATGGAAGCAGCTGCCTCGATTGCTCCAGTAGGTTTGGTGTATAAGCTACACGTATTTTTGGGAATGACCTTGTTCTTGATCTTTCCTTTCACACGTCTAGTTCATATCATTAGCGGTGTGGCCGCGCCAGTAAAATACTTGCTACGCAATTATCAGATTGTTCGTCGGAAGCGCGCATAATCCGAGTTGTATTTGGTGCGAAAGGCCGGGATAATCTCCCGGCCTTTATTTTCGGCGCTTTCCAAGACAAACGGTCCAAGACAAACTGCAATGAGAGAATACCCTTATGAACTGCCCATCCGCTGATAAACCCACAGACAATACACCAATTGAGATCTCTGAAGTCAAGGTGAACGGTACTGTCATTACACCAGATGAGATTGCTCGTGAGATGCAATTCCATGCAGCTGATTCTCAGGAGGCGGCCAAACAAAAGGCCTCTGAAGTGTTGATTATTCAACTGTTGTTGCTGCAGAAAGCCAGGGAAATGGGCCTGGATAAGGATTTGCCCTCAGAGAGTGACGTGCCCTCTGAAGAGACCATTATTAGTCGATTGGTAGAAAAAGAAGCTTCAGCACAGGATGTTACAGAAGAAGAATGCCAGCGGTATTATGATGCGAACAAGGACCAGTTTGTCAGTCAGGATTTGATGGAGTTAAAGCATATTCTGTTGGGTGCTGATCCAGAAGATGAGGAAAAAAGAGCCACAGCTAAAGAGGCGGCACATACACTGATTTCCAAGCTGGTTGAGTCATTTGAGCAATTCGAAGCATTGGCCAATGAGCATTCAGACTGTCCTTCCAAGGAAACGGGTGGCAGCTTGGGGCAGATTACTCGAGGCCAGACTACGCCTGAGTTTGAAGATGCAGTATTTAAGCTTGAAGAAGGCCTGGCTGAAGACCCTGTTGAATCCAAGTATGGTTTTCATGTGGTCTATATTGACAAGAAGTTGTCAGGAAAGCAGCTGGAATTTGAGCAAGTTAAAAATGATGTAGCTAACATGTTGATGGAGTTTGGGCAGCGTAAAGCGATTGCTCAGTATATTCATAAGTTGGTCGATGAGTCTGAAATTGAAGGTATTGATTTCGAAATAGGTCGTCCACTTACCAATTAATCGTATTTTTAATACTCTCGGCTCTTCTTTGCATGCACTTCTAAGTCCTCCATTTGGGGGTGCATGCAAATATTATCTTATTTTAGTTATCCTGCCGCCAATGGGGTTTACGTTTTTCGAGGAAAGCGGATAACCCTTCTTGCCCCTCTGCCGATCGTCTGATATCAGCGATACGCTCACAAGTTTCCTTGATTAACTCATCGTTGACGGGGCGGTTTCTGATGTCCTTTACTAATTGTTTGGCTGAATGCATTGCTGTGGGGCTGTTTTCTAACAGCGTGGTGATGAGTTGAGCAATAGTGTTGTCCAGCAGTGTCTCTTCAACCGCGTCATTGATTAGTCCAAGTTCGACCGCCTGCGGTGCATCGAACTTTTCTCCCGTCATGAAATAGTATCTTGCTGCACAAGAGCCCATAGCTTCTATGATGTAGGGGCTGATGGTGGCCGGAATCAGGCCAATCTTTACCTCGCTGAAAGCAAATGATGCCTTCATTGCGGCGATGGCAATATCACAGCAACTGATCAGGCCAAGTGCTCCGCCAAAGGCTGCTCCTTGCACTCTTGCAATAGTAGGCAGGGGCATCTCCTTCAGTGTTTTAAGCATTTTGGCCAGGTTTTTGGCATCTTTTAGATTCTCTTTATAGCTGTATTCACCCATGCGTTTCATCCAGGCAAGGTCGGCACCGGCAGAAAATATTTTTCCCTCTGCCGCCAATATCATTACCCGGGCCGAAGGGTTGGTCATGGTTGTCTCAAAAGCACTGGTTAGTTCATCCACCATGCAGTCATCAAAGGCATTATGTGTGTGGGGCCTACTGAGGGTGACGGTGGCCACACCTCGAGAATCCGTTGTTAGTCTCACCCTGTTGTTCATATGATGACTCCCGCAAGCCTACATTCTAAATACACCGAAATGTGTGTCTTCTATGGGTTTGTTTAATGCGGCACTAAGAGATAGCCCCAACACTTTTCGTGTGTCTGAGGGATCAATAACACCATCATCCCAAAGCCGGGCCGATGCGTAGTGGGGATTTCCCTGTAACTCGTACTGCTCGATGACGGGGTGCTTAATGGATGCCTCAAGTTCCTCTGTCCAGGGTTTATTCGCTTTCATATGTTGCTCTCGCTTTACTTGTGCCAGCACGCTGGCAGCTTGTTCCCCACCCATGACTGAGATTCGTGCATTGGGCCACATAAACAGAAAGCGAGGGTCATAGGCACGACCACACATGCCGTAGTTTCCAGCACCGAAAGAGCCACCGATAATCACGGTAAATTTAGGGACTTTAGCGCAGGCTACCGCTGCGACCATTTTTGCACCATGTTTGGCGATACCTTTGGCTTCGTGGTATTTCCCCACCATAAAGCCGGTGATGTTTTGTAGGAAAATAAGCGGGATTTTCCGTTGGGTGCAGAGTTCTATGAAGTGAGCGCCTTTCAAGGCCGACTCACTGAACAGAATCCCGTTGTTTGCAATAATGCCCACAGGATGACCAAATAAATGGGAAAACCCACATACCAATGTGGTGCCATAGAGTGTTTTGAACTCGTCAAAGTTAGACCCATCCACCACTCTGGCAATGACTTCCCTTACGTCGTAGGTCTGGTGCTGGTTATGGGGGACGATGCCGTAGATTTCCTGAGAATCGTATAAGGGTTCTAGGGGGTCTCTGATGTCCAGTTTTTGCCATTTTTTTCGATTTGTATTGGCGACACATTGTCGAGCCAGTTGTAGGGCATGATGATCATCATCGGCGCAGTGATCGGCTACACCGGATGTGTGGCAGTGCAAATCGGCACCACCCAGTTCTTCGGCGGTGACATTTTCTCCTGTGGCGGCCTTTACCAGCGGTGGACCACCAATAAAAATAGTTCCTTGGTTTTTGACGATAATGGATTCATCTGCCATGGCTGGCACATAGGCTCCACCTGCGGTACAGGAACCCATCACCACGGCAATTTGAGGAATATTTAGTGAAGACATGTTGGCTTGGTTAAAAAAAATGCGGCCAAAATGCTCTCGATCGGGAAACACCTCATCTTGATGGGGCAGATGTGCCCCCCCGGAATCCACAAGATAAATACAGGGTAGGTTGTTCTCCTGTGCAATTTGTTGGGCGCGCAGGTGTTTTTTTACGGTGAGTGGATAGTAGGTGCCACCTTTTACCGTGGCGTCATTGGCTATAATGATGGTTTCCTGACCACAGATTTGACCGATTCCTGTGATCAGACCCGCGGCGGGTAGATAATCGTCATACACATCCCAGGCAGCTAGAGGGGAGAGTTCCAGGAAAGGAGAGTCTTGATCGAGCAATAGCTTAATACGCTCTCGAGGCAATAATTTTCCCTTACCTGTATGTCGTTCACGGGCGCTTTTATCTCCACCATGTTTAATCTGGTCCAGCTTGCAGTTGAGGTTCTCCACATGCGCTTGCATGTGTTGCCTGTTTTCCACAAATTCATCCGATCTAAGGTCAACCTTTGATTGAATGGTTGTCATAACTGCTACCTCCACTTTGCCCCAACAGCGCCTGCTTATAAAGATTCCTGTAAGGTTGTCTATTCTGTTTCCTTGAAGAGTTCTCTGCCTATTAACATGCGTCGTATTTCGCTGGTACCCGCACCTATTTCATAAAGCTTGGCATCTCGTAACAGCCGACCTGTAGGGTAATCATTCATGTAGCCATTCCCTCCCAGTAACTGAATGGCATCCAGCGCTATTTTTGTGGCCATCTCGGCAGTAAATAAGATAACTGCTGCAGCATCTTTTCTTGAACTCTCACCACGGTCGCAGGCTGCTGCTACGGTATATAGGTAGGCTCGACAGGCATTGAGGCCGGCATACATATCGGCCAGTTTTCCCTGAACCAGTTGGAACTCTCCGATGGGCTTACCAAATTGTTGGCGGTCGTGGATGTAGGGCAGCACAATATCCATACAGGCTTGCATGATGCCCACTGGCCCACCTGAAAGAAGGGTGCGTTCCGTGTCCAGCCCTGACATGAGTACAGTGAGACCTTGATCTTCCTTGCCTAGAACATTATCGGTAGGAACCTCGCAGTTTTCGAACACCAGTTCACAGGTGTTCGAGCCACGCATACCTAATTTATCCAGTTTTTGGTGACGGGAAAAACCAGGATAGTCTCGTTCGATAATGAAAGCAGTAATACCACAGGTGCTTTGATGATTACTCGTTTTGGCATAAACCACGTAGGTGGTAGCATCAGGACCATTGGTGATCCACATCTTATTGCCATTGAAAATATATCTGTTGCCCTGTTTGGCTGCACGTAACCTCATGCTTAGTACATCGGACCCAGCATTAGGTTCGGACATGGCCAGTGCACCAATATGTTCACCAGAACATAACTTGGGTAAGTATTGTTTTTTTTGTGCTGGAGTGCCGTGTTTAAAAATCTGGTTTACGCAAAGGTTGGAGTGAGCAGCATAGGAGAGTCCAATGGATGCTGATGCTCTTGATATTTCCTCCATGGCGACCGCATGGGCTAAATACCCCATATTAGTTCCGCCATAGTCTTCAGATACTGTGATTCCCAGCAGTCCCATTCCCCCCAGCTTGCGCCATAGATCAGGAGGAAATTCATTGTCTCGATCGATATCTGCTGCTCTTGGTGCTATTTCTGCCTGTGAGAATTGATAGACGCTTCGGCGTAACAGGTCTATATCTTCACCCAGATGAAAGTTCAGGTTGGGGTAGGGGGTGTTCACTGCCTGATACCTCCTCGGTCAGGCTTGAGTTGCTTCAGCTGCTGATCTTATTTAGAGCTTTTCGGCAGGCAGCCTCGGCTTCTTTCAAGTCATGCCTCATTGTATTGATGTCATTTAATTGCTGTTTTAGCTTTTCCCTTTGTATTTGAATGCGTTCAAGTAAGCTGTTGAGTTGAGTGGTATTGCCCTGATCCGGGTCGTACATCTCGACAATTTCTCGGCTTTCTTCAAGGCTGAACCCCAGTCTTTTTCCACGAAGAATCAGTTTGAGTTTGGTTCGATCAGCCGGGGTATAAATACGGGTTTTCCCCCGCCGTTGAGGTGTTAGCAGACCAATGTCTTCATAGTGTCTGATGCTGCGAGTGGTCACCTCAAACTCCCGGGATAAGTCGCTAATACCGTATTCTGCGGTTTTAGTATTCATTGTCATTATTCTGTATCTCTTTTGGTCTTCCGTCATCTAAAGCATAGTTTACCTTTACGTTAACGTAAATATAGAGTTTAGCTTAGACGAGAACATTATTAGATGAAGAGGTTATGACGAGCTCTGGGTTGGCTTGGATTAACTCCCTGATGATCTATCTAGTGATCGCGGTTGAGTAGGGCAAGCTGTTGAGAGACCAGTTTTTCGGCACTGTCATTGAGTCCGTTGACTCGATATAAGGGGCTATCTTCGGCGAGTGGTGATAAATCGATATCAGAGAGTGATGAGTGAGAGCCGGTATCTTTATCCAGCAATATTTCACCTGTCACCGCTTTATCCAATAACGTTATCAAGTGCTCTACACGTTTCTCATGATTACGTTCGTTAAGTAGCTTGGATGTGGAGGCTTGTTGTTGAGAGCTTGAAATGGCACCAGCAAGTTCGACAGTGATTCCTTGAGTAGCGAGTAATTGATGCGTTAGCTGGAACAATGCGGTGGCACAGTAAATAGCTCGCAGTCGGTGATCACCATCCTCATCTAAGTTGCTGAACTCAAGATAGATACTATGGCGACCTCCGCTAAGCCGGGTGGCCCCATACAACTCGGTAGCGTCATCTACTAAGTGGTCAAGCCGGATCATCAGTGATTCAAAGTGCTCCTGATTGAGTAAACTTTCAAGTCGAGGTAAATTTTGGCAGATAATACCTAGCAGAGAACTATGGCAGGCAAGCTGGTCTTCAGTGGGCGATTGCCGAGTGGCCAGTAGTGGTGCAATCCGTTGTTCAAGGAGGCTTAATTCGTCAAGTTTTATTGACTCATCACCGGGGAGTTGCTGAGAAAGGTGGTTTAGTCTGGTAGAGATTTTACGGCCCCATTGGATGGATAGCAGTACCAGAATGGAGGTTAATACTAGCCAAAAAATGATAAAGGTTCGTATGAGCTCTTTAAATGAAGCTGAAAAATGGTGCCGATCCAGATCGATCGTGACATAACCGGCAATCGTATTTTCTATGGTTATGGGGCTGGTGTGTACACTTAGATCACTCTCTTGAAGGTGTGCTGGTTGGGCTTGGACCAAAAGGCGATGACTGGCATCGTAGACAGAGGCACGCTTTATACCACCCACCCTTAGCATTTCATCAACTTCAACCTGTAGGCTGAGGGTGTCTTGGTGAATAATTGGGTCTCGTATAATTTTTGCCAGTTGGGCAGAAAGTGTTGTGCCGAGGTGATTGAGTTGCTCGGTGGCATGTAAATTTAACTGCAGGCTGAGAACCAGTGAAATCAGCAGACCTATTGCCAAGGAAAATATCAGAGTCAATGTGGGCAGTCTTCTGGCAAGTGATTTATGCGTAGCGCCCATCAAGTAAAATTTCCGTCATATTTATTGGTATAAGGCTGGTTGGCTATATTTGTTAGCCAAGTTTGTTCGATAGACGCATTCTATCTTATTCCCCGCTCTCCTATAATACCCGCCTAATAAAGGTAGCTGGCGTGGCACTTGTCACTTGCGATGGGATTAGTTGTGAGAGAAATTTTACTGATCAATGTATCTGGAGAGGATAAGCCCGGTGTAACTCGAGCTGTGTCTGAAGTGCTGGTTGAGCACGGCTCGGATATTCTGGATATTGGACAAGCGGTGATTCACGATAGCCTAAACCTAGGCATTCTTGCAAAAATTCCTAAGGATCAGGAGGCCGAGCAAGTCCAGAAAGAAATTCTCTATAGCCTTCATGCAATGGATATGAAGGTGAGGTTTCAGTCCATCTCAGAAGAAAGTTATGAACACTGGGTGGGGCAGCAGGGTAAACCCCGTCATATTGTTACGTTGCTTGCTCACCGGGTGACCGCTCAACATATTGCTCGTGTGACCACTGCGACAGTGGAGCAGGGGCTTAATATTGACAAGATTACCCGCCTCTCTGGTCGTGTGCCGATAGAGCGTATCGAGGATAACAGTAAAGCCTGTGTGGAATTCTCACTACGCGGGGTGCCTACTGATATGTCAGCATTACGAGCTTCTTTACTGGAGTTGTCTGCTGAAATGGATGTGGATGTGGCCTACCAAGAAGATAATATCTATCGCCGAAATCGACGCTTGGTTGTGTTTGATATGGATTCCACCCTGATTGATGCCGAGGTGATTGATGAGCTGGCTAAAGAAGCGGGTGTCGGTGAGCAGGTATCAGCAATTACTGAAGCAGCCATGCGCGGTGAGCTGGATTTCAAAGAAAGCTTTGCCAAGCGTATGGCCCTTTTAAAAGGTCTGGATGAATCGGTACTGGAACGTGTTGCAGCTCGCCTGCAGCTGACGGAAGGTGCAGAAGCACTGATTTCCACCCTGAAGCAGTTGGGTTATAAAACAGCCATTCTCTCCGGTGGTTTTGATTATTTTGGCCTCCGTATTCAGCAAAAATTGGGTATTGATTATGTGTACGCCAATCAGCTGGAAATTGTTGATGGTAAGGTCACCGGTAATGTCTCTGGGGAGGTGGTGGACGGCCAACGCAAAGCCCAGTTATTACGGGAAATTGCTGCGGGTGAAAATATCGATCTGGAGCAGGTGATCGCAGTGGGTGATGGCGCTAATGATCTGCCGATGTTGAGTATTGCCGGTTTGGGTATTGCTTTCAGAGCCAAACCTCTGGTGAAAGCTACGGCCAAGCAATCAATATCAAAGCTGGGGTTGGATGGAATTCTTTACCTGATGGGCTTTAGCGACAGGGATACACTGCACCTACAATAGTTCTTTCAGTCGTTCTGTGTTGGCTCGCCTTGGCGCCGCATCAGGTATCTTAGTTCTCGTCACTAAAGTCGTAGTTCATGACCGGTAATGGTGGTTGCAGAAAGTGCCCCTGAATATAGTGAACACCACAGCGCCAAAGGGTTGGAATCATCTGTGCCCGCTCAACAAAGGGGACTATTATTTGTTCATCCTCTCCTTTTAGCGCGTTAATCAGGTTTTCAACTTCTACGACGCCACCCTCATTTTCGTTCGCCCTTTCAATAATCACACTGTCAAATTTCACAAAGTTGACCGAGAGTTTTTTCAGCAGCTTCATTGGCTCAATGGCGAGTCCAAAATGAGATAGGGCGACATTGCCATTGATCCTAGACAGCTCTTCGATCAATTGGACTGAGCGGTGGAATTGCCTGGCCACATCAATTTCACGGAGTTGGAAGACCACATGTTTTGGTAGCAGCCCTGAGGCTTTAAGGGCGACCTTCAGCCAGGGGAGAAACCCTTCATCGGCAATAGAGTGCCCGCTAATATTGATAAACAGTCGTGTTGAGGGAGCCGTTTTTAACTTGCCGGCAAGGGTTTTAATAGATTCAAGTATGACCCAGTGGTCGATATCAATGGCGGTCGGTGTTTTAAATACCTTGGCAATAAAGTTATCAGGTAAATGCTTACCTTGTGCTTCTGGCGCAACCTGCATCAGAACCTCGTAGAATTCCTGAGGGTCTCCATGTAGAGGGATGATCGGTTGGTAAAGCAGCTCAAACTGCTTTTCCTCCAACATAGTTCTGGCGATATCTTCTACATCTTCCTCAGTGAACTCTGGGCCAATACCTGATTCATATAATCTGGCGGCGTTGGCATAATCCGCACTGTTCTGCTCGGAGTGTAATTCCGTGAGAACACTCAGCGCATGCTCAATACAGTTCTCAGCAGTAGTAACAGTTTCACTGATGACAGTGGCTCCAATGCCCAGCGTCAGAGACAGTGTCTGATCATCGAATTCAAACACATGTTGATCAATATTTTCACATAGATGGGTGCCGAACATCAGCCCGGCATCGGCACCTGTGTTAGGCAGAATCATCACAAAACTATCTTCTTTGAACCGTTTTAGGATGTAACCAGCCTTGCTTTCAGATTCAATTTTCTCGATCAGCTGCCAAACTAAATTTTCTGTTTTCTGTAAGCCAATCTCATTTTGAATATTCTGATAGCGATCGAGAGTGATGTAGAGAAGCACGGAGGTATTATGTTTTTGGGCTGCCTGGCGAATAGTACCGTTGATCAATTCGATCACTTTGTCGCGCTGAATATCTACGGCGTTTGATGTTTTCTCGTTGAAGGCTTCTCCCAGACTACCATTTTGGTTTTCGAGGAATGCTTTAGTGATAAGAAATTCGAGTGCAGGTTCGCTTTGATAATCAACCTTTGCTATCCGTACCTCAATAGGTACGGGTATTTCGTTGTTGGTCATACCCGTGAAGCGGATAGTTTCGGTATTTATATGCTCACCAGCATCAATGGGCCTGAGGAACTGTTTTAACCGTGGCCGATCTTCAGTGGAAATATTATCAGTGACAGGTAAGCAGAGCATGCTCTCATCATTGAGGTAACCAAACAGTTGTGAGTAACTCTCATTGGCAAATAGGTAGGTGCCTTCCTGAACAATGGCAATAGCATCTTCGGAACTGCCAAGCAGTCTGTCGGAGCGACTTTCAGCATCCGAGTAACGTCTGCGGCACAGGCGTAGACGGCGGCGTTGCTCCAAGTCGTAAAGCGTACGAGAGATAGAAAGTAGCAGATGTTGATCTTCATCCATTGGGATGACATCTGCGGCACCTAGCCGGAGTCCTTCGACAATTTCTGATGGATTGTATTCATCTGAAATCAGTACGACGGGGATATCAAGGTTGAGCTTTCTAATCATGGAGAAGATTGATTTGATTGGAACATCGGTACCATTGAACTGGGCAATGATCAGATCCCAGGACTTATCTTGAAGGAGTTTGTTCAGCACATCTTCTTTGTTGACATGCTTGGATTCAGAGCGGTAGTTGGCATTTCTCAACAGACTGACAATTCGGTTGGCTTCCTCGAAACTATCGTGGGCCAAGAGGAGTTTCAGTGCATTATCTGCTGCCATTTTGAATGGATTCCGTTGTGTATTTGAATCTCAGTATGCTTGAATCGCTAATAATTTGCTGGGTAAATAACCATTATAGAGGAATGCCTGATAAGGGCTACTGTCTCTAAATCATATGGATAGCCTTCTGACAGTTGACGGGTATGGATGAGACCTAAAGGGTGTTTAGGCAGAATATGTGGTGCTTAAAGTAAGGGCACTTTATGTTGTGCGTCGGGAATTTCACGTACCAGTTTTGGTACCAGATAGCCGGGTAGTATTGCCATAAGCTCTGAGATAAGTTGTTTGGCCTGCGAGTCGGGCACTTCAAAGTGGGCGGCCCCGTTTATCCGGTCCAATTGATGTAGATAATAGGGCAACACCCCAACATCAAACAGTCGCTCACTCAATTTTTGGAGTACAGGCAGAGAGTCATTGATGCCAGATAACAGTACCGTTTGATTCAGTAGTGTTACGCCAGCCTGCTTCAGTTGACCTAGAGCATTAGCTACTGCCGTATCAAGCTCGTTGGGGTGGTTGCTGTGAATGACCATTGAAGGTTTGAGTCTGGTGCTGGTCAGCCATTGGAGGCAACTATTAGTAACCCTGTCGGGGATCACAATAGGCAGTCTGGTGTGAACCCGTAATCGCTGGACGTGATCAATCTGGGCAATGTGTTCTGTTAACCACTGGAGCTGCTTGTCACTTGTGGCTAGAGGGTCACCACCGCTGTAGATAACCTCAGAAATAGAGCTATCGTTGGAAATATAGTTAAGTGCATGTCGCCACTCATGGCGGCCAGGTTTGTTGTCTTGATAGGGGAAGTGACGACGAAAACAATAACGGCAGTTGATCGCACAATTGGGGCTAACAATCAGTAGTACACGCCCATGATATTTATGAACCAGCCCGGGAATCGGATTGGAGCTTTGTTCATCTAGTGGATCCTCGCTATAGCCTGGAGCGGCTAGCAGTTCATTCCCCAGTGGTAACACCTGTAGTAATAACGGGTCATGTGGATCACCTTTGGCGATTCGTTGTAGATAAGGAAGTGGGACTCGCAGCGGAAAATCCTGGTGTGCACCCAGTGCGCCGTCTAGTAGCGATGAGTCCAGCTCCAGCATGTTGAGCAGCTGTTTAGGGTCACGAATACTGTTGGCGAGTTGTTCTTGCCATGTCAGGCTATCCACAGTTGCCACAGAACGGGTTATCATAGCGGGCTCTTCTACCTAGAAAGTTTTACTGAATTTTGAGGCAATAATGGCTAACTATTCTACCAATGAATTTCGTTCCGGTCTGAAAGTAATGATGGATGGCGACCCATGCTCCATCGTGGAAAATGAATTTGTTAAACCTGGCAAGGGTCAGGCGTTTAGCCGTGTGCGTATGCGCAACCTGAAAACGGGTCGGGTTTGGGATCGTACGTTTAAGTCGGGTGAATCCCTTGAGGGTGCAGATGTGATGGATCGCGACATGCAGTACCTCTATACCGATGGTGAATACTGGCACTTTATGGAGCCAGATACCTTCGAGCAACACCAGGCGGATGCGAAAGTGGTGAGCGATACGGCCAAATGGCTGAGAGAACAGGATACCGTGGTTGTGACCTTATATAACGGCGCTCCTTTGTCAGTGGCCGCGCCCAATCATGTAGAGTTAGAAATTGTGGATACAGACCCTGGACTAAAAGGTGATACGGCTCAAGGTGGTACAAAGCCTGCCACTCTGAGTACCGGTGCCGTCGTCAAGGTTCCTTTATTCCTGAATATTGGTGAAACCATTAAAGTGGACACCCGGACAGGTGAGTATCTAAGTAGGGCCTGAATACAGGTCTTTGGTTATTAATATAGAGAAGGGTGGCTTTGTGCCACCCTTCTTTTGTTCAACATCGAATTTGGATTCTTGTAGGGTAATACGGAAGGATAAAATTGATACATGGCGCATTGGCAACCGACAGCAACGCTTGAAACGCTCCATCATCGAGCAAAAACACTGGCACAAATTCGCCAGTTTTTTGAGGTTCGTGATGTGCTTGAGGTCGATGTGCCCGTCTTGTCAAAAACAGGTGTTACTGATCTACATATTGACTGCCTTCAGACACAAGTCGGTGGTGTTATACAGTACCTCCAAAGCTCTCCTGAATACTTTATGAAACGGTTGCTGGCATCGGGTAGTGGCTCTATCTACTCTTTGGGAAAGGCATTTCGCGATGGTGAACTAGGTCGCCGTCACTACCCAGAATTCACTATGCTTGAATGGTACCGAACAAGCTGGGATGAGTGTCAGCTGATAGAGGAAGTGACTTTACTTCTACGAGAACTTGGGTTGGATTGTGATACTGAGACACTGATGTATGGAGATATTTTTGAGCAGATCACCGGTCTGAACCCCTATACAGTGCCCCTTGCCCAGCTCCAACAAAAGGCCAGTAGTATCGCTGATGGTGATTTTTCAAATGAAAGTCGCAGTACTTGCCTCGATCTTATTTTCAGTTTGTCAGTGGAACCACAATTGCCTGACGGTCTGGTGTTTATCCGCAATTACCCTGCGTGTCAGGCCGCATTAGCTCGGCTGGACAAAGATGAGACCGGGAACACCATTGCACGGCGTTTTGAAGCTTTTTTAAATGGAGTTGAATTGGCCAATGGCTATTATGAGTTGATTGATCCTGTCGAACAAAAATCCCGTTTTGTTGCAGATTTAGCACTTCGTCAGGCTGAGGGGAAACCTGCTATGTCTGTAGATACTCAGTTGTTGGCGGCTATGGATAGCGGCTTGCCTCGTTGTGCTGGTGTAGCATTGGGAGTTGACCGACTATTGATGCAGTTATTGGATATCGGCGATATCAGCCATGTGATGCCATTTGGTCATGTTGGAAACAGTTGTGAATAACGATTTGCCATTTGCCATCTTTTTGATGGGCCCAACGGCCACTGGTAAAACAGATTTGGCGATAGCCCTTCAGTCACATTTCCCGGTGGAGCTAATCAGTGTGGACTCAGCATTGGTCTACCGTGAAATGAATATTGGCTCGGCAAAACCAGAGCCAGAGTTATTGGCACGTGTACCCCATAGATTGATTGATATTCGAGACCCTTCTGACTCGTATTCAGCCGCTGACTTTGCTCATGATGCAAGGCAGGCTATGTGTGAGATTACGGCAGAGGGCCGTATACCACTGTTGGTGGGTGGTACGATGCTTTATTTCAAGGCACTTCTTGATGGTTTGGCCGATGCTCCGCCATCTAATCCTCAGATACGCGAGGCTATCGAGGAGGAGGCCGCGGTCAAGGGTTGGCCCTTTCTGCACGCACAGTTGGCTGAAGTAGACCCGGATACAGCCGCCCAACTGCACCCTAACCACTCTCAGCGTATTCAACGAGCATTGGAAGTGTTCCGAATTACCGGCAGGCCCATGTCAGAACTGAAGCGAGAGCAGGCGGAGAAAGGAAGTATCCTGACACCGATCACTGATGAGTATCAAGTCATTCAGATAGCCTTATTACCACAAAATAGGGCGGTTCTTCATCAGCGTATTGAGCAGCGCTTTAAGGCAATGTTAGAACAGGGTTTTGAGTCAGAAGTCCGGCAGTTATTCGAACGCGGTGACCTACACCCTGATCTGCCATCCATGCGGGCAGTGGGTTATCGGCAGATGTGGCAATACCTGTCAGGCACGGTGAGCTATGACGAAATGGTAGAGCAAGGTGTTGTGGCCACACGGCAGCTGGCCAAACGACAGCTTACCTGGCTGAGAAAATGGCCAGATTTACATGAGATATACATCGATTCTGAGGCAGGCCAGTTAAATACGTTTGAAGATATTTTGAGTAATTGCTTGAAATTACTGAGAAATGCACCCATATACAAGGGTAGGCCTCGGTAGTATTATGGCCCGTCTTGGTTTGTATGTGTATGTTTCGCCGAGCTATTTATTTATCTAATAGTTTTTTCGGCGGTTTATTTTGTTCCTTAGTTTAGGAACCCTTAGTTTAGGAGAGTTGTGATGTCAAAAGGGCATAATCTACAAGACCCTTTTTTGAATGTCTTGCGCAAAGAGCATATTCCTGTCTCTATCTTTCTGGTGAATGGTATTAAGCTGCAAGGACAAATAGAGTCTTTTGATCAGTTTGTTGTGTTGTTGAAAAATACTGTGAGTCAGATGGTCTATAAGCACGCTATTTCTACTGTGGTTCCCTCTCGTCCTGTTCATTTACCTATGGCTGTTCCTGATGCCCATGGTGAAGCTCCGGTAGGTGGGGAATAAGGAGTGCTGATTGTTTTTTGAACGTCCCGATTCCGGTGAGCTTGCTGTACTGGTCCACCTTGATTTAGCCAGTGAAAATGAACCGGAGGACCCCAGGGAGTTTGAAGAGCTAGTTCTCTCAGCAGGTGGTGATCCGGTTTCTTTTATCACCGGGCATAGGAAGGCCCCTCATCCTAAATACTTTGTCGGTACTGGCAAGGTGGATGAATTGCGTCAAGCGGTTGAGGAAAACGCCGCTGGGCTAGTCATTTTCAACCATAACCTGTCGCCCAGCCAGGAGCGCAACCTGGAACATGAACTTAAGTGTCGGGTGCTTGACCGGACCGGTTTAATTCTCGATATTTTTGCTCAGCGGGCTCGCACCCACGAAGGTAAGTTACAGGTGGAGTTGGCTCAGCTGCAGCATATGTCTACACGATTGGTGCGTGGTTGGACCCACTTGGAGCGGCAAAAAGGTGGTATTGGCTTACGTGGCCCTGGGGAAACCCAGTTAGAAACGGATCGGCGATTACTGCGTGGGCGTATCAAGTCAATTCTCAAGCGACTGGAAAAGGTTCGCCGTCAGCGTGATCAAGGGCGCCGCTCCCGACTACGAGCTGAGATTCCAACAGTCTCTCTGGTGGGCTACACCAATGCGGGTAAATCTACGTTATTCAACCGACTCACCGAGTCGAATGTCTACGCAGCGGATCAGCTATTTGCGACACTCGATCCCACCATGCGTCGAATTGAGCTGGATGATGTCGGCCCCACCATTTTGGCGGACACCGTAGGATTCATCAGTCACTTGCCTCACAAATTGGTTGAGGCCTTTCATGCGACGCTGGAAGAAGCGGCAAATGCCTCATTACTGTTGCATATAGTCGATGCTCATAGTGAGGAGCGACAGACCAATATGCAGCGGGTCAATGAAGTGTTGGAAGAGATCGGTGCACATGAATTACCGACATTGATAGTTTTTAACAAAATTGACCTGATGAGTGATGTGGTTGCACGGATTGATCGTGATGTACAAGGAAAGCCTGTTGCTGTTTGGTTGTCAGCCCAGAAGGGAGAGGGTTCTGAATTGCTTCTTGAGGCCATGACTGAGCTGTTAGCGGACGATATTGTCTCAGAATGCTTCAAGCTGCCGCCAAACCTAGCTAGGCTGCGTGCCATGTTCTACCAAAATAACGCGGTGGTGTCTGAGTCTCAGATGGATAATGGTGATATTTTGGTAGATATCCGTATGCCTAGGCCAAGTTTTCTCCGGCTGTTGAAAGCAGAAGGGTTGGCCCAAAATCAGCTACAGGCGGTTGTTCAATCGCCAGCACAGAAAATTGCGTAGTGCAGCATCTATGTTTAAACAACATCCAAATGATTATCGACCTTGAAACCATAGTATTTAACTGGCGGCTTGATACAATCATCGGCCGTTGAATAACACTAAAGAATGTGGAGAACAGTATGGCCTGGAATGAACCCGGTGGCGGAAAAGATCCCTGGGGTGGCAATAACGGTGGCGATGGTCCACCGGATCTGGATGACGTGCTGAAAAACTTCAAAGCTCGCGTCGATAAGATTTTTGGCGGCTCTGGTGGTTCAGGTGGTAATAGCAGTAGCTCCAGCGGCAGTTTATTTGGCATCGTTCTGGTTGTGTCGATCATAGGCTGGGGTATCTCTGGGTTCTATCAGGTCGATGAAAAGGAGCAAGCGGTCGTACTGAGACTGGGTAAATACCTCGATACTGTAGGTGCGGGACTTCATTGGAACCCCTCGCTCATGGACAGTGTGACTAAAGTGCGTGTTACTGAAGAACGTCAATATTCGAGTCGTGGTCAGATGCTGACGGAAGATGAAAATATTGTTGAGCTGCCATTGACCGTTCAGTACAACATCGGTGATGTGAAATCCTTTGTGCTCAATGTAAAAACACCCGAGGCAAGCCTGCGTCAGGCAACTGATAGTGCCTTGCGCCATGTGGTGGGTAGTAGCAAATTGGATGAAGTGGTTTCCACGGGTCGCTTGAAAATTGGTGACGAGGTCAAGTTGAGGTTACAGACCTATCTCGATAATTATGGTACCGGTATCAAAGTTCGGAAGATCAATATTCAGGAGGCTAAACCACCTTCGCAAGTTAAGGCAGCCTATGATGATGTGATCAAGGCCCGGGAAGATCGGGAGCGGTTGATCAATGAAGCCCAGACCTATGCCAACGGTATCATTCCCGAGGCTCGTGGGCAGGCGCAGCGGATGATTGAGGAGTCTAACGGTTATCTTGAACAAGTGGTTGCAGAGGCTGATGGTGAATCTCAACGTTTTGAATCACTGCTGGCCGAATATCAAAAAGCACCAGAAGTGACGCGTCAGCGGTTGTATCTAGATGCGATTCAGGAGGTGATGAGTAATAGCTCGAAGGTTCTGGTCGATGTGGAAGGGGGCAACAATATGCTTTACCTGCCATTGGATAAAATTATTCAGCAGGGTTCTTCTCGCAATCAATCGGCTTCATTTAACTCCAGTGATGTGAATAGTGTCGCTGATGAAGTAATCAACAAATTACGTCGCGAAAGTAACTCTACTACTAACCCGCGGGGGGTGCGCTAGATGACTAGTCGTTCTACAGGATCATTAGTGTTGCTTGCAGTGTTGTTACTGTTGGGTAGTAGTACCCTTTACGTGATACAGGAAACGGAAAAAGCAGTAAAACTGCGCTTTGGCCGCTTGATTGAAACCGATATTCAGCCAGGGCTGCACTTTAAAATCCCGTTGGCTGAAAAGGTTCGAAAATTTGATGCGCGGGTACTGACTCTGGATGCAGAGCCCTCCAGTTTTTTCACTGTGGAAAAAAAGCGGTTGATCGTAGATGTGTTTTCCAAGTGGCGCATCGTTGACGTGGATACCTACTATAGATCCACTGGTGGTAATGAGGCTGTGGCCCAGGACCGGTTAGCCAGTCGGGTTAATGATGGGTTGCGTAACCAATTTGGTGCGAGAACACTTCACGAAGTGGTTTCCGGTGAACGTGATCAGTTAATGGAACACTTGACGGAAAGTCTTAATACCACTGTGCGTGAGTCATTGGGTGTTGAAGTGGTTGATGTGCGAGTTAAGGGTATTGATCTACCTCCCGAAGTGAGTGAGCAGGTCTATCGCAGGATGAAAGCCGAGCGTGAAAAAGAAGCTCGAATACTGCGTTCAGAAGGTGGAGAGCAAGCGGAAAAAATTCGTGCGGATGCTGACCGCCAGAAAACGATTCTTCTGGCTAATGCGTATCGTGATGCTGAGCAAACTCGTGGTAAAGGGGATGCTCAAGCTACTGCCACTTATGCTGAAGCCTACAGTAAAGATCCCGAGTTCTATGCCTTTGCACGTAGTTTGAATGCTTACAGGGAAGCTTTTTCCAGCAAGGGTGATGTGCTGTTGGTAGACCCTGACAGTGACTTTTTCCGCTACCTTAATAGTCAGAAAGGTAAGTAGTGCCTGGGTTGTTGTTGGCGCCTACAGCCTTCGATCATCAGTTGATCTATCCAGGTATGTTGCCCGTATAAAAATGCGGCAACATGCCTGAGACGGTGATAGAATTCCGTAACCGGGGCAACCCGGTTTTTTTACGACTGCGAGAGCGTCATTATGTGGCTTGATTTAGCTCGGGCATTTTGTCTGATGTTAGTGCTGGAAGGCATTATGCCGTTCCTGTCTCCTGGCCGCTGGCGGAATATGGCGTCATTGTTGGCTCAAGTAGATGACCGCAGTATGCGCATAATGGGTCTGGTTAGCATGTTGCTTGGCGCGGGTGCGCTATATTTTATAAATTAGTAAAAGTGGATCAATAGGTAGATGCAATGACTGTTGCTGATCGTTGGTTGTTACCAGATGGTGTTGAAGAAATTCTGCCCAACCAGGCGTTTAAGGTAGAGCGCCTGCGTCGACAGGTTCTAGATCTATACCACGGCTGGGGATACGATCTGGTAATCCCACCGTTGGTTGAGTTTACCGATTCACTACTGAGTGGCACTGGCTCCGACCTGGATCTGATGACATTTAAGGTCACGGATCAAATCAGTGGTCGTATGATGGGGGTTCGCGCAGACATTACCCCCCAAACTAGCCGGATGGATGCTCACAGCCTGAGACGTAATGGTCCCAGTCGACTGTGCTATGCCGGCACGGTTCTCTATACCAAACCACGTTATCCTCTAGCGAGCCGCTCCCCTATTCAGATAGGTGTGGAGCTCTATGGTGAGGCTGGGCTGGTCGCTGATATTGAAGTGATCAGCTTAATGGTGGAAACCCTACGATTAGCCGGACTGGAAAAGCCCCAGTTGGACCTTGGTCACGTAGGTGTTTATGGCAACCTGCTGGAAGAGGCTGGGTTGAGCAAAAATCAGGAAGCCACATTGTTTGATCTGTTGCAGCGTAAGTCTGTGCCAGAGTTAGATGTTTGGGTGGTTGACAATATTAATGATACAGCCACTGCAGCGATGATTCGTGCATTGGTGGACTTGGCGGGTGATGCCTCGGTACTTGATAGAGCCCGAGAATTATTTGCTGAAGCTCCTGCTGAGGTGGAACTGGCACTAGATGAGCTGCAGGCGGTTGTTGATGCATTAAAAATCAGCAGCCCAGAAGCTGAATTGTATTTAGATTTAAGTGAGCTTCGCGGCTACCACTATCACACAGGTGTGGTATTTGCCGCCTATGCCCCAGGTGCGGGTCAGGCTATTGGCAATGGTGGTCGCTATGACCATGTAGGGGAGGCCTTTGGTCGATCCCGTCCTGCCACAGGATTTAATATAAGTTTGCAGGCTTTGGTCCAGCTATCCAACAATATGGATCACATCCCCAGCGGCATTTTTGCACCCGCTGTTGAGGATGAAAGTACATCTCAACAAAAAGTGATTGCTGAGTTGAGAAAAAGTGGTGAGCGTGTGGTCAGTGGTTTTCCTGGCCAGCAGCCCAATTATGAGGAACTACATTGTGATCGCCAGTTACTACTGGTGGACGGTGAGTTTCAGATAAAAGCAGTTTAAATACTACTAGTTTAATAATCTTAAAGTAGGTTAGAGAAATCAGATGGGTAAGAATGTTGTGGTGCTTGGCACCCAGTGGGGCGATGAAGGTAAAGGCAAGATAGTAGATTTGCTGACGGATCAGGCTTCCGTAGTTGCCAGGTTTCAGGGTGGCCATAATGCTGGCCACACACTGGTCATTGATGGCCAGAAAACAGTCTTGCATCTGATTCCCTCCGGTATTCTTCGCGATAATGTCACCTGCCTTATTGGTAATGGTGTGGTGCTATCACCCGAAGCATTACTGAAAGAAATGTGTGAGCTAGAGGGGCAGGGTGTCCCCGTCCGCGAACGGCTACGTCTTTCCCCTGCATGCCCGCTGATTTTGCCGATACATATTGCGTTGGACCAAGCTCGCGAGCGTGCTCGTGGTAAGGCCAAAATTGGTACGACTGGTCGGGGTATCGGCCCTGCTTATGAAGATAAAGTGGCTCGACGTGGACTGCGCTTGGGTGACATGCTTAACCGCGAGAAGTTTGCGGTCAAGTTGAAAGAGTTGATGGATTACCACAACTTTATGCTGACAGATTTCTACCATGAAGATGCGGTAGATTACGACGACACCCTGAATAAAGTTCTAGCTTGGACTGACGAACTGGAGCCGATGGTCGCTGATGTTACTGGTTTGCTGCACAGTACCCGTGAAAATGGTGGCAATATCATGTTTGAGGGTGCTCAGGGATCATTACTAGATATTGATCACGGCACATACCCTTTTGTGACCTCTTCCAATACCACGGCTGGTGGTACTGCCACGGGCAGTGGATTTGGTCCTTTGTATCTGGACTATGTGTTGGGTATCACCAAGGCTTATACCACTCGTGTAGGTTCTGGCCCCTTTCCCACGGAGCTTTTCTGTGAAGTGGGACAACATCTTGGTGAAAAAGGACACGAGTTTGGCGCGACCACTGGGCGGGAACGTCGTTGTGGCTGGTTTGATGCGGTAGCGCTGAAGCAGGCCATCCGGATTAACTCTGTTTCAGGTATTTGTCTGACTAAACTGGATGTGCTTGATGGCCTTGAATGCATCAAGTTGTGTGTGGCTTACACTGATGCCGATGGTAATGATGCCGGTATTCCCTGCCATGCGGATGATTACGAAGATTTGGTTCCAGTTTATGAGGAAATGCCAGGCTGGACAGAGTCCACAGTGGGTGCCAAATCTCTGAATCAGTTACCTGACAATGCTCGCGCCTACATTTCTCGAATAGAGGAAATTCTTAAAACGCCAGTGGATATTGTTTCAACGGGTCCAGACCGGGTTGAAACCATTGTTTTACGCCATCCATTTTCCTGACATCACCCTAGGGGATGCGTGCCAGTATTGAGTATTCTTGCACCCCCCTCATGGTCAGCTCAGACATAGTTTCGCGCTTTTTCCTACTCTTTGCCTCACTCTTTGTTCCGTTCTTTTTTAAGTGATATCTGCTTTTTAAGTGATATCTGCTGCCACTAAAACAGTCTTGGCTAATATTCTCGGCAGGCCTAAATGGTGGGTCGGTCAGTTATCAACTGCCGAAATTGAAATAAAAATCGCCATATAGATTGCATTTTTGTTATATCGCTTGTAAGGTTTTTGGCGTTTACTTTGTTAAATAATTATAAAAGTCAGGCCGAAGTACTCGTTTAGTTAGTCAGTCGGTAGAGCGAGTGGCCTCCGAAAAAAATCGGAGTTCTAATGCCAAGACTTAGAAGTCACACTCTTCGGAGTAGAGGATTGTTTTGTCATCGGGTTGCTCATGCCAGCCTGATGACGCTGTCGTATATCGTTCATTTCCCTCTCATTAGTCGATTAAACTCCCTATTACTCTCTTCAAGTTCCGGGCACCGGACGTTGAATCTGATAAGCAGATATTCTAATTATTTCAGTGCTAACTCTCTACGGGATGTTGTCAGGTGAGTGAGGCCGCCAGCGTAGTCCATACCGGGGAACTATGGCCCCTGGTCGTCTACTTTGTCATGGTGATCATGTTGGTATTGACTATGCTGGGTCTTTCCTGGCTGCTGGGGCAGCGGCGAATGGACCGTGCTACTGGTGAAACCTTTGAATCCGGTATCGTTTCTGTTGGTAGCTCTCAGGTTCGTATCTCTGTTGAGTTTTATCTAATTGCTATTTTCTTTGTGATTTTCGACCTTGAAACTGTCTTTATCTTTGCCTGGGCCATCGCCTTTTTTGAATTGGGCTGGTCAGGTTATTTCGCGATGCTGGTGTTTGTGGTGATTCTAGTGATAGCACTGGTTTATGAGTGGCGCTCGGGTGCTTTGGACTGGGGCATAAAAACCCGTACGGGACTAGAGGAAACAAGCAAATGAAGTGGAGCCTAACTCGCCCTGATGAGGTGATCGCTAGCAATGGCAGCGGAGATATTTATAGCAATGATCCGATAGAAGAGCATGTTCGTCGCAATGTGTGTTTTGCCAAGTTGGAAGATCTCATTGCCTGGGGCCGAGGACATTCTCTTTGGCCTTTTAATTTTGGTTTGTCTTGCTGTTATGTGGAGATGGCTACGGCGTTTACCAGTCGTCATGATATTGCCCGGTTTGGTTCTGAGGTGATTCGGGCCACGCCTCGACAGGCTGACCTGATGGTTATTTCTGGTACCTGCTTTTTAAAAATGGCACCGGTAGTTCAGCGGCTCTATGAGCAATTGTTAGAACCACGATGGATTATATCTATGGGTTCTTGTGCAAATTCCGGTGGTATGTATGACATTTATTCGGTAGTTCAGGGGGTGGATAAATTTATTCCTGTGGATGTGTATGTCCCGGGTTGCCCTCCACGTCCAGAGGCTTTAATGCAAGGGTTGGTCATGTTGCAAGAGTCTATAGGCAAAGAGCGCCGTCCCATAAGTTGGGCGGTAGGTGATCAAACGGTGGTTAAACCTGCACCCATCAGTCAGAGAGACCTATTGACTGAAGAAAGAATGAAAACAACAGAACTACGGGACCCTAAAAACGTATAAGCCTAAGAATGTATAAGAAAGGCGTGTAAAAACTAACAATAAAAATTAATTGGGAACGGTATATGCAAGCAACTGAAACCCTGCAACAAACAGACATTATTGCCGAACTGTATGAGCGGTTTGGTGAGGATTGTTTTCAGGTTCAGTGTTGCGCTGACGGCATAGCCACCCTTTGGGTAGATAAACCCCAATTTCAGTATGTACTGCGATTCCTTAAGCCGAAATTCCCCATGTTGCATGATCTGTTTGGTATTGATGAGAGGGTGCGAATTAATCGTGAGGGACAGCCTGCGGCTGACTTCACAGTTGTTTATCACTTGTTGTCCTTTACCCGGAACGAGGATGTTCGGATCAAAGTGGCTTTGATCGAGCCTGATATTCAGCTGCCTACCATTATCGATATCTGGCCCAATGCTAACTGGTATGAACGTGAAGTCTGGGACATGTTTGGTATCGATTTTAGTGGTCATCCCAACTTGTACCGTATTCTTATGCCACCCACCTGGGAGGGGCATCCCCTCCGTAAGGATCATCCGGCCAGGGCCACCGAGATGGAGCCTTTTAGTTTGGATGACCATAAGCAGGACATTGAACAGGAAGCACTGCGATTCCGCCCGGAAGAATGGGGTATGGAACGTAAAAATGATGATACAGAATATATGTTTCTTAATCTGGGGCCTAACCACCCCAGTGTACATGGGGTGTTCCGGATAGCATTGCAGTTAGACGGTGAAGTGGTTGTGGATGCCGTTCCTGATATTGGTTACCACCATCGCGGTGCAGAAAAAATGGGTGAACGCCAGACCTGGCATAGTTTTATCCCCTACACCGATCGTATCGATTATCTGGGTGGGGTGATGAATAACCTGGCCTATGTCATGTCAGTGGAAAAACTGGCCAGTATCAAAGTGCCGGATCGTGCCAAAGTCATTCGCATTATGATGTCCGAACTGTTTCGTATTTCCAGTCACTTGGTGTTCTACGGTACTTTTGCTCAAGATGTGGGGCAAATGTCACCGGTATTTTATATGTTTGCCGACAGAGAGAGGTTATTTGGCATTGTCGAGGCCATTACCGGTGGGCGAATGCACCCGGCGTGGTTCCGAATAGGCGGCGTAGCACAAGACCTTCCTATTGGTTGGGAAAAAATGGTACGTGATTTTATTGATGCTATGCCGGCTCGCCTGGATCACTACGACAAGATGGCTATGCAGAATAAAATTTTGCAGAAACGAGCAAAAGGTATTGGCTGTTATACCCAGCAAGAAGCCATTGATTGGGGTATTACTGGCCCAGGATTACGTGCCACTGGAATGGATTGGGATTTGCGTAGAGACCGACCCTATGGTGGTTATGATCAATTTGATTTTGAAGTTCCCGTTGGAAACAACGGCGATTCCTATGATCGGACAGTGGTTCGAATAGAAGAGATTCGCCAAAGCTTGAAAATTGTTCGTCAATGTTTGGATAACATGCCCGAGGGCCCTTATAAGAGTGACCATCGATTAACGACACCGCCGCCAAAAGAGCGGACCATGCAAGATATTGAGACATTAATTCATCACTTTCTCAATGTCAGTTGGGGGCCTGCTATTCCTGTAGGTGAGGCCACTCAGCTAATCGAGGCGACCAAAGGCCACAATAGTTACCACCTGATAAGTGATGGTGGAACTATGTCATATCGCACCAGAATCAGGACGCCGTCTTTCCCCCACTTACAACAGATTCCTTTAATTAGTCGTGGGTTGCTGATTGCTGATCTGATCACAATTATTGCCAGTATCGACTTTGTTATGGCGGATGTAGACCGATGAGTGAGCATCAATTAATTCAGTCAGATATCGCATTATCGGCAGAAGAAATTCGGCAGATAGATGTGGAGCTTGCCCATATTCCACAGAAATCTGGTGCTGCCATTGATGCACTAAAAATTGTGCAGAGCCAGCGAGGTTGGGTTTCTGATGAAGCGCTGGTGGCCATTGCTCGTTATCTGGACATGTCGCCCGAGGCCCTTGAAGGAGTGGCCACTTTTTACAACCTGATTTATCGGCAGCCCGTAGGTGACAAAGTGGTGTTGTTTTGTGACAGCGTGAGTTGTTGGATCTGTGGCTGCGACGGAGTGAAACAAAAAATATCAGAAAAATTGGGTGTTGATTACGGCGAGACCACTGCAGATAACCAATACACCTTGATTCCTGTGCCTTGTTTGGGAGCTTGCGATAAAGCTCCGGTGATGATGGTCGGTGATGATCTTCATACCAATCTGGATGATCAAAAAATTGATCAGATTTTTGCTAAGAGAACTGGTGAAGGGGAGGACTGCTGATGGAAAATGTTTTGATAGAAAAAGTCCTCACTCGAAATATTGGCCCAGACCAAACCCCAACAGACATGGCTGCCTATGAAGCCAATGGCGGATACCGAGCCCTGCATAAAGTTATGGCGGGTATGACCCCCAATGATTGTTTGGAGGTAGTGAAAGCATCAAACCTTCGTGGCCGAGGAGGGGCTGGTTTTCCCACAGGGATGAAGTGGAGCTTTGTACCCATGGGTGAAAAATGTACTCCGGGGCACAAATATTTAGTCACCAATGCAGATGAAATGGAGCCAGGGACCTTTAAGGATCGGTTATTAATGGAATGTGATCCTCATCAGCTAATTGAGGGCATGATTCTCGCGGCTTACACCATTGAGGCAGATCGCTCCTATATCTTTATTCGCGGCGAATACGTGGTGGCCATCGAACGGCTCGAGCAGGCTCTGGTCGATTGCTATAAAAAAGGTTACCTGGGCGAAAATATTCTGGGTAGTGGTTACGATCTGGAAATGCATGTGCACACCAGTGCGGGACGCTATATCTGTGGCGAAGAAACAGCGCTGATCAATGCCTTGGAGGGTAAGCGTGCCAACCCAAGAGCCAAGCCACCTTTCCCTCAAGTTAGTGGCCTATGGGGTCGGCCAACCATCGTCAATAACGTCGAAACCCTTTGTAATATTCCTCACATCATTGATCGTGGTGCCGAGTGGTTTCAATCCTTAGGTATTGGTGAAGACAGCGGTACCAAAATGTTTGGTGCCAGCGGCCATGTAAAAAATCCTGGATGCTGGGAGCTGCCGATGGGCACACCTATTCGGGAAATTCTGGAACAGCATGCGGGGGGTATGACTGATGGACGAAAACTCAAAGGTTTCCTGCCTGGGGGTGGGTCAACGGATTTTCTGGTAGAAGAGCATCTCGATTTACCCATGGACTATGGATCTATTGGTGCTGCTGGCAGCCGCATGGGTACCGGCACCATGATTATTCTGGACGATAAAACCTGCCCGGTTGGCATGGTTCTGAATCTGATCCGTTTCTTTGCCCATGAATCCTGTGGTTTCTGCACGCCATGTCGGGAAGGCCTGCCATGGACTCGCCAGGTTTTGGAAGATATTGAAGCAGGCCGAGGACGTAAAGAAGACCTGGACACCCTGGTTCGCCAGGTGAAATATATTGGTTCTATGGGAAATACTCACTGTGCATTAGCTCCCGGGGCCATGGAGCCATTACAGAGTGCATTGAAATATTTTCAGAGTGATTTTGAGGCTCATGTTGAGCAAGGGTGTTGTCCCTATGCTGCGGATATGAAGGCCCAAGACATAACAACGGTCCAAGGGGAGCGTGCCTAATGCCCACTATCTATATTGATGGAACCGCTTACGAAGTGGATGAAGGCAAAAACCTCTTGGAAGCCTGTCTGAATTTAGGGCTGGATTTGCCTTATTTCTGTTGGCATCCCTCCATGGGTTCCATTGGCTCATGTCGTCAATGTGCCATGGTGCAGTATCAAAATGAAGAAGATACCCGTGGGCGTATTGTGATGGGCTGTATGACACCTGTTACTGATGGTGCAAGGTTATCTCTTCAAGGTGAAACCGCCAGTGAATTTAGAGAGTCCGTAATTGAATCATTGATGTTGAATCACCCCCATGATTGCCCTGTTTGTGCAGAGGGTGGTGAGTGCCACCTACAAGATATGACGGTGATGGTTGGCCATCGTGACAGAAATTATCGGGGTAAAAAGAATACCCATCGAAACCAGTATTTGGGGCCGCTGATTAATCACGAAATGAATCGCTGCATCAGTTGTTATCGCTGTGTGCGTTTTTACCGGGATTATGCAGGCGGTACGGATTTAGCGGCACTGGCTTCCCACGATCATGTGTATTTTGGTCGGCATCAAGATGGTGTGCTGCAAAGTGAATTTGCTGGCAACCTGGTGGAGGTATGTCCTACCGGAGTATTCACGGATAAACCACTGTTAAACGATTACAGTCGTAAGTGGGATTTACAATCAGCGCCTTCTATTTGTTTTGGTTGTGCCGTGGGTTGTAATACTTCTCCGGGTGAGCGTTATGGCAAATTAAAGCGTATTCAGAATCGTTACAATCAACAGGTAAACGGCTATTTTTTATGTGACCGTGGCCGTTTTGGTGCTGATTTTGTTAATAGCGACACTCGGCTTAATTTTGCAGGTGTTCGTCAGGAGGATGGTAGTTATCAGGCTATTAAAGCGGATGATGCCCTGAGTCAGGTGGCGAGTTTCTGCCAGCAGGGAACAGTTGCTGCCATTGGTTCTCCACGGGCTTCAGTGGAAGCCAATTACCTGTTACGCCGGTTAGTGGGAGGCATACATTTTTGTCCCGGGATGGGCGGCCCTGAACGGACTCTTGTTCAGCAGGTTGCCGACATTCTAAGTACAACCCGGGCAATTAGTCCCTCCATTCATCAAATTGAATCTGCTGATGCAATACTGATTCTTGGTGAAGACGTCAGTAATACTGCACCACGTCTAGCTCTCGCCCTACGTCAGGCTGCTCGAAATAAAGCCTTGGAACTGGCTGCGAAAATGCGCCTGGAACCTTGGATGGATGCGGCAATTCGCAACCTGTCCCAAGACCAATACAGCCCAATATTTATCGCTGGAGTTAATCAAAGCAGACTGGATGATATTGCCGAAACCAGTATTTCATTGGCCCCCGATGATATTGCCAGATTGGGTTTTGCTGTCGCAGCAGAAATTTCAGGAAACCCCATTCCCAATTTATCCATGGATAGCCTGGACCCGGGCCTCAGGGTATTGGTTGGAATCATTGCTTCAGCATTAAAAGCCGCGAAAAACCCCTTAGTTGTGTCGGGTACCAGTTTGTTGAATTCAGCGGTGATTGATAGTGCTACAGCTGTAGCTGAGGCGCTAGCTAACAGCACAGAGACGATGCTCAGTTTGAGCGTGCCAGAATGTAATAGCCTCGGCGTGGCAATGCTGGATGGTGGTGAGGGTATCGGGTTTGATGCATTGGTAGAGAGTGTTGCACAAGGCAATATTGATACCTTGATTGTGTTGGAAAATGATCTTTATCGGCGAGCACCGACGGAGGAAGTCGATCGCTTATTGGGAAATATCAAACAGCTCGTGGTATTGGACTCGCTGGATAATGCCACACTGTCAAAATCACACATAGCATTACCCGTGGCGACCGTCGCGGAGTCTGAAGGTACATGGGTCAATAGTGAGGGGCGGGCACAACGTTATTACCCGGTATTTATAGCGGAAGATGACAGGCTTGCCAGCTGGCAGTGGTTGTCTGAGTTAGGCCAGGTGTTGGGGTTGTCGGGATTCAATGAGCTACAGCATTTTGACCAGGTGGAACAAGCCTGTTCCCAGGATATTGCGGCATTGTCTGAAATCACTGCTGCTGCCCCAGATCACCAGTTCCGTAATCGTGGATTAAAAATACCACGGCAACCTACTCGCTACAGCGGCCGTACTGCCATGCGGGCCGATGTGTCTGTTCATGAACCTAAACAGCCTGTGGATGAAGAGACTCCTCTGTCATTTAGCATGGAAGGTTTGAGTGTTGGGCTGCCGAGTTCATTGATGTCCTATAACTGGTCACCGGGTTGGAATTCCAATCAGTCTATACAGAAGTTTCAAGATGAGGCCGGTGGTGCAATTAAAGGCGGCTCCGCCGGTGTACGGTTGATAGCTTCCGGTGAGGGCGTGGATGCAGAATTTGCTCCGGATGCTTTCCAGTCTTCTGATTCTGAGCGGTTGCTGGTTCCAGTTTATCGGGTATTTGGCAGTGATGAATTGAGCTATCAGGCCCCTGCCATTGCGGAGTTGGCTGGAGATGCCCAACTGATTTTAAACTCGGATGATGCGGGCAAACTTCAGGTTGTTGATGGCGATGGTGTCATTGTGTCAATGCAAGGCAGGGCAGCAGCAGAGGGCTCAGTGATATTGGAAGTGATGGTTGATGGGTCATTGGCAAATGGTTGTGCGGGTTTTACTGCGGGGATGCCAGGAACCGAGTCGCTAGTACCAGGCGCTATGGTGATACTACAAAAGGCCAATGACTGGCAACGACGGAAACCCCAGTTGATTGCCACGGATAATCCTTCATCTAATCCCAATGCCCCCAGCTCTGGGAGCTATGGTGTGCAGACAGGGGTGTCATATGTCTGATGGCATGATCATTTTGTTTTCTCTGACGGTATTGCTTGGTGGTGTTGGTGGTGCTGCTGTGATGACTTGGTGGGAGCGTCGTTTACTGGGTATCTGGCAGGATCGTTATGGCCCAAATCGATTAGGGCCCTTTGGCATCATGCAGGTTGCAGCGGATATGCTGAAGTTGCTGACCAAGGATGACTGGGTACCGCCTTTCGCCGACAAGGTTGTCTTTATCTTTGCACCCACAGCTATTGTGATGGCAATGATGCTGGGTTTTGCCGTGGTGCCCTTCGGCCCAGGGTTACAAATCATTGATATGAATATTGGTCTGCTGTTCTTTCTTGGTATGACCTCTCTTGCCGTGTACAGCGTATTGCTTGGAGGTCTGGCCTCCAATAATAAATATGCTCTATTAGGCGGCTTGCGCTCTGCTGCCCAAATGGTGAGTTACGAAGTCTTTATGGGGTTGTCATTGATGGGTGTAGTGATGCTCTCTGGCAGTTTCAACCTCAGGGTAATTGTCGAATCTCAGGCTGATGGTTGGTACTGCATTTCACAGTTTTTGGGCCTGTTTGTATTTACCGTGTCTGGCATCGCTGAAAGTCACCGATTGCCTTTTGATTTACCTGAAGCAGAACATGAATTGACCGCGGGTTTTCACACAGAATATGGTGGCATGAAATTCGCCATGTTTATGTTGGGCGAATACCTGGGGTTGATTTTAATTTCCAGCATGATCGTTACATTATTTTTTGGCGGCTGGTTAGGTCCTTGGCTGCCGCCTGTCGTTTGGTTCGGTATTAAAACCTTCATCGTTATTTGCTTCTTTATACTGTTGCGGGCGGCGATTCCTCGGCCCAGATATGACCAGTTAATGTCCCTGGGTTGGAAAATTATGTTGCCGCTGACGTTGGTTAATCTGGTGGTAACCGGAGCCGTAGCACTTTGGTTATCTGGTGCTAGTGGAGGTGCGGCATGATTAGTCAGTTACGAACCATGTGGCGGGTTTTATTGCACACGTTTACGCCTGCTGAAACTGTCCAATACCCCGAAGAAAAACCTTATCTGGCGCCACGTTATAGAGGGCGCATTGTGCTCACCCGTGACCCTGATGGCGAAGAGCGTTGCGTAGCGTGCAATCTATGTGCGGTGGCCTGCCCAGTGGATTGTATTGCACTACAAAAAGGTAACCGTAATGACGGTAGCTGGTATCCAGAGTTTTTCCGGATCAATTTTTCGCGCTGCATTATGTGTGGTATGTGTGAAGAGGCATGCCCTACCTACGCTATTCAACTGACACCAGATTTCGAAATGTGCGAATACGATCGACAGAATATGGTGTACGAAAAAGAACATTTGCTGATTGACGGCACCGGTAAATATCATGATTACAACTTTTACCGGGTTTCAGGTTTGCAGACAGGCTGGAAAGACAAAGGTGAGGCGGAGAACGAAGCTCGGCCTATTGATGTCAGGAGTTTGTTGCCATGATGAAGACAAGTTTTACGGTGTTTTATTTGAATCTGTATGGGTCAAAATTTTCTGCCGATGACAGGAGATTGAGATGTTAGAGCTCGTTCTGTTCTACACGGCATCAACCATTGCATTGGTGGCAACCATTCTGGCTCTGACTCGTGCAAATGCGACCCACGCACTAATTTATTTGATTTTGTCTTTGTTAGCGGTGGCCGTAATTTTTTACATTATCGGCGCGCCGTTTGCTGCGGCATTAGAAGTGGTGATTTATGCGGGTGCCATTATGGTGTTGTTTATCTTTGTCATCATGATGCTCAATTTGGGTGATAAGGGTGATCGTCGTGAAAAGCAATTATTGAAGCCTCAGATTTGGATCACCCCTGTCATTTTTACATTGGTGTTATTGGTTGAACTGGTTCTGGTGCTTTCCCAAAGTGCACCCGCTGAAATACAAGGTCTGGTCACGCCGAAGCAGGTAGGTCTGACGTTGTTTGGCCCCTATGTGCTGGCCGTAGAAATTGCCTCCATGCTGCTCTTGGCGGGGCTGGTGGGGTCTTATCACCTTGGTCGTCGCTACCTGGAAGAGGGTAGAGAAAATTCATCAAGGGGGCGAAGCTAATGGGCAGTGTCAGCATTCCTCTCGACCATGTTCTGTTGTTGTCTGCATTATTATTTATCTGCGGGCTGCTTGGATTGATGATGCGGCGGAACATCATTTTTATTTTGATCTCTCTGGAAGTGATGCTCAACTCTTCTGCTGTGGCATTTGTTGCCGCAGGAGCTCGTTGGGGTCAGCCCGATGGTCAAATAGTGTTTATGTTAATTCTTGCCGTTGCGGCTGCCGAAGTAGCCGTTGGTTTGGGTTTGGTGCTTCAGATTCAGCGTCGCTTTAAGAGCCTGGATATGGATGATGCCAACAGGATGAGAGGATAATTTTATGTTGAGGTTGTCCCTATGTTGAAACTGCTGCCACTCATTCCACTCTTCCCCTTGGTGAGCTCAATAATATTGATGGTGACACTGGGCAAACTGCCAAAACGCATGGTGGCCATTCTAGGTGCGGGTTCAGTGGGTATGGCCGCTTTGATCACACTGTTGGTGGGTCTGGCGTTTATGGAAACAGGTCAGCCCCATCATCAAGTGCTGTGGACCTGGATGCGAGTGGGTGAATTTTCTCCTGATATTGCTTTTTATCTGGATGGCCTAACTTTGGTAATGATGTCAGTGATTACCGGTGTTGGTTTTCTGATTCACTTGTTTTCCACCGAGTTTATGGAAGATGACAACAGCTTCAGTCGTTATTTTGCTTACTTGAATATGTTTGTTTTCGCTATGTTGATATTGGTGATGGCAGACAATCTATTGCTGTTATATCTGGGCTGGGAAGGTGTCGGTGCATGCAGTTATTTACTGGTGGGTTTTTGGTATCAAAATCCAGATAACGGCGCAGCAGCAAGAAAAGCCTTTGTGGTGACTCGGATTGGTGATACTGCTATGGCCGTGGGCCTTTTCTTGCTATTTACCGAATTGGGAACGTTGGATATACAACCATTGGCTGAGGCAGCGAAGAGCCAGTGGGAAGTGGGTGATACTTTACCTGTTGTCGCCTGCCTGTTATTGCTGGGTGGTGCTGTGGGCAAATCGGCTCAGTTGCCGTTGCACACATGGTTGCCAGATGCCATGGCGGGTCCAACACCAGTTAGTGCATTGATACATGCCGCAACCATGGTGACGGCTGGTGTGTATCTTATTGCACGAACCCACGAATTATTTTTGCTCGCGCCTCCCGCCATGTTGGCGGTAGCGCTTGTGGGGTTGATCACGTCCTTGATGGCAGCCTTTACTGCGCTGAACCAACATGACATCAAACGGATTCTGGCGTATTCCACTATTAGTCAGATTGGCTATATGTTTTTGGCATTAGGCGTGGGTGCCTGGGCCGCGGGAATTTTTCATTTAGTAACCCATGCCTTTTTTAAGGCGCTGTTATTTCTGGCGGCAGGTGCTGTGATTCACTGCCTGCACCATGAACATAATATCTTCAAGATGGGTGGTCTTCGAACTCGTTTACCCGTGGTTTTCTGGAGTTTCCTTATTGGTTCGGCCGCATTGGCGGCACTGCCGCTGACGTCAGGATTTTTTAGTAAGGATATGATTTTATTGCAGGCTTACGAGTTGCCGGGAGTCGGTCCTTGGTTGTGGGTGGGTGGTTTGTTGGGGGCATTGTTAACAGCTATGTACAGTTTTAGGTTGGTGTTTGTGGTGTTCTTTGGCGAGACAAAAATGGAGCCGGATAAGCAACCCGGGGTTCGCATGGCGGTACCGCTGTCATTACTTTGTGTTTTGGCGTTGGTCGGTGGGTTTTTTGCCCTGCCGTTGGTGCCATTGGCGTCAGCATTTCCTGTTGCAAGTGAACATCACCCCAGTCACTTAATAGAAGGAATTTCTATTGCGGTTCCGCTTATTGGCTTGGCCATTGCGTATTTCATTTTCCTGGGTGGCCAATGGAAAGTAGACGGATTGGTTAATTCGGCATCGGGACAAATGCTGAGAAAATTCTGGTTCAGTGGTTGGGCGATGGATTGGCTCTATGACAAATTTTGGGTGCAGCCCTATAAGTCTCTTACTCATCTATTGAGGAGGGAATGTATGGACGATATCTATAATACGATCGTTAAATTTTGTCAGCTCTTATACAGGGTGTTTAGCTATACGCAGGCAGGCCGGTTGCGTTGGTATGCCACCAGCATGGTGTTTGGCATGATTGTGGTCATTGCGCTATTACAGGGGGTTATATGATAGCGCAGGGGGTGCTCAAATGATTTTGGTCAATCTCATTCTCATTTTGCTGGTAGGTGGTGTGATTGCCTGGATATCTGAGCGGCAACATCCGAACTTGCCGCGCTGGATAGCGCTGTTAGTAATTTTGTTTGATCTGGGTTATTTGTGTGCTGTCGCCGATCTTTCCTGGTCTCAAATTGCTGTTGTACCGAACCCCTCTGATGCAACTACTTGGTTGTTCCATTATAAGGCAGAGTGGATCCCGCGTTTTGGTATTAGTTTTGAGTTGGCGATGGATGGCCTGAGCTTACTTATGGTTGTCCTGACGTTAGTGTTAGGCGCTATTTCTGTCAGTTCTTCCTGGACAGATATTAAACAGCGAACAGGTTTCTTCGAAGCTAATTTACTCTGGACTTTGGCGGGGGTCATTGGGGTGTTCTTGGCTCTGGATCTTTTCCTGTTCTTCCTGTTTTGGGAAGTAATGCTGGTACCTATGTATCTGATGATCGCTATCTGGGGGCATGAAGGACGGAGCTATGCCTCCATGAAGTTCTTCATCTTTACTCAGGTCAGCGGCCTGATGATGTTGTTCGCAATTTTAGCCTTGGTGGTACTGAATCAGCACAGTACGGGTGTGTATAGCTTCAGCTATTTTGATTTGCTCGGACATAATGTAGGTGGGGACATAGCGTATTGGCTGATGCTAGGTTTCTTCATCGCTTTTTTTGTCAAACTACCAGGGTTCCCTGTTCATACTTGGTTGCCTGATGCTCATACCCAGGCACCTACCGCAGGTAGTGTCATTCTGGCTGGGATTCTGTTGAAAACCGGTGCCTATGGTCTTATTCGCTTTGTGGTTCCACTGTTCCCTAATGAGGCGATGGCCTTTTCTCCTATTGCTTTGGCACTAGGTGCAGTGGGAGTAATTTACGGGGCAATATTGGCCTTTGGTCAGGATGACTTTAAACGCATGGTGGCCTATAGCAGTGTTAGTCATATGGGTTTTGTGTTGCTGGGTGTGTTTGCCTGGAACACTCTGGCTCTGCAAGGTGCGGTAATGCAAATGATAGCTCACGGTCTGAGTACTGCGGCATTGTTTATGATTGCCGGATCATTGCAGGAACGGCTTCATACCCGGGATATGTCAAAAATGGGTGGTTTATGGCAAAACATGCCACGTATGGGTGCCGTGGCCATGTTCTTTATGTTGGCTTCGGTCGGCTTACCAGGGCTGGGTAATTTTGTTGCCGAATTTATGGTCTTGATTGGGCTGTTTAAAGTTGCTCCCTGGGTGGCGGTGGTGTCTGCTTTGGTTTTAATCGTTGGTGCCATCTATTTACTGATCATGATGCAACGGGCTTTCCAGGGTAAACCTAATGAAGGGTTGCGATTGTCGGACTATGGTGGCAGGGAAATGTTGACTATGGCAGTGATGATTGTTGGCTTGGTATGGTTGGGACTTTACCCCCAGCCAGTACTTGATACAGCCCAGCCAGTACTGGATAGCCTGACTCGGTTGGTGGTTGAGGTATCAGAAGCTGCTAGCACTACAGACATTGCGGGGGCCTTTCCATGAGTAATGCCATGAGCATGATTGAGCTACAGGCCATACTCCCCATAATCGTACTGACCGTTGTTATTGTATTACTGATGTTAGTCATTGCTTTTCGCCGAGCCCATGGGCTCACTGCAGGGTTTACGGTAGTCGGGTTGCTGTGCACATTATTGTCTATACCAATAGCAATGGCAGTGGGCGAGCAAACAATGTCGTTGTTGAGTGTAGATCGCTACGGCATATTTTTTACTGTCTTGTTGCTGGGTGTTGCGCTGGCAAGTACTTTATTGTCGTGGGAATACCTGCGGCATCGTAGTGGGCGTAACGAGGAGTTTTATTTACTACTGTTATTGGCAACACTCGGGGCCTTAGTGTTGGCCTTTGCTAATCATGTGGTGTCATTACTACTGGGGATGGAGCTACTGGGTGTTTCACTCTATGCAATGATTTCCTATCCTGAAAAAGGAAAATTACCGTTAGAAGCAGCCATTAAATATTTGGTGTTATCCGGTTGTGCCTCTGCCGTATTGCTGTTTGGTTTTGCTCTGCTGTATGCAGCACTTGGCAGTATGTCTTTTGTGGAAATGGGGGAGCGCCTGTCGGCAGCCACAGATAATCAGGTGCTTATTCTTGCGGGAACAGCATTGGTTTTGGCCGGTGTAGGTTTCAAGCTGTCAGTGGTGCCATTCCATATGTGGACGCCAGATGTTTATCAGGGTGCACCATTACCTGTGGCAGGATTTTTGGCGACGGCCTCCAAGGGTGCTATTTTTGCTGCACTGCTGCGTTTCTTTATGGAGGCACAGTTACATCAATACGATACGCTTCTTGTTACTTTGGGTGTATTGGCTGTGGCATCAATGCTGGTAGGTAACCTCCTTGCCCTACAGCAACAAAATATCAAACGGCTGTTGGCTTATTCTTCCATTGCTCACTTTGGCTATTTGTTAATAACGCTGGTGGCTGGCGGTATGTTGGGTGGCAGTAAGTTGGCGGTAGAGGCGGCAAGTTATTATGTTGTGGCCTATGTAGTGACCACCTTGGCAGTCTTTGCTGTTATCAGTCTGTTATCCAGTGAAGGGGGTGATGAAAAGCAGTCTGTCACTGACCTTACTGGGTTGTTCTGGCATCGGCCATTATTGGCAGGAATTTTAACGCTTTCATTGTTGTCCCTAGCAGGGATCCCCTTGACCGCCGGATTTATTGGTAAGTTTTACATCTTTACCGCAGGTATAGAAGGGGCTCTATGGGTGCTGTTAGCCGCATTGGTTTTGGGCAGCGCCATTGGCATTTACTACTACTTGCGAATTATTTATGTCATGACGCTTCAGGATGATAACAAGACTGTTAAGTATTCATCCCCTTGGTTGGGTGAAATTGTGGCAGTGTTGCTGGCTGTGCTGGTGGTCTGGTTGGGTGTGCTCCCGCAGCCGCTAATGGTCTATGTTGGTGGGTTTTTCTAGGTAGGCACGGTATGCAATTCGCTGTTTGTCTAGTATTCTGAAAGTGGGTAAAAAAAGAAGGTTTCTCTATGTTGCGCTCAGTAGAACTCAAAGATTACATGCTTCCAAGCCCGGTTAAGGTGAAAGCCGATGTCGATTTGTGTGATGCCGTAGAATTGATTCTGGAATACAAGATTTCAGGCCTTTGTGTGGTAGATGATGAGAATCATTTACTTGGTATTTTGTCAGAAATGGATTGTCTGAAAGCGATTCTTAGTGCCATGTACAACGAAGAAACCAGCGTTGGTCCGGTTAGCGGGTATATGACTAAGGATGTGTATTCGGTCTCACCCCATGCAGACATTGTGGATGTGGCACAGGATATGTTGACGCGACGTTTTCGCCGCTGCCCCGTGGTTCAGGATGGCAAGTTGGTAGGACAAGTAACCTGTCGTCAGCTATTACGGGCCGTTGAGAAGTTTTAGAGCTACCAGCTTTCTATTTTTATAGGTTGTCGTAGCTGATAGATATTGTTGTCTTTAGGGCGGCTATTTGCAGGATAGGTTTGTCTGCAGGTGGCCCATAATTCTATGTGCCGTCAGTGTAAATTGACCGCCGGTATCAGATTTTCATTACGAGCCTGTTTCTTACCAAACTGCATCAAAAGTAGGTAGCCAGTTAGCATAATCAGCAGCATGGCCCCGGTCCACAGCAGAGATTGCTGAGGGTGTGCTGGCAGTGTGCCTAGCTGATAGACAATAACAGACACAGCATAAGCTAGCAGGGTGTTCCATGTTGCGGAGAAAAAGGCCCAGGCACTACCGGCTTCTTTGTAGATAGCACCCAGGGTCGCGACGCAGGGCATATAGAGAAGAATAAACAGGATATAGCAGAAGGCAGCCAAGGGGCCATCAAATAATTGCTGCATTAATGTGATAGTAGAAACTTTTACATCTTGCGCTTCAGCAGAGGCTTCTTTATCTGTTAAATCACCGACATTAATCCCTAAAGGGTCCCCCCACATATTATTTACTTCGGCAAGGTTTTCCGGGATTGTCGCAAAGGCTTCAGAAATCATTCCTGTAATACTTATTGCTTCATTAGTCTTCGTCGGCGGGCCGTTTTCATTTCTAGCCATATCAGAATAGAGGGCATCCAGCGTACCTACGACCACTTCTTTGGCAAAGATACCACTGAACAGACCTACAGTGGCGGGCCAGTTTTCTTCTTTTACACCGAGTGGGCCAAATATTGGAGTAATAGTTTTTCCAATGGCAGAAAGTAATGAACGCTCAGTATTTTGATTATTAAAGCTGCCATCAGTACCGATAGAGTTTGCAAAGTTAAGGACAATAACCACGATAACGATGGCTTTACCCGCACGTAGTATGAAGCCTTTCAGTCGATGCCAGGTATGGATAACAAGGCCTTTTACTGTGGGAGTATGGTAGTTGGGCAACTCCATGATAAAGGGGCTAATGTCCTGACTCAGCATTTTTCGGCGCACTAAAAAGCCTGTAAGCATGGCGAGAGCAATACCAATGACATAAAGACCAAAGACGACATTTTGACCGTTTTCAGTAAAAAAGGCGGTGGCAAATAAAATGTAGACTGTCAGTCTGGCACCACAGGACATGAACGGTGCCATAAGTGTTGTGAGTAAGCGATCTTGGTTGGTATCCAAAGTACGGCTGGCCATCACTGAAGGTACATTACAGCCAAAGCCCACCACTAATGGCACAAATGCTTTCCCTGGTAATCCCAGGCTGCGCATTATTCGGTCAAGAATAAAGGCGGTTCGTGCCATATAGCCTGAGTCTTCCAGGAAGGTTTGGAAGAGAAAGAGTGTACCGATGACCGGCACGAAGCTGGCAACCAACTGTATGCCCCCTCCCGCGCCATCTGCAATGAATGTCACCATCCATTGGGGAAAGTGCAGTGCTGTAAGTAATTGTCGGGGTAGCTCAACAAAAATGGCCCCGGCCGCAATATCGAAGAAATCAATAAATGCACCACCAAAATTAATGGACACCATAAACATCAGGTACATCACCCCGAGAAAAGCGGGGAAGGCAAGATAGCGGTTTAGTAGTACGGTATCGATGATATCTGTAATTGATTTTTTGTCTTGGGAATCGTAATGGACGGCACCGGTAGTGATGTTATTAATCCATTGGTATCGGTCGGTAATTAATGTGTCTGCGGCACTATATGTCAGTTGCTTCTCAAGGGAGTCAACTTCAGCTTGCATCTGCTGCTGTAGTTTTTCGGGGAACTGGGATAGCACTAGGGCATCTCTTTCCAATATGGCAGTCGCCTGAAGTTTGGACGAACTTGGAGAATGCTGATGTATCAAGGACAGAATTCTTGTAGTGGTCTGTTCCAGAGGGTCGGATACGGTAACCGGGTGGGTTCTATCGGTGTTCTTATGAAGATAATTGCTTGCGATATCAACTAAGGTTCCAATGCCTTCACTGCGGCTGGCTACCAGTGATACCACAGGAAAGCCAATTTTTTCAGACAATTCATATGGGTCGATGTGGATGCCGTTTTGATCCGCCACATCCATCATGTTCAGTGCGATAACGAATGGAACGCCTGCGTCCATTAGCTGGGTTGTCAGGTACAGGCCGCGTTCAAGACATGAGGCATCAATAATATTAATGATGAGATCAGCATTGTTTCCCAATATGAACTGTTGTGCGATTTGCTGATCGATTGAGTCATCTTCACAAGAGACATGCAGGGAATAGGTGCCGGGCAAATCCACTAGCTTAAAGTTGGTGCCAGCATGCTTAAAATTGCCGGTTTTTTTCTCTACGGTAACGCCAGGCCAGTTGCCCACTTTTTGATGGGTTCCTGTAAGGGCGTTGAACAGCGTAGTTTTACCGCAGTTGGGGTTACCCACCAATGCAATGGTGAACTCTTGGCTCATAATTTGTCTACCATCAGCCCTACTGCCTCATGGCTTCTCAGGCTGAGCCGAAACCCTCTAACAAGAATAGCGATCGGGTCACCCAAAGGGGCTCGATGTTGTACTAAAAAGGGTGTTCCAGGTGTTAATCCCAGGCTCATCAAACGAATGCGGTAGGACTCAGGAACATCCTTGAAGCCACTTACCCGGGCATGGTCGCCTGTTTGTAGTTGATCAAATTGCATACGTATAAATGGTACAGATTGCCTTAAATGATAATGATTATCAGTTATATTGGAGTTAGAAGCAATAAGTACTTGTTGCCTGTGGGGGCTTTATGTCAATCCAATTGATTTGAAACAACCACATAATGGTTGATTTAGGCGCTTTAAGTTGAGATGGAAATAGAAAGCATAAAAGCTTTGGTAGGACTTGATGTTATACCGATAAAATTACTTCAATGATTGTAGAAGTGCCAGTGTGTTATTGCGAGTGTTGTCTATGGCACCGGTAATGGCATCTGCACTTTCTTGATTACTGCCCAAACCATGCCAATGGTCTCCCCAAGTTTCTACCAGTTCACTGGCACTTTCCGTTGCTGGCGGTGGTAATAGCGAGGAGAGATCCTGAATGGTTAAGACATAGGCCCAGCCCGCACGAGGGTTGCCCTTGTCGAGTTCGTTGTCGTAGTGACGATGAAAAACAAGCTGTTGGAGTTCGCCCAGTTTGAGAAGGGCTTCAAATGCAGCTGTTCGAGAGTTGTGGTTTTCTTCGGTTTGTTCATGACGCCAGCCTGTATAGCTCAGGCTGCTCACAGCAATAACCAGGCTGACCAGTGCGACAAAGTTGCGGCGAATCTGTTCTGGAATACTTAGGTTAGGTGATTTCATCGATTCACATGTAGCTTCCATAAATAACCTTAAAAATCAGTATAAACTAGTTGCTCAGGACTTAAAGATAAAGGCGACGCCACCAACGGTGGAATTTAATAAAAGCACAAGGGAAAGCTGTGCTCTGAGTAACAGGTTGCACTATGTATAAACTAGTTTTCTTTGTTCCCGTGAGCCATGTGGGTTCGGTCAAGCAGGCCGTGTTTGACACAGGTGCTGGACGCATTGGCAATTACGAACACTGTTCCTGGCAGGTGTTAGGTGAAGGCCAGTTTTGTCCGTTGGCAGGGAGTTCTCCTTATCTTGGCCAAGCGGGAGAGTTGGAGCATGTTGAGGAGTATCGAGTTGAGATGGTTTGTGCTGATGAGTTAATTCAGGATGCCGTCCGAGCATTTTTGGCCTCCCATCCCTATGAAGAACCGGCCTATGATGTTTGGCCGCTTACCGAGATTTTGGTGTAGGCGAGTATTGGTTTTAAAGAGACGTCGTTTGCTCAGCTCTTATGCTCTGTGTCGATATTATTAACAAGTATTTTAACAACTCGTTAGCGCCTTGGACTGATCCAAGGGCGGTTGATGGTGCCGGTACGCACCTCAGTTCGGTTGTGTTTGGTATCTTCAAAATGATAGTGCAGGGCTAACTCAACCACAGGGAATGCCAAACTGGTCCAGGGGATATCCTGTTCCCGAAACAGCTCCACTTCCAGGGACTCGGCTCCAGAACTATAGGTTAAGTCACTCATGATACCGCTATAGAACACATAAACTTGGTTGATATGGGGAATATCAAAAATACCACTGAGCCTGGGGTTGTCGATTCTAGCATTAGCCTCTTCCGCGCATTCACGCAGTGCTCCCTGAAGTGTGGTTTCACCATTTTCCATAAACCCGGCTGGCAGGGTCCAAAGCCCGTATCGCGGTTCGATGGCTCGCCTGCATAGCAGTACTCGTTCATCTATAACCGGAATACAGCCAGCAATGATTCGAGGGTTTTGGTAATGGATGGTTTCACAATGGTCGCAAACATGTCGTTCACGATTATCCCCAACAGGGATTTTTAGGCTAATGGATTTACCACATTGACTGCAAAAGTTCATAAAATATCACTAGAGTAGGAATAACAGAGTAGGAATAGCACTGTTTCAGTGAGCAGTATATATAAATAGGGGTTGCCTCTTAAATGGTAAGAATATGTAAAATGGTCAGAACATGTTGAACTTAATTACACAGCGACTGAAATCTCTTCCTGTTGGGCGATCAATGCCCATTGATGACGAGTTGGGTGAAGCCGCCATCCTGCTTGCACTGACCCGGGAGCAGGATGACCCAAAAATTATTTTGACCAAGCGAGCGGAGCACATGGCGTCCCACCGTGGTGAAGTGGCCTTTCCCGGTGGGAAATGGGAAATAGGTGATGCTGACCTATTGGAAACGGCCCTTCGGGAAACTTATGAAGAAATTGGTTTGCCACCGGGGCAGGTTGAGGTAATTGCCAGTTTGCCGATTAATTGTACCCGATACAGCATGCGAGTCTGGCCTTATGTAGGGTTGGTCTCCCCCGAGCAATCACTCACGGCGAACCCCAATGAGTTGGATGCTGTATTTCATGTACCGCTTCGATATTTTTTGGACCAATCTAATCTCACGGTCGACCACTTTACCGGCCCTGATTACAGCCTTCGTATGCCCTGTTACATATACCAAGGCTATCGTATTTGGGGGTTCTCTCTGGTGGTATTGGTGGACTTTCTCAACCTGACACTGGACGCGGGTATTGATCTGCACTATCCCGACAAGATTGACCTTAGGCCCGATAACCTCAACCAACGGCCTAAGTCAGGTTGATTGATCAATGTAAAATTGCACCAGATAAGTTGTATGCCGATTGTTGCAACTAAGGGCCAATTAGTCTGATAATTCGCGCTGCTCTGAACCCGTTACCACTAACCCTTGTTGGAAAAACTATGTCCGGAACCATCACGTCACCTTGTATTTCAATCTGTGCAATGGATGAAAATGATCTTTGTATCGGTTGCTACCGTACTTCCAGGGAAATTCGTGAGTGGCTTTTGATGGAAGATGATGAGCGGTTAGATGTTATTGCGAAAGCAGCCAAAAGAGCGAGTGAGAAAAATCCTTTTGTCTGATCTTGTCGTCCTGATTTAGAAAAGATGGAGTGTTAAAATCACACGACATTAATAATGTGGCCTAACAAGTGACATTAATTAGTCTTCATCCTCCTCATCAGTGTCCTCACCACTTGTTTTAATCAGTAAGCGCCTGGCCCTCAACTTGGCCACCATCTTGTTCTTCAACTCCAGTGTTTCAAAGCGGTAGCGACCAATGGTAAAGGTGACATGGCCATCGGGAATGTTTTCCAAGTGCTCCAGAGCAAGGCCGTTGATGGTTTTTGGGCCATCAGTCGGAAGATCCCAGTTATTGGCTTTGTTGATATCTCGAATGGTGGCAGAGCCCTCGATGTCGTACATACTCTTGTCCAGTGCGACAATATCGTCCTGCTCATCTTCTGCCCTGTTGGTAGTGAAATCGCCGACAATCTCTTCGAGAATATCCTCCATAGTGACCAGCCCTTCGACCTCACCGTACTCGTCCACCACCAGCCCAATACGGCGCCGGTCTTTCTGAAAGTTTAGTAGCTGTTTGTTGAGCGGGGTATTTTCCAGCACAAAACTGGGTTCGCGGGCAAAACGCTTAATGGCTTCTTTACTTAAGTTCTCACCCCCGCTACGTAACAATCGGGTAACCGACTTCATGTGCAACAGCCCGTGCACATTGTTGATATTGCCACTGTAGATCGGCAGGCGGGTATAGCCGCAGTTGATGATAGTGTCGAGCAGTGTTTCGATATCATCTTCCAGATCGAGCCCCACAATTTCATTGCGAGGTACCATGATGTCGTTCACCGTGACAGTTTCTAAATCTAGAATATTGATTAGCATTCCCTGATGATCGGGAATGTTTTCACTGGAGACATCCACCACCGTGCGAATTTCCTCTTTACTGAGGCTGTCATCAATACCCTTATTTGGGTTCACTCCAAATATTCTCAACAGGCCATTGGATAGATGGTTAACCAGCCAGACTGCTGGGTAAAACAGGGTGAGTAGTGGTCGAAGAACGTGACTGACGGTGAACGCGATGCCTTCCGGGTGTAGTGTTGCCATCGTTTTTGGAGTGACCTCTGCAAAGATGAGTACGACCAGTGTAAGCAGCAGGGTAGCAATGAAAATACCGGCATCACCATAAAGGCGCAGGGCAATTACAGTAGCAATGGCCGAGGCCATGATGTTGACCAGATTATTGCCAATTAGAATGATACCAATCAGACGGTCGGGACGTTTTAATAGTTTGTAGGCCCGTCGGGCGCCAGTATGGCGCTTACGCAGATGCTTCAACCGATAACGATTGAGCGACATCATGGCTGTTTCAGAGCCGGAAAAAAATGCAGATATTAAGAGTAAGCCACCAAGTACACTGAAGAGCAGCCAAAGGGGGGTGTCGTCCAAAGGAGGAAAGACCTCATTTTCTTATTGGGCCGGACATGTTGAAGAAGTTTTGGGCAATTGGCAACCTTTACTGTGTGTCGGCTTAGTTGTGAGAAGCAGCTTTGAGGAAGTCGTCAGCTCAGGATAACCTCAATGACAAATTTACTGCCCCAATAAGCCAGCACCATGGCGCTGAAACCAATCAGTGTCCAGCGAATAGCCGTATTTCCTCGCCAGCCCTTCACATGTCTACCCCATAACAGAATGGCGTAAAACAGCCATGCAAATAAGGAGAAGACTGTTTTGTGGGCCAGATGCTGAGCGAAGAAATCGTCAACGAACAGAAAGCCCGTCAGTAAAGACAGAGTGAGTAATCCAAAACCGGTCCACAGTACTTCAAACAGCAGGGCTTCCATGGTTTGTAATGGGGGGATAGTTTGTAAAAGATTACTTAGGTGTTTATGACGGAGACGCCAGTTCTGGAGTGCCAGCAATAGTGCCTGAAATGCAGCAATCGTCATCAAGCTATAGGAAAGGATGGAGATAAAAATGTGGGTGCCTATAGGGGCGGAGACTGACTCCGAAAAGGTTCCACTACTTCCGATTGTCATGGTGATCGCAAGCATCAATGCTGTCATTGGGAATAACAGTAGAAACAGGTTGTGCACTGGTTTGCGCAAGCTGCTAATCAACACGATCAGGTTGATAGTGAATAGGATAACGGTACTCATCGGGAGTAAACCAAAGTCCAACCCCCAGTCAGTAAATACCCATCGCATACTGGTGTAGCCGTGCAGGGCGATAGCTACTGCGGCAACCAGTTGTAATGATGAAACTCGCAATGCCGGATGCTTGCGCAATTGCAACACTTGATAAAGCGTTGCACAAAGATAAAGAGCAATGGCTAAGGTGGCACTAAGCATAAGTTTATTATTCGCCGATAGTGGGCAACTTGTTTTAAAGACAAAGTGTGTCATAGATAGCCACGGGCGAAAAGAGGCCATGCCAAACCTGTGTTGCTTTCGGGTATACTCTCGATCCCCTGAGTTAACAACATGATGACAAAATCCCCATGGCGATGTTTGAAAACCTGAGCGACCGCTTATCCCACTCGTTAAAAAAGATTTCCGGTAAGGCCAGTCTTTCCGAAGAAAATATTCAGGAAACCCTCCGCGAGGTGCGGATGGCGATGCTGGAAGCCGACGTGGCATTACCGGTGGTCAAAACCTTTGTGGAGGGCGTGAAGCAACGTGCTCTGGGGTCTGAGGTTGGTCAAAGTCTTAACCCGGGTCAGCAATTCTTAAAAATTGTTCAGGCTGAGCTTGAGCATGTGATGGGTGACAGTAACGAGGAGCTTAACCTAGCTGCTCAGCCGCCCGCTGTCGTATTGATGGCCGGTTTACAGGGGGCAGGTAAAACCACCTCTGTTGCAAAATTGGCCAAGTTTCTTACGGAGCGTCAGAAGAAAAAAGTGATGGTGGTGAGTGTGGATGTTTATCGTCCTGCCGCTATCAAGCAGTTGGAAACATTGGCCAGTGAAGTGGGCGTTGAATGCTTCCCTAGCTCCGCCGATCAAAAGCCGGTTGATATTGCACTCAATGCCGTGCAGTCGGCTAAAACCAAGTTTATGGATGTACTGCTGGTGGATACTGCCGGTCGCCTTCATGTAGATGAAGAGCTGATGGTGGAAATTCAGCAGCTTCACAAGGCCGTCAACCCCGTAGAAACCCTATTTGTTATCGATGCCATGATCGGTCAGGATGCTGTGGTCACGGCCAAAGCCTTTAATGATGCGCTGCCATTGACCGGTGTGGTTCTCACCAAGGTAGATGGTGATGCCCGTGGTGGTGCGGCCCTGTCGGTACGCCAGGTGACCGGTAAGCCTATCAAGTTCCTCGGTGTGGGCGAGAAGGTCGATGCATTGGAGCCGTTTTATCCCGAGCGAATTGCCTCACGGATTCTAGGCATGGGCGACGTGATGTCGCTGATCGAAGAAGTCGAACAGAAAGTTGATCGGAAAAAAGCTGAGAAGCTGGCCAAAAAAGTAGCCAAGGGCAAGAAGTTTGACCTCAATGATTTGCGTGATCAGCTACAGCAAATGAATAATATGGGCGGCTTTTCCAATATGCTCGAAAAGCTCCCGGGCATGGGCAACATGTCTCAGATGGTCGAGCAGGCGAATATGGGCAAGCAGTTTGCCCGGATGGAGTACATTATCAATTCCATGACGCCTGCTGAACGTAGTAACCCTGGTATTCTTAATGGCTCCCGCAAACGCCGAATTACTCAAGGCTCCGGTACCACCCTTCAAGACCTTAATCGCTTACTTAAACAGCATAAACAAATGGGTAAGATGATGAAAAAAATGAAGGGCAAAGGTATGGAAAGAATGATGCGGGGAATGGCTGGTGGTATGCCCCCCGGCGGTTTCCCTGGTGGTGGTATGCCTCCTGGTGGACTTCCTCCAGGTGGCGGAAAATTTCCGTTCTAAACCTGATTTAGAGCGTGTTTTAATCCTCGTTCAAGCAGGCTTTCACGCTATACACACCTCGATGTTTTCGATATAATCCCGCGCCTTCACAGGTGCCCGGTTTTTGCCGGGCATTGTGCTATGACCCCAACGTGGGTGTAGCTGCTGATAATTTTAAGACTGTTAATACAGAAGAGAAGCTTCATGGTAACTATTCGTTTGGCTCGTGGGGGCTCCAAAAAGCGCCCGTTTTATCACATCAATGTCACTGATAGCCGTAAGGCTCGTGATGGCCGCTACATTGAGCGCCTTGGATTCTTTAACCCGGTTGCCCGTGGTCAAGAAGAGCGTCTGCGTGTTGACGTTGAGCGCGTACAGCACTGGGTAGGCCAGGGTGCAGGCTTGTCTGAACGTGTGTCTAACTTGGTAAAAGAAGCCACAGCTCAAGCCCAAGCCTAATTATCAGGCTTTGGATTGTCAGGCTTCAGTAAGCATCGTCCGACTGAGATGAATCCTATTGATTCTGTACCAGTCGATCCGGTTATAGTTGGGCGAATTACCACTGTTCATGGCATTAAGGGTTGGGTGAAGGTCCACTCTTTCACTGAGCTCACAGAAGATATTTTTCGCTATCCACCTTGGTGGCTGAAAACACCCGAAGGCTGGCGAGAGATTGAGGTTGATCAATGTCGAGCTACGAATAAGGGATTGTTGGTTCATATTGCCGGTGTTGATGACCGGGAAGTCGCCAGACAATATTGCCAGTTAAATATCGTTGTAGAGAAGTCGCAGTTTCCTGAACTGAAGCAAGGCGAATACTACTGGCATCAGCTTGAAGGGCTCACGGTTATTACTTGTCAGGGCGATACTCGTCTTGGTGTAGTAGACAGCTTGATGGAGACTGGCGCAAATGATGTGCTGGTGGTCAAGGGAGATAAAGAGAGCCTGGATCGGGAAGAGCGGTTGATCCCTTACACAGAGCAGTTCGTGTTAAGGGTTGATCTCGACGCTGGCAAAATTGATGTTGATTGGGACCCTGAGTTCTAGCAGCAGCAATTAGGATCTGTAAGTTATAGGATCAAAGAATAACAGGGTCAAAGAATAAATAGTGGAGCGGTGACAATGAAGGTAGCCTTGGTCACACTGTTTCCGGAAATGTTCGCTGCATTGACCGACTATGGTATCAGTGGGCGAGCAATCAAACAGGGCTTGCTGGATGTGGCACTTTTTAATCCAAGAGCACACACCAGTGATCGTCATCAGACGGTAGATCATCGGCCTTATGGCGGCGGTCCCGGTATGGTGATGATGATAGAGCCTTTACGTGAGGCTATCGCCGAAGCCAGAGAATGGATTGCCGAGGCAGAAGAAACTGAGCCAGCGACAGTTGTATACCTGTCGCCACAGGGAAGGGTACTTGACCAGAGTGGTGTAAAAACACTGGTTACCCGAGAGAACCTGATACTGGTTACTGGGCGTTATGAAGGGGTTGATGAGCGCCTTATCCAACTTGAAGTGGATGAGGAATGGTCAATCGGTGATTACGTTCTTAGTGGTGGAGAGCTACCAGCGATGGTGATGCTTGATGCTCTGATCCGGCAATTACCGGGCGCATTGGGCCACGAGGATTCAGCTGAGCAGGACTCCTTTGCGGAAGGGCTGCTGGATTGTCCTCACTACACTAGGCCAGAGCAGTACGAGAATTTGACGGTACCTGAGGTTTTGCTCTCGGGTAACCACGAAAAAATACGTCAATGGCGGCTGATGCAGTCATTGAAGCGAACTTGGGAACGACGCCCAGATTTATTAGACAAACTGAAGCTCAATGACGAGCAACAGAAAATTTTAGACAAGGTAGTCAAAGAGTCGGCTGATGAAAGCGAATAGCTTGTTTTCCTCTCAGTGCGACGCTACTCAAAAAGGTGGCATGCCACCAACAGATAAAAGCTGAGGAGCAAACCATGAGTAACAAAAACCCAATTATTGCCGAAATCGAAGCGGAGCAGATGTCCAAAGAACTGCCTCCTTTTTCTCCAGGCGACACCGTTGTCGTTCAGGTAAAAGTAAAAGAGGGCACCCGTGAGCGTTTGCAGGCCTTTGAAGGCGTTGTTATTAGCAAGCGTAACCGAGCACTGAACTCTGCATTCACTGTTCGCAAGATATCTAACGGTGTTGGTGTTGAGCGTACATTCCAGACTTACAGCCCGTTGGTTGACAGCGTTACTGTTAAGCGTCGCGGTGATGTTCGCCAGGCCAAGTTGTACTACTTGCGCGAACTGTCTGGTCGTGCAGCACGTATTAAGGAAAAACTCAGCTGAGTTCTTCCTCAGAATTAAAAAAGACACCACTTGTTGGTGTCTTTTTTTTGGCCAAATCTCTTTGAATCCTGTTTCTTGCCCGCTTGGGTACGGTTATCCACTTTTATACTGCCTTGTTCGTTTTATCTCGCCCGGTTAGAGTAACCCATGGCTATTAGCTCCTCAGACCAGCAGCTTATCGACACCTATCTGGATGCTGTCTGGATGGAAAAAGGTCTGGGTCAAAATACGCTGGATGCCTATCGCCGTGATTTACATACCTTTGGTGTTTGGCTTGCCTCAATCAGTCAGACATTGGTGGGAGTCTGTGGGCCTGATGTACAACGTTATTTGGCTCACCGGTTTGAAGAGGGGCTGGCTGCTCGCTCTACAGCTCGCCAGCTATCATGCCTGAGAGGTTTCTACCGCTACCTCTTGCGAGAGAATCGAGTTCAGGAAGACCCTACAGCTCTGGTAGATAACCCCAAGCTGGGAAGGCCATTGCCCAAGAGTCTTTCGGAGTCAGATGTGGAGGCTTTGCTGGCAGCACCCGATACAGATACACCCATAGGATTGCGTGACCGCACTATGCTGGAAGTGCTCTACGCCACTGGCTTGAGAGTCTCTGAGCTGGTTGGGTTAAAGCTTCATCAGGTAAACACGCGACAGGGTGTGGTTCGAGTATTTGGTAAGGGCAGCAAGGAGCGCATGGTGCCCTTGGGTGATGAAGCATTGAGTTGGTTGGAGCGGTATGTGAAAAATTCGCGCCCGATGTTGCTCAATGAGGTTCAGAGTGATGTCTTGTTCCCCAGTACCCGCGCACGCGAAATGACACGTCAGACTTTTTGGCACCGCTTGAAACAGCATGTTCAACAGGCAGGTATCGACAAACCGTTATCTCCACACACCTTGCGCCATGCCTTTGCCACACACCTGCTGAATCATGGGGCTGATTTGAGGGTAGTGCAGCTGTTACTGGGTCACAGTGATCTTTCAACAACGCAGATTTACACTCATGTAGCCAGTAGTCGTATGAAATCTTTACATGAACAACATCACCCAAGAGGGTAACAATGGGTTAACTAAAGGATGCAGGGAGGTTGAGTGGAACCCTGGTTGTCTAATAGACTCCAATACGCATTCCCTTTCACGAAATGATGTGCAAGACGATTGATATTAACCGATGGATTACCCGGAAAAGAGACATAGATTTATGATGAAGAGTATTGTTGGTTTTATGGTTGCGACTCTCCTGTTGAGTGCTGCCAACGCAGAGCCGGTATCTGAGGTTATTACTAAAACTATTAGGGATAACCTTAAAGAGGCCCGGCCAGATTTGAACTACGGTGCTGTAGAAACCAGTCCGATTAATGGGCTATATATAGTACGAGTCAATGGCACCCAGTTTCTCTATGTGAATGAAACGGGTGAATACCTGATTACAGGCGACATGTATCAGGCCCGCCCGGGACTCTTTATGCCCGTAAAAGATTTAGAGGCAGCCCGTATTCGTAAAGGTCTGATGGAGAGTGTTGCCAAGGACGATATGATTATCTTTCCCGCCGTGGATGAAACCAAGGCGGTCATTTATGTGTTCACAGATGTGGATTGCGGCTACTGTCAAAAGTTACACAATGAAGCACTGCCTGGCTTGACGATGGGTGGTGTCGAAGTGCGTTACCTGGCATTCCCCAGAGCGGGTATCGGTTCTCCCTCCTATCGAAAAATTGCATCCGCCTGGTGTGCTGAGGATAAGCTGACCGCACTGACTGCACTGAAGAACAGGCAGCCTATCCCCGAGAATGTCTGTAAGGATAACCCCGTTGCAGCTCAATATGCTCTAGGGCAGGAAGCCGGTGTCACTGGAACACCGGCACTGATTATGGAAGATGGCACACTGTTACCCGGTTATCGCCCGGCGCCAGAGTTATTGAAAGTTATTGGGGTGAATTAGCCTTTCCACCTTGATGGATTTTGATATGAGTTAGTTTCACTATCTTGTACCCGTTATCTCACTCCTGTTACTCAGAGTCCTTCAATCGCCCGGTTGCCCGCATTGACAGTAGCTTTCCTGCGTTATTGTGGGCCTTTATCTCATTGACAGTGTCCCTGTCGACTATTAAGGTTGCCATCTTTTTATAGTGCTATTTTTAGGCTGATATTTTCAGCCCGAATGAGAGCAAATAAGCTTTTGAGCAAGGCTCTATCTATTGCACGGTCATTATTGATTAACAGGGTGCGGGCACCGGTTGTAACTCTGACTGCAACCATGGTTTTAACCCTGATATTAACGTTAAGGCGAACACTTTGAATTCTGTAAAAATTGGCATATGTGGTTTGGGAACAGTGGGCAGTGGTGCAGTGAATGTACTGAGCCGAAATGCTGATGAAATCAATGCCCGTGCAGGTTGCCAAATCCTGATTGGCCAGGTGGGTGCAAGACGCGACAATCCAGCCTGTGACCTTGGCGATATCAGTGTTACTCGAGACATTTTTGAGGTTGCCGACAACCCCGATATCGATATTCTGGTCGAGCTGATCGGCGGCACTACCGTGGCCAAAGACCTTGTGTTTAGAGCCATTGAAAATGGCAAGCACGTAGTCACCGCTAACAAGGCGCTGATTGCTGAATTCGGCAATGAAATTTTTGAAGCCGCCAAAGCAAAAGGTGTCACCGTCGCCTTTGAAGCAGCCGTAGCGGGTGGTATTCCTATTATTAAGGCCATTCGTGAAGGGCTATCCGCCAACTGCATCGAGTGGCTGGCCGGAATTATTAATGGCACCGGCAACTTTATTCTTACCGAAATGCGGGATAAAGGCCGGGACTTTGACGATGTATTAAAAGAGGCCCAAGAGCTGGGCTATGCAGAAGCCGACCCGACATTTGATGTAGAAGGTATTGATGCCGCTCATAAGTTGGTCATTCTGGCTTCTCTGGCATTTGGCATACCACTGCAATTTGACAAAGTATTTACCGAAGGCATCAGTAAAATTGAGCCTCAGGATGTCACCTATGCCGAACAGTTGGGCTACCGTATCAAACACTTGGGTGTTGCCAGTCGAAACAATGGCAACATTGAACTTCGAGTTCACCCCACCTTGATTCCAGAAAAATGCCTGATCGCCAATGTAGATGGTGTGATGAATGCCGTGCTGGTGAATGGCGATGCCGTTGGTCCAACCCTGTACTACGGCCCCGGTGCCGGTGCGGAGCCCACCGCATCCTCCGTGATTGCCGATGTAGTTGATCTGGCCCGTACCCTCACAGCAGACCCAGAACACCGTGTCCCTCACCTGGGCTTCCAGCCGGATCAGCTAAACGAAATTGACGTGCTGCCAATCAGCGAAGTGGAAACTTCGTATTATCTGCGGATCAATGCACTGGATGTTCCCGGCGTACTGGCCAAAATCACTCAAGTATTGAGTGATGCCAATATCAGTGTTGAAGCTGTTATCCAGAAAGAGCCAGAAGTGGGTAAAGATCACGTTCAGTTGATTATCCTCACGAATCGCGCGGTAGAGAAATATCTGGACGAAGCGGTGGAGAAGATTCAAGCATTGGATTCCACCGCTGGTGATGTGGTCAGAATTCGTGTTGAATCATTGGGCTAGTGTTTTAAATAAGTAGTGCTTCTGTTTTTTAGAAGTGCCCTAAGAAGTGCTCTAAACAAACAGTTAATAAACAGAGCATTATCGAAAGAATTATTGAGAGAGCTATTGTGAAATATATCAGTACCCGCGGGCAGGCCCCTACATTGTCCTTTGAAGATGCCATTCTGGCCGGTCTCGCCAGTGATGGAGGCCTCTATGTGCCGGAAACCCTGCCAAAGTTCTCTGCGGAAGAAATAGCCTCCTGGACCGGGTTGTCCTACCAAGAGCTGGCTTTCAATATCATGTCGCCCTTTGTGGCCGGAGAAGTGCCAGATGACGACCTACGCGAGCTGATCGACAAGACTTACAGTACCTTCCGCCACGATGCCATTGCCCCGCTGGTACAAACCGCCCACAACGAATTTATTCTTGAGCTGTTTCAAGGGCCAACCCTGGCTTTTAAAGACTTTGCCCTGCAATTCCTCGGTAACCTGCTGGACTACGTGCTGAAGAAGCGCGACCAGCGTGTAGTAATTATGGGTGCCACCTCCGGTGATACCGGTTCCGCCGCCATCGAAGGCTGTCGTCACAGCGATAACGTCGATATCTTTATTCTGCACCCCCATAACCGGGTGTCAGAAGTGCAGCGTCGTCAAATGACCACCGTATTGGAGAAGAATGTCTTCAATATTGCCATAGACGGTAACTTCGACGATTGTCAGAACATGGTGAAGAACAGCTTTGGTGACCAATCCTTCCTGCCGGAAGATCGCCAGCTCGTTGCAGTAAATTCAATTAACTGGGCGCGGATTATGGCCCAGATCGTCTACTACTTTTATGCCAGCCTAGCGCTGGGTGCTCCCCATCGTCCCGTGGCGTTTTCAGTGCCCACCGGAAACTTTGGCGATATTTTTGCTGGTTACCTGGCCAAGCGTATGGGCCTGCCCATTGACCAGCTGGTAGTGGCCACCAATGCTAATGATATTCTGCACCGTTGTATCAGCAATAATGATCACAGCCTTCACGAGTTGGTTCACAGCCTGTCACCATCGATGGATATCATGGTGTCGAGTAACTTTGAACGCATGTTGTTTGACCTTTACGATCGCGATGGCAATGCCATTAACGAACTGATGGCCAATTTCAAACAAACCGGCAAGCTGGCATTGAGTGAGCCTGCATTGGCAAAAGCCAGAGAGCTGTTCAGCAGTTGCCGTCTGGATGATGATGCGATGATTCAAGTGATTGCTGATGTGTGGGAAAACACCGAATACCTACTCGACCCACACACCGCCATTGGTGTGGAAGCAGCACGCAGAACTCGCAATCGTCAGGACATTCCGATGGTGTGTCTGGCCACCGCACATCCAGCCAAATTTCCCGAAGCTGTTCGCAAAGCTGGTTACCCCCAAGACCCGGCACTGCCTCACCATATGGCAGACTTGTTCGAGCGGGAAGAGCGCTATTCAGTACAGGCCAATGACCTGAATACCGTGCATCAATTTATTGCAGACAATATGCGTTGATTGGTCAGGGATCGCTCTATGTTACTGATTGAATTTCTGGAAAAACTGAACACAGAGCCAGAGACTGTCACCTTTGACAATACCATCGCTGTGATTGAAGAAAACTACCGCTTCAGCGAGACAGCATTCACCAATGGTGAAACCAAAAATGATGCAGGGCAGAACAATGGCTCCTGCAAAATTTATGCGTTTGGCCATATCAACAACTTAACCGAAGCTCAGACCTTGCAGTGTTTTGGTGATTACTACCGAAAAGATGTTTTGGAAAACCCAGACGGTGACGATCACCAAAATATCCGAAATTTTATTCAACACGGATGGCAGGGTATTAGTTTTGACGGCAGCGCCCTGGCGTTAAGGTAGTTTTTAAAACCGGTTTTTTAGTAAGTATTCGTAAAAGGCAACATTGGGTTTTACTCCATCACCTTACATCAGTTTTACTTGAATTCTGCTTCCTCCCCACACAGCTAAACATCTAAACCATCGATATAAACCCATTGTTTATGGCCGTAAGTTGATGGTTTAGGCCGCAATATGGGCACATCATTATTCTTCATTACAAAACAATTTCAAATGAAGAGGCCCAAAATGAATCATTTTACAAAAATTGTTCTAACAGGATTGGTTGCCATTGGCATGAGTTCACCTGTTCTTGCTTCAAGCTACGAATGCGATAGTGGCCCCAAAGCTGAGTGGAAGACCAAGGATGAAGCAAAAGCCATGTTGGTAGCGGACGGGTATGAAGTCCGAAAGTCCAAGATCAAAGGTGGTTGCTATGAGTTTTATACCAAGAAAAATGGTAAAAAATTCGAGGTCTTTGTCAATCCCGCCACGCTGGAGATTGCCAAGATCAAAGAAGACTGACTGACAGGTTCGGTGGTGGGGGTCTAACTGGCAGCCGCTGCCGATTGGCGAGTTAATCCTTTAGTTTAAATAAGGAGAGTCTTCATGGTCGAAGTAAAGGTCTGGGATCCCGTTGTTCGAATCTGTCATTGGTTCACCGTGGCAGTGGTCTTGGTCAATACCACCATTCTTGATGAGGGTTCTATCCATGAAGCGTTGGGCTACTCTGTTGTCGTACTCTTGGCCGTTCGCTTGGTTTGGGGGGGTGTAGGCTCAAAGTACGCACGGTTTTCGACGTTCTTCCCAACCAGGAAAAGATTGAGAAAGCACTTGGCAGGACTATTCTTAGTAGATAAGTCCTTAGCAGGTAAGTCCGGTGATGATCGCGCAACGCTTGGGCATAATCCACTCGGTGCACTAATGATATTCAATCTTCTCTTAACGCTTGCCGTGGTATGCCTAACAGGCCATTTCATGACAACGGATCGTTTCTGGGGCAGCGAAATAATGGAAGATGTTCACGAAGCTTTTGTCGTCTATCTGTTGGTCAGTGTTGCTGCTCATGTGGCTGGCATTTTGGTCGAAAGTTTTCGGACGAGGGTCAATCTCATTTCTGCTATGGTGACAGGGAAGAAGAAACTGAGCTCAACTCAACTCAACTCAACTCAACTAAGGAAACTCATGCCCACGAACGAAAAATATGGTCGCTTGCTTGGAGGCGCGATGTCCCGAGACTTCCTAACTTTGTGGGTTGGGCTTGCCCTTTCGACAATCTGCACAGCTTTTTTCGCCATGGATGTTGCGGGCGACTTACTCTTCGATAATGATTTTCCTGGTGGGAAGCTGCATCTCGGACTTGAGATTTTCGTTGTAATAATATCTGTTTCTGCATTCAGCTTTCATATTTTGGAGCTATCTAGGCTCGTGCGTAAGCACGAAAAGATCAACAATCAAGTGCGTATAGCATCCGGTGAGTTTGCCGGTGTTATTGAAGAGCTCTTTGTTTCCTGGCAACTGACGCCAGCGGAGCGAGATGTTGCCATGTTGCTGGTCAAAGGTTTGAGTTTTGGAGGTATTGCAGAAGCACGGAATGCAAAGGAGGGGACAGTTAAGGCGCAGTCGAATGCCATTTATCGAAAAGCGAGTGTTTCAGGTCGTCATGAGCTTGTTTCCTTATTCCTTGACGAGCTATTACAGGGAATAGAAATAGGGCCAACTGAATGATTAGGAAGTGAAAGATAGATTAGGATGTGAAAAATAGATCAGGGCGATGCAAATTTGATCGCCAGTTGGGAGGCGGTAAAGCAAATCGTGAAAAAGATAATCATTGCAACAATACCCGCCAAAATAATAGATTTTGGGTTTGTCTCCATCAAGTCCGACGCTCGTTTTAAACCAGACCCTCTTTGTAAAGAAAACACCAGGCAGAATGCTTGGGCAATGATCTCAAAAAATCCCAGATTCTTTTTATTCTGTTCTTCTGAAACAGTTTTAAAGACAGGGTGAGCATCGTACTCAAGATCATTTCCGTCCTGATCTGTAATGATCTCTTTACTAGTAGCGATGTCTTTATCCGCATTGATGTCTTTATCAGTAGTCATGATCTTTTCTCCCCCCTCCTCAATGTTGGTAGATGCGAACTTTAATTTTAACATCCGCATAAGTACAGATACAAAATATTTACTTTGAATCTAAACTCATGCCCCTAAGCTTATGTTACTAAATCATACGCGTTATTTTTCTAATATCGCTGCCACACCCATACCTCCAGCCGTACAGATCGAGATAAGCCCTCGCCCACCACCAGCATCATTCAATTGTTTCGCCAGTGTGCCCGCAATTCTGGCACCGGTGGCGGCAAACGGGTGCCCCAGAGCCAGGCTACTACCCACCTGATTCATCTTGCTGCGATCGATACTGCCCAAGGCGTTTTGCATGCCCAGTCTGTTCTGGCAGTATTCCTCAGATTCCCAAGCTTTGAGGGTACAGAGCACTTGTGCAGCAAAGGCTTCATGTATTTCGTAGTGGGAGAAGCTTTGAAGCGTCAGCTCTGCTTTGCACAGCATATTGGCGACGGCTACTGTGGGTGCCATCAATAAGCCTTCTCCACCCACATAGTCTACAGCGGCCGTTTCCATATGAGTGAGTCGAGCCAATATGGGGAGGTTGTTCGCTTCTGCCCATTCTTCACTGGCCAGCATAATGGCTGCGGCGCCATCCGTAAGTGGGGTGCTGTTACCTGCGGTTAAGGTGCCGGTTTCAGAGCGGTCAAAGGCAGGTTTTAGTCTTTCCAATCGTTCTGATGTGAGGTCATAGCGAAGATTGTTATCTCGCAGTACGCCAGCGCAAGGTGTTAACAGTTCATCATAGAAACAACGGTTGTACGCTGCTTCGGCCCTGTTGTGGCTGGCCTGTGCCAGTAGATCCTGCTCCTCCCGGCTGATACCCCATTCTTTGGCCATCAGTTCGCAGTGTTCCCCCATGCTGAGTCCGGTGCGGGGTTCAGTAATGGCGGGTGCCACGGGGGCTAATTCCCCAAAGCTGAATTTCTTAAAGGCGGCCAGTTTTTGTTGCAGGGTTTTGGCTCTGGAAAGCTGGATCAACCGCTGTGAAAAGCGGCGGGAAAACACGATGGGTGCATCACTGGTGCTATCACTGCCCGCAGCAATACCAGATTCAATTTGGCCACAGGCAATTTTTGCGGCAATACCAAAGGCGGCTTGCAGACTGGTGCCACAGGCCTGTTGCAGGGTAATTCCCGGTGTCAGCGGTGATAGGTCGGTACTGAGTACCGCTTCCCGTGCCAGGTTAAAGTCTTTGGCATGGGTGGTAACGGCTCCGGCAACCACTTCATCAACCAGTTTACCTTGCAGTTGGTATTGGTTAACCAGCCCCTGTAAGGCGGTGGAGAGCATGTCCAGATTGGTGAGGTCGGCATAAGCGGTCCCGGACCGACAGAATGGAATACGGCTTGTACCAACGATGGCAACGGGTCGAAGCGTGTGTAAATTATTCATTACCGGTGACCTCCTCAGTGGAGATACTGGGCTGGTCAGGGCTTAGACTGTCATGTTGGTTGAATGATTGCTCTTGTGAGTGTTGTAACTGCTGCTGCAAATAATGCAGCGGGCCACCCCTAAACGGTGCAAAGCCAATACCAAAGATAACGCCGGCATCGAGCAGTTCAGCATTCTCGACAATTCCTTCTTCAAGGCAACGCTGGCATTCATCAATAAGCGGGTTGATCAATCGTTCACCCAGAATATCCAGTGCAACGTTATCGCTGGGTTTTTCTTTGATGGCCTTACCTTTTTTCCAGCGGTAAAAGCCTTCACCATTTTTCTTGCCCAGCTTGCCTTCGTCGAGCAGCGCCTGAAGCTGCTCGATGGCTATGGTGTTATCCGGTGCCAGTTTCGTCGCGACACTAATCGCCACATCAAGGCCAACGGTATCGGCTATTTCCACAGGGCCCATCGGCATACCGAACAATTCGGCGGCAGCGTCTATGGTGGCGATACTGTGACCTTCTTCTGCCAGGTTCAGTGCTTCCAGCATAAAGGGGGCTAATACCCGATTGACCAAAAAGCCTGGTGCGCTTTTGACCGGCAGGGGATACTTGCTGATTTTGTTCGCAAAAATACAGCCTTTTTTAATCACTTCGCTCGTGGAGTCTGAATCGTGAACCACTTCAACCAACGGCATTTTTTCCACCGGGTTAAAGAAGTGCAGACCAATTAAGCGGCGGGGTTGCTCCAGACCCTCGGCAATTTCTGCCAGAGGAATAGCCGAAGTATTGGTGGCTAAAAGTGCAGTTGGCAGTGCCTTCTGTTCCAGCTCAATAAATAATTGTTGTTTGGCTTCCCGGTTTTCAAAAATAGCTTCGATAATCACATCGGCCCGAGCAATACCGTCACCTGCGACATCGGCAATCAGCCGGCTTTTGGCGGCAGTAATGCTGGCTTTGGTTCTCAGTTTCTTTTTAAACAGTGATTCTGCACGTTTTAAGGCCGGTTCCAGATACTCGAACTCACGATCCTGAAGGGTTACCTCAAGGCCGCGCAAGGCACACCAGGCGGCAATATCACCACCCATCACACCTGCGCCGATGACATGGACCCGACGTGGTTTCCAGTCAGCAGTGGCTTCGTCAGCCTTGCCGAGCTCTTTCAATTGCTCTTGCAGTCGGAATACCCGGCGCAGATTGCGAGAGGTATCACTCATGAGCAACTCACTCACCAAGTCGGCCTCACCCTCTAACAGAGCATTGAAGTCATTGCCCACCTCACGCCATAGACCAATCAGCGCATAGGGGGCAGGGTAATGCTCTCGGCGGGCCTTTTTGGCGACCTCGCGCTCCATGATTTTCGCCAGAGTATGGCGTATGCCGGGGCTACTGGTCAGTTTCTCTAGTTTACTGGCACGATGCCCGCTGCGATTTTTAACGATGGCCTTGCGGGCCGCCCAGCGCAGGCTGCTGTGCTCTGACACCACTTGATCAATTAAGCCAACGGTTCTGGCGGCCCGTGCTCTGAGCATTCGGGAGCTGAGAATCACCTCCAGTGCCTTGCGTCCACCCAGCAGTCGTATACTTCGAGCGGTACCACCAAAGCCGGGGAAGATACCCAGTTGAATTTCAGGGAAGCCAATACGGGTGCTGTCCGTATCCAAGGCGACGCGATAGTCACAGGCTAAAGCCAGTTCAAGACCACCGCCCAGGCAGAATCCGTGAATGTTAGCGACAGTAGGGCAGCGCAGGTCTTCCAGACGTGAAAAAAGGTTTTGGGCTTGAAGAATGCCCTCTCTGGCGGCGTGCTGATCTGCCTGTTGCTCAAATTCACGGATGTCAGCACCAGCAATAAACCCACTGGCTTTTTTAGAGTAAATCACTACCCCCAATGGCAGGTCAACTTCCAGGTCGCTCAGTACAGCATCCAGTTCGAGCATCACGTCGGTGCTGAGAGAGTTGAGCTTTTCACCCTGACGATCGAGACCCAACCAGACGATGTCTTCAGCGTCCCGCTCCAGATGCCAGTGTGTGTAGGGTTGATGCTCAGTCATGGTGTTTCTCGGGCTCTTAAATGATTGTAGGTGCTAGCTTTATAAACTCTAGTAGTCATCAGTTCTTCTGGTCTCCCGGAGCTACTGGTTCGGTGCTAAAAGTCATCTTCAGACATTGCCATCAGGGATTTGGACCCCGTCTTAATCGTGGCCTGTAGTGACGCCGTGCGGGGCAGAATCTTCGCAAAGTAAAATTCGGCCGTCTGGATTTTGGCTTGATAGAAGCTTTTGTCAGTTATTTTTCCGGTATCAGTTTCGGCGTTAGCTTCCTCAGAGAGCTTCTGTTGTGCCGCATAAGCACTCTTGGCCCAAATAAACCCGAGTAGTACATAACCTGAGTACATCAGATAATCCACGGAAGCAGCACCCACCTGATCTTTATTCCGCATGGCAGAAAAACCAATGCGTCGCGTCAGGCTTTTCCAACGCTTCACACTTTTCCATAGGGGAATCACAAAGGGCCGCATCTCGCGGTTCCAGCGGTGTTTTTTGCAGAACGCAATAATTTGAGCGGTGACAGGTTTTAACAGCTTGCCCCGGCTGCCGAGCACCTTGCGGCCCAGTAAATCCAGCGATTGAATACCGGTGGTGCCTTCGTACAGCGTAGCAATTCTTGCATCGCGAGCATTTTGCTCCATACCCCACTCACTGATATAGCCGTGGCCACCAAAGCATTGCATGCCCAGGTTGGCACTTTCTGAGCCGGTTTCTGTGAGGAAGGCTTTAATGATGGGGGTGAGAAAACCCAGCAGGCTTTCTGCTTCTTCCCGCTTTGCGGGGTCGGTGGATTTTTCAGTGGTGTCTACTAACGTACCCGCAAAATAAATCAGTACCCGGCCACCTTCGGCAAAGGCTTTTTGGGTGAGCAGCATGCGCCGCACATCCGGGTGAACAATAATTGGGTCGGCAGGGCCATCGGGATTTTTGGGGCCAGTCAAAGAGCGCATGGATAAACGATCTTTGGCATAGGCCAGTGAATTCTGGAAAGCCAACTCAGTGTGTGCCAGCCCTTGAATGCCGGTGCCGAGTCGGGCCACGTTCATAAAGGTGAACATGCAGCGCAGCCCTTTATTGGGTTCGCCCAGCATATAGCCGGTGGCGCCATCGAAGTTGAGTACACAGGTGGCGTTACCGTGAATACCCATTTTGTGTTCCAGCGAGCCACAGCTCACAGCATTTCGTTTACCCACTGAACCGTCTTCAGTCGGAACAAACTTCGGCACAATAAACAGCGAGATACCTTTGGTGCCTTCAGGAGCATCGGGTAGTCGCGCCAGCACAATATGGACGATATTCTCTGCCAGGTCGTGCTCACCCGCGGAGATAAAAATTTTAGAGCCACTAATACGGTAGCTACCGTCATCATTGGGTTCAGCTTTGGATTTCAGTAAGCCGAGGTCGGTGCCGCATTGGGCTTCTGTCAGACACATGGTGCCGGTCCATTCGCCGCTGGTGAGTGGTTTCAGGTAGGTTTCTTTTTGTGCTTCGGTACCGTGATCAAAAATTGTGAGGGTGGCCCCGTGGGATAATCCGGGGTACATGCCCCAGGCCCAGTTGGCGGTGCCAATCATTTCGCGAATCACCAGCCCAATGGAAAGTGGCAGACCCTGGCCACCGTATTCAACCGGTTGTTCCATGGTGGGCCAGCCGCCCGCCACAAACGCCTGATACGCCTCTTTGAAACCCGTGGGTGTTTTCACTTCTCCATCAATAAGCTGGCAGCCTTCTTTATCGCCCACCGCATTCAGTGGGGTGAGTACTTCTTCTGAAAATTTGGCAGCTTCTTCAAAAACAGCATTGACCAGATCGGGGGTAGTCTCTTCATATCCCGGCAGTGTTTGATAGCTGGAATAGACATCGAGCAAGTCTTCCAGAACAAACTGAATATCGCGTAGCGGGGCTTTGTAGTGAGCCATGAGAACTCCTGTTCAATTATCATTGCCGATAAATAGATTGATACAATGCAGACATTGTTGCTATCTGCGAGCAATCATAGCGTATCGCAAGGTGATTGAAATAATAGGGATTGAAATGACGTGTTTCCAAAAACCACAACAATGCCCAGACGGGTTTATGGTTGCCCATATTCCAAGGCTTCTTGAGGACATAATAATGAGAGGCTTTGTTGATGCAGCCTAAGATCACCCAGCGTCAGATTCCCCAGTATCAGACAGCCCCTAATCTCAGTCAGTTCAGCGACAGTATCTCGCCGCTACTACAGCGTATCTATCTTGGGCGCGGTATTACCTCTGCCGAACAATTGGAGCGTACCTTAGCCAAACTGCCCCGTCCCGATGCCTTAAAGGGGCTGACGGAAGGTGTGGGGTTATTGGAGGAGGCATTAAAGCAACAGCAGTCCGTGTTGATTGTGGGCGACTTCGATGCTGATGGTGCCACCAGTACCACACTGACACTATTAGCCATGCGTGCCATGGGACTACAGCATATTGATTTTATCGTTCCCAACCGTTTTGAATTTGGCTATGGCCTCACCCCGGAAATCGTTGCCCTGGCGCAACAGCGTCATCCCGATCTGATCATTACCGTGGATAACGGTATTTCTAGCGTTAATGGCGTAAAAGCAGCCAAAGAAGCCGGTATCAACGTCTTAATTACCGACCATCATCTACCCGGTGCTGTACTGCCGGAGGCCGATGCTATTCTTAACCCCAATCAACACGGTTGTGAGTTCCCGAGTAAAAACCTCGCCGGTGTGGGGGTGGTGTTCTACCTGTTGAGCGCACTGCGAAGCCGATTGCGTGAAACTGGCTGGTTTGATGCTCAGGGTATTACTGCACCCAATATGGCCGAGTGGCTCGACCTCGTGGCACTGGGCACCGTGGCCGATGTCGTCCCGCTGGATCAAACCAACCGGGTGCTGGTGCATCAGGGAATACAACGCATTCGAGCGGGTAAAACCCGACCCGGTATTCAGGCATTGCTGGATCTGGCGGGAAAAGATCGCCAGCGATTAGTCGCTACTGATTTGGGCTTTACTGTAGGGCCACGGCTGAATGCCGCTGGGCGACTGGACGACATGAGTATCGGTATTGAGTGTCTGTTAGAAACCGATCCCTATCTGGCCCGCGAATATGCAGTACAACTGGATGAACTGAATCGAGATCGCCGGGTGATTGAGGCGGATATGCAGCGAGAAGGGTTGGCTATTCTTGATAAATTAACGTTGGATGAAGAAGCTCTCCCGTGGGGCTTATGCCTGTTCGATGCCGACTGGCATCAAGGTGTGGTGGGGTTACTAGCCTCCAGAATTAAAGACCGAATACATCGCCCGGTGATTGCCTTTGCCGATGCAGGTGGTGATGCTGAAAATGGTGAGAGCAACAGAGAATACAAAGGCTCAGCCCGTTCCATTCCGGGGCTACATATCCGCGATGCATTAGACGCCGTAGCTACCGCTCACCCCGAGTTAATCAGTAAGTTTGGTGGCCATGCTATGGCTGCTGGCCTCAGCCTTGATGCCAAACACTATCCCGCCTTTGCAAAAGCCTTTGATGCAGAAGTAAAACGTCAGCTCACCCCGGCTGACCTGGAAGCAGAAATTGTCACAGATGGTGAACTCACCCCGGGAGAACTGAGCCTGGAAACCGGCCACTTACTGAGAGAGTCAGGCCCCTGGGGGCAGCACTTTCCTGAGCCATTATTTCAGGGTGAGTTTTATATCGTTCAGCAGCGGATAGTGGGTGAGAAGCATCTGAAGTTGTTGCTGGCAGTTGATGAACAAAAACAGCAATTAATCGATGCCATTGCCTTTAATGTGGATACAGAGGTTTGGCCGAACCCAAATGTAGATAAAATCCAGCTGGTTTATAAATTGGATATCAATGTCTGGCAGGGAAGGGAGTCGGTGCAGTTGATGGTTGAAGGGATTCTCAAAAATTAGGGTAGGCAAGAAATTGTTGGTCTGGGTACCCCTAGAATAAACTTATTTTGTCATAGTTGGTGGAGGCGGCGGGAAACGTTTACATCTACATTGTCAACAATTATAAACCCTTAACCCATTGTTTTTAAGCGGCTAATTTAAAACACGGGTTTGGATATTGGTCATACATTGTACGAGCAGAATGTACTGGAACTGTATGAGTTGGCTAGTTGATGCCTGCTATTTAGTTATGGATGATTTGATGTCGGTCAGGATTTCTATTTGGGTTGGATTCAATAGTGAAAGAGAGAGTTTAACTAGAAGGTTGACTATGAGTTTGTGATACTTTTGGTTGTCCGTGAGGCACTCAGGAGAGAACTGCAAACTATTTAAATATAACCTATTGATTCAATGGATTATTTTTTATTAAAAGTAATGCTAATGGGTTGTAAAGACATCATCTGTTGGCGTTATATGCCATGAATAGAGTGATCGGGGCATTTGCTATCGAGGTCATAGCAGTCAAAGACAGGCTTTTTTTCATAGGCTCATTCTGACCCTAGCAGCCCCTTAAACATAGTGAACGGCGGCTCTACTCCAACTGCTCAGCGAGGTAATCGACTAGCGCCCTTATCTTGGGGGATAAGTGCCTGTTGTGTGGGTATACAGCCCAAATACCTTCATCCGGTTCACGCTGGTTATCCAGTAAACTAATAAGGTTGCCGTTTTGTATATGCTCTGCCACATAGTAGTCCGGCAACTGGACTAACCCCAGCCCCTTCAGTGCGGCGTCCACTAAGCCAGTACCGCTGTTATAGCGGATACTGCCACTGACCCGAATATTTTTTTCAGTGCCGGCATCGCGAAAACGCCAGTAGTCCAGTGTGCCTAGCAGGCAGTTGTGCTGACTGAGTTCTGACAGTGAGTGAGGCGTGCCGTGGCGCTCCAGGTAAGTCGGTGCGGCGCAGAGGTAGTTGCTGCGCGCGGCTAATTTCTTCGCCATCAAGCTGGAGTCGCTCAGTTTGCCCAGCCGGATGGCCAGATCATAGCCCTCATCAACTAAATCTACCTTTTGGTTACTTAAATACGCCGACACCTCGATGTCGGGATATTGCAGGACAAAGTTATTGACCAGAGGAAGTATTCTTTGCTCACCGTAAGTTACCGATGCCGTTAATTTAATTTTTCCCTGCGGCCGGCTTTGTAAGTTCGTGACGGCTCGTTCAGCCGCATCCAGGCCGTCTAAAATACTCCGACAGTGCTGGTAGAAAACACGGCCTTCTTCAGTTAGTGATACTCTTCGCGTGGTGCGATAGAACAGTTTTATCGTGAGGCGCTGTTCCAATGCCGAGACCTGGCGACTCACTTGGGCGGTGGAGATACCCAGACGCTTCGAAGCCTGGGTAAAGCTTTCAGCTTCTGCCACATGCACAAATTCGCTGATACCTTCCCACTTCATAATGACCCTGCTTACTATTGTTACCAGTAAGTAATAGTTAATTGCATAATTGGTATATTATCATTTAAATCAATCTAATTATAATTGCCTACCAGCAACAGGGCGGGAGCAACCCCAAACTATCCTCATTTGCATCATAACCAGCGAGAATTAATATGTCTGAGCGATTCATCAAATCAAAAGCCGCCATCGCTTGGGGCCCTAATCAGCCTCTGTCTATTGAAGAGGTGGACGTCATGCTTCCGAAGAAGGGCGAAGTCTTGGTTAAGATCTTGGCGTCAGGGGTCTGTCATACCGATGCTTTTACCCTGTCTGGCGATGACCCTGAAGGTATTTTCCCTTGTATCCTCGGCCATGAAGGTGGCGGTATTGTCGAGCGGGTCGGGGAGGGTGTTACCAGTGTCAAGGTAGGCGATCATGTGATTCCGCTTTACACGCCTGAGTGCGGTGAATGTAAATTCTGTTTGTCGGGTAAGACCAATCTCTGTCAGAAAATCCGTGAGACTCAGGGTAAGGGTTTAATGCCTGATGGCACTACCCGTTTCTATAAGGATGGTCAGCCCATATACCACTATATGGGGTGTTCAACCTTCTCAGAATATACGGTGTTACCCGAGATCTCGCTGGCCAATGTCAACAAGGAAGCTCCACTGGAAGAGGTCTGTTTACTTGGTTGTGGTGTGACCACCGGTATGGGGGCAGTGCTGAATACAGCCAAGGTGGAAGAAGGCGCGACTGTGGCAATTTTTGGCATGGGAGGTATTGGTCTGTCGGCAATTATCGGTGCGACTATGGCCAAGGCGAGACGGATTATTGCCATTGATATCAATGAGAGAAAATTCGAACTAGCGCGAAAACTGGGTGCTACAGATTGCATCAACCCCCAAGATTATGATCAGCCCATTCAGGATGTAATAGTCGAGCTGACCGACGGTGGCGTGGACTATTCCTTCGAATGTATCGGTAATGTCAACGTCATGCGCTCGGCGCTGGAGTGCTGTCACAAAGGCTGGGGAGAATCAGTGGTGATTGGGGTGGCTGGCGCTGGCCAGGAAATCTCAACGCGTCCCTTCCAGTTAGTGACCGGCCGTGTGTGGCGAGGTTCGGCATTCGGTGGGGTGAAGGGCCGCTCAGAATTACCTGAGTATGTCGATCGTTACTTGAACGGCGAATTTAAACTCAACGACTTCATTACCCACACCATGGCTCTAGAAGATATAAATGAATCCTTCGAACTGTTACACCGAGGTGAAAGCATCCGTACTGTTATCCACTTCGACAAGTAAGAATTTTGATGCTGCTCCGTTTACGGGGCAGCCATGTGAGTAAACTTATGACTATTGAAAACATAGCAAGCAATAAGAGTTTTGGCGGCTGGCACAAGCAATACTGCCATCACTCTCAAGCCCTGAACTGTGAAATGCGCTTTGCCATCTATTTGCCACCGCAGGCGGTTAATGGCAAAAAAGTTCCCGTGCTCTACTGGTTGTCCGGGCTGACCTGCACCGATGAAAATTTTATGCAAAAATCCGGGGCTCAGCGCATTGCCGCAGAGTTGGGTATCGCGATTGTCGCCGCCGACACTAGCCCACGCGGCCCAGGTGTAGCGGATGATGAGACCTATGATCTGGGCCAAGGTGCTAGCTTTTATGTCAATGCGACCCAAGCTCCGTGGAATCGACATTATCAAATGTATGACTATATCGTCCATGAATTGACAGGTTTGATTGAATCGACCTTCCCGGTTTCAGGCAAGCGAGCCATCGCCGGTCATTCCATGGGCGGGCACGGAGCACTGATGATTGCGCTACGTAACCCCGAGCAGTATCGCTCTGTGTCGGCCTTCAGCCCAATCAGTAATCCACTTAACAGCCCCTGGGGACAAAAAGCTTTCCGTGCTTATTTGGGCGAGGATCGAGCGGCCTGGCGAGACTACGACGCTAGTGCGTTGATGCGCTCAGCGACTCAATTTGTGCCTACCAGGGTTGATCAGGGGGCAGACGATGAGTTCTTAAATGAGCAGCTAAAACCGGAAAGCCTACAGGCAAGTGCCGCTAGCAATGGCTATTCGCTGGAACTGAATATTCATGAGGGCTATGACCATAGTTATTATTTTATCTCTAGTTTTATTGAGCAACAGTTACGTTTTCACGCCGCTCACCTCCAGTGACCGGCTAGACACTCAGCTAATTGAAAGAAGGGAATTATGATTGTTCGTGATAAATCCAGCGCATTCCGTTTATTCTTTGTTATTCATGGCTCAGTGGTGCCGCTGATTTTATCAAAGATTCTCTTTGTTACCCTGCTAGCGTCAGCGATAGCCGTGACACAGCATTCTTCTCCGGGTTTCATTCCTGACACCACCTTGTGATCTCTCTTGCCTTGCTGGGCGTCGCCCTGTCGCTGTTTTTGGGGTTTCACAACAATGCGTGCTATGACTGCTGGTGGGCCGTAATTCATATCCACCGAGGTGGTAACTCGGTCAGCACGTTGCCTGCAGGCGCTTCGGGTGTATAGGCATCGAGCATGGTTTGGCCGCGCTTTGATACGTTTACTCTATGGGGTTTTTTAGGTTTACGGACAGGTGCCTTTGCCAGCACCGCTGGCGATAAAGTCTCCCGCTTGAGGTTGCTCGAAGGCTAAAGCAATCGTATTTCTTGATACTTTTAACTCATTGGCCAGTATTCCGCTGGGTGGGATCTAGGCACCGGGTTCTAGATGGTCCTATAAATAGACGTGCGAAGTGTGTTGTAAATTTGTTTGTAGAGTGAGTGTTCGCTGCTGCGATCTAGGCCAAACAATGAAATTAGCACATCAGCTGAGTGCTTCATATGTAGTTTCTTAGTATAAATTGGCTGGATAATATTGGCGCTTAAGCATACCAATATTAAGCAAATTGGTATTTAGGCTTCTACCTTAAATGGCTCTGTTTAATATTTATATATTGGCTAGGATAGTAATTGCTTAGCAATAAACGGATGGCCGTAACGCGATAAGTAGGATTACATAGCGAATATTAACGGCAAATTAACGGTAACGCGATGTCCATGCCATCTGAACAAGAAATGCGAGAAGCCATAGCCGTAAGGAATAAGTCCTGTGATGGGCGTTTTTATTATGGCGTCATCACCACGTCCGTATTTTGTCAACCATCGTGCCCTAGCAGGCATGCTAGGCCCGAAAACCTAAGATTTCTTCCAAGTAAATCGGCAGCAATTGTAGCTGGGTTTCGCCCATGTAAACGTTGCTTGCCTAATGAAGGGGACGCTAGGATTTCCCGTTTGGTTGAGATGGCAAGATATATTGAGGCGCATGCTTTAGAAACTTTAACGCTTGCAAGCTTGGCTGAGATTATCGGGCTCTCTCCATCTAGATTGCAGAGGATATTCAAAGAGACATTTGGCATTTCGCCTAAAGCCTATCAAGATGCTATTCGAATGCAGTATTTCAAAAGGACTCTAAAAAAGGGTGAGGGTATTACCGAAGCAATCTATTCATCTGGATTTGGCTCCCTTAGTCGCGTTTATGGAGAGGCTTCACGCAATATAGGTATGACACCAAAAGTTTATCAATCCGGAGGATCAGGGGAGATGATTTTTTTTAGTTGTCGTGAAACGACGATGGGCTTAATTGGCATGGCTGCAACAAAAAAGGGTGTCTGTTTTGTTCAGTTTGGAGATAGTGAAAAGTCGTTGGTTTCTATGCTAAGAGAGGAATTTCCTAATGCTGAAATTTGCGCGTCTTCGGCACAAGACGCTCCTGAGCTTGATGCATGGATAAAAGCACTGGACCAGCACCTTAGCGAAGCTGCGCCCAGGCCCGATTTACCACTCGATATGCGCGGCACTGCATTTCAAATAAAAGTATGGCGATTCCTTTTGAGTGTTCGCGAAGGTGATGTGCTTAGTTACAGTGACTTGGCGGATAAAATTAATAACCCCAAAGCGGTTCGTGCAGTTGCAACAGCATGTGCTAAAAATCGTATCGGTGTTTTGATTCCATGTCATCGTGTTCTAAGAAGTGATGGGGGGCTTGGAGGGTATCGCTGGGGTATGGATAAAAAGAAAATGTTATTAGAAAAAGAAGCGTCCACATGCGAAAAGTATTAAAGAGATGGACTACTACATAAGCCCTATGAATAAAGAATCAATTGCCGCAAACATGAGTTATTTAGCAGGAGTCGATGCAGACGTTGCAAATGCACTGGCAGCTTTCGGCCCTCCGCCACCTCGTCTTCGCCCTAAGGGGTTTGAAGCTTTCCTTTCGATTATTGTCAGTCAGCAAATTTCAACAAATGTTGCCCGCGTAATCATGGGGCGTGTTGTGAACCTGTTACCTGAGGTTTCCGCAGATGCCTTAATGGCAACTGAGGACACAGCTTTGCGTGAAGCAGGGTTATCCTACCGTAAAATTGAATACGCTAAGTCTCTTGCTGGTGCCGTCCAATCCAAAAGCTTTGATGTTAAAGGGTTAGAGGCAATGAGTGACGAGACGGCGATCAAAGCGATTACGGCTTTAAGAGGTTTTGGTCGCTGGAGTGCAGAGATTTACCTGATGTTCTCACTTCAACGAGAAGACATCTTTCCCGCGGACGATCTGGCACTTTTGGTTGCTCTTGGAAGGTTGAAAAATCTCGATTGCAAGCCTACACCTAAGCAAGCACGGAATCTCATAGCGCATTGGGCGCCCTATCGAAGCATTGGGTCGCTGTTTCTATGGCATTACTACCATGGAGTCCCTACTTGATGGTCAGCTATGCCACATACATGGAGCTAATAAGCAGCAGAACTTTTATTTCAACTTGTATATACGAAAAATCATATATATGATTGCTTTTGCTCTATTTAATGGCTGTCATTCATGAATCCCGTTCAATTTTATAAATGCCTGGCAGATGAAACCCGGCTTCGGTGCCTGATGCTGATTGAGAGCGAAAGGGAGTTATGCGTGTGCGAACTCACAGTAGCTTTAGGCGAGAGTCAGCCCAAGATTTCCAGGCATCTAGCCCAACTGCGCCAGTGTGGGTTGCTCCTTGATCGCAAACAGGGACAGTGGGTTTATTACCGAATTAATCCTTCTTTACCGGACTGGACAACGTTGGTGCTAGAGCAGACAAATAACGCGAATAAAGCGTTTCTAAAAACAAACTTGGCCAATTTATCGCGTATGGGAGATAGGCCTAATCGTGTGGCCAGTTGCTGCTAAAAATTTAATTTTACATATGTGTTTTTTCATATATAGGGCTGAATTTTGGCGTTATAGCGTGAATGATGATGTACCACTGAGGAGTTATTAATGGGGTTGTTTGAACGTTACCTTTCACTGTGGGTGGCCTTATGTATTGTGGCAGGTGTGTTTCTTGGCAATGTGGTGCCAAGTGCTTTCGCACTTATTGCGGGTATTGAATTTTCCCACGTGAACTTGGTCGTGGCCATTTTAATCTGGATCATGATTTACCCCATGATGGTGCAGGTTGATTTTGCGTCTATTAAGAAAGTAGGCAAGCGACCCAAGGGGCTTATTCTGACATTGGTGATCAACTGGCTTATTAAGCCCTTCACCATGGCGGCGCTGGGTTGGCTGTTCTTCAAAGGGTTTTTTGCCGACTGGGTTGATCCTCAATCTGCAAATGAATATATCGCCGGGATGATTCTGCTTGGTGTTGCGCCCTGTACAGCAATGGTGTTCGTCTGGAGCCAACTGACCAAGGGCGACCCAAACTACACGCTGGTACAGGTGTCGGTAAATGACATCATCATGGTGTTTGCCTTTGCGCCAATGACTGCGTTTTTGTTGGGTGTAAGTGATATTCACGTCCCTTGGGGGACGTTGCTGTTATCCGTGATTTTGTATGTGGTACTTCCCTTGGTAGCTGGTTCCATAACGCGACATAAACTGGAAGGCCATTGTCGTAGGGATGGTAATGGGAATGGTAGTGGAGAGAGTGGTGACCAGCGGTTGTCTGAATTTGTTCATCAATTGAAACCGTGGTCTATTGTAGGTTTGCTGGCGACGGTGGTGCTGTTATTTGGTTTTCAGGCAGAAACTATTATCAGTCAACCTCAGACTATTGTGTTGATTGCTATTCCACTACTGATACAAACCTACGGAATTTTCGTACTGGCCTACGGCGCTGCAAAGGTCATGAAGTTACCCTATAACATTGCTGCACCTGCCAGCCTTATTGGGACCTCTAACTTTTTTGAATTAGCCGTCGCTGTGGCTATTTCCCTGTTTGGGCTGCACTCCGGTGCGGCGTTGGCCACGGTGGTGGGTGTGCTGGTAGAGGTACCGGTGATGCTTTCGTTGGTTGCCATTGCTAATCGTACACAGCATTGGTTTGCGCCTGCGTTAAGCGATAGGTAACTATAGGTGCCAAGTAATCCTGAAAAAGTGACGGTAGGGGTAGGGTTGTTTTGCGGGCGACGGTATTTGATCTGAAGGCCTTTTTGATCTGAATCCTGCTTTGATGGGGTTGGCTTTGGTGCCTTCTCTGGACTGTGCTAGCATCGTGTTCCCACCAGCAACCTGTTTTATAGCCCTTAGATGCTTAGATATGATGCTCTGCATGAAACTGTACTAAAAACGGATCCTTATCCTTATATGGTGTTGTCAGACGCTTTTGAAGAGGATCAGTTGCAGGCCGTACTGTCAGATTTTCCTGAGATTCAGCATCCCGGCAGTATTCCCATTGCTGAAGTCGATAGCGGTCCTGGTTTTGATGCGTTGATAAAGGAGCTGAGCAGTGATCAATTCCGCTCAGCCATTGAAGCCAAATTTGGTGTGGATTTGTCCGACTCTCCCACGATGTACACCGTACGGGGCGTTATGCGTCAGAAAGATGGTCGTATTCATACGGACTCTAAAACCAAGGTGATTACGGTGCTGTTCTACTTCAATGAAGAATGGGCCCATGAAGGTGGTTATTTACGTGTTCTGCGTAACGGCACCGATATCGAAGACTATGTTGATGAGATTCCCCCCAGTGCTGGTACCATGGTGGCCTTTAGAGTGACGGATAATTGTTGGCATGGCCATAAGCCTCTGGTGGGCCAGCGTCGCTCAATTCAGATGAATTATTTGGTGAATAGTGCTGCATTGGGTAAACATAAGTTTTTTCATAGTTTGAGCGCTAAATTGAAAAAGCTTTTTTCATAACCCTTGGTTTTATAAGTCACGGTTTCGTAGGTCACGGTTTCGTAACACTTGGCTTTGAAGCATTGGGCCTCACCCATCGTTCTTACTATGCGTGCTGTGTTATTTCATCAAAGCTTTTATACTGAGTAACCTCAACCTAGTTGTTCATAGATGCAAGTACTGATTGTAAAACTAAGTTCCATGGGCGACCTGGTTCAGGCGTTGCCCGCACTCACTGATGCGCAGCAAGCTATTCCCGGCATTCAATTTGATTGGGCCGTGGATGAAGCTTTTGCCGAAATCCCCAACTGGCATCCTGCCGTACGGAATACGATTAAAACGGCCCATCGCCGCTGGCGTAAGAATTTATTTAAAGTCTGTTTTGGTGGTGAATTATCCCGCTTTAAAAAAGAGCTACGTACGATTGAGTACGACTTTGTTATTGATGCCCAGAGTAACATTAAAAGCTCGTTTGTTACCCGACTGGCTCATGGGCTTAAATGTGGCTTGGACAAAAAGTCGGCACGTGAATATGGCGCACATTTAGCGTATAAAAAAACTTATTCAATATCAAAAGGTCAGTTGGCTCTTGACCGCTGGCGTGAGTTGTTTGCCAAAGTGTTAGGTTATGAGTTGCCGAGTACTGATCCGGATTTTATGCTGGAAAATATAAAGTGGGCTGAGCCATCGATAGAATTGCCACAGCGCCCTTATTTATTTTTTGTGCACAATGCTAGCTGGGATGATAAATGCTGGGTTAATGAACACTGGCGCCAGTTAATACAAATAGCGGGTGATAAGGGTTTTGATGTGTTACTGCCTTGGGGCGCCGAGTGGGAGCGTGAACAGGCAAAGCTATTGGCGGAAGGTTTTGACCACGCCAGAGTACTACCACGGTTACCATTAACAGACATAGCTTCGATTTTAACGCGCTCAGCAGGCGCTGTTTGCGTGGATACGGGGTTGGCTCATATTGCTGCCGCTCTGGATGTCCCCATGGTGACGTTATATGGGCCAACGGATGCGAAACTCATTGGGGCCTATGGTAAAAACTCCGTTCATCTTTCTGCACAGGGTTTTGCCTGTGCGCCTTGTTACAAACGTAGTTGCTCTTATAAAGGCTACAAAGGCCCCGAGGCTCAGTGTTTAAAAAGTTTCGAGGCTCAATATGTTTGGAATGAGTTTGAGAAAGTTGCTTCTAATCTAGCAGTCAGTAAGACGGTGATTTAGAGAGGGACGTCTAAAGTATAATCACTTTACAGGGATTTTCCCTTTCTTCCATTTGTGCTCAATTTCCCTAATGCTACTCGCCGTTCTACAGTGTTTCTACATAAAGAGCATCAATAATTGGGCAGTCATCAATAGAAAAATCACTATTTTTACATTGGCTGACCATATGATTGAGC
>CAJXWQ010000004.1 GCA_913062605.1 uncultured Cellvibrionales bacterium
AACCCGACAAATACCGGTGGTGTCTTTTAGGTAAAAAGGCTGGCTGCAGGTACGATTTTCAACAGTAACCCAATGGCTGGATTTGCCATTACTTTGGTATTTCTCAATGGTGTAGCGCCACCAGAGGCACAACGTGTTACTCAGAGGCGCTAGTTGAGGGTTGCCTTGAAGCTCTGCGACGCCGATAAGCTCGGTATAACCCTGGCTGGCAGAGCGTATTCGTGAGGTGGGCATATCCTCAATTAGTCGAGCTCGTTTAAATTGCCGGTGACATCGACTCAGGCACAACAGGGTGCCACCCATGGCAAGTATCAGCCAAAAGCCAAAGTCCCACCCTGGCATGCTGTGTACACACTCTCGACAGAACAGGGCGGAAATATCGGTGGATAACATGAATGTGCTTTTTGGGGTCAGGCGATGTGCATATTAAGAATTAACTTTCAGGAACCAAACAGTTCTTTGATATCTACATCGGCAGTCTCTTCTTCGGCAAATTCCAGTAGTTCATAGGTGCCGAATTTAAAGAAATTGGCAATAAATACATCGGGAACCTGTTCGATACGGATATTGTTCAGATTGACTGCATCGTTATACAGCTCACGACGGTCAGCAATACCGTTTTCCAAGTCGGAAATTCGCGACTGTAAATTTTGAAATGATTGATTGGCTCGGAGCTCTGGGTAGTCCTCTGCCAAAGCAAATAGACGACCAAGACCACTACGTAGTGCGGTCTCAGCAACGCCAAGAGCACTAAGATCTTGGTTCTGGGCCGCATTGGAGACCATGCTACGAGCATTGATAACCTTTGTCAGGGTTTCCTGTTCGTATTGCATGTACTGCTTACAGGTTTCTACCAGCTTGGGTAGTTCATCGTGTCTTTGTTTCAGTAGTACATCAATATTCGACCAAGCTTGTGTTGCCCGATGTTTCAGGGCAACGAGATTGTTGAAAAGAGTAATGGCATACCCGGCCAGTAGCACCAGCAAACCGAGAAGAATAAAGATGGAAACTGTCATCGTGTCATACCTATCTAACAGATGATTGCAGAATAAGGGCTTTGGCCAGAGTGAGCAATAGTGAGAGGTGGGGTTATCGACAGAGGAGGATAATTGGGGATAAGTGGCAGAGGGGCTGATGAGAGAAAGTGCCCGACAACCATTTTCTGGTTTATCGAGCGTTCCGTGAGCTTATGGGGGGGTATATTACCCCCTTGCGTGTTAACTATGACGCTTATGATCTCTATGGTGATCAGGCTCTTTTTTATGGTCGTACCTTCCTTTGCTATACCCTTTGTAGTCGCCCCTCTTGAAGTCCCTGTCGTAGCCGCTGGTGTACTTGTGATCACGTTTGTCCTGATGATGGCGATAATTTTGTGCGTGGTGGTTGTGATAATGATCTGACCGGTATGCTTTGCGGTCCAGCTTGCGATTGATTCGGTCACCCTTGCGATCATAGTAGCGTTCAATCCTGTCACCTTTTTGGTCCAATCGACGGGCCTGACGATAATCTCCCCTTAACCAAGCACGACGAGCAGCACGATCTAACTTGCGGTTGATTTGCTCACCCTTGCGATCTAGGCGTTGGTCAACTCTATCGCCTTTGTGATCCAAATAGTTTGCCCTGTGACGGTGTTTTATATCTCGGTAGTTATTGGCATAGAAGTGTGTTGAATGGGCTTGCCCAGCATAGGAGGCCCTTATCTGAAAATAGTTGTCATCATGGTCGTGATCACCGGCCAGTGACAATGAAGGTGTAACGAGTGCGGCTGTTAATATTGCCAGTAGAGATATATTTAGTTTCATGGTGTTCTACCTCATTATTATTTTGTTCGTGGGGTACATAAACGCTGCACCTCCCAAAGGGTTGACTGGGTATCAATAGATGTTCAGGTTTTTATCTGTAGGGTTTGGTTATACTTTAAATCTTAAATGTCGAGAGGCACTGGTAATACGGGGCGTTTCTGTGGGTAATGCTGTGACTGAGCCTACGAAAAAATATTACCTAAACTGCTGAAAAAGGTGTGTCAGTGATGAGTAACCCAACACTTCTTGCCATTGATCAGGGCACAACAAGTTCCCGCGCTATTCTGTTTTCGCAAACAGGTGAGGTCATCGATGTTCAGCAAAAAGAACTGCAGCTGTATTTTCCTCATAAGGGCTGGGTGGAGCAGCGACCAGAAGATATCTGGAGCGATACCCGTAGCTGCTGTACCGAAATCTTAAATAACATTGAACAAAAGCCTGTCGCTGTGGGTATTACTAACCAGCGCGAAACCACTATCGTATGGGATCGTAAGACAGGAGAGCCAGTTTATAACGCCATTGTGTGGCAAGACCGGCGCACGGCAGAGCGATGTAATACCTTAAAAAAGCAGGGGCATGAGCAAACGATAACCAGCAAAACAGGTTTGCTGCTCGACCCTTATTTTTCCGCCACTAAAATCGCATGGATTCTCGACAATGTGCCCGATGCACGTACCCGTGCAGACGCTGGTGAGCTGGCATTTGGCACGGTGGATTGCTACCTGCTTTGGAAGCTGACCGATGGTGAAGTACATGCCACTGATGCCACCAATGCGTCACGTACCATGCTCTATAACATCGTAGAGCAGCGCTGGGATGAGGCGTTGTTGGCACTCTTCAATATCCCATCCAGCCTGTTGCCAGAGGTTAAAGATAATATTGCCTCATTTGGTGTGACGAATAAGCCTATTTTAGGTGCTGAAATTCCCATTGGTGGTATGGCGGGGGATCAGCAAGCCGCCCTTATCGGACAGGGGTGCTTCAAGCCCGGTATGGTTAAATCCACCTATGGCACGGGTTGTTTTGCCCTGATGAATATTGGGCCGGTATTCAAGTCATCCCAAAATCGTCTGCTAACGACCGTTGCGTATCGTGTGAATGGACAAATAACCTATGCGGTAGAGGGCTCAGTTTTTACTGCGGGCGCAGCCATTCAGTGGTTGCGGGATGGTTTAGGGTTATTTGATGATGCTCACGAGAGTGAAGCTCTCGCCACCTCTGTGCCGGACAGTAATGAAGTGTATTTTGTGCCAGCTTTTACCGGCTTGGGCGCACCCTATTGGTGCCCTGATGCAAAGGCGATGATTATGGGCTTGTCGCGGGAAAGCACACAGGCACATATTGTTCGTGCCGCACTGGAAGCACAAGCCTATCAAACCCTTGATCTTATGGGGGCAATGCAGGCGGATGGCGGGCACACACTAGAGGTTATTCGTGCTGACGGTGGGTTGGTGGCCAATAAATTTATGTGTCAGTTCCTAGCCGACATGTTGGGTATATCCATTGAGGTGCCCAAGGTGACGGAGACAACCGCTTGGGGTGCCGCAATGCTGGCAGGTGTGCAGGTGGGTGTTTTCAGTGGGGTAGAGGATATCGCCAAGAGCTGGGAAGCGGATAAATGCTATAAGCCTCAAATGGAGGCACCACAGCGGGATAGGCTTTACTCGGGCTGGAAAAAGGCTGTAGGGATGCTAACTAAAGAGGAGCATGACCAATAAAAAAGGGTGTTTATTTGTCATCAAGCCTTGTTATTGAACTCTTTCCTGAATGTCAGGATTAATTCTATTCGTTCTCATCCGAACCTGCTCCTCCACGAGGAAGAGGATTCCATTTGAAGCTGGTTTTTGGGGTAGTACTCTTAGGCTGAGTGCTCTCTGATTGAGTGTTCTTTACTTGAGCCTCTTCTGGTTCAGCGTCCTCACGATATTTAAGCTGCGTGCCCTTTATGAAATTACGTAAAACCTGATCTTTACACTCGCGGAAGTGTTTATGCCCGGGTTTGCGGAAAAAGGCACTCAATTCGTGCTTGCTTAAGCGGAAGCTCGCTAACTCCATGATTTCTAATATATCTTCGGCCTTCAGGTTTAAAGCGATTTTTAACTTTATGAAGATAATATTGTTAGTGAGTCGCTTTTCCGGCGTAGGTTGTACGCCCTCTTTTTTGCCCCGTTTATGGTTAATCAAGCCATTCAGAAAAGTTGCTAAAAGGGTGTCGCTGCAGCTCTGATACGAAGGGTCGTCCTCTTTTTTTAACCAGGCGCTGATCTGCTCTCGAGAGACCTTGTGGTCAGCCAAGCCAAAGATAGCGATCATTTTCGAATCGCTAAAATCGAAGGCATAGCGGATACGGCGCAAGATGTCGTTATTTGTCATACATAGGTCCTGGCTTCAAGCTTTAGTTGTGTGGAAGCAGCATGTTGCCTCGTTAGTCTGGAGGCAGCAATGGTAAGTGTTTAACCCGTTTAATTTTTCTTAACCCTATAAATTATATGGGTAAACTTATGGGGATATACAAAGAGGCTGATCAAAAAACAATCGTTAGGATCACATTAATCTGTTAAGCTTGGCGGTTCATTGTGAACCCTTTAACCACCCCGGTTATGCGCGTCGTTTGAGCTATACTAATTCTATACGGGTATTTCGGGAAATAACTACAAAGATATCAAATTATGTATAAAGACCTCAATGCAAGGCTAAAAGACACCACTGACACGCCATGGGATGTCTCCTATGAGCACTTGGCCGCTTATAAAGCGGATAAGGGTAACTGTTTAGTACCACAGTTTCACTTAACCTTAGATGGCTTTGCTCTAGGTTTTTGGTTGCTTAAACTGCGTCGTGATCGGGATGACGACATACTTTCAGAAGATCAGATTAGGCGTCTGGATGACTTGGAATTTGTATGGGATCCCCGTGAGCCACTTTGGGAGAAAGGGTTTGCCGCGTTGCAAGTCTACAGAGCTGAATACGGCGACAGCATGGTGCCCGAACATTACGTCACCCCGGATGAGCATTATGAACTTGGCGCTTGGGCAAGAGCGCAGCGTCTAACAGAGGGTAACTATCCCAGAGAAAAATGGCAGCGTCTGTGTACGCTGGATTATGTTTGGGATCTTAAGGAGTACGCTTGGGATAGGGCTTTTGGTGCTCTGGAAGCCTACAAGGCCGAGCATAGCAATTGCTTGGTACCAGAAGACCATATAACTGAAGATGAGTTGGAGCTGGGTATTTGGGTGGCCAGGCAGCGTACCGACTTACATTATAGTTTTCTTGAAGAGGAAAGAATGCTGAAACTGGATGCTCTGGGTTTTGCTTGGGCGGTACAGAATGATGGTTCGGCAATTACGCTACATATTCCTCGGAAACCATGATTAAAGATTGTTAGCCACAGTGTTTTAAATGCTGTGTTAAATAAAAAAAGGGCCGCCTGATGGGCGGCCCTTTTGTTTTTTAGGGTTTAGTTCTAGTGTTTAGTTAGTGCTTCAACCTTTTGTATTTCACCCGCTTAGGCTGAGCATCTTGCCCTTTCCTTTTAATAAAGTCTTCGTGGTATTCAGTGTAATCCCCTTCAAATAACACCACTTCACTGTCACCTTCGTAGGCGAGGATATGGGTGGCAACCCGATCCAGGAACCAGCGATCGTGGGAGATAACCATCACACAGCCGGGGAAGGTTTGAATGGCTTCTTCCAATGCGCGGAGGGTTTCAATATCAAGGTCGTTTGATGGCTCATCCAGTAGTAACAGGTTGGCGCCTTGTTTTAGAGTATTGGCCAGATGTAAGCGGCCACGTTCACCACCAGATAATTCACCTACACGTTTTTGCTGATCACCGCCTTTGAAATTAAAGCGGCCGGCATAGGCTCGGGATGATACCTGGTAGTTTCCGATTTGAAGGTTGTCCTGTCCTCCAGAAATCTCTTCCCAAACAGTTTTGCTGTCGTCCAGGTTTTCCCGACTTTGTTCCACAAAGGCCAAATTAACGGTTTCACCTAGGGTGATGGTGCCGCTATCGGGTTGCTCGGTGCCGGCGATCATGCGGAACAGGGTGGATTTGCCCGCCCCGTTACCACCGACAATACCGACGATAGCCCCTTTGGGGATATTGAAGGACAGGTTGTCGAGCAGCAGTTCATCACCAAAGCTTTTACTTACACCATCAAACTCAATGACTTTGTCGCCGAGGCGGGGGCCGGGTGGAATATAAATTTCATTGGTTTCGTTGCGACTTTGGAAGTCCTGAGAGTTCATCTCATCAAAGCGGGCCAGGCGCGCTTTGTTTTTGGCATGACGACCTTTGGGGTTTTGACGAACCCATTCGAGCTCGTGTTTGATTGTTCGTTGGTGGGCATCTTCCTGTTTCTGCTCTGCTGCAAGGCGCTGTTCTTTGGTTTCCAGCCAGGTGGTGTAGTTACCTTCGTAGGGAATGCCGTGGCCCCGATCCAACTCTAATATCCAGCCGGCAACATTGTCGAGAAAGTAGCGGTCATGTGTGACCGCTACTACGGTGCCGGAGAACTCCTCGAGGAATTTTTCCAGCCAATAAACCGATTCGGCATCCAGGTGGTTGGTGGGCTCATCAAGCAAAATCATATCGGGTTTGGAGAGTAGTAAGCGGCAGAGTGCTACCCGGCGTTTTTCACCACCAGAGAGCTTGGTGACATCGGCTTCCCACGGTGGCAGGCGCAGGGCGTCCGCGGCCACTTCCAGGGTGTGATTGAGGTTATGTGCATCCCAGGCTTCAATAATATTTTCCAGCTGCCCCTGCCGCTTGGCTAATTTATCAAAATCGGCATCGGGTGCTGCGTAGTCAGCATAGACTTGATCCAGTTCTTTCAGGGCATCGACTGCTTCGTGAACACCATCTTCCACGTTGCCGCGCACATCTTTGTCCGGGTTGAGTTGTGGTTCCTGTGGCAGGTAACCCACTTTGATATCCGGCATGGGGCGAGCCTCGCCCTGAATATCGGTATCGAGTCCCGCCATGATTTTTAGCAGGGTGGATTTACCCGAACCGTTAAGACCGAGTACGCCGATTTTTGCGCCGGGGAAAAAGGACAGTGAAATATCTTTCAGGATTTCGTGTTTGGGTGGGACCACTTTCCCCACACGGTTCATGGTGTATACGTATTGAGCCATTGGATTCGGTAACTATCAGGTTGTTTAGATAGTCCGCATTCTAGCGGAAATCAGCAGGTAACAGGAACAGGCCCCAATATAAGCCCTTAACCTTTTACCGGTTGATCAAAACCCAGATTGCCCATCTCAATACCGCGTCGGAAGTCGAGCATATGCTTCTTCATCCACTCTTCTGCCTTGTCGGGGTTGTTCTCACAAATGGCACCGTAGATATGTTGGTGTGCAACGAGTATCCGTTCACCGGGTGAAAGTGCCTGAATAACTGCGCCCCAAGCGACTGGATAGAACAGTTCGTTCAGCGGTGCTCTGGCTAACAGTAGGGCGCTATTGTGGGTAGCTTCGGCGAGCAGGTTATGAAATTCGATTTCAGCGTCTAACAGGGCATCGTGGTCATCCATCACTTCGCAGGTGTGGACTAGGTTGGCGGCTAATAATTGTTTGTCCTTGCGTGTTGCGGCAGTGCAGGCCAATTTGCTGGCTAGGGGCTCCAGCCCCATGGCAACTTGCCATAACTCTTCATAGGTGACCTGATGCATTAAGAGGGCTGAGCTGACAGAGCGTCCCACAGTGTCGGTTGGGGGTAGGGTGACCACCAAGCGTTTTCGGTCTGCTCTGCCCAGTATGCCGCCATGCTCCAGTAGCCGAATGGCTTCACGAATGGTGGAGCGGGTCACGCCAAACTGTTCGGCGAGCGTGATTTCGGTGGGCAGCAATTCCCCTGTTTTGATCTCTCCGGAAACAATGGCATTGCGGATTTTTTCACTCACGACCCGGTAGGCGGGTTGGTGGGCGAGTTTTTCGAAATTAACTTTTTTTTTCATTTACCCCAAACCCTTTGCCTATGTCCATGAGCTATAGCCGTTAGGTGAGTTTGGCTAGTACCAGCTAGAGTACCAGAGCTCACTTTAATTTACTACAATTGACACGTTGTCCGACAATGCGTCAGAATAAGCTATATTTAGTGTTACATAAGTGCGAGAAAAAAGCCTTCTGGCTCGCTTGTTTGGGTGGGCTTATTTTGGGCCGCCCATTTGAACCCCGGTACCCCAGCAGAGGATTGTGGCCATGGTAGACGCTATTAATAACAAGATATCCTCGACGGACAATGCCGAAAGGCCTTTGCGTATTGTAACGGCGGCATCACTCTTTGATGGCCATGATGCCGCCATCAATGTGATGCGCCGCCTAATTCAGGCGCAGGGTGTCGAGGTGATTCACCTAGGTCACAACCGCAGTGTGGATGAGGTGGTTCGTGCTGCTATTCAAGAGGATGCTGATGCCATTGCCGTGAGCTCTTACCAGGGTGGCCACATGGAGTATTTTCGTTATATGTTGCAGCTTCTCAGGGAGAGTGGTGCTGAACATATCAAAGTGTTTGGTGGCGGTGGTGGCACCATCACGTTGGAAGAAATTACTCAGCTTGAATCCGAAGGTGTGGTGCGAATTTATCACCCTGCCCATGGGATAGAGTTGGGTTTGGTGGGAATGATTGAAGACTTGGTTGATCTTGCAGGGCGAGGTCGAGTAAGTACTGGTATGCCAGAACAGCCCGCCATGGATGATGAGGTCGATGTTGCACAGATGATCTCTGCAATTGAAAACGGTGCTATCGGCAAGGTAGACCTTTCACGATTGAAAAAAGAATGGCTGTCGTCAGCTGGAGGCACGCCAGTTGTTGGCATCACTGGTACGGGGGGTGCGGGGAAAAGCAGCCTTGTTGATGAGCTGCTTGACCGGTTTTTACAGCAACAGCCTGAGATGCGGATTGCTGTGTTGGCGGTGGATCCAACCCGTCGTCGTACGGGCGGTGCACTGCTAGGCGACCGGATTCGGATGAATAGTCTGGCGTCCAAGAATATTTATATGCGCTCCATGGCGACACGCCGGCAGCATTTGGCGACCAGCAAGATGTTGGGCGATGTGACCTTATTTCTGAAGTCACTGGGTTACGACTTGGTGTTGCTTGAGACGGCGGGTATTGGTCAGAGTGATTCTGAAATTGTCGATTTAGTCGATTTCTCTCTTTATATCATGACCAGTGATTTCGGCGCGGCCAGTCAGTTGGAAAAGATCGATATGATCGATTATGCCGACATGGTTATTCTCAATAAATATGACAAACGAGGCGCGGTGGATGCACTGCGGGATATACGCAAGCAGTGGCAGCGAAATCACAACGCCTTTACGGTTTCCCCTGATCAAATTCCGGTCTATCCCACCATTGCCAGCCAGTTTAATGACCCCGGTATCAATAGAGCGTTTTCGAATTTGTGTCGACTGTTGGTTGAGAAACTGGACTTAGATAATACGTTTGAAAGCTCTGCACCAGAGTCAGAGTCGAGGTTAGAGTCGAGCTCAGAGTTAGAGGCGGAGCCAAAATCCGTGGCGCTGATACCGGCTAACCGAATTCGCTATCTTGCTGAAATTAGCGAGCAAGGACGAGAGATAAAGGCGCGCAATGCTCAACAGGTGGAATTGGCCTCGGTGGCCTATCAGAGCTATCAGGTACTGAAATCACTGGCCGATCAGGCGTTACCAGAGCCTATGATGCTTTATCCCGACCAGTATTCTAGCCAGTACTCGGATAAGCAGTCGCCTGCTGATCAGCTTGACCCTACCTTGCTGAAATTACGTCAGCGTTATCAAGACGCTATGGCCGGTTTGAATGCAGACTCCGTCAGCTTATTGAAGTCCTGGCCCGACCGTAAGTCGGGTGTTGAGCAGGCACAATACGCCTATTCCATTCGTGGCAAAGAAGTCTCTGGTGATAACTATATCGAGACCCTCAGTCATTTAATGGTGCCGAAAGTTGCAGCACCTCAACATAACGAATGGGGCGAACAGTTAGCCTTTTTACTGGCTGAAAATTTGCCGGGTAGTTACCCCTATACCGGTGGGGTATTCCCTTATCGCCGTGCGGGAGAAGACCCCACCCGGATGTTTGCTGGTGAAGGTACACCGGAGCGAACTAATCGTCGGTTCCACTATCTTTCTAATGGGCAGAAGACAGCCCGTTTATCTACTGCCTTTGATTCGGTCACGCTCTACGGCGCTGACCCGGCTGCTCGCCCGGATATCTGGGGAAAGGTGGGGAATTCCGGCGTTTCTATTGCCACACTGGATGATATGAAAAAGCTCTATTCCGGGTTTGATCTGTGTTCTCCATCAACGTCGGTGTCCATGACCATTAATGGTCCGGCGCCAATGATTCTCGCGTTCTTTATGAATGCGGCCATTGATCAGCAGGTGGAAAAACACCTCAAAGAGAGCGGTGAGTGGGACGCGGCACAGCAGAAAATTGATGCCTATTTAGATGGCATATTACCTAAAGGGCAGCCTAGACCCGCGTATGAGGGTGAGCTTCCCGAAGGGCACCATGGTTTGGGGTTGGCATTGTTAGGTATCACCGGCGACAAATTGGTGGATACCGAGACCTATGCGCGAATCAAAAAGGAAACGCTCTCCACAGTTCGGGGTACCGTTCAGGCAGATATCCTGAAAGAAGATCAGGCCCAGAATACCTGTATTTTTTCCACCAACTTTGCCATGAAAATGATGGGCGATGTACAGGAATACTTTATCGCCAATAACGTGCGTAATTACTACAGCGTCTCTGTGAGTGGCTACCATATTGATGAGGCAGGAGCGAACCCCATCTCTCATCTGGCCTTCACCCTATCGAATGGTCTTACTCTGGTTGAATACTACTTATCTCGTGGTATGAAGGTGGATGATTTTGTCCCCAGCTTCAGCTTCTTCTTCTCTAATGGTATGGACCCTGAATATGCGGTGGTCGGTAGAGTGGCTCGTCGTATTTGGGCGAGAGCCATGAAGGAGCGTTACGGTGCCAGCCCGCGAAGTCAGAAGCTCAAATACCATATTCAGACATCGGGCCGCAGCCTGCATGCACAGGAAATGAGCTTTAACGATATCCGCACCACGCTACAGGCGCTGTATGCCATTTTTGATAACACCAACAGCCTGCATACCAATGCCTACGATGAGGCGATTACGACACCTACAGAAGAGTCGGTACGTCGTGCAGTGGCTATCCAGTTAATTATCAATCGCGAGTTTGGGCTGAATTTTTGTGAGAACCCCTGGCAGGGCTCCTATGTGATTGATCAGCTCACTGACCTTGTGGAAGAGGCTGTCTATGCTGAATTTGAACGGATTTCAGAGCGTGGCGGGGTGCTGGGAGCCATGGACACCATGTATCAGCGGGGCAAGATTCAGGAAGAAAGCATGTACTACGAACATAAAAAACACGACGGTAGTTTACCGTTGGTTGGCGTGAATACATTTCTCCCAAAAGAGGGCGCAGAAGAAACCATTGAGGGTCGGGAGCTAGCCCGTTCTGATAATGTTGAGAAGCAGCTTCAGGTGGATAATCTTAAAGCATATCGGTCACTTCATAGTGACGGGTCCGCGGCAGCACTTGAGGCGCTGAAGTCAGTGGCCTTAAACCGGGAGAATATTTTTGAAAGCCTGATGGATGCGGCCAAAACTAACTCACTAGGCCAGATGAGTTCTGCACTGTATAACATTGGTGGTTTGTACCGTAGAAACATGTAGTCCTTTCTTCGGAAAAATCCATGCTTAGTGACGAATCCTTGCTGCAATAGCGTGGGATTCTTCGGTGGTTTTGTGTACAATTCGCGCTCTTTTTTACACCAACTACCAGTGTGAGCCTCATGTTTGATAAAGACCAAACCATTGCCAGTTTTGACCCAGAAGTATGGGCTGCCATCCAGAACGAAGAGCAGCGTCAGGAGCAGCACATCGAGCTGATTGCTTCTGAAAACTATACCAGCCCAGCGGTGATGACCGCTCAGGGTACCAAACTCACCAACAAATACGCAGAGGGCTATCCTCACAAGCGTTACTACGGTGGTTGCGAGTTTGTTGATCAGACCGAAGAGCTGGCGATTGAGCGGGTTAAGGCATTGTTTGGTGCCGGCTATGCAAACGTACAGCCGCATTCTGGTTCGCAAGCTAACAGTGCGGTGTATCAGGCACTTTGTTTGCCAGGCGATACAGTGTTGGGTATGAGTCTGGATGCAGGCGGTCACTTGACTCACGGTGCTAAGCCAAGCTTCTCCGGAAAAATGTATAACGCGGTGCAGTATGGGCTGAACCCTGAAACCGGTTTAGTGGATTACGATCAAATCGATGCATTGGCGGTTGAGCATCAACCTAAAATGATTATTGCCGGTTTCTCCGCCTATTCTGGTGTGCTGGATTGGGCACGTTTTCGTGAGATTGCCGATAAGGTCGGTGCTTATCTGATGGTCGATATGGCCCACGTGGCGGGTTTGATTGCTGCGGGTGTCTACCCGAATCCAACACCTTTTGCCGATGTAGTCACATCGACTACCCATAAAACGCTACGTGGTCCTCGTGGTGGCATTATTCTCACTAACAGTGAAGAGCTGGCCAAGAAAATCAATTCAGCGGTATTCCCCGGTGGTCAAGGCGGTCCTTTGTGTCACGTGATTGCAGCCAAGGCGGTATCGTTTAAAGAAGCCATGACTGATGAGTTCAAAACGTATCAGCAGCAAGTGGTGAAGAATGCGAAAGCGATGGCCGCTACATTTATGGAGCGCGGCATCAAGATAGTGTCCAAGGGTACTGAAAACCATTTGATGCTGGTTGATTTGATTGGTAAGGAATACACCGGTAAGGATGCAGATGCAGCCTTGGGTGAAGCCTTTATTACAGTGAATAAGAATGCGGTTCCCAATGATCCACGTTCACCCTTTATTACATCAGGTCTTCGTATCGGTACACCGGCAATCACTACTCGTGGTTTTGCTGAAGCTGAATCGATTGACCTTGCAAACTGGATTTGTGATGTGCTGGATAGCCTTGAAAATGGCTCATCAGAACAGGTGATTCCAGCAGTGAAGGCTAAGGTGCTGGATGTCTGTGGCCGATTCCCTGTTTATGGGTAACAGGCGTTAGCCTCATTCGTTTTCAAGCCCCGCGTATGCGGGGTTTTTATTTGGTGCCGGTATTTGAGTGCTTGTATTTGGGCGTCTAGAAAACCAGAGTGTTGTTAAGGGCTTCATTGTGAGTCCGTATGACTAACCCTCCGAATTGATGTGAGTTCCCTGTAGTGAGGCCGGTTAGCGGGCAAAATGTGGTGCCAGATGTGGTACTATGCGGCCCTATTTAATCTAATGAAGTTGTCGCTATGTATTGTCCCTTCTGCAGTGCAGAGGATACCAAGGTAATCGATTCCCGGTTGGTGGCGGAAGGCGGCCAAGTGCGTCGTCGTCGTGAGTGTCTTTCCTGTCAGGAGCGATTTACCACCTACGAGCTGGCTGAGCTGCTAATGCCTCGAGTGATCAAAAGCGATGATAATCGTGAGCCTTTTGATGAAGGTAAGCTCAGGTCAGGCCTATTGAGGGCACTGGAAAAACGTCCTGTGGGTATGGAGCAGATAGAAGAGGCCATCTCCCATATTAAGCATGATTTGCGTGCTACCGGTGAGCGGGAAGTCAGTTCTCGGATGATTGGTGAGCAGGTCATGGGGCAATTGCGGGGGTTGGACGAAGTGGCTTATGTGCGCTTTGCTTCCGTGTATCGCAGCTTTCAGGATCTTAGTGAATTCCGGGCTGAATTGGATCGCCTGGAACAAAACCTTCCGGAACAGGAAAAGGGCTAACGCCAATGGCAGAGACTGATTGCCTGGGCAGTCGCGATCTTGTCATGATGGCTCGAGCCATGAAGCTGGCAGCCCGCGGGCAATACACCTGTATGCCGAACCCCGCTGTGGGTTGTGTGATTGCTCGAAATGACTTGGTCGTGGGCGAAGGTTGGCACCAGCGTTCGGGTGAAGCTCATGCTGAAGTGAACGCTCTACAAGATGCCGGTGAGTTGGCCCGGGGCGCAACGGTTTATGTCACATTGGAACCCTGTAGTCATTTTGGACGAACCCCCCCTTGCGCGGATGCGTTGATTGAAGCGGGAGTGGCCAGAGTGGTCTACGGGATGCCTGACCCCAACCCCAAGGTTGCGGGTGGTGGTTTGGAGAAGCTTCGTCAGGCGGGCATTGCAGTAGAAGGTCCGGTGCTTGAGGTTGAAGCACAGCAGCTCAATTGTGGCTTTATCAAGCGTCAGCAACAGGGGTTACCCTGGGTCACTGTGAAGTTGGCGATGAGCCTTGATGGTCGCACGGCAATGGGCAGCGGTGAAAGCCAGTGGATTACGGGTTCTGCTGCTCGCCAGGATGTTCAGCGACTTCGGGCTAAGAGTTGTGCCATTGTGACTGGGATCGGCACGGTATTGCATGATGACCCATCACTTACCGTTCGAGCTGATGAGCTTGAATTGGATAACATTGCTGCACGGCAACCATTGCGGGTGGTGGTCGACAGTCAGTTGAAAATGCCCATTGATGCGAAAATACTGTCAGCTGAGGGGCAAACATTGGTTGTTTCAGCCTGTGGTGACTCGCTCCCTATGCTTATAGCGGACGTCGAGGTTATTTGTCTGGCGGGCGGTGATGGTCAGGTTGACCTGCCTGCATTGCTGAAGGTGTTGGCAGAAAAAGAATGTAACCGGGTGCTCGTTGAGGCTGGGGCAGAACTGGCTGGTGCTTTTTTACAGGCTGGGCTGGTGGATGAATTTGTTATTTATATGGCGCCCAAGCTGCTCGGTAGCTCCGCACGACCACTGTTGACGTTGCCGCTTGATTCGATGGGTCAGCAGGTCGCATTGGATATTACCGATATGCGGCAAGTGGGTGATGATATTCGAATAACGGCTAGACCTGCTGGCTAACAGGGTCACTGACTCACAGCCACATAGAGAACCGCAGCCACATAGAGAATAAATGGCATTACCAGGAAGCCTGTGGTGATGTTTAGTACTTTGAATATTAGTGATTTGAATCAGAGATTGTTATGTTTACCGGCATTATTGAAGCAATAGGTGAAGTGGTGGTTTGTGAGCCCCGTGGTGGCGATGTGCGCCTGAGGGTAAAAAGCAGTGACCTTGACTTTAGTGAGGTTCAGCTTGGGGATAGTATCGCCACCAACGGTGTTTGCTTAACGGTGGTAGATTTACCCGGTGATGGCTATGTGGCGGATGTTTCAGCAGAATCTCTGGCGATGACCTCAATTAGTGATTGGTCCGCGGGTACCTTGGTGAATCTGGAGCGTGCGTTGACACCAAAGACTAGACTGGGTGGGCACATGGTTTCAGGTCATGTGGATGATGTGGGTGAGGTGGTCAGTCGGCATCCTGATGCTCGCTCAGAGCAGTTCCGTATCCGTGCACCCAAGGCCTTAGCCAAATACATCGCCCATAAGGGCTCGATTACGGTGGATGGCACCAGCCTTACCGTAAATAAGGTCGAAGGTGCGGAGTTTGAGTTAAATATTGTTCCACATACCCTTGAGAAAACAGTGATTGGTTCCTACCAACTGGGAACACGTGTAAACCTAGAGGTAGATGTTATTGCCCGCTATCTGGAACGCTTGCTGCTGGGTGATAAGGCTGCCGAAGTTTAGGGGCAGGGTTTTAGGTGCAAGGTTTAGGTACAGAATTAGAGAACGTAATTAGAGAAAAAGCATGGCTCTTAATAGCTTGGAAGAACTGGTAGAAGATATTCGCCAGGGAAAAATGGTCATCCTGATGGATGATGAAGATCGCGAAAATGAAGGCGATCTGTTGATGGCTGCAACGATGGTTCGCCCTGAAGATATTAACTTTATGGCGACTCATGGGCGGGGACTTATCTGTCTGACGTTGTCTGAAGCACGTTGTCGTCAGTTGAACTTGCCATTGATGGTAGATGCCAACAACGCCAGTCACGGCACTAACTTCACACTGTCTATTGAGGCGGCTGAAGGCGTGACTACGGGGATTTCTGCCGCCGATCGCTCCCGCACCGTTCAGGCAGCAGTGGCCAGTAATGCACGTCCCAAGGATATTGTGCAGCCAGGACATATCTTTCCACTACAAGCCGAGCCAGGCGGTGTGTTGAGCCGAGCTGGGCACACAGAGGCTGGCTGTGATTTAGCCCGGATTGCAGGGTTTGAACCTGCGGCGGTGATTGTCGAGATTATGAATGATGATGGCACCATGGCCCGTCGTTCTGACCTTGAGGCTTTTGCGGAAAAGCATGACCTTAAAATCGGCACTATTGCAGATTTGATTCACTATCGATTGGTGACAGAAAAAACCATCAGCTGTATTAATGAGCGAGAGATCAATACTCAATATGGTCAGTTTATACTGAAAACTTATCTAGATAGTGCGCGTAATGAAAAACATTTTGCCCTGGTAATGGGGGATGTATCCGGAGGTGAACCACCGCTGGTTCGAGTGCATATCAATAAGTCATCCCGAGACCTTTTTGGACTGGAACCTTCGGAGGGTTTTAAAAGTTGGAGTTTGTCGCGTTCCATGGAGAAAGTGGCAGAAGAGGGTCGGGGTGTAGTGGTATTCCTTTATTACCCCGAAACTGCCGATGATATTGATGACAGCATTGATCAGGCATTAAACCCGGTGCCAGCCAAGTCTCAGCAGGCGGGTGATGTGGTGTATCAGCAGGTAGGCACCGGGTCTCAGATTCTGATGGACCTCGGGGTTCACAAAATGCGATTGTTGAGTGCGCCCTTTAAGTTTACCGGCATTTCCGGGTTTGACCTGGAAGTGGTCGAATATATTGGCTGTGACTAGTCGTTATGAGCAGCCGTTATGAAAAGTCGTTGTGAATAGTAGCTGCAAGTAGCCACTGTAAGCCGTGTTATTGACAGCTATAGATAATCAGTATTTTGGAAGAGATGAATGAGTGAATACAGGCCTGATGAGGGCAGCTTTAATGTAGGTGGTGCGCGGATTGCTATAGTGGTGGCGCGTTGGAATGGCAATATTACAGAGAACCTGTTGAACGGTGCGCAGCACGCATTGGTTCGCCATGGTATTACTGAGTCAGATATTGATTTATTGCGTGTGCCCGGTGCTTTTGAATTGCCTCTAGCGTGTCAAAAGGTGGCAAAGAGCGGGACTTATGATGCAATTATTGCCCTCGGTTGTGTGATTCGTGGAGGCACACCACACTTTGACTATGTTTGCAGTGAGACCACACGTGGGATTGGTGAGGTTGCGTTGAACGAAAACCTGCCCGTAGCTTTTGGGTTGCTGACCACGGACAACCTGGAGCAGGCTGAAGATCGCTCTGGGGACATATCTGAAAATAAAAACCATGAAAATAAAGGGGAAGAGGCCGCGCTGACTGCGTTGGAAATGATCTCCCTGTTTCGTCAGTTGTAGGAGAGAGCATATGGTATTACCTTCAACTCGAAAAAAAGCACGGCAGTTATTGGTGCAGGCGCTGTATCAGTGGCAGATTTCTGGGTCAGACATCGGCAGTATTGAGGCAGAATTTTTTACCGATAACAACATGAGCAAAGTGGATACTGACTTTTTTCGGGAGTTGTTACATGGTATTCCGAGTAAGCTAGATGAGATTGATGGGGCCTATGAGCCACACCTCGATCGCAAGTCAGGCGATCTTGACCCTATTTCGAGAGCGCTGCTGCGGATGGGAACCTACGAGCTAAGTTTTCGTATTGATGTGCCTTACAAAGTAGTGATCAATGAGGCGGTGAATCTGGCGAAAAAGTTTGGCCCGACGGATGCCTACAAGTACATCAACAGTATTCTCGATAAGGTGGCAATGGCTACAAGGGCTGTTGAGATAAAGGCAGGTAGAAAGAGCCGCTAGCGGTGCGACACCGGCATGCATCCTGAGGCTTTTGCGCAATGGTTTGGTTTTCGTGCCCTGATTAGGGGCGGATACAATGATGGCTCTGAGTGAATTTTCCCTAATACAAAAGTACTTTTCTGAGCTCGGTGATGCGCAGGGTGTTGCCCTAGGTGTCGGCGATGATGCCGCCCTGCTCAATATTGCTCCTGGGCAACAACTCGTCGTCACAGTGGATACCTTGGTTGCAGGGGTTCACTTTCCTGCTGATGCCACTCCAGCAGATATTGCCCACCGTTCCCTGCGGGTTAATCTCAGCGATATTGCTGCGATGGGGGCTGAGCCACGATGGTTTACCTTGGCGTTGACCCTGCCAGAAGCCCATGAGCCCTGGTTGCATGAGTTTTCCCAAGCGCTCGCAGAAGATGCCTCTACTTTCGGTTGTGCTCTGGTTGGGGGGGATACCACCGCTGGGCCATTGACTATTTCTATCCAATTATTTGGTGTTGTTCCCGAGGGTGAGGCGCTGACTCGAAGTGGAGCTACCGTTGGCGATAGCATCTACGTTACCGGTTCTCTGGGCGAGGGTGCAGCAGCATTGTCTCTTTTTGATGACGCTGATTTTGGTAGTTCACACGAACGCAGTTGCTTGCATCAGCGGTTTTATCGACCACAGCCCAGATTGGCGGAGGGGATAAAGCTTCGTGGCTTGGCCTCTGCGGCATTGGATATTTCAGATGGACTGATAGCAGACCTTGGCCACATCGCAGCGTGCAGCCATGTGGGTGCTGAAGTGAAGCTCGAACAGTTACCTATAGCACCTTGGCTAAAGGCATTAAGTGATTCGGCTACCGTTAATCGTTGGGCGATGAGTGGGGGCGATGACTACGAATTATGTTTCACTGTGCCCCAGAAAAACCGGAATCAGGTGGAGCAGTTAATTGCTCAGGGTGAATTATTGGCCACCTGTATTGGTCAAATAACTGGAGGTGACTTGGTAGGAGATAATGTCCAGTGTGTTGATGAAAAAGGTAATTTAGTGCATGTTGCAAAGTCTGGTTACCAGCACTTTTGATAAATACGTTCCCAGTAAACAGGAGTACCCATGGCTGAGGTAAAGCCTAGCTTTCAACAGTTACTACGTAACCCCGTGCATTTTCTGGCCTTTGGTTTTGGGAGCGGGCTCGCTCCAAAAGCTCCCGGTACAGCGGGTACTCTGGTGGCTCTGTTGCTGTGGCCAATGTTGGCAACAATGCCATTGACTATCTACTTATCGATAGTGGCGCTGGCGGCAGTTGGTGGTTTTTACCTCTGTGGTAAGACAGCCAGTGATTTAGGCGTTCATGATCACCAGGGTATTGTTTGGGATGAGATCGCCGGTTTTTGGTTGGCGATGACCGCTGTGCCGGTGACATGGACATGGATGGTGGCAGGTTTTGTTTTATTTCGACTCTTTGATATCTGGAAGCCTTGGCCCATTGGTTGGCTCGATAAGCAAGTGGGCGGTGGCGTAGGTATTATGCTGGATGATCTGGTGGCTGGACTATTTACCTGGTTGCTACTGTTTCTGGCAATAACATTTTTGTAGGCACCGTTTTACAGGTGATATTTTATAGGCACTGTATATAGGTGCTGCTTTCATGGCGAGGGTGCAGGGATGATGCGACAAACATTGGGGATCTGCTTGGCCCTTATTGGCCTGTTGTCAGTGCTTGTTGGCTGGGCAGCCCCTGATATTCGTGTGCAGGGGTTATTTGGCGGTAGTGCGGTATTAGTCATTAATGGTAAGCAGCGATTATTGAAGCAAGGGCAAGTCAGTCCTGAAGGGGTCAAGCTGGTGTCCAGTGATAGCCATCAGGCTGTGGTTGAGGTTGAAGGTCAGCAGGTTACCTTGGGCTTGTCGCAGCATATATCCTCCAATTTTCAGGCAGCTGATCAGGCTGAAGTAAGAATTCCACGAGCCCCGAATGGGCACTACATGGTCAGTGGTTTTATCAATGGTCACCCGGTGGACTTTATGGTGGATACGGGGGCTACGTCGGTGGCAATGAATCTGAATGATGCCAAGCGGCTGGGTGTGGACTTTCGGCGCGGTAAACATGCCAACGCAAGTACGGCTGGTGGAATAGTGAATGCCTTTGAGGTGGATTTGGATAAGTTGGTCATCGGAAATATCACGGCCCGCCAGGTATCCGCAACTATCGTGGTCGGGAACTTTCCCTCAAATGTACTTTTAGGGAACAGTTTTCTAAGTCGTGTCGAAATGACAGAGGAAGAAGGGGTGATGGTCTTGAGGAAGAAATATTAGACTACGGTCAAGTAACAGAGGAAAAACCAACTGCTCACATGGCATGCTGGGGGAAAACGCATGGGAAGCCCTTTACTCAGGGCGTATCCCGGCTAAAATAGCCACCCTCCTGACTTTTTAGTCATTACCAATTTTGGTCATCACCTTTTGGAGTCATCAGTGCCCCTACGTTTTGTTCAAAGCTCGAAGCTTCCCACCCAGTGGGGCGTATTTGATGTCCATGGTTTTGAGGATGCCGAAAGCGATAAAGAGCATATAGCCGTGACCATGGGTGACGTCTCCAGTGATGAACCGGTGTTGTTACGAATACACTCTGAATGTCTAACTGGTGACGCCCTGTTCAGTATCCGTTGTGATTGTGGTGCCCAACTGGAAGAGGCGATGCGTCGTATTGCTGATGAGGGGCGTGGTGCAATCCTATACTTGCGTCAGGAGGGGAGAGGGATCGGACTGTTGAATAAGATCAAAGCCTATCACCTTCAGGATCAGGGTGCCGATACTGTAGAAGCCAACGAGCAGCTTGGTTTTGGGGCAGATATGAGAAATTACAGTATTTGTAAGCCCATTCTAAAGCACCTGAAGGTAAGTAAGGTGAGGCTTCTGACTAATAACCCACACAAGGTTGAAGCACTTGAGACTCTGGGTATCTCCGTCACAGAGCGTGTTTCCCTGCAAACGGGCCGCAACCCACATAATGTTAATTATCTGGAGACAAAGGCAGGTAAATTGGGCCATCTATTTGATGATCAGGATAAAGGTTAAGGTTTCCTATGACGCTCGCCAAACGAATTATTCCCTGCCTTGATGTAGACAAAGGGCGCGTGGTGAAAGGTGTCCAGTTTGTGGACATCCGTGATGCAGGTGACCCTGTGGAAGTGGCCAAGCGTTACGATGAGCAGGGTGCAGACGAAATTACCTTTCTTGATATTACCGCCAGTCATGAAGATCGGGACACCATGATTCATATGGTGGAGCGAATGGCCAGTGAAGTATTTATTCCCCTGACGGTTGGGGGTGGTGTGCGCACCCTAGAAGATATACGAGCATTACTTAATGCTGGTGCCGATAAGGTGGGCATCAATTCAGCAGCGGTAAAAAATCCTGAATTTGTTCGTGCGGCTGCTGAGCGATTTGGCTCCCAATGTATTGTGGTAGCCATTGATGCTAAGCAGGTGAGTACCGATGGGAAGCCTTTGCATTGGGAGATTTTCACCCACGGGGGTCGAAACCCTACCGGTATTGATGCCGTGGGTTGGGCTATTAAAATGGCGGAGTATGGCGCTGGTGAAATTCTATTGACCAGTATGGATCGCGATGGCACCAAGAGTGGTTTTAATCTTCCGCTGACACGGGCTATTAGTGATGCCGTAGATGTTCCTGTTATTGCCTCAGGCGGTGTTGGAAACTTACAGGACTTGGTCGATGGCGTGATCGAAGGTAAAGCAGACGCTGTATTGGCGGCCAGTATTTTTCACTTTGGTGAATACACAATACCTCAAGCCAAGGCCTATATGGCGGAGTGTGGCGTAGAAGTACGGTAAGCCAGAGATTAAACTGCGTACTTTATGTCAGGTACAAAAAATTCCAGTGTTTCAGCATCCGCCTTCTGAGCGAACTCGATAAAATCTTCTACAGCTTTAATGGCACAAGCCTTGGAATCAAACGGGCCAACAGAAGCGCCTTCGCGGGTGGCGAAAAACCAGAAGTTGTGTAACTTGAAAAAGCGGTCGCTCCTAATGGGAGGGTGGCGCTCACTATTTTCATCTTGTCTCAGTAGACTCATTTCACTTCCTGCCTTAAGTATAAGTTACCTTTTTACTAGCCTAGATGGGCTTGATCAAAACACCCTCCAGTTCGTCTTATCCTTAACGCGCAGTGCCAGTTCAGCACAATATATCCAGAAAAGTCAATAAGTTCTCTCTTCTGTTGTGACACAGGTCATAGTTTTGGGGTTTGCTTGCTGAGTATGTCGAAGCCTTTCAGCAGATTAAGGGCCTCATAAAGCTGGTTGTCTTCCAGCACAATATTGTTTTCGGTTTGTGCTTTAGTGCTTGTATTGTTGGCCAAGTGGCCTGATAGGTTTGCTTCCTTGATTTGTTCTTGGGATTTCAACAGTTTGATCTCAGCCGGTTCGACAACGATGTCGGGTTTGATGCCCTCAGCCTGAATTGATCGTTTGTTGGGTGTGAAATAACGAGCGGTGGTGAGTTTGATACCTCGACCATCACCGAGTGGTATAACTGTTTGAACGGAGCCTTTGCCAAAACTGTCTGTGCCAAGTAATAGTGCTCTGCCGTGATCTTTCAGAGCACCAGCCACAATCTCTGCAGCGGAAGCAGACCCTTCATTAATCAGTACCACAATGGGCAGGCCTTTAAGTGCATCCCCTGGTGTTGCGTGAAATGAGTTATTTGAGCTGGGAAGACGGCCCTCTGTGTAGACGACCATGCCTCCATCAAGCACGGCATCGGTAACGTCTATCGAGGCATGCAATAGACCACCTGGGTTATTGCGCAAATCGAGCACCATTCCTTTCAGGTCACTATCTTGCTTTAGTAGATCGTTGAGTGCTTCATGGAATTCTCTACCAGTATGTTCTTGGAACTGTGCTATCCGTACATAGCCAAAGCCGGGTTCAAGAAATTTGCTGCGAACACTGTGAACCTTGATGATGTCGCGGACGATATCAACCTCAAGGGGACCGTCCACATTTTCTCTGGCCACGGTTAGCGTTAGTGTGGAGCCCTTGGGTCCACGCATAATATCAATAGCCTCGTTGAGGCTCATACCTTGAACCAGTTGGTCGTCCAGTTTGATAATTAGGTCTCCCGCTTGTATCCCTGCCCGCTTAGCCGGCGTGTCGTCAATGGGAGAGATGACCTTAATAAACCCGCCTTCCATAGTCACTTCAATGCCGAGTCCACCGAATTCTCCGCTGGTGTGTTCCTGCAAGTCGCCGTAGGCATCCTTATCAAGATAGACAGAGTGTGGGTCCAGACTACTGAGTAGTCCGATAATTGACATTTCAAGCAAGGCCTTGTCATCCACATCTTCAACGTAGGCTTGACGTACTTGGTCAAACACTTGAGTGAAGTGGCGTAACTCTTCGAGTGGGAGGCGTGCATCCTCAGAGATATCTTCAGCCAATGTGTTGGTGTTTGAAAAGAGAACAACCAATGTCACAAGCAGTGATCTTAAGAATGGCATCATGAGTTTTTCCTAGTGCGTGTTCCGGTAGTGTACGTTTGACTCTGCTATAGGGAAAGGTGCCTCATTCTGAGGTGTTTTTATTCCTTCGCCGGTTAGCCTTTTTTCTTCAGCCAGAGTTTAGGGTTGGTGGGTTTTCCATTATGGCGAATTTCAAAATATAGGGCGTGCTCCTCTCGGCCACCCGAATTGCCAACTTTAGCAATGGTTTCACCTGTCAGTACCCACTCTCCAGTTTCTTTGAGCAGTACCTGATTGTGGGCATACAGGCTCATATAGCCGTCACCGTGATCAAGAATTATCAATAGCCCATGACCACGCAGGTAATTTGAAAATATCACCCTGCCGTGATGAATTGTATTGACGGGCGAACCTTCTTTTGCCTTGAGTAGCCAGCCATCCCAAGTGATGCTGGCATTGCGGCTGGCGCCAAAATATTTGCTGAGTCGACCGGAAACAGGCCATGCTAGTCGGCCCCTTTGGCCAGCAAAGGACCGCTCTGTTTCAGGTAGGGATAACTTGGCGATACTTTCCTGAAGCGATTTTAATACGCGTTCTAACCTGCTGCGCTCAGTGTTAAGTTTGTTGAGTGTTTGCTTGGACCCACTGAGCTGCTTGTTTAATTGGGCTAACACTTCACGACGTACCTGTTGTCGTTCAATGAGTTGTTGCTGCTCTTGTTTGAGGGCATCTCGGTTTGTGGATAATGCTAATTGGCGGTCAGAGATCGAGGCTTCAACCCTATTGAGAGAGGCCAAGGTTTCACGGTAGTGGTTAAGCTTTTCACCTCGAGCACGCAGGAAGTAATCATAATATTTTAATGTTCTGCTTATTCTGTCAGGGTTTTCCTGATTGAGTAGCAGTTTGATAGGTTCTTCACTGCCGAGGTGGTAGGCCGCGGTAATCTGTTTTGAGATCATGGCTTGTTGGCTCTTGCGAGATGCCTCAAGAGTCGTTTGTTCGAGATGTAATTGGGTGAGTTCAGTATTCAGTGACTTGAGTTTTATTTCCAGCGCATTGATCTTTAGGTTGATTTCTGCGGAGGCTAGTTCAGCTGTCCTCAATGCTTTATTGAGAGAATCCTGTTGCTTGCTACTACCCTTGATGGATTGTTGTAGTTTGGCAATATCCTGACTGATCGTTTTTAGCTTGATGCGATCTTCTTTTTCTCCAGCCAGGGTGGATGACACCAGCAGAAATGTCAGCACGGCTGAAATGACTAGCTGGGTCTTGAACATTATGGTGAGCCCTGATTAATCAGTTGGGCTGTTGATGGTGACCAGAGAATGGCCCGTCATTTCAGGAGGTTGTGGTAAACCCATTAACATCAACATACTGGGGGCGACATCGGCCAAAGTACCATCATCGGCAAGTGTTAGATTCTTCTGTCCTGTGTAGATGAGAGGCACGGGTAAGGTGGTGTGTTGCGTGTGAGCTTGGCCCGAGTCTTCATCAAACATCTGTTCTACATTGCCGTGGTCGGCAGTAATTAGGCATTCACCGCCAGTCTTGTCGAGAGCAGCAAGCACCTTGGTGACGCAGGCATCGACAACTTCAACGGCCTTGACGGCGGCATCAAAAATACCACTGTGTCCAACTTGGTCGCAGTTGGCGTAGTTGCAAATAATGGCATCGTACTGCCGACTGTCAATGGCAGTAATCAGTTTGTCCGTCAACTCATAGGCACTCATTTCCGGTTGAAGGTCATAGGTGGCGACTTTAGGAGAAGGGATGAGTATTCGATCCTCTCCTTTGAAAAGGGTCTCTTGGCCACCGCTGAAGAAGAAAGTGACGTGAGCATATTTTTCAGTTTCAGCAATTCGTAACTGGGTCTTGCCTAGGTTGCTCAGGTATTCACCAAATGAGTTGCTGAGGTTTTCCGGTGGGAAAGCACAGCTGGTATGAATGTCAGCTGCATATTCTGTGGTCATGACAAAGTCTGTCAGTGAGGGTTGGGCTGTACGGTCAAAACCAGAGAAACTGTTATCTACAAAGGCGCGGGTGAGCTGTCTTGCTCGATCAGGCCGGAAGTTCATGTAGAGAACAGTATCTCCATCCTGGATGGTGGCAGGGTGCTCACCCTCTCCGAAAATAAGAGTGGGTAGAATGAATTCGTCGTTCTCATCTCGGTCATAGCCAGCGTGTAACCCTGCAATGGGGTCGGCGGACAGATGCTCTGTCTCACCAAGGGTTAGCATGTTGTAAGCTGCAGCAACCCGATCCCAGCGTTGGTCTCTATCCATGGCGTAGAAGCGACCACAGATACTTGCGATTCTGCCAACGCCTAGTTCCGACAGTATTGTTGCGGTGTTTCTTAGGGAGTCTTCAGCACTTCGAGGTGGGGTGTCTCGTCCATCCAAAAAGGCATGCACGTACACCTTTGTGGCGCCGCGCTGAGCGGCCATGCTTACCATGGCATTAATATGGTCTTCATGGCTGTGGACGCCTCCAGAGGATAGTAGGCCAAGAATATGTACGGCCTTATTTGCTTCTACGGCCTTGTCGATGGCATGGGTATAGGCGGGGTTGGTGAAAAAAGCACCATCACTCACGGCTTTATTTATTCGGGTAAAGCTCTGGTGGATCACCCGGCCTGAGCCCAGTGTTATGTGCCCCACTTCACTGTTACCCATTTGGCCCTCGGGCAGGCCTGCCGATAACCCCGAGGTACTAATGAGTGTTCGAGGGTGGGTTTTCCATAGGCCATCCAGCGTTGGGGTATTAGCGGTATAAATAGCATTATGCTCAGTGCTGTCGCTATGTCCGTAGCCATCAAGCACCAGTAGGAGCAGCGGTTTTTTTTGTTCACTCATCGCGTTGATTTGGCTAGCCTCCGTAGTCATATGAATAGTCGTGGGAATAAGCCGAGAATCTTACCGGCAAAGCCGTTTCAGCGCCATTGGTGGTTTCCTATCGGAGGGAGTGGTGTGTATACTTTGGCCGCTTTCGCAACAGGCTCACAACAGGTTATCAACCTAGGGGTTATTAACCAGGGGGCCATCAATTGATAAATGAGGCCGTGGATCGTGGAATTTTTTGTTTTTGTCAGTGAACAGTGGATGCTCGTCAGCGCCCTGATGGTAATTGTCTACCTGTTTGCTATTAATGAGCGTATCAAAAGCGGTAAACCAATTTCTTCCCACGTGGCAACGCGTATGCTCAATACTGATGAGGCTGTGCTACTGGATATTCGTGAGGCAAAGGACTTTAAAGCGGGTCATATTGCAGGTGCAATTAATATACCTCATACCAAACTACAAGATCGTTTGGTTGAGCTGGAGGCCCATCGTGAAAAAGCCATTATTATTGTCGACAAAGCGGGACAGCATACCGGTGCTATCGGGCGCCGCCTCCAACAGAAAGAGTTCAATGTGCAGCGATTGACCGGCGGTATGATGGAGTGGCAGAACCAGAAGTTGCCCGTTGTAAAAGACTGACATGTCCAAGGTAACGGTATACACAACGCGTTCCTGTGGTTACTGCGTGGCAGCAAAAAAATTATTGACTGATAAGGGTGTGAAATATAGTGAGGTTACTGTTGATTCAGACCCGGCAATGCGACGTAAGCTGATAACACTCAGTGGCCGCCATACGGTGCCGCAAATCTGGGTAGGTGAAACCCATGTGGGGGGCTGTGATGATTTGCATCGTTTGGATCTGTCCGGGCAGCTTGATGTGTTAATCGCAGCAAGTTTGTAGATGACTTTAGATTATTCCCTAAAATTTTATAGATGAGAGCAGTGGCACATAAATAACACTGAATTAGCAAAGGTATCAACATGACGGAAGATAACACCCAGGCTGTGGCCGGAGATGAGCAGAGCGGTACACCACAATTTGCCGTGCAGCGTATCTATCTTAAGGATCTTTCTTTTGAAACTCCAATGGGGCCAGCTGTTTTTCAGAAGAAGGTGAAGCCTGAGCTCAATCAGGATATCGGCCTGTCGACCACGAAGCTCGGTGAAGATCATTATGAAGTAGAGTTAACGCTGACCGTTACTGTAAAAGATGGCGAAGACACTATTTATCTGGCAGAGGTGCACCAGGCCGGGATTTTTATGGTTAAGGGCGTTGAAGGACCTGAGTTGGCACAGCTTCTCAATACTGCATGCCCGACAACCCTATTTCCCTATGTGCGTGAAGTGATCGATAGCGTGGTGATTAAAGGGAATTTCCCGGCATTGATGATCCCACCGATTAATTTTGAAGCATTGTTTGCTCGGGCAATGGCTGAAGGCGAGGTCAAGACCGGTCAGCAGGCCTCGGAGACAGTGACCCATTAAATCGTTTAACTAAGTCTTGATGCAGTGGGAGGCCACTGATCCCCTGCAGTATTGGTTGAACAGCGACAGGTTTTCTCACCGTAGGGGCTTCCCCTTACGATTTCTCTGTGAGCTGAGAATCTACTTTTTTTCTTCCTCGCTCATGCCCAGCTCTTTCAATTTTCGGGTGAGGGTGTTTCTGCCCCACCCCAGGAGTTCCGCTGCATCTCTCTTTCGCCCGTTGGTGTGACTTAGCGCGGTTTCAATCAGAGCTCGCTCAAAGGCTGGTACTGCCATCGTAAGAATATCCTGTTTGCCGGTGGCCAGTTCACCCTGTGCCCAGCTTCGAAGCTGTTGCTCCCAATTGCCCGATACGACAGTTTTCTCTACGGGGCTGTCTTTCAGTTCAGGGGGAAGATCACCTAAATGAACTTCCCGGCCGGGGGCCATGACCGTTAGCCAACGACAGGCATTTTCCAATTGGCGAACATTGCCGGCCCAAGGCAGCATACAGAGATGCTTTTCAGCATCAGGTGATAGGATTTTTGGCTCAGTATCCAGCTCATTTGCTGCACGCTGAAAAAAGTATTGCATGAGCCGGGGTATATCCTCTCGCCGGTCTGCCAGCTTGGGTAAGTGAATACGAATGACATTCAAGCGGTGAAATAGATCTTCCCTGAAACGGTTTTCGGTGACCAGTTGTTCAAGATTCTGGTGGGTGGCGGCGATAATTCGAACATCCGCCTTGACTGGCGTGTGCCCCCCCACAAGATAGAATTCACCATTTGCCAAGACGCGCAGTAAGCGGGTTTGTGCTTCTGGAGGCATATCACCGATTTCATCAAGGAATAGAGTGCCCCCATCCGCCTGTTGAAAGCGGCCCTCGCGGCGCTGGGATGCACCAGTGAAAGCACCTTTTTCATGGCCAAATAACTCGGATTCAATCAGATCGTGGGGAATCGCCGCCATGTTCAGGGCTATAAATCGATTTTTTTTGCGGGGGCTATGGTCATGCAGTGCTTTGGCGACCAATTCCTTTCCTGTGCCAGACTCACCATTAATCAGTACAGTGATATTTGAGTGTGAGAGTCGACCAATGGCACGAAATACCTCCTGCATGGCTGGCGCTTCACCAATAATTTCACCACTGATATCGTCGGTATTAACAGAGAGTTCAGCGCCTTGTTCATTGGCAAAGCTGATGGCGCGGTTGGTGACGGCAATCAGTTCATCAATATCGAATGGCTTAGGCAAGTATTCGAAGGCGCCACCTTGGTAGGCAGCTACTGCACTGTCGAGGTCGGAGTGTGCTGTCGTGATGATGACTGGGAGCAATGGGTTGGAGGCATGAATTTTTTTTAATAATTGCAGGCCATCAATACCGGGCATACGAATGTCGCTGATGATAGTGTCAGGTAGCCGCTTGTCGAGCTGAGCCAGCAGGTCGGTACCATTCTCGAAGCTAGTGACGTCTAGGTCAGCACGGCTTAGTGCCTTCTCCATTACCCAGCGTATTGATCGGTCGTCATCGACTATCCAAACAGTTTGCTTTGTCATTTAATGTGTCCAATAGCTCGTTTGTTCTGGGGTTTATTTTCCAGAGTCTTACTTTCCAACGGCTTACTGTCTAAAGGTAAGTACAGTGAAAACCGTGTTTCGCCCTGCTTACTGTCACACTCAATCAACCCGTGGTGAAGGTTTATGGCTGATTGGGAAATAGGGAGCCCAAGGCCGCTGCCGCCGGCTCGACCACTAATCATTGGGAAAAAGATACGATCAACAATGTCCTCGGGAACGCCGGGGCCATTGTCAATAACGTCAATTCGACAGACCACTTTATGATGGGTTTTGCCAATGGTGAAGTGTCGTTGAATGCGTGTTTTAAGCTTGATGGTGGGAGTTGGTTGGTCGCTATTTCCCAGAGACTGAATAGCATTTCGTACAATATTTAGTAGTGCCTGAATCAGTTGCCCACGGTCACCATGGAGCTCTGGAATACTTGGGTCGTAGTTGCGTTCAATCGTGATGGCGCCAAGTGTTTCTGTTTCTGCCAGCGCCGCAACGTGTTCGAGCACTTCGTGGATGTTGACAGGGGCAAAGTTGGGCACTGTGTTCGGACCCAGCAGGCGGTCTACCAGGCTGCAGAGTCGGTTGGTTTCTGCTGAAATAATCTCTGTAAATTCCAGTAATTCCGGCTGACTGCTGAGATCCTCTGACAGCAGTTGTGCTGCACCGCGAATACCACCTAGCGGGTTTTTAATCTCATGGGCGAGTCCTCGTACTAAATTGCGTGTGGTATCGCGGGTAGAGATTAGCGCCTCTTCACGATTGATTCGCATCAGTCGGTCCATTGGCTGCATTTCCACCAGAAGCAGTTTTTCGGTGGCAGACAGAAGTGGAGTCGCAGTGAGATCAACCGTAATGTGGGATTGGTCCATCAGCGTTAATGAAGTTTGTCGCTGGGTGAAGGGGTGGTTGGCCTCAATGGCTTCTCGTAATGCGACAAGGCTTTTATCTGATTTATCAAGTAGCTGTTCTATGGGGCTGCCGCAGAGGCGCATGGCGCTCACAGCCAGCAAGTTTTCCGCAGCGGGATTGAGATAGCATATTTCCAATTTATCGCTCAACAGAACAACGGCTGTGCTGAGGTTATCCAGCAATAAATGGTGTAGTTGATTGTTGGTCATCCAATATTCGGCTCTGTTAACACTGGTTAATCTTCTGTCGGCCTGCATGCTTTGGCTATAAAAAGTGCGTTGTATTCCCATGTATAAATAGGAGCTAGCAAGTTACGGGCCAGCTTTATGGGGTCGCACAGGGCCACGACTTTCGGGCTGTTCTACCTATAGTCTAGTTGTAGTCTAGATTAAATCATTAGGCGGCGCACCACATTGGTGCGCTTGTGTGGTGAGTGCTAGAGAAATGTGCTCTAGGGTGGCGTGGATGTGGGGGGAGACGATTTGATGTTGTTTGGGTGTAGGGCGGAGCCGCGTTTTATGTGAATGGTCGCAGTATTGGAGAGCCCGATAACGCTTCCCTCAGTGTCGACCACCTGAATCTGGACACTATTTTCACCGCGAATAAGGGATCCAATGCTGAATGATGTGGTGGCGGTGGGCAGGCCGTAGGATTGCCCATTAAGCAGGAGTTGAATGAGGTGCCCTGCTTTTAGCGAGGGCTTCAGGCCGACTTGTACCGTCAGCGTCTCTTGTCCAGGTGGGATCGTTGTATCTTGTGCCGGTGCCAGAATAGCTATTTCCTGGTATCCCTCTATTTCTTCCTCCGCGGCTTCTACTGCTGGAGCGACTTTCAGAGCGGGTTGAACATTGGTGATGGGTAAGCTCACCTTCTCTTTAGTGGGGGCGTCGTGAGGAGGTTTGTCTGTGAAGGTAACCTTGCCTTCTTCATCCACAACACGGTAAACCTCGGCATATGCGCTGAACGCCAAGCTGAAGCTCAGTATCGTGAAAAGCAGTTTGTTTCTCGTGCTCACAGCCATTCTCCGTAGATGATATTTCAAGACTAGCCCCAATTAGACCAAAGAAAAAGCCCGTTATTCAGAAAAATAACGGGCTTTTTCAATTTATGTGAACAGACGGGAGCCACTGATAACGCTATTGGCTTCCTCTAGCTCATCTGTAATACCTTACACAGAGTAGTACATGTCGAACTCAACCGGGTGAGTGGTATGCTCAACACGGAGAACTTCTTCCATTTTCAGCTCAATGTATGCATCGATAGTATCATTGGTGAATACGCCACCTGCGGTTAGAAATTCACGGTCAGCATCCAGAGCATCCAGAGCTTCACGCAGGCTGCCGGCAACTTGTGGGATTGCCGCCGCTTCTTCAGCAGGCAGGTCGTACAGATCTTTATCTGCTGCATCACCAGGATGGATTTTGTTTTGCACTCCATCGATTCCAGCCATCAGCATGGCGGAAAACATCAGGTAAGGGTTGGCAGTACAGTCACCGAAGCGAACTTCTACACGTTTTCCCTTGGGGGACGCAACGTAAGGAATACGCAGGGAGGCCGAGCGATTGCGTGCAGAATAGGCAAGCATCACTGGCGCCTCAAAGCCCGGAATAAGGCGCTTGTAGGAATTGGTGGATGCATTAGCAAAAGCGTTGAGTGCTTTTGCGTGCTTGATAATGCCGCCAATGTAGTAGAGCGCAGTGTCGCTCAGGCCAGCATAGCCATCACCAGCAAAGGTGTTTTCGCCATCTTTCCAGAAGGATTGGTGGCAGTGCATACCAGAGCCGTTATCACCGACCAGAGGCTTCGGCATAAAGGTGGCAGTTTTACCGTAAGCATGTGCCACGTTATGTACGCAGTACTTGAGAATTTGAACTTCGTCAGCTTTGCTAACTAGAGTATTGAACTTCACGCCGATTTCACACTGACCAGCAGTACCCACTTCATGGTGATGTACTTCAATGTCGAGGCCCATTTGCTCCATGGCGCCACACATGGCGGCACGCAGGTCGTGCAGGCTGTCGACGGGAGGTACAGGGAAGTAACCGCCTTTAACGCTAGGGCGGTGACCCATGTTGCCGTCAGCGTAGTCGTGACCAGCAGCCCAGGCAGCTTCTTCAGAGTTGATTTTGTAGAAGGCGCCGCTCATGTCGGAACCCCATTTGATATCATCGAAGACAAAGAATTCTGGCTCAGGACCAAAAAAGGCAGTATCACCCAAGCCGGTAGTTTTCAGGAACTCTTCCGCGCGCTTGGCAACGGAGCGTGGGTCACGCTCATAACCTTGCATAGTGGCTGGCTCGATAATGTCGCAGCGGATAATAATTGTTGGTTCGTCGGTGAAAGGGTCGAGCACGGCTGTGCTGTCATCTGGCAGCAGGATCATGTCTGATTCATTAATGCCTTTCCAGCCTTCAATAGAAGAACCGTCAAACATTTTGCCTTCTTCAAAGAAGTCATCGCCAACTTCACTGATGGGCATGGATACGTGCTGCTCCTTACCTTTGGTATCGGTAAAACGCAGGTCAACCCAGCGGGCTTCACTTTCTTGAATTAGGGTTAGAGTTTTAGACATTGGTTCCTCCAATTTATGGATATCGAGGTTAAACGAGTTAGCCGGTTTGGCTGTAATATTAAAAATCTCTGCATGACCAGCAACATCTTAGGGGTCAGGCAATTAGTAATTCAAGTTAAAGCAAAAGGTATGCCAGTGGCTTGGCTCAATAAATTCAACAGCTTATGCCCGTCGGCAGGGGCGTTGAGAAGATAGTCGCACCAACATGGTGCGACTATGCATTATTATTGTGCGCTATAGCAGTTGCTGTTCTATATTGCGATCGTTTTAAAGGTGCTCATAATACGCCGATTATGGCGTCATTTGTAATATAATCAGCGGCTTTTCCCGCATCCAGTGATGAGTAGACCTTTCCATGCATTTTGTCATCAAGTTATTCCCTGAAATTACCATTAAAAGTGCGCCTGTCCGTAAGCGTATGACCAAGCAGCTACGTAATAATTTGCGTAAATTATTGCGACCTCTGGATGAGCTTATCCAGGTGGATATGGACTGGGATAAAATCGAAATCACTGGTCCTGAAGATGATGGTTTAGCTCGCCAGATGGCCGACGTGCTAGCGAGGACGCCCGGAATTGCTAACTTCTCTCGTGTACAGCATTTTCCGTTGGGTGACTTTGACGATATTCTTGAGAAAACACTCTCTGTCTGGGCGGATAAGCTGGCGGGTAAGACCTTTGTGCTTAGAGTAAAGCGTAACGGTAAGCATGATTTTTCCTCCCATGATGTTGAGCGGCAGGTTGGTGGCGGTCTGCTGCACCAATCAGAGGCTGCGGGCGTTAAGTTAAAGAATCCAGATGTGACGGTAAGGCTGGAAATTCGTCAGTCTCAGCTCTACGTGATTGAGGAAACCACGAAGGGCTTGGGTGGGTTTCCACTTGGAACCCAGGATTCGGTGATGTCGCTGATATCCGGTGGTTTCGATTCCACCGTTTCAAGTTACCTGACGATTAAGCGCGGACTGCGCACACACTTCCTGTTTTTTAATCTGGGTGGGCGTGCCCATGAAGTAGGTGTAAAGGAGGTGGCTTTTTACCTGTGGAATAAATTTGGTGCCTCCCACCGAGTGCGGTTTATTTCCGTCCCCTTTGACGAGGTCATCTCTGAAATTCTTTGCAACGTCCATAACTCCCAGATGGGGGTTGTTTTGAAGCGGATGATGTTGCGTGCGGCTACCAGAGTTGCCGATGAAATGGGTGTGCAGGCCTTGGTGACGGGAGAAAGTGTTGCTCAAGTGTCGAGTCAGACGCTGCCTAATCTGGCAGTGATTGATTCAGTGGTTAGCACGCTGGTACTGAGGCCGCTGGTGACTTTCGATAAAAATGACATTATTGATGTTGCTCGGAAAATTGGCACAGAAGAATTTGCCGCCAACATGCCAGAATACTGCGGTGTTATTTCGGTGAAACCTACTACCCGCGCTAAAGAAGAGCGTGTTGCCAGAGAAGAGACCGCATTTAATTTTGATGTGTTGGAAAAGGCTATCGCCAACAAATGGGTGCAAAATATTGATGAGGTGATGGAGGAAAGTAAGCCCCTTGCTCATGTGGAAATATTTGATACACCGCAGCCAGATACAGTCATTGTGGATGTTCGCCACCCCGATGAAGTGGATGTTCGCCCTCTAAAATTGACTGAAAATACGGTGAAAGAAATCCCATTTTTTACACTACAAAATCGGTTTAAGGAGCTGAGAGGTGATACTCGTTATCTGCTTTATTGTGATAAGGGCGTCATGAGCCGGCTCCATGCTGAGTTGTTGGTAGAGCAAGGGTTTGCCAATGTGGCGGTTTACCGTCCGGGTAAATAAAGCTTAACCACCTGTATTTGAAATAATTTCGCTATCTCCTTGGAGGCGGGGTAAGTATAATGCCCGCCTTTTGACCAACTCCGGACTAATCCTGTGATCGAGAACCTTCGTAATATCGCCATTATCGCCCACGTTGACCATGGTAAAACCACCTTGGTTGATAAATTGCTCGAGCAGTCCGGCACCCTTGACCGTAAAAGTCTGGGCGCGGAACGTGTGATGGATTCAAATGATCAGGAGCGTGAACGTGGGATTACCATTCTAGCGAAAAATACAGCGATTGAATGGAACGACTACCGGATCAACATTGTAGATACCCCAGGGCACGCTGATTTCGGTGGTGAAGTTGAGCGGGTGCTTTCCATGGTGGATTGCGTACTGCTGCTGGTGGATGCTGTTGATGGCCCGATGCCGCAAACACGGTTTGTGACTCAAAAGGCCTTTGAGCAAGGTTTGAACCCAATTCTGGTTGTGAACAAGGTTGATCGCCCTGGCGCCCGCCCTCATTGGGTGATGGATCAAGTATTTGATTTGTTCGACAGCTTGGGTGGTACCGATGAGCAATTGGACTTCCCCGTTATTTATACGTCAGCCCTGAATGGTATTGCCGGTATGGAGCCGGATGAAATGGCGGATGACATGACCCCGTTGTTCCAAATGATTGTGGACAAGGTAAAGGCGCCAGAAGTTGACCAGGAAGGTCCACTGCAAATGCAAATCAGTGCACTGGACTACAGTAGCTATGTGGGTGTTATTGGCGTTGGTCGTATTGCTCGCGGAAAAATGAATCCCAACAAACAAGTGGTTGTGATTGATCATGAGGGGAATACGCGTAAAGCCAAGGTTCTGCAAGTGATGGGTTATAAGGGCCTCGAACGTGTGGACGTTGAAGAAGCGGAAGCTGGCGATATCGTTTGTATTACAGGTATCGACAAACTGGGCATTTCTGACACCATCTGTCATCCTGATGCACCGGAAGCACTGCCCCCTTTGAGTGTAGACGAGCCCACAGTAAGCATGACCTTCCAAGTGAACAACTCGCCATTTGCCGGATTGGAAGGCAAGTTTGTGACCACGCGAAATATCAAGGATCGCCTCGAACAAGAGCTGATTCACAACGTTGCCCTGCGAGTACAACCAGGCGATGGCCCCGACAAATTCATTGTTTCCGGTCGAGGTGAATTACACCTGTCTGTTTTGATCGAAAGCATGCGCCGAGAAGGTTTTGAGCTGGGTGTTTCTCGTCCTGAGGTGATTCAGAAAGAAGTGGATGGTAAGCTTCACGAGCCTTTTGAGCAGGTAGTGATTGATGTTGAAGAGCAGCATCAGGGTTCGGTCATGGAAGAGTTTGGCTTGCGTAAAGCGGAGCTAACCAATATGGAACCAGATGGCAAAGGGCGCGTACGACTTGAGTTTATGGCGCCTTCCCGTGGTTTAATCGGCTTCCGTTCTCGTTTTCTGACCATGACCAGTGGTTCAGGCATTATGACCAGTATTTTTGATCACTATGGCCCCGTTAAGCAGGGCGAGGTTGCCAAGCGTCAAAATGGTGTGCTGGTATCCATGATCAAAGGTAAAACATTGGCTTTTGGCCTGTTTAACCTGCAGGACCGAGGCCGTTTATTCTTGGGTCCCGGTAACGATGTATACGAAGGTCAAATTGTCGGCTTGCATTCACGCAACAATGACTTGCCTGTTAACCCGACTAAAGGCAAACAATTGACCAATGTGCGTGCCTCCGGTACGGATGAAGCATTAACTCTGAGCCCGCCAGTCACCCATACACTGGAACAGGCATTGGAGTTTATTGAAGATGACGAGCTGGTAGAAGTTACGCCAGTGAGCATTCGCCTTCGCAAAAAGCTTCTTACTGAAACCGAGCGTAAGCGAGCGCCTAAATAAAAAGTTTTTTAATAAAAGACTTTTTAGTTTGTATTGTTAGCATGTAATAGGGAGTGTCAGGCTTAACCTTGGCACTCCTTGTGTCGAAAGCACGATATAGTATGATCATTTACAAGGCCGACAGCTTGCATATAAGCGTAGCAGATGGTCTTGCCAAAAAACTGAAACCCTCGCTGTTTCATGTCTTTACTGATAGTTTCAGAAAGTGCTGTTGAGGTGGGCACTTGCTGAAGATTTCGCCATTGGTTCTGGATGGGCTCTCCGTTGACAAACCCCCATAGGTAATTAGAAAAACTACCAGCATGCTGCTGAACATTAAGAAACTTTTTAGCGTTATTTATAGCACTGTTGATCTTCATTTTATTCCGCACAATACCCGAGTCATGCATTAATCGTTCAATACTTCTGGTGTTAAACCGGGCGACTCTTTCCGGTCGAAAGTCGGCGAAGGCCTGTCGATAGTTTTCACGTTTTCTCAGGATGGTAATCCAGGCCAGACCAGCTTGGGCACTTTCAAGAATTAAAAATTCAAACAGTTTTTGATCATCGGTACAGGGTAGGCCCCACTCCGTGTCGTGATAGCGTAGGTAAAGTGAGTCGTTGAGACACCATTCACAGCGTGATAATTGCGTTTGCTTGAGAGCTGGCATAGGGTTAACTGTAGAGTATTTTAGTGTTGGGGAATATTTTATTCCGGTGAGCACCCTCCTTGGAAGGGCTAATTGATGAGAGCATTTTTTCCGCGAATTAAGCCTTACGCCACTCACTGCCTGGCGGTAGATGATATCCATACTATTTACATTGAAGAGGTGGGTAACCCAGAGGGAATCCCCGTGTTGTTTGTGCACGGTGGCCCAGGCGGTGGGTGCACAGAAAATGATCGCCGTTTTTTTGACCCGGAAAAATACCGAATAATTTTGTTTGATCAGCGGGGCAGTGGTCGATCCAAGCCGCATGCAGAATTAACGGCCAATGATACCCGCGAACTAGTAGCAGATATTGAAAAAATTCGCGAGCTGGTGAAGGTTGAGAAATGGGTGTTGTTCGGGGGTTCTTGGGGGTCAACACTGAGCCTAGTCTACGCGCAGGCATATCCGGAGCGAGTGCGGGGTATGATTTTGCGGGGGATTTTTCTCTGCCGGAAGCAGGATATTAAATGGTTTTATCAGGACGGTGCTTGTCACGTATTCCCAGATTACTGGCGAGATTACTTAGCGCCGATTCCTTCTTCAGAACAGGGCGATACGCTGGCTGCGTATTATCGGCGCTTAGTGGGCGATAACGAGTTGATACGAATGGCGGCGGCAAAAGCTTGGTCAATATGGGAAGGGCGATGTGCCAGTTTGCAGCCCAATCCCAGTTTGGTGGCTCATCTGGGAAGCCCGCATACGGCATTAGCGATGGCTCGTATAGAGGCCCACTATTTTGTGAATCATGCTTTTTTGGACAACAATGAAATTATTGCCCGAGCCAATCGTTTGAAAGATATCCCTGGTGTTATTATTCATGGTCGTTACGACATGGTGTGCCCAGTTGGGCAGGCTTTCGACTTGCATCGTGCGTGGCCGGGAGCTGTCTTGGAAGTGATTCGAGATGCTGGTCATGCTTCCACTGAGGCTAGTACCTTGGCGGCGCTGGTTCAGGCGACAGATGATATGGTGACGACTCTGGAAAATGTCTCTTGATAGATGTCAGCTTGGTCGAGGCTGGGCTACCCGGAGTTGCTACTTAATATTGCTGTTCGATATTTTCTTGTAAATATTTGAAGACTTTTCGGCTAGCCGCGGGTGGTTTGTTTTGTGAGGTTTCTTTTTGCGCCTGACGGATTAATTGTCGCAAGTGTTGCCTGTCCATCTCAGGCGACTCTTTGAGTAGTTCGTCAAGCGCTTGATCTCCACCGGCAATCAGTCGGTCGCGCCATTGTTCCAGACGATGAAATTGCTGACGATAAACCTGGCTTTGGTGGTTGAAACTGTCAAGACGTTGTTTGATAGCATCGCTATCAGTGTTCCTCATAAGTTTGCCGATATACTGTAATTGCCGACGTTTTCCCTCGCGGTTTTTCAGTCGACGAGCCAACATGATGGCGTCTTTCAGTATTTCTGGCATAGAAATTTTAGCCAGTTTGGCTGAGGGGAGGTCGACCAGTTCTTCCCCAATTTTTTGCAGGGCGGTCATTTCACGTTTAAGGGCAGACTTGCTCTTGGGCTGCTCTTCTTCTGGAGATTTTTCATCCGAGTTCTGTTCGGGAAATTGATCGTTACTCATCATTGTTTAACCATAAACTACGGTTGCTAGCCCCAAAAACGAGAGAAAGCCAACCACATCGGTAATGGTGGTCAGTGCGACACCGCCCGCCAATGCCGGGTCGATTTTACAGGCCTTGAGGATAACCGGTAGTGCTGCTCCGGCCAGAGCTGCCGCAATAAGGTTGATTACCATGGCTGCAGCAATAATGGCTGCAATCATGGGGTCCTGGAACCAAACGGCTGCCACCCCTCCCATGACCGATGCCCACACTATGCCGTTGAGCGCCCCCACAGCAAATTCCTTGCTGAGCAACCATCGTAGGTTGTTTCGACTGACCTGTCCTAAAGCCATACCGCGAATCACCACGGTAAGTGTCTGGCTTCCGGCCACGCCGCCCATGCTTGCAACGATGGGCATTAAAATGGCCAGTGCTACCACTTTGTCGATGGTGGCCTCAAAGATACTGATCACTGAAGAGGCAAGGATGGCCGTTATCAGGTTGACCCCAAGCCAGATCGCGCGACGTGGTGCGGTGCGGCCGATGGAGGCAAAGGTTTCCTCTTCATCGCTGAGCCCTGCTAGGCCCAGCAGTGAGTGGTCGGCATCATCCATGATGACATCTACCACATCATCAATAGTGATACGCCCCAGTAGCTTGTTGTCTTCGTTAACTACCGGTGCAGAAACCCAGTCATGCTTTTCAAACAAGTGTGCCACGTCTGAGTCGGGCATATCGGCGGGGATAGCCTCGACTTTAGTGACAGTGATTTCCCGGACGGTAATATTGGGGCTGGAAGTGAGCAGTTTCCCCAGCGGCAAAATGCCCAAAAAAGTGTCTTCCCGGTTGACCACGAAGATACTATCAGTGATCTCGGGTATTTCTTCGTGGCGACGAAGGTAACGTAAAACCACATCAAGGGTCATGTCCGGCCGGACGGTAATGGTGTCTGTATTCATCAGCCCGCCAGCCGTGTCCTCGTCATAGGTGAGAACGGTTTCAACACGTTGGCGGTCCTGAACAGTCATGGCTTGCAAGACTTCAGGGATTACTTTTTCTGGGAGCTGCTGAAGGATATCAGCCACATCGTCAGGGTCGAGACCTTCGGTTAGTGAGGCTACCTCATGGCTTTTCATTTCCTTGAGGATTTCGCCTCGGAGCTCTTCGCTGAGCTCACCGATTACCTCGCCTTCAAACTCCGTGTCGACGAGATCCCAGAGTACGCGGCGTGCCTTGGGGGGGGCGGATTCAATTTGGTCGGCAATATCTGCAGGCATCAGGTCGTTCAGCATATGCCGCAATAAGCGTACATTACTGGAATCCATCAGCTCATTAACGCTGGCTAGCTGTGATAGCTGGCTGACTTTTTCGTTGGGCGCCTGCATGGGTGAGGTGATTCCTAGCTACCGTTGTAGATGAACGATAGTTTATAGGCGGGAGATAAAAATTTATAGCATTATCAGCAGGATGGGCAGGGTTGTTTGTTGTATTTGAAGGGTGTTTATTTTGGGGCTATTGCTCTTCATCAAAGCGGCTTGCTATGAGTTGCTCAACATCTTGGTGTGCCTTTTTTGCATCATCCCCTTCAAAGTGAAAATAAAGAGTGGTGCCTTGGCTGGCGGCGAGCAGCATCAGGGACATCACGCTCTTTGCATCCACCAGCTTGTCAGCCTTTCGGCCGGTTTTGATGGTGCAGCCATATTTGCCCGCTGTCGACGCCAGCTTGGCCGCAGCACGTGCATGCAGGCCCAGTTTGTTAATAATAGTGAGTTCTATACAAATCATGTGCGACATAAAAGCCTGTGGTCCGTGTTCATGTCAAGAGAGCTCCCGGTGTCGAACCTGAGTGTTGGGGTATTGGCTGCCAAAATATTCGCCCAGTGTGTTGCTGATATATACCGAGCGGTGCTGACCACCAGTACAACCTATGGCAATGGTTAAGTAGCTACGATTGTTTGCGCGAAAGCGAGGCAGCCAGCGAGTCATAAAGCCATTGATATCAGCCAACATAGCGGCTACCTCTGGCTGTGATTCAAGGAACTCGATGACGGGCTGGTCGTTGCCGCAAAAAGGGCGGAGTGCTTGCTTCCAATGGGGGTTTGGCAGGCAGCGGACATCGAATACAAAATCGGCATCAGATGGAACGCCACGCTTGAAGGCAAATGACTCAAAAAGAATGGCCATATCTCCATTGCTTGAGTGGGCAATCTGTTTCTTGGTGATATCGCGCAATTGATGCAAGGTCATGTTGCTGGTATCGATCCTGCGATTGGCGATAGAGGCTATGGGCTCTAGAAGTGTAGTTTCTAGAGCAATAGCTTCTTTGAGGTCAACCTGTTCTGAGCTTAGCGGGTGTTTGCGGCGGGTTTCACTGAACCGCTGAATTAATACGGATGTTCCGGCATCGAGAAAGATGACTTCATAATCGATCCCTGTTGCTTTAAGTTCATCAAGAATGTTGGGCAGTTGGTTGAGGTCGCCAATGAGGTTTCTTGCGTCGATACCCACGGCAATATTTTCCAGCCAATTACTTCCCTGTTTGTGGGTGGTTTGCTGGAATAGGCCGGGCAGTAGACTTGCGGGTAGATTATCGATGCAAGTGAACCCCACATCTTCCAGCACATTGAGTGCCGTACTTTTTCCGGAGCCCGATCGACCACTGACTACCACCAATCGCATGGGTTGTTATCCTTGGGTTGGCCGGTCAGCTGTAGCGGCATGGTGGAGTATTTCGTTGGAGGCGGCCTGGCGAAGCTGAGCTCGAACCTCTTCCTCTTGTAGTAATTCTGCAATGGAGGACAGTACCTGAAGATGTTCGTCATTTTGTTCTTCCGGCACGATTAGGGCAAAAACCAGATCTACTGAAACACCATCGATTGAGTCGAAGTCCACAGGATCATTGAGTTTAAGTAGGGCGCCAGTAATCTTATCGCAACTAGCCATACGGCAATGGGGGATGGCGACGCCCTCTCCAATACCGGTGCTGCCAAGCCGTTCGCGTGCAAGGAGCCCCAGATAAATTTCATCTGCATCGACCCCCGTCATACGATCTGCCAGGAAGTGTGATAGATGCTCAAGGACTCTTTTTTTGCTGCCCCCGGGAGCATCGGATACGGTGTTCTCGGGGGGGAGTATATCGATCAGTTTCATAGGCGATTATCTAACGCGATTTTTTTCCTTGTGTTTAATCAGCTGACGATCAAGTTTGTCCGTCAGGATGTCGATGGCGGCATAGAGGTCATCATGTTCAGAGTTGGCAAAAAATTCTCCACCGCTCACATGTACCGTAGCTTCCGCTTTCTGAATTAGCTTTTCTACTGAAAGAATAACGTTGGTGCTGGTGATGCGATCATGGTGTCGCTCCAGCTTAGACAGTTTGTTGATCACGTAATCCTTAATGGGGTCGGTAATGTCGAGGTGGTGCCCGCTGATATTTAATTGCATGCGGTTCTCCTTATTTTGAGAGGTTTAATCTAGGGTTAAGCATTAGGTTTATAACGTTTACGTTCACTGGAAGAAGGGATGCCCATCCCTTCTCTATATTTGGCTACTGTGCGTCTGGCGACCTGGATGCCCATGTCCTGAAACAATGTGGTGAGCTTGTTGTCGCTGAGTGGTTTGGCGGAATCTTCTGCACTAATCATCTTTTTCAGGATAGCGCGAATAGCGGTAGATGAACACTCCCCGCCACTGGCAGTAGACACATGACTGGAAAAAAAGTATTTCAATTCAAACACCCCTTGGGGGGTGTCTAGGTACTTCCGGGTGGTGACTCTGGAAATGGTTGATTCATGTAGCTCTAGCCGTTCGGCAATATCGGCTAATACCATCGGACGCATAGCTTCTGGGCCTTGGGCCAAAAAGCCTTGCTGGAGGTCAACAATACAGGACGATACTCTCAGCAAAGTGTCATTTCGGCTCTCAATACTACGCAGGAACCATTTGGCCTCTTGTAAGTGGTTTTTTAGGAAAGTGTTGTCCTGACTGGAATCAGCGCGGCGGATCATCTGTGCATATTGCTGGTTGATGTTCAGGCGAGGGGTGATGTCCTGATTTAGGGATACCTGCCAGTGATCATCTGCTTTTGAGACGCGCACATCTGGAACAACATACTCTGTATCATCGGTGCTGATGGCTTCCCCCGGGTGCGGGGATAGCGTTTGAATCAGCTGGATGGCGCTTTCCAATATCTCTTGTGTGTATCCAGTGATCTTCTCTAGCCGTCGGTAATCACGCTGGCCTACAAGGTCCAGGTGGTTTGATACCAGCTGTTTTGCTTCTTTCCAGAGTGTTGTGTCGGAAGAAAACTGATTGAGCTGAATCAGCAGGCATTCGGATAGATTAGTGGCTCCCACGCCGGGGGGGTCAAATTGCTGGATACGATGAAGTACAGCAACAACTTCATCCAGCTCAATTTCATCGTCAAGGGAGGCCCAGATTTCTTCTACGGGAACAGTCAGCATGCCGCTGTTGTCGATGCCGTCAATAATATTTTCGCCGATCAGGTTGTCTGTTGCTGAAAGGGGCGTTAGGTTGAGTTGCCAAAGAAGGTGGTCTTGAAGTGATGCTGTAACACTATGAACGCTATCGAAGTCGCGGGTTTCGGGGCCTAGAGATTTTGCGCCAGTGCTGGGTTGATAGATATCATCCCAGTTGGCATCGACGGGGAGATCCTGTGGGATCTTATTCTCCCAGTCCTCTCCATTGAGATCCCGAGTGGCATTATCTACGGGCTCATGGTCCAAAGACTCACTCTGAGTCTTTGGTTCGGCACTCTGAGAGCCTTGTGAGCTTTCTGCGTGTTCAGGCGGGTTTTCTGATTCTTCGGACAGTTCCAGTAGTGGGTTGTCGTAGAGGTTTTGCTGGATTTCCTGATGGAGTTCTAGCGATGATAGCTGTAGGAGGCGAATGGCCTGTTGCAGCTGTGGGGTCATGGTCAACTGGTGACCAATTTTCAGTTGCAGGCTGGTTTTCATCTACGGGTGGAACTGCTTTGATAGAAGTTAATACTCACAATGAAAGTGTAGTCTGTGAGCGGGCTATGTGACAAGCAAATTTTGTGCCGTAAGGTGCTTTTTCAGTGAAAACTTACAGGGTGAAGTCTTCACCCAGGTAGATGTCGCGGACCTGTTGGTTGGCAATAATCTCACTGGCATGACCCTCAGCTATTACTCGGCCTTCACCCACGATATAAGCGTGTTCACAGATATCCAGTGTTTCTCGAACGTTATGGTCTGTAATAAGTACGCCAATGCCTTTATCGCGCAGATGACGAATGATCTGTTTGATATCGTTCACTGAAATGGGGTCTACTCCGGCAAAGGGCTCATCGAGAAGTATGAAGGCGGGTTCCATGGCCAAGGCTCGAGCAATTTCTACTCTGCGACGCTCTCCGCCGGAAAGGCTCATGCCTAGAGTGTCTCGAATCTGGGTAAGGTGAAACTCCTGAAGTAGTCGTTCCATATGTTCTTTGCGTTGGCTGGGGTCCAGATCCTGGCGGGTTTCCAGAATAGCCATAATATTGTTCTGGACGGACATCTTGCGGAAAACAGAGGCTTCCTGGGGGAGATAGCCGATACCTTTTCGTGCGCGGCCATGCATTGGCAGGTGGGTAATGTTTTCATCATCGATCTGAACAGTGCCGCCATCTTGGGATACCAGTCCAACAATCATATAAAAGCAGGTTGTTTTCCCCGCGCCATTGGGGCCAAGAAGCCCGACGATAGCACCGCTTTCCACCGTCAGGGAGACATCCCTGATAACGGGTCGTTTCTTGTAGCTCTTAACAAGGTTAGAGGCCTTGAGTACGGCCATTAATTGTCATCCTTCTGGTTGCTTGGGGGGATGACCATCTGAATGCGCTGGCGGGTATTGTCACCGGCGCTGGCCTTGACCACCTCTGCCCTGAGGTCGTAGTTGATTTTATCGCCAGTGATGGTTGTGCCATTCTGTTCCAGGCTGGCATTTTTTAACAGGAATATCTTGTCGCTGGCCAAGTAGTATTCAATGGTGTTGCCGCTTGCAAAAACCAGCCCATCTTCAAGATTAGGTCGTTGTTGGTAGTGGGCGGGTTTGCCAACACAGACAATTTTATCCACCTGGTTAGCGTCACTGAAGACGGTCACTTTGTCGGCATTAATCTTGATAGTACCCTGCCGAATAACAACAGAACCTTCGTAGACAGTGGTGCCTTTTTTCTCATCTTTTTCTGCGCGATCAGATTCGATTTTGATCGGTTGCTGTCGATCACTTGGGAGTGCCGTGGTCAATGAGCACCAGCTAAGAAAAATCAGTAGAAAAGTTAATTTAAAGTGCACGGTGAACCCCTTTTACTTTAGAAAGCAACTTGAACCGTTCGCTGTTCAAGTCTGCCCACATACCGACACCGGTAGTTTTCCCTTTGGGTGTGGTTATGATCACCCGGCTTTCTGTTTCAGCAATATGCTTCTCAGGGAATAGGACGAGCCTGTCAGTGCGAAGTTCATTTTTAATGTTACTTTCAGTGTTTTGCCAGGCGTAGACATCACCGATAAATACTGCTCGGGCTCCATTGTTGTAGATGGAGCCTTTTTCTGCGGTCATTTGCCAAGGGTGGGCCCCTTTGCTTGGGTTAAAAACTGTCATGTTGGGTTGGTCGAGCTCCAGAAGGTTGCCTCGGTTGAAATGGCGGGCTTCAGTTGCGTCCAAGTGATATGCCTTGGCGCCATTCTCATCAAAGTCGAGCTTGTCTATGTTGAGCATGTAGCTATCTGCTTTAGGCAGTTCTTCTGAATCGCTGATGGTTTTTTTAAGAAAGACTTCTGGCGGAGATAACCAGAATAACAGGAAGACTCCGGTGGCACCCAGTAGCATGATAGTGAGTAACAGATTGCGCATTTTCTAGAGGTAGTCCGCCTGAGTGGAATTTAATTTATCTTGAGCTTGTAGGATCATATCCACGAGTTCTCGTACTGCACCATGACCACCGCTTGCGCTGGTCTGCCATACAGCATTTTCAACGACAAAGTGACGCGCATTTGCCACAGCGACACCCAGTCCCACTTGTCGAATAACTGCAACATCCGGGAGGTCGTCTCCAAGGAAGGCAATTTCTTCCATTCGGTAATCGTGAGTCTTCAAAACTTCCTGAAGAGCAACCAGCTTGTCTTCCCTTCCCTGAACAACGAGGTCAATGCCAAGTTCATTTGCTCTGCGGGCCAGCAGTTCTGAGGAGCGGCCTGTGATTATTCCTACCTTAACTCCATTGCGCTGGAGTAATTTTATGCCCAATCCGTCCTGGATGTTGAAGGCTTTGAGTTCTTCGCCATTATTGCCGTAGTAGAGGCGTCCATCCGTTAACACACCGTCAACGTCCAAGAGTAGGAGTCGGATGGCTTTGGCGCGGCTGACCAGTTTTTGGTCGCTGATAGTTTTGGCTGTATTCATCGTTACATGACTCCAGAGCGAAGGATGTCGTGCATGTGTAGTACGCCAATAGGGTGGTGATTTGAGTCCTCTACCACCAGTGCAGAGATTTTGTGATCTTCAATGATCTTTAGTGCTTCTGCGGCTAATAGGTCACGGTGTACTGCCATGCAGCCTGATTTGATCAGTTCGCACATTGGGGTGTTGTTTATATCGATATTATTATCTACAGCCCGGCGTAAGTCGCCATCAGTGAAGACCCCTTGCAGCTCTCCGGCATCGTTAACAACAGTAGTCATGCCGAAACCTTTAGTTGTCATTTCTAACAGTGCATTCCGAAGTGGGGCGTCAATGCTCACCTGGGGCAATTCATCACCGCTGTGCATGATATCTTCTACTTTGAGCAGCAGTTTGCGGCCTAGAGCGCCGCCGGGATGGGAGAAGGCGAAATCTTCAGCGGTAAAGCCTCGGGCTTCTAGGAGGGCGATAGCTAGAGCATCGCCCATTACCAGTGTTGCTGTGGTGCTGGTGGTGGGAGCAAGCCCCAAGGGGCAGGCTTCACAGGGCACTTGTACGTCTAAATGAGATTCCGATGCTTCGGCTAGGGAGGACTCAGGATTGCCGGTCATGCTAATTAGCGGTATACCCATGCGTTTGATCAGAGGTAGTAATGTAACAACTTCTGCTGTTGTTCCAGAGTTGGACAGCGCCAGCACAATATCGGTTTCAGTAATCATGCCTATATCACCGTGGCTGGCTTCGCCAGGGTGAACAAAAAATGAGGGGGTGCCAGTGCTGGCGAGGGTTGCCGCAATTTTTCGACCAATATGGCCAGATTTTCCCATGCCTGTGACCACTACCCGTCCAGAACATTGGAGTATCAGTTCACAGGCAAGCGTGAAATCATCACCGATTCTTTGTTCCAGCAAATCTACGGCCTGTGCCTCCATTCGTATGGTGCGGCGGGCTACTTCTGCAAAGTTACTGGAGATCATTTTGTTCTCGAATATATTTTCATCAGTATACCGACAACCTGTTGTCGCTGTAAGTGTTGCTGTAAGGCCTGTTGAGTGCTTACACTCCGGGAATCAGTGCCACGTAGTAGAGTGCATAGAGCGACAGTAAGGTAATGCCAATTTTTTTTGAAAGTCTAGCCTGGCGGTGGTTCTTTTTCCCTATCCAGAGTGACCAGGCTATAGCGCCAACTAGTACAAGGGTCATGCCAGACATGGCCAGATAGTCACGATAAAATACTGCACTGTCCAGTGTGAGCGGGGCAATAATGCCTGGCACGGACATCACTGCCAGCAGATTGAATAAATTTGAGCCAAAAATATTACCTAGGGCAATGTCATGATGCCCACGAATTGCACTCATGGCTGAAGCTGCAAGTTCAGGAAGGCTGGTACCAACAGCGACGATGGTTAACCCGATAATTAACTGGCTAACGCCAAAAAATTGAGCAATTTCTTTGGCTCCCCATACTAGTGCTTCGGAGCTGATGAGTAGCGCCCCAAGGCCAATTAAAAACCAGAGTATCGCCGTGGCAGTGGACATGGCTGGTATGGCTTCACCTTCCTCCACGGTCTCTGGGTTTGGGTGGCGTTTTTTGTAGTAAACAGTTATCACCAATAGCGGGGGAATAATCAGGGCAAGCACAAAGCCTTCTGGTCGGGATAGAGCGCCATCAAAAATAAAGAAGCCAGCTAGTAGGGTGATAGCTAAAAGTACAGGACCTTCTTGCTTGAGCAGGTGGCTTTGGGTGGGGAGGGGTGCGATGAGTGCGGTGGCTCCCAGTACTAGGCCAATATTGGCCAGGTTTGATCCGATGGCATTACCCACTGCCATATCGCCAGCTTCTTTTAGAGCGGCGTTAATCGCAACAATGATTTCTGGGGCTGATGTGCCAATGGAGACAATCGTGAGACCGATAACAAGTGGTGAAATACCAAAGTTTTTTGCAGCGCCAGCGCTACCAGCCACAAACCGGTCGGCCCCCCAGAGTAGGCCTAGGAGCCCAAATAAAACCCCTAGTGCTGCAGGTGCCAGAGTCTCCATGGTGGTGTTCATTCCTCAGTAAGTGTAGTGGCCGGGATTGTATAGAATGTTTCGTAAATTGGTGCGCAATGGTATAGTGCCCGCCATTCGAAGTCAGCTGTTTTTGGCACTCTACCCGCGGTCTATGGTCAAACAGCCTGTGGGGCTCTTAGTAGAGGCTGTGCCACCGATATGAATTTTAGAGAGGAGCTCTAATGCGTTGTGTATGGGTACGTTCAACAATAATGGCACTGTTTTTGGCGGCAGCTGGCGGTGTTTGGGCTGCAGATGTCGAAGTGCCAAAATTGACTCCTCATCAGGTGGTGGAGTCAGTAACCGATCAGCTGATCAAGGAAATTGCGGTTCATCGAGACACCTTTGCTGAAAATCCAGAGCCTTTTTTTGAAGCACTGGATGGGCTTTTGGGGGAAGTCATTGACTTCAGCTGGATTGCCTACCGAGTGATGGGGTCTTATGGTAAGCAGGCTACAGCGGAGCAGCGTACACGGTTTGCCAGTACATTCCGCTGTGAGTTAATTGAAACCTATGGTCGAGGGTTGGTCGCTTATGGTGACCAGTCTATTGTCGTGTTGCCACCAACAGACGATATCAATGGCCAGCGTCGGGTAACCGTTACGCAGGAAATTCGTGGCGACGATGGGGTCTTCCCGCTGGCTTATTCAATGGGTTTGAATAAAGATGGCCGGTGGAGGGTGACTAATGTGGTGATTAATGGCATTAATCTAGGAAAAACCTTCCGCAATCAATTTTTACAGAGAGCCCAAAAGTTTGACGGCAATATTGATCAGATTATCGACAATTGGTCATCAAAAGGTTGAGTTAAAAACCTGAGATTAAAATCATGCATCCTGATGATGTAAAAAAGCTCCTCCTTGCCAATCTGGCTGACTGTGAGGTGTCTGTAGACGGTGATGGTCGCCATTTTGATATTACGGTAGTCGGTAGTCTCTTTGCTGGCCTTCGCCCTGTGCAGCGTCAGCAAAAAGTTTATGCTGTGCTTCAGGATGAAATTTCTGCGGGTACTATTCATGCTGTAAACATGAAAACCCTGACCCCTGATGAGTGTCAGTAGTAACGTACTCACGGGTGTGCTCATGGGTTTTTCAGAAACACATCTCTGCTCTAATTAGTCAGAATCTTCCCCTCGATATACAAGGGTTATGAATGGATAAGCTACTAATCTCCGGAGGTGGACCGCTCTCTGGAGAAATACGTATTTCAGGGGCAAAAAACTCTGCTTTGCCCATCTTGGCGGCGACCTTGCTTGCCGATGGCCCGGTGATGGTTTCCAATGTTCCTCATCTGCATGACATTACCACTATGTTTGAGCTGCTCGGTTGCCTGGGGGTGACGGTGGTGTTGAATGAAAAAATGCAAGTGGAAGTGGATGCGACGACGCTCCATAGTCATGTGGCTCCCTACGATTTAGTTAAAACCATGCGAGCCTCTATTTTGGTGCTGGGCCCTATGTTAGCTAAATTTGGTGTTGCTAGTGTTTCATTTCCTGGTGGCTGTGCTATCGGTAGTCGTCCTGTCGACCTTCATCTTCATGGTCTGAAAATGATGGGAGCTGAAATAGATATCTCTGGTGGATACATCAATGCTCGCACTCAGGGGCGACTTAAAGGTGCTCATATTTTAATGGACGTGGTTTCTGTGGGTGCCACTGAAAATCTGATGATGGCTGCAGCGCTGGCTGAAGGGCAGACCGTCATCGAAAATGCAGCTCGTGAACCCGAGGTTGTGGATCTGGCCGATTGCATTAATGCCCTAGGTGGTCATGTGTCCGGGATGGGTACGTCAACGATTGTGATTGATGGTGTTGAGGCGCTGAGTGGTGGCAGTTACCGAATCATGCCTGATCGAATAGAAACAGGCACCTATCTTGCTGCTGCCGCAGCAACCCGAGGCAAGATTAAGCTAAAAGATACAGATCCTCATATTCTTGAAGCGGTGTTACTCAAACTGGAAGAGGCTGGCGCCAAAATTACGACAGGTGACGACTGGATACTGTTGGATATGGAGGGCCGCAGGCCAAAGGCTGTGAGCTTCAAGACAGCGCCTTACCCCGCGTTTCCGACAGACATGCAGGCTCAGTTGACCGCCGTTAATGCGGTAGCGGAAGGGGTAGGTACCATCACTGAAACGATTTTTGAAAACCGTTTGGTGCAAACCCATGAGCTGAATCGCATGGGGGCTAAAATTACCCTTGAGGGTAATACCGCTATGGTGACGGGAGTCGAGCGGTTAAAAGCTGCGCCGGTCATGGCATCGGATTTACGTGCCTCTGCCAGTCTGGTGATTGCAGGGCTGGTGGCTGACGGTGATACTATTGTTGATCGTATTTACCATATTGATCGTGGTTACGAATGTATAGAAGAAAAATTTCAACAGCTGGGCGCTAATATTCGTCGAATTCCTGGCTAGGTAATAGGCTGGTTAGATCGTTAGGCAGCTTGGAAGATTGAGGGCATTATGCAAATTACTATCGCGCTGACCAAGGGGCGAATTTTAAAAGAAACCCTGCCGATGTTGGCTCTTGCGGGCATTGAGCCCCTTGAGGATATCAGTGCCAGTCGAAAGCTATTGTTTGATACGAGTCAAACCGGTGTGCGCTTACTGGTGTTGCGAGGTTCCGATGTGCCCACTTATGTCCAGTTCGGGGCAGCGGATCTTGGTGTGGCGGGCAAGGACACCTTGCTTGAGCACGGTGGTGATGGTCTCTACGAGCCACTGGATCTGGGTATTGCGGGTTGCCGGTTGATGACGGCGGGTATTGCCGGCGATTCGCCAAAGGAAGGGCGTATCCGTGTGGCGACGAAATACGTCAATATCGCGCGTCGCTTTTATGCCGAGCAGGGGCGTCAGGTTGATATTATCAAGCTGTATGGTGCCATGGAGCTGGCTCCCATCATGGCGCTAGCCGACGAGATCGTAGATATTGTCGATACGGGCAATACCCTCAAGGCCAATGGGCTTGAAGCGAGGGACGTTATCGCAGATGTCAGCTCGCGTATCATCGTTAACAAAGCGGCAATGAAAATGAAGCACCAGGCTATCCAGAAGATCGTTGAAGACCTGCGTGAAGCGGTTGGTTAATAGCCATGTCTAGCCGGTCGATTGATATTAAACGGTTGTCCTATGCGGACATCAATTTCGATGCCCAGTTGGGAGCACTGCTGGCTTGGGAAAATGTTTCCGACAGTCGTGTGGGACAGGTTGTTGACGATGTGTTGGCGGATATCCGTCAATGGGGTGATCAAGCACTGGTTGATTACACTAACCGTTTTGATCGACGGAAGGTTAGCAGTATGGCCGAGCTGGAGGTGTCTACAGAAGATATCCAGCAGGCGCTAGCAAGTATTACTGATACTGAAAGGCAGTCACTGGAAGTAGCGGCTGAGCGAATAAGTCATTATCACCAGCATCAGAAACAAGAATCTTGGAATTACCGAGAAGCCGATGGCACCTTGCTGGGGCAGCAAATAACACCGTTGGATCGGGTAGGTATTTATGTGCCTGGTGGTAAAGCAAGTTACCCTTCTTCTGTTTTGATGAATGCATTGCCTGCCAAAGTGGCAGGCGTGAGTGAAATAGTGATGGTTGTTCCTGCACCGGAAGGCGAGCTGAGCCCGCTGGTGTTAGCTGCTGCTGCTATTGCAGGTGTTGACCGTGTATTCACTGTGGGCGGTGCCCAGGCTATAGGCGCGTTGGCCTTTGGTACTGAGTCAGTGCCACGTGTTGATAAAATTGTCGGCCCTGGCAACATTTATGTGGCGACAGCAAAGCGGGCAGTGTTTGGTTCGGTTGGTCTGGATATGGTGGCTGGGCCATCAGAAATTTTGGTGGTTTGTGATGGTGAAACCGATCCTGATTGGATTGCCATGGATCTTTTTTCTCAGGCGGAGCACGATGAAGACGCACAGTCTATTTTGGTCAGTCCCGATGCTAGTTTTCTGGATCGCGTGAAAGCCAGTATGGAGAATTTGCTACCGACTATGGAGCGGGCGGGCATTATTCGTGCCGCACTGGAAAATCGAAGCGCCCTGATTGCGGTTGTAGATATGTCTGAGGCGGTGGATTTGATAAACCGAATTGCACCAGAGCACTTGGAGTTGTCTGTGGCAGACCCTGAGTCATGGTTGCCTGAGATTCGTCATGCAGGCGCCATCTTTATGGGGCGTTACACAGCAGAAGCACTGGGTGACTACTGCGCGGGTCCCAACCATGTGTTGCCCACGTCTGCTACAGCGAGGTTTTCATCGCCGCTGGGTGTTTACGACTTTCAGAAACGCACATCGATCATTATGTGTTCTGCGGACGGTGCTTCGACACTGGGTAAGACGGCTTCCGTTTTGGCTCGTGGCGAAACCTTTACTGCTCACGCACGTTCTGCGGAATATCGAATTAAAGACTGACGGGTCACGTCTAAATTTTTTACAGGAAGGATATGTCCGGCAATAAGTACTGGAGCAAAATTGTCAGCGAGCTGGACCCTTATGTGCCCGGTGAACAGCCGAAGCTGTCAAATTTGGTCAAGCTAAACACTAACGAAAACCCCTATGGCCCATCGCCTAAAGTGTTGGATGCTATATCAGCATCGCTTGATGAAGATCTCCGTTTGTACCCTGATCCCAATGGGGACATTCTGAAGCAGGCAATCGCCAGGTTTTATGGCTTGAACACAAGTCAGATATTTTTGGGGAATGGCTCTGATGAGGTTCTTGCGCATATCTTTCAGGCGCTGTTAAAGCACAAGCATCCTATCCTGTTTCCTGACATCACTTATAGTTTCTATCCGGTATATTGTGGCTTGTATCAGGTTCCATACGAGCTTGTGCCATTGGCTGAGGATTTAACACTTCAGGTTGACGACTACAAAAAGGCTAATGGCGGTATTATTTTCCCCAACCCCAATGCGCCAACCGGTCGGTTGTTGCCACTGGCTGATATAGATGCATTGTTACAGCACAATCAGGAATCTGTGGTGGTAGTGGATGAGGCCTATATCGACTTCGGTGGTGAAAGTGCTATCACGTTAGTTGATCGTTACCCCAATCTCTTGGTGATCCAGACGCTATCAAAATCCCGATCGCTGGCAGGTTTGAGGGTCGGGTTTGCCATAGGTCAGCCGTTGCTAATTGAGGCGTTGGAGCGGGTAAAAAATAGTTTTAACTCCTATCCATTGGATCGGCTCGCCATGGTTGGTGGTGTCGCGGCATTTGACGATAAGGGTTATTTTCAGGAGACCTGCGAGGCGGTGATTGACAGTCGGGAGCAGCTGTCATCAGAGCTGAGTGCTCTGGGGTTTCAAGTACTACCTTCGGCGGCCAATTTCGTATTTGTGACCCACCCTAAATACAAAGCTGCTGATTTATCTGCAGAGCTTCGTGAGCAGGGTGTCATTGTTCGTCACTTTAAGCAGGCTCGAATTGATCAGTATTTACGTATAACGATTGGGCGCCCCGAGCAAAACAAGCAATTGCTGGATGTGCTTGCTGTGTTGATGGGGCATTTGTAGTTTAGAGGGCTAAGCCTCTTGAGTCGTTATTGGGTTGGTTGATTCGATCTACTCAACACTTGGGCGAGTACCCGCGACGGCCATCATGGTACTGCTCTCTCCACCTCTTAGTATGTCGAGCTTAACGGAATCACCTGGTGAAAGGTCAGCAATCATATTCATGCTGCGCTCGGTATCCAGTACCCAATAATCATTAATGCGGGTAATGATATCTCCGGATTGAAGGCCGGCCAGGTGTGCGGGGCTTCCCCGATAAATGCTGGTGATTACTAGGCCAGAGGGTGGGTCGAGGTCGAGTAGAGCTGCTGCTTGTCTTGTCAGGGGGCGAGCTTCTACGCCCAGCCATCCTCGAATTACCCGGCCATGCTTCACAATATCCTCAAGAACCTTGATGGCAGTATTCCCGGGAATGGCAAAGCCGATACCCACTGAATACCCTGTGCGATCCAAAATAGCTGAGTTAATACCTAACAGGTTGCCGTAGGCATCGACCAGGGCGCCGCCTGAATTACCTGGATTAATGGCGGCATCGGTCTGAATAAAATTTTCAAACGTGTTTAGCCCTAGTCCATTGCGGCCAGTCGCACTGATAATCCCCTGAGAGACAGACTGCCCTACTCCAAATGGGTTGCCAATGGCGAGGACAACATCGCCCACTTTTATTTGGTTGGGGTCACCAATGCTGATGGGTGTGAGTTGGTCGAGATCCGCTTTGAGTACTGCCAGGTCAGTTTCCGGGTCTTTGCCAACCACTTGAACGAGGGCTTCGCGACCATCCTGTAGCTGAATCACAATTTCATCGGCATTTTCGACGACATGATTGTTCGTCAATACATAGCCGTCAGCAGTAATAATTACGCCCGACCCCAGTGATGACTGCATACGCTGTTGCTGTGGGAGGTTGCTGCTGTTAAAGAAGCGCTGGAAAAAGGGGTCATCCAGAAGGGGGTGGCGAGACCGTGTTAATGTTTTTCGGGTGTAGATGTTCACTACCGAGGGTGATGCGCGGCGAACAGCTGATGCGTAGGAGGCCGGCCCCGCCCATTCGGTATTGGCTTCTGGTGATAAGTCAGCCGTTTCCAAATCGCTGTGGTTGTTAAGTCCTTCTGGGAAAAGCAGCAAGATAACTGCTGCCGCCAGAAGGCCTGCAATGGCGGGCCAGCTTATATAGCGCAATATCCGGAAGATAGTGGACACTGCCACCTCCTATCATTTATCTGGTGGCCATTATGGCATAAAGCGTTAAGGGGCACGGGCAGAGGGGTGGGTGTGACACTAATTTGAACAAGCCTCATGCCTGAGATCGGTTCAGGTGGCGGTCTATCGTTGTGAAGTCTTAGCTTACCTTGAGTGTTGGGTCTTCCTCATCATCACTGATGTTTTCTGTCGCATCATTGGTAGCTTTCAAGTGTGCTGCTTCGAGCGTTTGAGCTTCATCATTCAGGCCGTACTTTTCACTGAGTACTCCGCCGGGAACCTTAGGTGCATAGTCTTTTGGGGGCTCTGGTGTATCCCCTGATATCAGGTTGCTATTGCTTTCGTGTCGGCCAAAGCCTGCATCGATCAATTGTCGACTGATTTCAGGGTTCGTGAGGCGCATAGCGCTGGTGGCGAGATGCTCGTGAACATCCCGATAGCTGTGGGACAGGTTGCTAATCAACTCGGAAGTTTTCGTAAAATGCTCAGTAACCTCCTGTTGATAATCCTTTATTTGGTCCTGAGACTTTTGTAATTGATCTTCCAGGTCCTTGCGCTCTCTCGCCTGCGGATGAAGAGTGCGAGCCAATACAAAGCCTACAATCAGGCCGACAGCAAGAGATATTAGTCCGATTAGCAATGTTGTGGTGGTCAAGTCATGGCCTCCGTGGAATGTGGTTTCTAAATACAATAGCCATAGTCTGAAAGAAGCGAGGGTTTGAGGCAACATCTTTTTAGTGTGAGGTTCCCTTGAGGTGCGTATGTGTTTAAGTGCTTTCGGGTTGCTAATCAACGAATGCCTCGCTACAGTTCACGCCTAATTGACGTATCTTGTTTATTTAGTGAGCCATGTCCCAGCCTGTCGTATCTACACCTCTGACGCCTGTCCAAAGGTACCAGCATGATCTTCAGCAGGAGGGGTTTAATTATGATGCGTCTCAGGAAGAAGCTGTTTGTTGTCTCCAGTCGCTGTATGACCGCTTGGTTGCTGATGAGAAGCCAGTTGGCTTGTTGGCAAAGCTGACGGGCAAATTTAAAACCTCTGAACCGGCCGCGCCCATCAAAGGGCTTTATTTCTGGGGTGGCGTAGGTCGCGGTAAGACCTATTTAATGGACAACTTTTACGAGAGCCTCCCTTTCGAACAAAAGATGCGTACTCACTTTCATCGCTTTATGCGGAGAGTGCATCGTGAGCTAAAACAGCTCAAGGGCGAAAAAAATCCATTGGAGAAAGTGGCGGATCGTATTGCCGGCGAGGCCCAGATTATTTGCTTTGATGAGTTTTTTGTATCGGATATCACCGATGCTATGTTGTTGGGTACACTGCTGGAACATTTGTTTGCTCGGCGGGTAACCTTGGTGGCCACATCCAATATTGTTCCGAGCAACCTGTATGAGAATGGCCTTCAGCGCCAACGTTTTTTACCGACCATTGCCTTGCTTAATAAACATACAGATATTATTAATGTGGATGGTGGTGTGGATTACCGGCTTCGGGCGCTTGAGCGTGCTGAGCTTTTTCATTCCCCTTTGGGTAAAGCTGCTGATGAAGCGCTAATGTCGACTTTTCAAGATTTGGCACCTGCGGTAGGAGAGGTGCGAGAGTGTATCTCTATTGAGGTGGAAGGGAGGGCGATCCTTTGCCGCTATGTAGCGGAAGATGTGGTTTGGTTTGATTTCGGTGTTATTTGTAACATTCCCCGTAGTCAGTACGACTATATAGAGCTGGCCCGCGAGTTCCACGCAGTATTGGTGGGTGGTGTGACGCAGATGGGGAGAAAAAATGATGATCAAGCGAGGCGTTTTATCAATATGGTAGATGAGTTCTACGATCGAAACGTAAAGCTGGTTTTATCTGCAGAGGTTGATATGGGGTCTTTGTATGCTGACGGAGGGCTTGGTTTTGAGTTTCAACGTACTCAGAGTCGGTTATTAGAAATGCAATCTCACGAGTATCTGGCGCGGCCACATCGCCCCTGAGGGGATGTTTGGTCGCAGCATTTAGAGTAATTGCTTTTTAGGGTGAGAAGCCCCTTGAAAAGTCTCTTGAAAAGTCAAAGCCCCGTCTGTAGAATGCGCCCTCCTTTTGGTAAGCCCCATTTGGTGGGAAGGCCCAAAATTTTTCAGGCAGGAAAAGATGAAAACATTTAGCGCGAAGCCAGAGACCGTCCAGCACGACTGGTTTGTTATTGACGCAGCTGATCAGACGCTGGGTCGTTTGGCCGCCGGAATTGCTTCCCGTTTACGCGGTAAGCATAAGCCAGAATTCACGCCCCATGTTGATACCGGCGATTACATCGTGGTTATTAACGCCGAGAAAGTTCGTGTGACTGGCAATAAGGCAAAAAACAAAATTTACCATCACCACACCGGTTATCCGGGTGGGTTAAAATCTATTAGTTTTGAAAAACTGATCGACAAAGCTCCTGAGCGTGCCATCCAGGGTGCCGTTAAAGGCATGCTGCCTAAGGGCCCCCTTGGGAATGCTATGTTCACGAAACTGAAAGTCTACGCAGGCACTGAGCATCCACATACCGCTCAGCAGCCGCAAGAACTGAATATCTGACGGATAGTTAATTATGGCAGACACTCAATACTATGGTACCGGGCGCCGCAAAACCTCATCAGCTAGGGTTTTTCTGGCCAGTGGTAGCGGTAATGTAACCGTTAACAATCGCACTTTGGATCAATATTTCGGGCGTGAAGTAGCTCGTATGATCGTACGTCAGCCGTTAGAGCTTGTTGACGCTATCGAAAAGTTTGATCTGAAAATCACCGTTGCCGGTGGTGGCAGTTTCGGCCAGGCTGGCGCAATTCGTCATGGCATTGCACGTGCACTGTTGCAGTATGACGAAACCCTGCGTAGCGCTCTGCGTAAAGCCGGGTTCTTGACTCGTGATGCTCGTGAAGTGGAGCGTAAGAAGGTTGGCTTGAAGAAAGCGCGTAAGCGTCCGCAGTTCTCCAAACGCTAACTTTTTCTCTGATCGAAAAAACCCGGCACTATTTGGCCGGGTTTTTTATTGCTTAAATACAAGATTATCCAATTCTTCCGAGCCCTCACCTTGTAAAAAACCCCTGTGTTCTTTACTATTGCACGCCATTTTGTACACATAAAAAAATTTGCTAATCTTTGCTGTTAACGGGAGAACGTCATGAGTAATGACGGTATTAATCAGGGGCGTCGCCGCTTCCTGACAGGGGCCACCTGTGTGGTGGGCGCTGCTGGGGTAGTTGGGGCAGCCGTTCCTTTTGTCGGTTCCTGGAACCCAAGTGCCAAAGCGAAAGCTGCAGGTGCTCCGGTCAAGGCCAATATTTCTAGAATTGAACCTGGTCAGATGGTGACATATGAGTGGCGTGGTAAGCCCGTCTATGTCGTCCGTCGTACAGCTGAAAGTCTGAAAACTCTGGAGGAAGGGATATCGGAAGGAGTTTTAAGAGATCCATCCTCGGCCAAGGCAAAACAGCCTGCTTATGTGAGTGGTACTCACCGGGCAATGGAGGGTAAGGAAGAATACCTCGTTGTTGTTGGGCTTTGTACGCATCTGGGTTGCGCGCCAATGTATCGCCCAGAAGTAGGAGCTGAAGATTTGAGCACCAGCGATACTGCTTGGATGGGCGGATTTTTCTGTCCTTGTCACGGCTCTAAGTTCGATCTTTCTGGTCGAGTTTTTTCCGGTGTTCCGGCACCGACCAATCTTGATGTTCCTCCATACTCCTATGAGAGTGATGGTGTGATAGTCATTGGTGTAGATCAGGAGGCCGGCTAATGAAAATGTTGATATCATTTCGTGATTGGGTAGATGCTCGGATGCCGATTATGAAGGCATGGAATACTCATATGGCTGAGTATTACGCTCCGAAAAACTTCAATTTCTGGTATTTCTTCGGCGTGCTGTCGATGATTGTGCTGGTGATACAGTTGATATCCGGCATCTGGCTGTTGATGAGCTTTCAGGGTTCAGCTGAGACAGCTTTTTCTTCAGTTGAGTACATCATGCGTGATGTGGATTACGGCTGGATTATTCGATACATGCACTCTACCGGTGCCTCTGCCTTCTTTATCGTGGTCTATCTACATATGTTCCGTGGTTTGATCTACGGTTCTTATAAGCCACCACGTGAGTTAGTGTGGATTTTTGGTATGACCATCTATGTGGCACTGATGGCAGAAGCCTTCCTTGGTTATGTGTTGCCATGGGGCCAGATGTCTTTCTGGGGCGCTCAGGTGATTATTTCCCTGTTCGGTGCTATTCCGGTGGTGGGTGAAGATATTGTGCAATGGGTGCGTGGTGATTACCTGATTTCAGGTATTACTTTAAACCGCTTTATGTCTTTACACGTGGTTGCTGTACCAATCGTTTTGTTGGCCTTGGTTTTCCTGCATATTGTTGCGCTCCATGAGGTGGGTTCAAATAACCCCGATGGTGTTGAAATCAAGAAGAATAAGGACGCAAATGGTATCCCTCTCGATGGTATACCTTTCCACCCTTACTATACCGTTCACGACATTGTGCCGATTGTGGTGTTCCTGTTTGTGTTCTGTTTCATTATGTTCTTCATGCCAGAAATGAATGGTTATTTCCTTGAGCATGCGAACTTTGAAATTGCGAACCCGTTGAAAACCCCTGAGCATATTGCGCCTGTTTGGTACTTTACGCCCTTTTATTCCATGTTGAGGGCGGTGCCAGATAAGCTTGCGGGCTTTGCGGTGATGGGGGCAGCAATTGCGATTATGTTTGTATTGCCTTGGCTGGATCGTAGCCCCGTGAAGTCTATACGCTATAAAGGCACCTTTAGTCGAGTAGCTGTACTGGTATTCGCGGCCTCATTTATCATTCTTGGTGTGCTCGGTGTGAAATCACCAACACCAGAGCGTACGCTGTTGGCGCAAATCTGTGCAGTCCTGTATTTCTTGTTCTTCTTGGCAATGCCGATCTGGACAAGCAGGGAGAAAACTAAGCCTGAGCCTGCTCGAGTGACGATGAACGGAGGTATGGGCTTCTGGAAGGCGCTGATGGCACTCTTTGTTGTGCTCTTCCTGGCATGGGCGCCGTTGAAAGCTGTAGGTTCTGAGTCCAATTTTGACTGTGGAACCATCCACTGTGACGAATTTGAAGCGGATCTAGGTGATAAGCCTTCCCTGCAGCATGGTGCTCAGTTGTTTGTGAACTACTGCATGGGTTGTCACTCTGCCAAGTACTCTCGTTGGGAGCGGGTTGCTACTGACCTGAAAATCCCTGCAGGCTTGGCGATGGACAACCTGGTGCTTGCCAACCAAAAAATTGGCAGCTTGATGGATATCTCCATGCCAGCTGACAATGCTAAACAATGGTTTGGTGCGGCTCCCCCCGATCTGACGCTGGTTGCTCGTGCGCGTTCTCCCGAGTGGCTGTATACCTATCTGCGCAATTTTTATGTAGATCCAACGCGTTCAGTGGGTGTGAATAATAAGGTGTTCAAAGATGTGGGCATGCCCCATGCGATGCTTGACCTTCAAGGTTTGCAGGCTTGTGCGCCTGGTCCTGTCTTGGCTCATAATGGTGGCATCAAACGCGACCCTTTAACTCGCGAAGAAATTCTGGAAGATGATTGCGGCCGTTACACTCTGATCCAAGAAGGCAGTTTGTCTCCTGAAGAGTATGATGAAGCAGTTTTTGATCTGGTAAACTTCCTGACTTACGTTGCTGAGCCAATGGCTGAAGACCGTAAGCGTATTGGTATCTACACGTTGCTCTTCCTCGCCTTCCTGTTTATCTGGGTATGGTTACTAAATCGTGAATACTGGAAAGATATTCACTAATTGCTATGGGGGTGGCTGGATAGCAGCCACCCATCTAACTCCATCATCAATCTTGAGGTTTCAATATGGGGGTTGTTGCAAAACGATCTTCCATGACATTTTATTCTGACCCTAGTTGTCATTACAGTCACCGGGTTCGTATTGTCTTGGCGGAAAAAGGGGTTACTGTTGACATCGAAAACATCGATGACAAGGTAATACCTGAAGAAGTTCTAGAAATTAACCCTTATGCCTCATTGCCAACTCTGGTTGATAGGGACTTGGCTTTGTATGAAACCAAAGTGATGATGGAATATCTGGATGAGAGATTTCCACACCCACCATTATTGCCTGTTTATCCGGTAGCGAGAGCATTAAGTCGTCAATTTATGCACCGGATTGAAAAAGATTGTTGTATTCAGGTAGACAAAATTCTCAGTGATGAAAGTAGTAAAGGTGCTGAGGAGGCGCGGAAGGAGTTGCGGGACAGCCTTGTGAGTATCGCCCCTATCTTCACTGAGCTGCCGTACTTTATGAGCGAAGATTTTACTTTGGTAGATTGCTGTCTAGGGCCCATCTTGTGGCGGTTATCCAGTCTGGGTATTAAGCTTCCAAATAATCGCCAGACTAAGCCGTTGCACGATTACATGCAGCGTTTGTTTGAGCGGGAATCATTTCAGGAAAGCTTGTCCGAACTGGAAAAAGAAATGTAGACCTAATCTCGACCAATAAAGTGGTAATAAAAAAAGGGGCATATAAGGTCCCTTTTTTTGTAGAATGCCACTCGGGAAATATGAGACCTGATACCGCCCACATGAAAATGACATCAAACAGACCTTATTTGATTCGCGCTTTTTACGACTGGATTGTCGAAAATGAGTGTACGCCATATTTGGCTGTTGATGCTTTTTTTCCTGGTGTAGAAGTGCCTCAGGAGCATGTGGATGATGGACAGATAGTATTGAACCTTGTGCCACGAGCCATAACTGGGCTGGTGATGAACAATACAGAAATTTCTTTTAGTACTCGTTTTGGTGGGATTCCTAGTGCGATTAGGTTGCCCATCCAATCAGTCATGGGGATTTATGCCCGGGAAAATGGCCAGGGAATGATTTTCCAGCCAGAGGATTCCAGTGGGCCAGAGCCCGTAGGGCCAGCACCAGTTAAGTCGGTGTCACCCTCAGATGTCCCGCCAAAAGGTGGAGGTTCTCGTGAAACTAGCAAGAAACCCTCCTTGAGAGTGGTTAAATAGAGGATAGAGTTATGTCAGATCCAATTGTAATTGTCGGAATGGCGCGAACGCCTATTGGTAGCATGCAGGGTCAGTTTGACGGAGTGCCTTCAACAGAATTGGGTGCAGCAGCGATCAAGGCTGCTGTGGAGCGTGCAGGTGTTTCTCCAGAGAAGATAGGTTCTGTTGATATGGGCTGCTGCCTAACTGCTGGCTTGCGGCAGGCTCCTGCTAGACAGGCTGCATTGGGTGCAGGGCTTCCTACTAGTGTTGGTGCTACTACACTGAACAAGGTGTGTGGTTCTGGTATGAAAGCTGCTATGAATGCCTGGGATAGCTTGTCATTGGGGCATGTAGATGTTGCTGTTGCTGGCGGTATGGAAAGTATGACCAATGCGCCTTATCTGATGCTTCAGGGACGTGGTGGTTATCGTTTTGGTGATGCCAAGATTTTTGATCATATGACGATGGATGGTTTGGAGGATGCCTACACAGCTGGTGCCATGGGCTTATTTGCCGAGCAGTGTGTTGATAAATATGGATTTACTCGTGAAGAGCAGGATGCTTTTGCTATTACTTCTCTTGAGAGAGCGAAAAAAGCCATTGCAGAAGGTAAATTTGAGAATGAGATCACCCCGTTTACTGTGAAAAGTCGACGTGGTGATGTTGTGTGTGATACTGATGAGCAGCCAGGAAAGGGTAATCCTGAAAAAATCCCAAAAATGAGGCCAGCCTTTAAAAAGGATGGTTCTGTTACTGCGGCTAACGCCAGCTCCATTAGTGATGGTGCAGCCGCGTTAGTATTAACGCGTTTATCGGTAGCCGAAGAGCTGGGCCTCAAGCCGCTGGCTAAAATTTGTGCTCATACTACCAATTCTCACGAGCCTGAGTGGTTTACCACAGCCCCAGTAGGGGCCATCCAGAAATTATTGGAAAAGGTAAGCTGGTCAAAAGATGACGTTGATTTGTATGAAATTAATGAGGCGTTTGCCACCGTCACTATGGCGGCGATGAAGGAGCTCGACTTACCCCATGAAAAGGTCAATGTTCATGGCGGAGCTTGTGCCTTGGGCCACCCAATTGGTGCTTCTGGTGCACGTATTATTGTTACGTTACTGTCGGCTATGCAGACTTATAATAAAGCGAAAGGCGTTGCGGGTATCTGCATCGGTGGAGGGGAAGCCACAGCAGTTGCTTTAGAGTTGATGTGATCAATCATTGTTAGACTAAATATCTAGTCAATAAAAAACCGGCCCTATCCAAAGCCGGTTTTTTTACATCTGATTATTTGTTAATCGATATATTCAAACACCTTTACCACTCGTTTTACCCCGCGGGTGTTGCTGGCAATCTGTGCGGCCTTATCGGCAGTGCTATGGGTCACTAAGCCCAGTAGGTAGACGATGCTATCTTCGGTCACTACCTTGACGGTGGTTGATTTCATGTTTCTTTCGGCAACCAGCTTGGCTTTTACTTTACTGGATAGCCATGTGTCTCTACTGCGTGCAATGAAGGAGGATTTTTTCCGTGCCTGTAGTTCATTGTGTACCTGCCGAACGCCTCTGAAGTTTCTTGCCTCATTCCCTGCCACAGTCCGCACCTTGGTTGTGGGCACTTCCCCTGTCAGGAGTATCACGCCGTTATAGGCATTGATATTGATATGCGCGTGTTCTAGGTCTGGGTGGGCTTTCTTGATATTGACGCCGATCAGGGTTTCTAGCTGCCAGTCGTCAATATCAGTCCCAATAGAGGTGTCAGTGGGATCCGGTTGAATCGGTTCGTCGGTGGTGGCGTGGATAATATTGGTGCAGCCAGCCAGAGTGACACTGCAGAGTAATAGCAGAACTGTCAGTCGTGGCAACATTAGGGTGTCCCTCCAAATAATTGTCGATCAATGAGTTCGCAGAGACAAAATAGGCTGAGCATATGGATTTCGCTAACTCTGTGTCGGTCATCATTGTCGACTTGTATTTCGATATCGTCTCCACTTAAAAGTGCGGAAAGGTCCACATCTCCAGACCCGGTGAAGCCTATCACTGACATGGACCGATCATGTGCGGTGTGTATGGCTTGTACAAGATTACTGGGGTTTGTCCCATTGCTAAAGATGACCAGCAAGTCCCCGGGCAGCCCCAGTGTGCGAACCTGTTTACTGAATACTTCACTGACACTATGGTGATGGCCAATTGCTGTAATGGTGGCTGAGTTACTGTTAAGACTGATGGCAGGAAAACCGGGCCGTTCAAGCTTGTACTGAAGCATCAGTGACTGGGTGAACATATTGGAAAGAGAGGCAGACAGGCCGTTGCCACAGCAAAGAATTTTGTGTTCTTGAAGTAATTGTTGAACAACCCGAGAGCTAGCGTCGACGATGAGTGGTGCCAGTGCTTCACCACAGGCCATTTTGGCCTCAATACTTTGGTGGAACTGCTCAATAACGCTGGATTTCATGGTTTGTTGTGGTTTCTCTCTAGAGGCTATTCATGTGCTAAAGGCATTGCGAAGCCATTCTACCTGATACTTATTGCCGTTGTTGGGGTCTTTGATCAAGCAGATGGCATCAAATCGGCATGGGACCTGATCCCATAGTTTCTTTGATTGTAAGTAATGTTGGGCGGCATGGATGAGATGCTGTTGTTTTCTGGCATCAATACTATCCGCAGCGGTACCAAACTGTTTATTGCTCCGTAGGCGCACCTCAACAAATACCAAGGTGTTTTTCTCTCGCATAATCAGGTCAATTTCACCACGGGGGGAGCGGTAGTTGTTGGTCACTAGTGTGAGCCCTTGAGTTTCTAAATACTGTTGTGCCCATCGTTCCGCATGAGCCCCCAAGTTACCGTCAGCATAGGCCTTTTTTCTAAAAATCACGGTGAAATCCCTTTACCAAGTGCCCGTTGAGTTTAATTGTGTCCTGATACGTTGTCGGGCTAATCTGTTGTTCTAATAATTTTAATCAGCAGTAAGTTGTTGGGCGGATTGTACCTTTCCACCACGAAATACCGCCCAGGGTTGTTCGCGTTCGATGGCCCCTTGTGGGTTTAGCTGTAGGGTCCCTGTGCTGCCAAACAATCGAGTGTCCGGTTGATGGATCATTAGCGTCAGCCATTGATGCAGATGATAAGTATCAATGCCCAAGGCAAATATATGACGGTATAGGGCAGGTAATTCTGTCGCAGGCTGTAGTTTCTCATCGGTGGCGCCGGGTAAGGTCCAAGGCATGGCACTGAACCGAATTCCCTCAAGGTCCCGGTTGCGCCCCTTATCCTGAACGCCGGTATAGAGGTGAGAGGTGCCATAAATTTTCAGATCGCTAGCAAAGAGAAAGTCGAGAGTAGGTTTGATTTGGCGGGCGTGGTCCGGATACGCGGCCATAAACACCATATCAATATCCTGCCGACGGCGTGGTGTGTGTGCCAGTGGTTTCCCCAGTAATTGCTGTAAGCGTTTTTTGCGTGCATTGCTGTGATCGATATGTAATACAGGTTTCAGTAGTGGGGCAAAATCACTTTGTGATGTTCCGTAGGGCGGGGATTCGATCAGAGTGCCACCTTTTTCATGCCAGCGGTCACGAAACGCGGATAGGGTGCGGTCTCCCCATCCACTATTTGGGGTGATGGATAGCGCCGTTCGTTGGCCTTCGATCCAAGCTCTATCCGCAATCTGTTTTGCCTCATCCGTTGCTGAAAGCCCAAATTGGAAGAAATTCTTTGGTGTTGACGAGATGGGTGAGTCTGCATAATTAAGCGCAATGGTCGGTACTGGGAGTTCCGGAAGGTTGAGTAGCTGCCGCACTTTTTCTTTTTGTACCGGCCCTATAACCAGTTGCGCGCCATCGGTAACGGCCTGTTGATAAAGGCTGGAAATGTCATCGCTGATGGCTGTGTCGTAAAAACGAACAATCGGTGTTTCACCATAGTGCGCGCGGACATCATACCAGGCCGCGAGGAAGCCATTACGAATGGCCGTCCCTGCCTGTGCTAGCGTCCCCTGTAGAGGTAACAGTAGGGCAACTTGCTGTGGAAGGTCGCTGACAGCCTGCTGGGCTGATAGCAGGCTAGTGGGTGGTGTGAGCGAGGCAGGATGGTTGGGTTGGGTCCGTCGCCATTCAGTGATGAGAGCGAGCTGTTGGCGAATATCTCCCTGGTTTTGTCGGGTAATATTAGCCAGCGAAAACCATCCTAGTAACGTTTGATCCTGTTCAGTGGTGGCCAGTTTATCCAGTTTTTCGTGGGTCATATAGTTTAGTACGAACCAAAGCTTATCATGTGCTTTTTGGCGGGCTTGAGAGGTGAGAGAGAGTTCCGAGAGCGCGACATAAGCATCAATACTATTCTTGTGTTCACCGAGAAGAGAAAAAAGTTCACCTCGCAGTTGATACCATAGCTGTTGTTGTGGAAGCGATAATTGTTGCCAGTATTGCCCTATTCGCTGGTCTGAGAGCAGCTGTCGGGCTAAAAAGAAGTGGTCATTGGCGAGAGCCAATTTTGCATACATTAGCATGTATTTTGCAAACTGCTCCGGTGACAAAGGGTCGGGAGAGATGCTCTCTAATACAGTGAGACCTTTACCAATATTGCCCGCTTTAACAAACAGCTCGGCTGCGGTCAGTTGGTACAGTTGTTGTTGCGGTGCTATGCTGCTTGCCGCCTGAGACAGGGCATTATCAGCCTGTTCCGTGAGTGTTTGGGTGGGTACGATACTGGACTTACTAGTTCGGGGTTGCTCAACACATCCGCTCACCATCAAAGCCAGCAAGCATAGAGCAGTTATTGTGATCCGAATTTTAAGCATAGGTGTCAGTTCTTATGGCAGGTGAGTTGTATGTGGTGGCCACGCCTATAGGCAATTTGGGGGATATGGTACCTCGTGCAGTGGATGTTCTCCACGCAGTTGATCTCATTGCTGCTGAAGATACGCGCCACAGTGGTCGCTTGTTGAAGCATCTGGGGGTAGAAACACCTTTGACCCCCTACCATGATCATGGTGATGATAAGCAGATGCAACGAATTATCAGTGCGCTGGAGTCCGGGCAGAAGGTGGCGCTGATCTCTGATGCGGGCACTCCTCTCATTTCTGATCCCGGTTATAAGTTGGTCAGAGAAGCCCGGCTACTCGATATTAGGGTTATTCCCATACCTGGCCCCTGTGCTGTTATTGCTGCGCTTAGCGCATCGGGCATGCCCAGTGATCGCTTTTCCTTTGAGGGGTTTCCCCCTCACAAATCATCTGCTCGAATAAAAAAATTTGAACGTTTGATCAAAGAGTCGCGCACCCTGATTTTTTATGAGTCTCCCCACCGTATTTTAGATACTCTTACCGATATGGCGGTAGTCTTTGGCTCAGAGCGTGAGGTGGTTATGGCTCGGGAGCTAACCAAGACTTATGAGACGTTTCTTTCGGGATCGTTGATGGGTGTTCATCAGCAGGTAACCGATGATCTCAATCAGCAAAAGGGAGAAATTGTGTTGATTCTTCGGGGTGCTGATGAGGCTGAGCTGTCCCCTGACAATGATGAGCAGGATCGCATTCTAAAGTTGTTGATGGATGAGCTGCCCCTGAAGCAGGCTGCAGCACTGGCCGCTAAAGTTATTGGTGGGCAAAAAAATGCGCTATATCAGCGAGCTTTGGAGTTAAAAGAGTAGTATCAATGTGGCATCGTTTAGGCGTTGCTAGCAAGGACGATGGTGTCGGGGCTAATTTGCCTGAAGGCTGTTGAGCCTTCATCGGGGCGCCTTCTTTCGCACCACTGTGCTATCCGGATAAGATCTATTTTGTCCCTTCGGTAGTGAGCACCCTTCATTTCACATATACCTAATCCGTGAGCCGCAGCCTGAATATAGTTGCGGGTATCCCTCAGCGTGGCGATAACAGGTAGTCCCAGTTGTTCCGATAGCTGATCGATTTGTTTTTTAAGTAGGGTGGTCTTTGGACTCCGGTTAAAAACCAGGGCAATATTTTGTTGGTCGGGAGGGCTGTGTCGTATTTTCTGAACTGTATTAGCAATAGCATGAAGATCAAACTCATTCGACAGGACAGGAAGAAGAATAGCACTGGCTTCTTTCAATAGGGGATTGAGACTGACTAAGTCCGGTCTTGCTGGTGTGTCCAGTACCAGAACATCGGTATTGCGGGGTGGTTGAATTGCCCAGCTTTGGGTGACGTTGTGGGGGCAATTATGGGCATCTACAAGTTGTATCTCAGCTGCATTCTCCGGGCGCTTATGGGCCCAAAAAACGCTGGAACCCTGAGGATCTAAATCCATTAAGGTTGTTATCTCACCTTGGTTGCTGAAATAACTGGCCAAGTTGGTTGATAGTGTTGTTTTCCCACAACCGCCTTTAGGGTTCATGACGACAATTCTCAGCATCAGAGGTACTCGGATAATTTTTTGCGTGTTATGCAGAGTAGCGAAGAACGCATATCTTAAATATCGATTCGATCATAAATTTTGAATTTCAATAGATAGTTTAAGTATGTTGTGTGGCGGGTAACATTCTATTTTCGAGGCTTTATTTCATGGTACCCTTGCCGCGGGAGCTGGCTGGACAGTCGCCGCTTCGTTTTCTCGGTATTTCCGTAGGTGATACTGGGTTGCGTTGGGGAGGAAAGTCCGGGCTCCATAGGGCAGAGTGCCAGGTAACGCCTGGGGGGCGTGAGCCTACGGAAAGTGCAGCAGAGAGTAGACCGCCGATGGCTAGTGTATTCTGGTACAGGTAAGGGTGAAAGGGTGCGGTAAGAGCGCACCGCGCAGCTGGTAACAGTCTGTGGCATGGTAAACCCCACTCGGAGCAAGACCAAATAGGAATCCATTGGCGTGGCCCGCGCTGGATTCGGGTAGGTTGCTTGAGGCATATGGTGACGTATGCCCTAGAGGAATGACTGTTCACGACAGAACCCGGCTTACAGGCCAGCTCCCTTTATTTTTTGTATTGTGGTTAAAAAGTAACCACAACAGCTTAAAAATCATATCTTTTTATACCTAAAATGTCTTTTAGTTAAAGCATCACTTTAGGTGGCGTATCTAGTGTTTTGTTTTGTCTGACGATATCTTTTCCTTTGCTTTGGCCATTTCTTCGATTGCTTGCAAGTGATTGAGTTTTCTGCACATTTTTCACGATTCTCCCCCTTTTTTTGCCTTGACTTTGGCTTTTGTCAGCATATAGTTGCGAAAGTGGGGAAAAGTGGGGCAAAGTGGTTTTTTGTCTTCAGGATAATAAAATTAGGCGAGCACATTGTTTAGAGGCAATAACGAAATCAACATGGATACCAAGGGGCGTATGGCTATTCCCTCACGGTATCGTGATGCGCTCGCCCCCCCTAGTAGTGGCTGCCTTGTTGCCACTATCGATATACAGGATAAGTGCCTACTGATTTACCCTCTTCATGAATGGGAAAAGGTTGAAGCACAGATCGCTGAATTGCCTTCGTTTAATCCTACTACTCGCAAACTGCAGCGGATACTCATTGGTCATGCTCGTGAAATGGAGCTGGATAGTAATGGGCGCGTTTTGATTCCGCCAGAGTTGCGACAGTACGCGCAATTGGAGAAAAAAGTGATGCTGGTGGGGCAGCGTCACCGTTTTGAGTTGTGGAGTGAGGAGAACTGGAATGCTGGAAGAGATGACTGGCTGGCTGCGACCAGTGGTGATCTTGAGATTCCAGAAGAAATGCAGTCCCTTTCATTGTAATGCTGGGGTAAGGGGTTATGTCGGAACAAGATGAGCATGCGACGGTTTTGCTCAGTGAGGCAGTAGCAGCACTTGTTACTGACCCCGATGGTTTTTACGTGGACGGTACGTTTGGCCGTGGTGGCCACTCCGCATTGATTTTATCCAAATTAAGCGAGTCTGGCGCTCTGATGTCTGTAGACAAGGATCCCGATGCTTGTGCTGTGGCAGGTAAAAACTTCTCTCAGGATTCTCGATTTGAAATTGTACAGGCGTCCTTTGCTGATTTGGTTGATCTGGCCGCAGAGAGAGGTATGACAGGTCGTGTGTCCGGAGTGCTGCTGGATTTGGGGGTGTCGTCCCCACAGTTGGATGACCCTGAGAGAGGGTTTAGTTTTTTGCGTGATGGGCCGCTGGATATGCGAATGAACCCCGATGCGGGAATCAGCGCTGCTGAATGGTTGGCTTCAGCAGAGGAAAGGGACATCTCGCGAGTATTGAAAGACTACGGCGAAGAGCGATATGCGCGGCGAATTGCACGGGCCATTGTTGAGGCTCGAGAAGAGGAGCCGATTACCCGTACAGCTCGGTTGGCCGCTATCGTAAAAGAGGCGAATCCCGCATGGGAAAAAGGTAAGCATCCAGCTACTAGGGCATTTCAGGGCATCAGGATTTTTATTAATCGGGAGCTTGAAGATCTCGAGAAAACATTGGCTGGCGTGCTGGATGTGTTAGCAGTAGGTGGCCGCTTAGTGGTGATTAGCTTCCACTCTCTTGAGGATCGTATTGTTAAGCGTTTTATTCGGGAGCAGGAGCGCGGCAAGCCTTTGCCAAAAGGATTTCCCATTATGGAGAAAGACATTTTTCGCCCGATGCGTTCAGTGGGTAAGGCTGTCAAACCTGGCGGGGATGAAGTTTCTGTGAATGTGCGAGCCAGAAGCGCGGTGATGCGAATCGCAGAGAAAGTGGATTAGGCGAGGTGGCTGAGATGAGGTCTGCGACTGGGTCGGGTTGGATGTTGCCAGTGGTGTGGCTGGTCGTCATTTTGTCGGCATTGTCGGTGGTATACGTCAGCCATTTGTGTCGGCAGCTGTATAACGATTTATCCCAGCTGGAGCAGGAGGCGAATGCGTTTCAGGTGGAGTGGGGTCGCTACTTGTTAGAGCAAAGTTCGTGGGCGTCATTAAGTCGTATCGAGCAGCTAGCGAAGACTCGTCTCGAGATGCGAGTGCCAAGGGCTGAAGAAATTATTGTGATTCGACCATAAAGGATTTGGGGTAATAACCGAGTGACTGTGAAGCAGGCCAAAATAACCATATCCCGCTGGCGCTACCTATTGCTGGTGGCGGTGCTGTTTATGCTCCCGGTGGCCGGGTTGTGGCACATTGCTGGGCTTCAGGTTTTGACTGATGTGGATAAAGGTTTTCAGTTTTTGCAGGGCCAAGGTCTTGCGCGTACGGTTCGCACAGAGTCTATTCCAGCCTACCGTGGTGTGATTACGGATAGTCGAGGGGAGCCTCTGGCAGTGAGTACGCCAGTCGTCACGTTATGGGCCAACCCTCAGGTGATAGATAGTACCTCACCGGGTCTCACGGGATTAGCCAGACAATTATCAATGAGCCGTGATGAGCTGCAGCAGCGACTATCGAGATATTCCGGTAAAGAGTTTATGTACTTGGCGCGTCAGATGACGCCAGAGCAGGCGGAAGAAGTGCTTCGTCTGGAAATTCCCGGTGTCTATGGCCAGGGTGAGTACAAGCGTTTCTATCCTGCGGGTGAAGTGACCTCCCAGCTGGTGGGCTTTACCAATATCGATGATCGTGGACAGGAGGGTATGGAGCTCGCATTTGATGAGCTGCTTACTGGCGTACCCGGTGCCAAAAAAGTACTGAAAGATTTGAAGGGCCGAGTTATCAAAGATCTGACGTTGGTTCGTAGCGAAAAGCCGGGACAGAATCTGGCGCTTAGTATTGATCTCAGATTGCAATACACCGCGTACCGAGAGCTGAAAGCCGCTGTGGCAAAACATCAGGCGGCCTCGGGATCGGTAGTGATGTTGGATGTGGAGACGGGAGAGGTTTTGGCGATGGCTAATCAGCCCTCCTTTAATCCCAACGACCGCAGCCGGATGAGTTCAGATTCATTACGCAATCGCGCCATTACCGACTTGGTGGAACCTGGCTCCACCATGAAGCCACTGACAGTGCTTGCGGCATTGGAGAGCGGTAAGTTTGTACCCGAGACGGTAATCGACACCAACCCGGGGTCTATCAGAGTGGGCCGAAAAACATTTTATGATCACCGAAACTACGGGCTTATTGATCTGACCACATTGCTGATGAAGTCGAGTCAGGTTGGTGTGACTAAGCTGGCTCTCCAGATGGAACCCACCCATGTGCGGGATATGTTTTTCCGGATGGGATTGGGGCAAAGTCCGGGGACAGGATTCCCGGGTGAGAGCCCTGGAAGCCTGCCTGAACACCGACGTTGGAAGCCCGTAGAGCGGGCTAATTTTGCTTTTGGACATGGTCTGTCGGCTACTGCATTACAGCTGGCTCAAGCTTATGCAGTGTTAGCCAGTGATGGTGTGAAGAAGCCATTATCTCTTCTGAAGGTGGATCATATTCCTGAGGGTGAGCAGGTTGTGGATGCGAAGCTGGTATCAAGGCTTCGAGAAATGATGAGTAGTGTGACGCGTACTGGAGGCACGGCAACTCGTGCGGCTATTCCTTCCTATGAGGTGGCAGGAAAGACTGGCACGGTCCACAAAGTGGGCAAGTCAGGATATGAGAAGAATCGCTATGTAGCCCTATTTGCGGGCATGGTTCCAGCGGATAACCCCAGGCTTGTCACTGTGGTCATTATTAATGATCCGCAGGGTGGAGAGTATTTTGGCGGTGCAGTTGCTGCCCCGGTGTTTGCCAATGTCACAGCAGATGCGTTGAGAATGTTAAAAATCCCCCCGAAGGTAAAAAGTGGGGAGCAGGTTGTAACGCTAGGTCAGGGTAAGCCGGGGGGTGCCACGTGATGAGCGCACCATGCAATCCTGTCGAGTGTACTTTACAGCAGTTGCTACCTGATGTGATTTTACCTCAGGCGCTCACTGAAGTACCGGTAGCCGGGTTGTCCTTAGATAGCCGCTCGGTCAAATCAGGGGAAATATTTATTGCTATCCCCGGGGGGGTACAGGATGGCCGTGATTACATTGACCAAGCACTAGCGAATGGTGCTGTGGCGGTGTTGGCTGAGGCCGAGGGCTTTGATGGTTTAAGCCCAAACATAGTTGCCATTACTCGCCTCAATCAAAAGTTAAGTGGTATAGCGGGGCGCTTTTACGGCGACCCCTCTGATCAGTTGTCTCTGACAGGTATTACCGGAACCAACGGTAAGACCACCTGCAGCCAGTTATTAGCTCAGGTGTTTAGTCTGGTGAATGGGCCTGCTGGAGTGATTGGTACTCTTGGTTATGGTGTGCTCACAGAGGGTAACCCCAGTATGACCGATACGGGCATGACGACCCCCGATGCGATTACTGTTCAGGCGCTATTGGCTGAATATGCTGCCGCTGATATTGATCATGTGGCTATGGAGGTTTCCTCCCACAGCCTTGTTCAATCGAGAGTGGCAGGCGTGTCATTCCATACAGCCATCTTTACTAACTTGAGTCGAGATCACCTTGATTATCACGGTGACTTGGTGAGCTATGCCGGCGCCAAAATGCAATTGTTTGCTATGCCTGGGCTGGTCGATGCGGTGGTTAATGTGGATGACCCTGTGGGCTCAGAAATGGCGCTGCAATTGGCATCATCTGTCAATGTTTGTGGTTATTCCCTGTTGAACACCAATGCGTCTATTTATGCCGAAGATATTGCTCTCTCGGCATCGGGTATTCGTGCTCAGATACGGACCCCTTGGGGGAAAGGCGAGCTCAATACCTCGTTGTTGGGGGAGTTTAATCTACAAAACGTATTGGCAGTGATTGGTGCTGCGTGCCTTCAGGGTGTGTCGTTCGATGAGGTGTTAAAAGTTGTGCCTCACCTGCAGCCAGTGCCTGGGCGCATGGAGTTGATTGCGGTTGATGAGGGACCGCAGGTGGTTGTGGATTATGCACACACCCCTGATGCGCTTGAGCATGTTTTAGCTACATTACGCGAACACTGTTCAGGTCAGTTGTGGTGTGTGTTTGGTTGTGGTGGTGACCGTGATCGTGGCAAGCGAGCACAGATGGGTAACGTAGCCAGCCGTTATGCAGACCACGTTGTGATTACCAATGACAACCCCCGTAGTGAATTAGCAGAGAGTATTGCTGCTGATATCCGTGAGGGCTTGGTTAAAGGAGCACCTGGAGGCGCAACTGCGGTAACTTGTTTGGATCGCGCTGAGGCTATACGCGCGGCAGTAGATAATGCAGGCGACAACGATATTGTGCTGATTGCTGGAAAGGGCCACGAAGATTATCAGTTGCTTGGTGCAGAGCGCTTGCCATTCAGTGATCAGGCTCAGGCCAGATTGGCATTACGCCAGCGTGGAGGGTCGCAATGATGCAAGAGCAGACTCTTTCGCAGGCGGCACAGGCGTACGGTGGTACGTTGATGTATCCGGACTGCCATTTTGGATCGGTATCCACAGATAGTCGTCAGATCAATGAAGGGCAGTTATTCGTTGCTCTGAAAGGCGAGCATTTCGATGCACACCAATTTTTACCGGAAGTGGCTACCCAAGCCTGTGGCATGGTGGTTGAACATCCAGCTAAAGATATCAATGTGCCTCAGTGGGTAGTGCCCGATACGACGGAGGCGCTGGGGCAGATCGCGCTGCTTAACCGGCAGGCCTTTAACAACCCTCTGGTGGCTGTCACGGGTAGCAGTGGAAAAACAACCGTCAAAGAAATGATAGCCGCCATTCTTCGTGAGTCTGGTGAGGTGCTGGCCACGAAAGGAAATTTGAATAACCAGATTGGTGTGCCGATGACCCTTCTGGGGCTTAATCGTAGACACCGTTATGCCGTGATTGAGATGGGTGCCAGTGCTCCGGGTGAAATTGCTTACCTCTCTGGTTTGGCCCGTCCGGATGTGGTGCTGGTGACTAACGTTTTGCCAGCACATGTGGCTGGTTTTGGCAGTGTGGAAGGCATAGCTAAGGCCAAGGGTGAAATCTATCGGGGTGTCTCGGATCAAGGTACGGCGGTTATTAATCTGGATGAGCCTTATGCCGATCAATGGCGTAACTCTACGCGAGCAAGAGTCCTTACCTACTCCATCGCGAATGACCGCGCAGATTTTTATGCCAAAGAGGTGGTGGCTGATCATTTTGGTTGTCATCTTTTTGTGCTCGTGACGCCGGTTGGAGAAGTATCTGTCAGGTTGCCTTTGAGCGGAGAGCATAACGTGGGTAATGCTCTGGCCGCTGCAGCTTGTGCGCATGCTGTCGGCACTGAACTGGGCATGATTCCTGCCGGGCTAAACAAACTACAGCCAGTACCCGGCCGCTTGAATCGACTTCAGTTGCCCAATGGCGCTTCTGTTATTGACGACACCTATAACGCGAATCCAGGTTCAGTGAAGGCCGCCATTAATACCCTGGTGAAGTTTCGTGGCCGCCACATTCTGGTCTTGGGCGATATGGGCGAATTGGGTGATGAGGAGATCAGCTTGCATGCTGATATTGGTCTCTATGCGGCAGGGCAGGGTGTTAAGACTTTTTTGGCGGTGGGCCCTCTCTGTGCCAACGCTATCCATGAATTTGGTGCAGGTGGTGAACATTTTGAGAATAAAGCAGCACTGAGTGCACACCTTAAAACGCTGCTTGGCCCCGATGCTGTGATCTTGGTGAAGGGGTCGCGCTTCATGGCCATGGAAGATGTTGTACAGCAGATAATAGAAACGGGAGAACGGTAGTTATGTTGCTTTGGTTGGCTGATTACCTAACACAATATTTTACTGCGTTCGGCGTGGTGAAATATCTAACTTTTAGGGCTATTTTGGGCATCCTTACTTCACTGGGCATTTCTCTGGTGTTTGGCCCTGCCATGATCAAACGGCTGAATTACCTTCAAATTGGCCAGTCGATTCGCACCGATGGTCCTCAGAGTCATTTGAGTAAATCAGGCACTCCAACGATGGGTGGAGCACTGATTTTAGTCTCAATTTTTGTGAGCACATTACTTTGGTCTGACCTGTCTAACCATTATGTCTGGGTGGTATTGGCGGTGACCGCCATTTTTGGCGCCGTGGGCTGGGTGGACGACTATCGCAAAGTGGTGGAGAAAAATTCCCGAGGGTTGCCTGCAAAGTGGAAATATTTCTGGCAGTCAGTGGCTGGTTTGGGTGCTGCGATCGTTCTCTATCAAAGTGGTAGCACCGGTGCTGAAAATGAGTTGATAGTGCCATTTTTCAAGGAAGTGGCCATGCCGTTGGGTGTTTTCTACGTGGTGCTTTCTTATCTGGTCATTGTGGGCAGTAGTAATGCGGTCAATCTTACCGATGGCCTCGATGGGCTCGCAATTATGCCGACAGTATTGGTCGGCGGCGCTCTCGGAGTCATTGCCTACCTGGTGGGCAATGCCCAGTTTGCTGATTACCTGCATATTCCCTACGTTGAAGGGGCGGGTGAGTTGGGTGTGTTCTGTGCGGCCTTGGGGGGCGCAGGTCTCGGCTTCTTGTGGTTTAACACTTACCCGGCTCAGGTATTTATGGGCGATGTGGGCGCACTGGCACTGGGTGCAGCGCTGGGCGTGATAGCGGTAATAGTGCGCCACGAAATCGTATTTTTCATTATGAGTGGTGTCTTCGTTCTGGAGACGGTGTCGGTAATTATACAGGTGGCTTCCTTCAAGTTGACCGGCCGCAGAATATTTCGTATGGCGCCCATCCATCATCACTTTGAATTAAAAGGTTGGCCAGAGCCACGAGTCATTGTCCGATTCTGGATAATTACCGTGATTCTGGTGCTGTTTGGTTTGGCAACATTGAAGTTGAGATAGGGAAGCTGCGGCAAGGCAGTGAACGATAGTCGGCAGGATTACAGGGTATGGCAATGACGCAATTGATAGCCAGTAGCAAACTGAAAGTAGTAGCCGGTATCGGCACTACGGGTTTGTCTGTGGCGCGTCATTTGTCGCAAATGGGTGAGCGTTTCGTGATGCTTGATACCCGCTTGCAGCCGCCTTGTCTTGAGCAGTTGAAAGCCGAGTTGCCGGAAGTGTCGGTGGTCTTGGGTGAGCTGGCAATGGACAGTTTTGATGGGGCGGACGAAGTTGTTCTCAGTCCCGGCCTCTCGCGCCAGGCCCCCGCTATTCAGTCTGCTCTTAAGTCTGGTATATCGGTCATTAGTGATATTGAGTTATTCGCGCGGGCAGCCAATGCGCCCATTGTTGCGATCACCGGTTCAAATGGTAAAAGCACGGTGACCACACTGCTGGGTGAGATGTGTGCTGCGGCAGGTGTTGTAGTAGGTGTGGGCGGTAATCTTGGAGTGCCAGCACTAGAGTTGCTAGATGAATCTACCGAGTTCTACGTATTAGAGCTCTCCAGTTTCCAGCTTGAGTCAGTCTATGGGTTAAACGCTGAGGTGGCGACGGTGCTGAACATCAGTCCTGACCATATGGATCGATACAATAGCCTGCTCGATTATCACCAGGCCAAACATCGAATTTTTAACGGAGCAAGACAGGTGGTTGTCAACCGCGAGGATAAGCTTAGTGTCCCGCTCGTGAGTGATACGGTGAAGCAGTGGAGCTTCGGTCTTGATAAGCCTGATTTTGGTGGTTTCGGACTGCTGGATCAGGGCGGAGAACCTTGGTTGTCCTACCAATTTGAGCGATTGATGCCAGAAGCAGAACTGGGTATTAAGGGTCGCCATAATACCCGGAATGCCTTGGCTGCATTGGCGCTTGGTTCGGCCATAGGATTGCCCATGGCTGATATGTTGGTGGTGTTGCGTCAGTTTCAAGGGTTGTCTCATCGCTGCCAGACAGTAAAAAATTTAGCGGGTGTCACCTATATTAATGATTCCAAAGCAACCAACGTAGGCGCTACGTTGGCTGCGATCACCGGGTTGGCAGGAGAGGATAACCTCGTGTTGATTGCTGGTGGGCAGGGTAAGGGGCAGGATTTTGCACCATTTGCCAATGCGATGGCCGGCCACGTAAAACAGTTGGTGCTGTTGGGCGAAGATGCAGCTGTCATTGATGATGCGGTGGGCGGCAGAGTACCCACCGTTTTTGCTACCAGCTTGCAGAGTGCTGTGGAAGCCGCACAACAGGTTGTTGAGGCGGGTGATGTGGTGCTGTTGTCTCCTGCCTGCGCTAGTTTTGATATGTTCAGTAGTTTTGAAGACCGTGGCGAACAGTTTGCAAAAGTAGTGGGGGGGTTGCGATGACCACGCTACCTCTAAGGCTGCCTTCTATTGCTAATTTTATTGATGGTCTTGATCGTTCACTGCTGTTGGCTACCTTGGCTATTGTCAGTATTGGCTTGGTGATGATTAGCTCGGCCTCTATTAGCTTTGCTGAGCATAGCTACGGTGATGGGTTCTTTTACCTCAAGCGACATCTTATGTTTCTGGCCATGGCGCTCACGGTTGCCATTATCTTTCTCAGTGTCCCCTCAAGAATTTGGTATCGCTATGGCGTGCCGCTGCTACTGCTCACGTTACTTATGTTGCTTGCTGTGCTGATTCCCGGCATTGGCCGTAAGGTTAATGGTAGCCAGCGTTGGATTCCAATGGGTCCGATTAATCTGCAAGTATCTGAGCTGGCCAAGTTTGTGGTGATTCTCTTTATGGCGGGTTATCTGGAGCGCCATCAGCGCCAGTTGCGAGTGCAGTGGCAAGGCTTTATGAAGCCAGTCGCTGTTCTGGGTGTGATGATCTTTCTGCTGTTGTTAGAGCCGGATTTCGGTTCCGCCGTGGTGATGAGTGGCACGGTGTTGGGGATGTTATTTATTGCGGGTGTTCGGTTGTGGCAATTTAGCGCACTACTGGTGTTGGGCGTATCTGGTTTAGCTGGAATTGCCTTGATGTCGCCCTATCGAGTGCAGCGGTTGGTGACCTTTTTAGATCCTTGGGCTGATCAGTACAACACCGGTTATCAGCTGACCCAGTCATTGATCGCATTTGGTCGTGGTGAATGGTTGGGTGTCGGTCTGGGTAATAGTGTGCAAAAACTGTTTTATTTGCCGGAAGCGCATACCGACTTCGTTTTTGCTATTTACGCTGAGGAATTTGGGTTGTTGGGTGTTGCGGTTGTTATCGGGCTTTTCATTTTACTGGTGTCTCGCATCTTTCATGTGGCTAAAAAAGCACTACGTCGGCAGGACTGGTTTGCTGCTTATAGCTGTTTTGGTATTGCCATGATGTTGGCGGGCCAGACATTTATCAATATTGGTGTTACTTCCGGATTGCTGCCAACCAAAGGGCTGACCTTGCCGTTTATCAGTTATGGCGGGAGCAGCTTGTTGATCTGCAGTGCAATGGTGGCGTTGGTGTTGCGAATTAGCCGGGAGATGGACAATGCCCCGGCAGTAGCGAAGCAGGTGAGACGTGACAGAGCGGAGATGTAATAAGGTGATGGTGATGGCAGGTGGCACTGGAGGTCATGTGTTCCCCGCGTTAGCGGTGGCGCAAGAGCTTCGTACGCGTGGTATTGCTGTGAGCTGGCTCGGTACCCGTCGCGGTATTGAGGCAGAGCTGGTGCCTGCTAACCAGTTTCCGATCAACTATGTCGATGTGGAAGGCTTGCGTGGCAAAGGTGTGGTCAAGTTATTGAAAGCGCCGGTTCTCTTGATTCGAGCCCTGTGGCAGGCCATTGGCCTTATTCGTCGTGAGAGCCCAGATGTGGTGTTGGGCCTGGGTGGCTTTGCATCTGGCCCTGGTGGTTTGGCAGCAAAAATATTGGGGCTGCAATTGGTTATTCATGAACAGAATGCCGTAGCTGGAACAACGAATAAGCTACTGGCAAAAATAGCAAATAGAGTGCTGGAGGCCTTCCCTGGCACGCTGCCTAAAGGTGAGTGGACAGGTAACCCTGTCCGTAAAGAAATTGAGCATATAGCTGAGCCGGAGCAACGCATTGCTCAAGGTGATCGCCCTCTCCGGCTGCTAGTACTTGGTGGGAGCTTGGGTGCTTTAGCTATCAATCAGCAGATACCGGAGGCTTTGGCACTGTTACCGGAAGGTCTTCAGTTGGATGTGCGACACCAGTGTGGCAAGGCGCATGCGACAGTCACTGAGGAGGCTTACCAAGTGGTAGCTGTAAAAGCTCAGATAGAACCCTTTATTGCTGATATGGCTGAGGCCTACGGTTGGGCTGACTTGGTAGTTTGTCGTGCCGGGGCGCTCACTGTTTCTGAGATAGCTGCTACTGGTGTGGGCTCCATACTGGTTCCTTATCCACACGCGATTGATGACCATCAAACTCGAAATGGTGAGTGGCTGGTGAAACAAGGTGCTGCAGAGTTAATTCAGCAGGCGGATATGACAGCCGAAAAACTGGCGGTGGTGTTGAATTCGTGGCTGGGGGACAAGGAGAAGTTGCGTTCGGTGGCGGTGAGAGCTCGGCAGCTGGCAAAACCTAATGTTGCCGAAGCTGTTGCCGACGTTTGCATGGAGGTGTGTCGTGAGCAGTGATGGTATTTACCAAGTACCTGAAATGCGCCGTATTCGCCGCATCCACTTCGTTGGTATCGGTGGCAGTGGCATGTGCGGAATTGCTGAGGTGCTACTCAATCAAGGCTATGAAATTTCTGGTTCTGATCTGGGTGAAAACAACAATACCCGGCGTTTGAAGCAGCTTGGTGCAACGATTCAGCTTGGCCATGCTAAGGCTAATGTTAACGATGCCCATGTCGTGGTGAAATCCTCAGCTGTGACCATGGATAACCCGGAAATTACCGCCGCGCGGGAGCAGCGCATTCCAGTGGTACGTCGAGCTGAAATGTTGGCTGAGCTGATGCGTTATCGGCATGGCATTGCAGTGGCAGGTACCCATGGGAAAACCACCACAACCAGTTTGTTGGCATCAATATTAGCGGCTGAAGGCAAGGAGCCCACCTTTGTGATTGGTGGGTTGGTCAAGGGTGCTGGCACCAATGCCCAGCTGGGAGAGAGCCGTTATTTGGTGGCGGAGGCCGATGAGAGTGATGCTTCCTTCCTCCATTTACAACCTATGGTGGCGGTGATTACCAATATCGATGCTGACCATATGGAAACGTATGACTTTGATTTCAACCGATTAAAGCAAACCTTTGTTGAGTTTCTACACAATTTGCCATTTTACGGGTTAGCAGTGCTTTGCATTGATGATCCTGTGGTCCGTGAGATTCTGCCGGATGTCTCTCGCCCGGTGTTGACCTATGGCTTTGCTGAGGACGCTGATTTCCGTATTGATGAGGTGGCGATGAGGCAGCGCCAAAGTCGTTTTGTCGTCTATCGCCCCGATCAGCTAAAGCCGTTGGCTATAGAGATGAATATCCCTGGAGTACATAACGTATTAAATGCCGTTGCTGCTATTGCTGTGGCCACTGATGAAAGGGTGTCTGATAAAGCCATCCAGTCGGGATTGGCGGACTTTCAAGGTGTCGGGCGTCGTTTTGAGATTTATGGGGAGTACCCCGTCCTCGGTGGGGTGGCCATGTTGGTAGATGATTATGGTCACCACCCCAGAGAAGTTGCTGCAACCATTAAAGCCGTGCGTGAAGGTTGGCCGGACAAGCGGTTGGTGATGGTATTTCAGCCTCACCGCTATACCCGAACTCGGGACCTCTATGAAGATTTTGTACAGGTTCTTTCCAGTTGTGATGTGGTGCTGCTGTTGGCGGTGTATTCAGCGGGTGAAGAGGAGATTCCCGGTGCGGATAGTCGCGCATTGTGCCGCAGTATCCGTCAGCGGGGGTTGGTGGACCCTATCTATGTTCCAGGTATCGATGAGGTGGGAGATGTCCTAAAGGATGTCGTCCAAGGGGGAGATATTGTGATCACCCAGGGTGCGGGCAGTGTTGGCAAGCTGGTGAAAAGTCTGGCCGAAAGAAAGTTGGTATAGAGAAATTTGATGATGGCAGTTAGTGATGCAATGAAACAGAAATATGGCCGGGTTGGCGTGCTTTATGGAGGCACCTCCGCTGAGCGTGATATTTCGCTGCTTTCGGGACAGGCCGTGATAAAGGCTTTGCATCGTTGTGGTGTTGAGGTGGTGCCTATTGATGTGGGTGCTGACTTATTACAGCAGTTGCCAGCACACCGTTTAGACCGAGCGCTGATTATGTTGCATGGCCCTGGTGGTGAAGATGGGAGTCTTCAGGGTGCGTTGCAATTTCTGGGTCTGCCATACACAGGGAGCGGTGTGTTCGCCTCGGCGTTAGCGATGGATAAATTACACAGTAAACAATTTTGGAAGGGGGTGGGGTTACCCACACCCAAGTTTGCCGTGTTGAATAAAGAGACTGATTGGCAGGAAACCTTGGATTCACTGGGCGGTGTTGTGATGGTGAAGCCATCGCATGAAGGATCCAGTCTTGGGATGACTCGTGCTGATAGCAAAGATGCATTGAGAGGCGCATGGCAAGCCGCAGCAAAACTAGATAGTAGTGTCATCGCTGAACAATGGATTGTCGGGGCTGAGTACACCGTGGCTGTTCTTGGTGACGAAATGCTGCCATCTATTAAGTTGGAAACCGATCACACTTTTTATGATTACGATGCCAAGTATCTTGCTGATGATACTCGCTACTTGTGCCCTTGTGGTTTGGATACAGAGGCGGAGGCAGAGCTAAGGCAGTTGGCACGCACTGCATTTAATAGTTTGAGCTGTAGTGGCTGGGGTCGGGTAGATGTGATGGCCAATGAAGCCGGTGATTTTTTCCTACTTGAGGTGAACACCATTCCTGGAATGACTGATCATAGTTTGGTGCCGATGGCTGCAGCTGAGGCTGGTTATAGCTTTGATGATTTGGTGTTGAGGATTTTGGATACGTCTTTCTAGCTAGTAACTAGTTTTTAAGCGCTAGGTTTTAACGGTTTGGTTTTGTGAATAGGTGTTGAGAGTAAAGTCATGGTGGCAAACAGTCTTCAGGGTAAGGGCGCAAGACGGCAGGATGAACATTTGCCGTTGCGTGAGCGCCTGCGCTGGTTGACTCGCAGTCTGTCCTTGCTGGCGTTGGTCAGTGTTGTAGCTGGATTGCTGTGGGGTGGCGATCGATTGTTTCGGAAGCTAGATGTGCCGATTGGCGTGATTGGGGTAAAAGGTGAGTTTACCCAAGTTGATCAGGGGGATGTTCAAGCGATGGTGGAGCCGCTGATCAATGGGGGTATTCTCAGCCTGAACTTGGCAAAAATACGTCACCAGCTGGAGCTACACCCCTGGATTGAGCGGGTTGCTGTTAGTCGCCAGTGGCCCGGAGGGCTGGTGATCAATGTGGTTGAGGAAGTGGCAATTGCACGATGGGGCGAGCATGGTTTTCTAAATAGTCGAGGCGAAATGCTGGAGATTGGAGATAACAGCGATCTAATGCATTTGCCTCTTTTGCAGGGTGAGGTGCATACCGAGCGATCATTAATGAAAGCCTACCGGGAAGTGGCTCAGTTGTTGCTGCCATCGGGTTTGAAGATTGTTGCACTGAAGCGAGATGTGCGTGGAGCTTTGTGGCTGAGTCTTGAAAATGGCCTTGAGTTGGTCGTTGGTCGTGGTCAGGTGATGGAAAAAATGCGTAGGTTTTTGGTGGTTTGGGAGCTGGCGTTAAAAACACAGGTTGAGCGAATTGCCCGAGTGGATATCCGTTATGACAACGGTGTTGCTGTGCAGTGGGCAGAAAAAATTTCAGCCGTACAACCGAAAGAGATATCAGTATTAATAGTGGCACCGGATTTTCCGGGCCAAGCATGAGGTCGAAAAATGGCGAACTCCAATGAAGAGCAATTGATTGTTGGTCTGGATATCGGTACTTCCAAGGTGGTGTCCATTGTTGGGCAAGCAGGACCCGACGGCTCTCTTGAAATTGTGGGTACCGGGTTGCACCCCTCTTCCGGTTTAAAGAAGGGAGTGGTGGTTAATATCGAGTCTACGGTGCATTCCATTCAGCGGGCCATTGAAGAGGCTGAGCTGATGGCGGGCTGCCATATTCATTCTGTTTTTGCAGGCATTGCAGGTAGCCATATTCGGAGCCTAAATTCTCACGGAATAGTCGCCATTCGGGATCGCGAAGTATTACCCCTGGATATTGAGCGGGTGATTGATGCGGCGCGCGCTGTGGCGATCCCTGCTGATCAGGAAATACTCCATGTGTTACCACAGGAATTTATTATTGATAACCAGGAAGGTGTGCGTGAACCGTTAGGAATGTCGGGCGTGCGGTTGGAATCGAAAGTACATCTAGTGACCTGTGCAGCAAATGCGGCTCAGAACATCAAAAAATGCATTCGCCGATGTGGGCTTGAAGTAGACGACATTATTCTGGAGCAACTGGCATCCAGCTATGCCGTGCTCACTGAAGATGAAAAGCAGCTGGGTGTGTGTCTGGTGGATGTTGGTGGCGGGACAACAGATATCGCCATCTTTACTGATGGCGCAATTCGTCATACCGGGGTGATTCCCATAGCGGGTGACCAGGTAACCAATGATATTGCGCATGCGCTGCGTACTCCAACTGCTCATGCGGAAGATCTGAAAATCAAGTACGCCTGTGCTCTGGCTAAATTGGCGGGGCCTGATGAGACCATCAAAGTTCCCAGTGTCGGTGAGCGCCCTCCTCGGGATTTATCGCGTCAGGCATTGGCGGAAGTAACAGAGCCGCGTTATGACGAATTGTTCACCTTGGTTCAGGCGGAATTGCGCCGCAGTGGATTTGAAGACTTGGTAGCTGCAGGGATGGTACTGACAGGTGGTACCGCCAAGATGGAAGGTGCAGTTGAGTTGGCAGAAGAGATATTTCATATGCCGGTGCGGCTTGGCTCTCCACAGAATATTAAAGGGCTGACAGACATTGTCGATAATCCAATTTATTCAACCGGGGTTGGTTTGTTGCTGTATGGAATGCAGCAGCAGCAGGAAGGTGTACGCCCAACCAAGCATCGGGAAGGCAGTAGTGGTAGTGGTTTTATGAGTCAGATGAAAGGCTGGTTTCAGGGTAATTTATAAATTTTTTATTTTTAACTTAGGAAGGCAAAACGAGGGGTAATCGTGATGTTTCAAATTATAGATAGCGTACCGGATAGCGCAGAAATCAAGGTCATCGGTGTCGGTGGCGGCGGTGGTAATGCACTCCGGCATATGATGGAAAGTGCAGTAGACGGTGTGGAGTTTATCTGTGCCAATACTGATTCTCAGGCACTTAAGGATATGGGTGATGCCACTATTCTTCAGTTGGGCAATGGACTGACTAAAGGGTTGGGTGCAGGTGCCAACCCTGAAGTTGGACGACAAGCAGCAATGGAAGATCGTGACCGTATTGCTGATGTTTTGCAGGGTGCCGACATGGTCTTTATTACTGCGGGCATGGGTGGAGGCACTGGTACTGGTGCGGCCCCTATCGTGGCAGATGTGGCTAAGGAGCTGGGTATTTTGACGGTAGCTGTTGTGACGCGACCCTTTATCTTTGAGGGCCGTAAGCGTATGGCTGTTGCCGAGGAAGGGCTAAAAGACCTCAAGGATAAGGTGGACTCACTGATTACAGTGCCTAATGAGAAATTGCTGCAAGTGCTGGGTAAGACGACCAGCTTGTTGGAAGCATTTAAGGCTGCCAATGATGTATTGCTGGGTGCGGTTCAAGGAATTGCTGATTTGATCATTCGTCCAGGGATGATCAACGTGGATTTCGCGGATGTGCGTACGGTGATGTCTGAGATGGGCCAGGCAATGATGGGTACTGGTGAGTCTGTCGGTGAAGAGCGCGCCCGTGAAGCGGCAGAAACTGCTATTCACAGTCCACTGCTGGAAGATATCAACTTGCAGGGTGCACGTGGTATTTTGGTGAATATCACTGCGGGACCAGATCTGTCTCTGGGAGAGTTCTCTGATGTGGGTGATACGGTAGAGGGTTTTGCATCGGACAATGCAACAGTTGTTGTTGGTACTGTGATTGACCCAGAGATGGGCGATAAGCTGCGGGTAACTGTTGTTGCTACTGGGTTAGGACAGCCTGTTGAGCGGAAACAGCCAACGAAAGTAATTGATAATACCCCTGTTACTGAGACCACTAGCATTCGTAAGAGCAGTGGTGAAACAGACTATGATGCACTTGAAAAGCCCACTGTTATTCGTCGGGGCCCTTCAGGAAGTGAGGCTGTAGCGCGTAAATTAGATACTAGGACTGACCCAGATATGGATTATCTGGATATTCCGGCCTTTTTGCGTCGTCAGGCGGACTAATGCACAGTGCACAAGGCCGCCAGTATTTACCCCTCAAGCCACGCAATTGATTTTTTAAATAGCGTGGCTGGCGGTTCTTGATTTGGAGCTGTGGACGCAGTTCTGCTAGTATTGCGCCCTTGCTTTTTAAGACGAGCCTGATTTTCAGGATGGTTAGGGCGACGGACTTTGCTTGGTTTTAGGTGATAGTGATTTGAGTGGCAGTGAGTAGTGATCAGACAACGTACACTGAATAATATAATTCGCGCCACGGGCGTCGGGCTTCACACGGGTGAAAAGGTGTACCTAACCCTGCACCCAGCACCGGTAAACACGGGTATTATCTTCCGTCGTACCGATCTGGATCCTGTGGTGGAAATATTGGCCAAGGCAGAAAATGTTGGTGAAACGACCCTGTCTACCACCCTAATGAATGGCGATGTGCGCGTTTCCACTGTGGAGCACTTGCTCTCTGCCATGGCTGGGCTTGGTATCGATAACGCCATTATTGATGTTACCGCACCTGAAGTGCCTATTATGGATGGGAGTGCGGGTCCCTTTGTGTTCCTGCTGCAGTCGGCGGGCATTAAGGAGCAAGAGGAACCGAAACAGTTTATTCGTATCAAGCGCCCTGTGACGGTAACTGACGGTGACAAGGTGGCATCCTTTAAGCCCTTTAATGGCTTCAAGGTTAGCTTTTCCATTGATTTTGATCACCCTGCGTTTCACAACCGCACCCTGAAAGCCGAAGTGGATTTTTGTAGCACCTCTTTTGTGAAAGAGGTCAGTCGCGCCAGGACCTTTGGTTTTATGCATGAAATTGAATACCTGCGGTCGCAAGGTCTAGCTCGTGGCGGCAGTATGGATAATGCTATTGTGGTTGACGAATATCGGGTTTTAAATGAGGATGGTCTTCGTTACGAAGATGAGTTTGTAAAGCACAAAATTCTTGATGCAATAGGTGATTTATACCTGTTGGGTAATAGCCTTATTGGTGAGTTTGTGGCCCATAAGTCGGGGCATGGACTCAATAATGCATCATTGAGAGAGCTGATTTCTCAGAAAGATGCTTGGGAGGTGGTGACCTTTGAAAATGATGAAGATGAGGCCCCTATCTCATATATGAAGCCTTTGCTCGCCGTATAATATTGGTTTGGAAATAGAGAGATAAGAAAACTGTAGAGCTATAGAACGATAGAATTGTGAATATTATTTTTATCAGTAATCGCGAGGGCAAGTCCCGGTCTCTGACGCTCAATACTTGGGCGAAAGTGCTGCTGTCTGTGTGTTTGTTGGGGCTCCCTGTTTGCAGTGGTCTTTATCTGGGTATGCAGTTTAGTGGTGACAAGGTTAACCTACTTGGTTCTATAGAAACAATGAAGCAAGAGTTGGCCCAGCAACAAGCTGAGCTGGAGGCTGGTCGAGAAGCTGCTCGTCAGAAGGTAGAAGCCTTAACTCTAAAGTTGGCTGCTATGCAGGCAAGACTAGTGAGGTTGGATGCACTGGGTGAGCGTCTGACAGACATGGCTAGTCTTGATGATGGTGAATTCGATTTTAGTCAGCAGTCAGCATTGGGTGGCCCAGAGCAGGAGTGGACCTCTACTTACCAACATAGTGATTTAGAAAAGCTCTACACCCAGTTGCAAAGCCAGTTGGAGAGCAAAGAAAGTCAGCTTGAAATTCTTGAGTCCCTCATGGTTGACCGCAAGATAAAACAGCAGAGTGCTGTTACTGGTCGCCCTATTAAAAAAGGTTGGATGTCATCTGGTTTTGGCCATCGCACTGACCCGTTTAAGGGGCACAGGGCTTGGCATAATGGTGTAGATTTTGCCGGGAAAGATGGATCCGATATTGTTTCAGTGGCTTCAGGTGTGGTCACATGGTCCGGTGATAGGAACGGCTATGGTCAAATGCTTGAATTGGACCACGGTGAGGGTTATATCACCCGTTACGCTCATAATAAGAAAAACCTAGTTAACGTAGGCGATATCGTTAAGAAAGGTGAAGTCATTGGCCTTATGGGTAGTAGTGGTCGTTCCACTGGACCCCATGTACATTTTGAAGTCTACAAAAACGGTCGCGCCGTTGACCCTGCCAGTTATATCCGACGTACTATCCGATAATCTCTAAGTAATAACCTCTTTTCTCTTTTCGTAGGGGCTTGCCCCTTGTCAGCTATCTTTTGGATCGACCAATGAACTTGTTAACAAAATTGTTTGGCAGTAAAAATGACCGTGAAATCAAGCGGATGCTAAAAATAGTTAAACGCATCAATGGGTTGGAGGAAGAGCTGGCCCTACTTTCGGATGAAGAATTAAAGTCAAAAACAGATCAGTTTAAGCAGCGTCACCAAGGGGGTGAAACCTTGGATCAGCTGCTGCCCGAAGCATTTGCCACCGTGCGTGAGGCCGCCAAGCGCAGTCTGGGTCTACGCCATTTTGATATGCAGCTGGTGGGTGGGATAACCCTCCATGAAGGGCGAATTTCCGAGATGCGAACAGGTGAGGGTAAAACGCTAGTGGCTACCCTTGCAGCCTATCTCAATGCGCTTGCTGGCGAAGGTGTTCATATTGTGACGGTCAATGAATATTTGGCTAACCGGGATGCGCTGTGGATGTCACCGGTGTATGAATTTCTCGGCATGCGAGCAGATGTAATTCTGTCTAGGCAGCCGGCTGAGGAAAAGTCCCGAGCTTATCAGGCTGACATTACCTATGGCACTAATAATGAATTTGGTTTTGACTATCTCCGCGACAATATGGTGATGAGTCTGGATGATAAGGTTCAGCGAGGGCTAACCTACGCGATTGTTGACGAAGTGGATTCCATCTTGATTGACGAGGCGCGGACCCCGCTCGTTATCTCGGGGGCAGCGGAAGACAGTTCGGCCCTGTATCAGCGTATGAATAAGTTGATCCCCTCCTTGAATCCTCATAGTGAGGAAAGTCCTGGTGATTATGTTATTGATGAAAAGGCGCGTCAGGTGGAGCTTACAGAGGAAGGGCACCAGAAAATAGAGTCTTTGCTTGAAAGTGAGGGCTTACTTCAGGAAGGGGATAGCCTCTATAACGCGACGAATCTCGGGCTGCTGCATCATGTGCAGTCAGCGTTGAAAGCACATTATTTGTTCACCAAAGATGTGGAATACATTGTTCAGGAAGGACAGGTTGTATTGATTGATGAACATACGGGCCGGACCATGTCAGGTCGTCGTTTATCCGAAGGTTTGCATCAGGCCATCGAAGCGAAGGAAGGCGTCCATATTCAGAGTGAGAGTCAGACGCTGGCATCGACCACGTTCCAGAACTATTTCCGCCAATATCAGAAGCTGGCAGGTATGACGGGTACTGCTGATACAGAGGCTTATGAGTTTCATCAGATCTATGGCTTGCCAGTGGTCGTCATTCCAACAAACATGCCAGTGGCCAGAAATGATCTCAATGATTTGATTTACCTGACAACAGATGAAAAGTTTGATGCAGTGGTGGCAGATATCAAGTCCTCTATTGAGGAAAATGCACCTGTTCTAGTGGGTACCGCGACCATTGAGTCTTCTGAAATCATGTCTGCACGATTAGATGCAGCCAAAATCCCACACCAAGTACTGAATGCCAAGTTTCACGAAAAAGAAGCACAAATTATTGCTCAAGCTGGCCGGCCAGGTACGGTCACCATTGCCACAAATATGGCGGGTCGTGGTACAGATATTGTGTTGGGTGGTAATTGGGAGGTTGAAGTGGCCTCAATGGAGAACCCATCTGAAGCCAAGATACAGCTTGTTAAGGATGAATGGCAAAAGCGCCATGATCAGGTGATTACGGCAGGCGGGTTACATATTCTGTGTACCGAGCGACATGAATCACGCCGCATTGATAATCAGTTACGTGGTCGTGCTGGTCGACAGGGTGATCCGGGGGTTTCTCGCTTTTATCTGTCATTGGAAGACCCTTTGATGCGGTTGTTTGCTTCGGACCGGGTGAAGAACATGATGCGCGCGCTGGGGATGGAAAATGGCGAAGCAATTGAGCACCGGATGGTAACCAATGCAATCGAGAAAGCTCAGCGCAAGGTGGAAGGGCGCAACTTTGATATGCGTAAAAGCTTACTGGAATATGATGATGTAGCCAATGACCAGCGGCAAGTAGTCTATCAGCAGCGTAATGATTTGCTGTCTGCGGACGATATTGGTGATGTGATTACTAATGTAAGAGATGACGTGGTTAACACGTCTATTAGTTATTACATTCCTCCTCAGAGTTTGGCTGAGCAGTGGGATATTACTGGTTTGGAGGAGTATCTGGTAGCAGAGTTTGGTTTGAAATTACCGCTACAAGAATGGCTGGAAGCAGATGAGCGTTTGAATGAGGGTGGGCTGAAAGATCGAATTCAGCAGAGTATGAATGAAGCTTATGAGAAAAAATCTGAAGATATTGGCTCAGATATGCGCATCATAGAAAGGCAGGTGATGTTGCAGGTAGTCGACACTCTTTGGAAAGAACACCTCTCTAATATGGATCGCTTGCGTCAAGGTATCGGGTTGCGTGCCTATGCTCAGAAAAACCCCAGGCAAGAGTACAAGCGAGAGTCCTTCGAGTTGTTCCAGCAAATGTTGGAAAATATTAAGCTTGAGACTATTCGCTTTCTCAGTCGGGTTCAGGTGCGCAGTCGAGAAGAAGCTGAGGAGCTTGAGCGTCAACAGCGAGAGGCTCAGCAACGCCAGCAGTTACAAATGCAGCACGATGAGGTATCGGCTATTGATAATGGTGGTGGGAAGCCTGCCCCACAAGTGGATCAACCATTCGTCAGGGGTAGTAAGAAGGTGGGGAGAAATGATCCTTGCCCCTGTGGCAGCAAGAAGAAATATAAGCAGTGTCATGGTCGCCTTTCATAAGGCTGCTTTATGCAGAACTGGTTTGTTTGAACGGGGCCACATCAGTGGTTTCCATCAGAGATAGAGATAGAGATTGAGTCATGGCTGTTGGTAAAGACTGTTTCCCCAAAATGTATCCAGTGCCTGGCTTTCAGTTGGGTACGACCAGTGCGGGAATCAAGACACCGGGTCGGAAAGATTTGGTGGTAATGGAAATTGCTGAAGGTGGTGTTGTTGCAGGTGTTTTTACAAAAAATGCTTTTTGTGCGGCACCGGTTCAACTGACTAAAGCTCATATCGCCATTATGCCTCCCCGTTATTTGGTGACCAATACAGGGAATGCCAATGCTGGAACGGGTGAGCCCGGTAAGGAAAATGCGAGAGCAGTCTGTCGGGCCATGGGGCAGGTTGCTGAGATAGCAGAGGAAGCTGTCTTGCCTTTTTCTACAGGGGTTATTGGTGAACCATTGCCCGTGGAGAAGATCATTACAGCATTACCTATGGCTTTTTCTGCGTTATCTGAATCTGGTTGGCAAGATGCAGCACAAGGTATTCTCACGACAGATACCCGGCCTAAAGGCGCCAGTGTGCAGCTCACTCTGGCGGGTAAAACTGTCACTATTACAGGCGTTTCCAAAGGCTCGGGAATGATTAAGCCTAATATGGCAACGATGCTGGCTTACGTGGCCACCGATGTCGCATTGGAGCAGACCATGTTGCAGGTGTTGGTGAATGATGCTGTGAATGCATCGTTTAACCGGATCACTGTAGATGGTGATACTTCTACTAATGACTGCGCAATGTTAGTGGCTACAGGTGCTTCCGGGGTCAATATCGAAGAGTTGCCTGCGGAGGAACAGGCAAGCTTTAAGTCTGCACTTATAGATATTTTCATCTCTCTGGCGCAACAGATTATTCAGGATGGTGAGGGTGCTACTAAATTTGTGACTGTGAATGTAACGGGTGGTGCTGATAGTTCAGAATGCTTGAGCGTGGCATATACCGTGGCAGAGTCTCCGCTCGTTAAAACAGCATTATTCGCTTCGGATCCTAATTGGGGAAGAATCCTTGCTGCAATTGGTCGTGCGGATGTGCCCGATTTGGATGTAGACACTGTTCAAGTCTATCTGGGCGACGTGCTGATCGCAGAGCAAGGTGGCAGAGCTGGTAGCTATACCGAGGCGCATGGTCAGGCTGTGATGGATCAGGACGAGATATGTATTCGAATCCTCCTTAACCGCGGTAATGTTAGCGAGACAATTTGGACCACAGATTTGTCTTACGACTATGTAAAAATTAATGCGGAATACCGGACCTGATGGCACCCATTCATGTGGCTGCGGCAGTCATTGTTGGAGAGAATGGTAAAATTCTGATAGCCCGGCGACCTGATCATGTGCATAAGGGTGGCCTCTGGGAATTTCCTGGCGGTAAAGTGGAAGAGGGGGAGTTTGTCCAAGTTGCTCTGGCCCGTGAGCTGGAAGAAGAGTTGGCTATTAGTGTGATAGGGGCCGAACCACTACTCAATATTCACCATGTGTATACGGAAAAAACTGTTCTGCTCGACGTATGGAAGGTCACTAAATTTTCTGGTGATCCGAGAGGGAATGAGGGGCAGGCAATCGCTTGGGTGGCAGTTGATCAGCTGGAGCAATATCAATTTCCAGAAGCTAATCAGCCTATTATCGATATGCTTAAGTCTCAGTCTAATCTTTAAATGTGTAACCAAACATCTGCTAGTTTGTCATAAGTCATCGATATAGAAGCTTATATCGAGTGTTTGGTTAATGCTGAGTTATGTCTTCATCATCCAAGGCGTCTAGTATGGCTGGGGTCCCGGGGATACTGAAATTTTCTGATGCCCAGTCACCAAAATCCACTTGTTGGCAGCGCTTGGAGCAAAATGGCCTGAAAGGAGATTGTTCCCCCCAGGCTACAGATTTTTTACAGGTAGGGCAGTTAACCGTAGTGGCCGTTTTCTGAGTATTCATTTTTTATCTGCTGTATGTTGCTTGTCTTGAAAGTTAGTCATATTACTCATACGTATTGTATGACGGGAAGTGTACATAAGGACGGTTTAGTGGGTGAATTACGTACCCGCCCCTTTCTTTTGTGCCGCTAAGGTCAAGTATTTGTGGTGAAGCTCTGTTACTTGTCGCTCAATATGGTCAAGAGAGCCGCTGTTGTCGAGTATGTCATCTGCTTTATCCAGACGTTCTTCGCGTGGTAGCTGTGTTTTCATAATGGCACGTATTTGTTCTTCAATGTTGTTGTCTCGATTAGAAGCCCTTGTCATTTGTAACTCCTCTGGTGCATCTATCACCAGAACTCGATCAACTAAAAGGTGCTGGTCAGTCTCCAGGAGTAATGGTGTTTCCAGGATGGTGTATGGCCCAGTGGTGTTGGATAGAGCTTGTTGCATCCACACCCGAATCAGTGGGTGAAGAAGTGTTTCTAGCCAGAGTCGTTCCTGTGGGTTATTGAAGACCTGTGTGCGAAGAAAGGCTCGGTTGAGTGTGTTGTCACTGTTTAGGGTTTCTACGCCAAAGTGCTCAACAATTTTGGTGAGAGCGGGAGACCCTTTTTCAACGACCTTGCGAGCGGCAATATCCGCATCAATGATGTCAATGCCAAGCCGTTTGAAATACTCGGCAGCGGCACTCTTGCCACTGCCGATACCTCCTGTCAGGCCAATAACGAACATAAGTTACCGTTTATCCAAACAGGGATAGATAGTGACCGGTAATCCTGTCACCCCAGACAAGGGTGATCCAGCCGGCGGCGGCTAAATAGGGGCCGAAGGGAATAGGGATTTGTTTGTCACGACCGAGAAAGATGATCATGGCAATGCCCACAACTGCACCGACTAGAGAAGAGAGCAACACAATGAGTAATAACTGTTGCCACCCCACCCAGGCGCCAAGTGCTGCAAGAAGTTTGAAGTCTCCGTGCCCCATTCCTTCCTTGCCTGTGAGTAGTTTAAATACCCAGAAAATCCACCATAGGCAGAGGTAGCCAGCGACAGCACCAATTACAGCATCACTTAATGGTGCAAAGGTGTCGTGTGTATTAATCAGCAGGCCGAGCCATAGGAGTGGCAGTGTTATGTTGTCGGGTAATAGCTGTTCATTGAAGTCAATGCCGGTTAAAGCGAGCAGGCTCCAGCTAAACAGTAATACTAGAAGCCCGGTAGATGTTAAGCCGTAGTGATAAACCACAAAGGTAGTGATTAGCGCACAGGCAATCTCAATCAGGGGGTACTGAAGAGAGATGGAGGTCGCGCAGTTACTACATTTACCTTTTAACAACAGGTAGCTGAAAACAGGAATGTTTTGCCAAGGTTTGACCTCTGTGCCACATTTTGGGCAGTGAGAGGCAGGGGTGACAATGTTGACATTGGCAGTTTTGGGGTCTGGTTCCATGCCAAGGAAATCCAGTGACTCTCTACGCCATGAGGCTGAAAGCTGTAATGGCAATCGGTAAATCACTACATTGAGAAAACTACCGATCAGTAACCCAAAGATAAAGCTGGCGGTAATGACTAGGGTGGGGGGTAACCCAATAGTATCAGGCATATAGGTCCAATTTAAATCACTGCACCCAGTTTAAAGATCGGCAGATACATAGCAATCAGTAGCCCACCCACGAGCACACCGAGAACAGACATGATCAGGGGTTCCAGCAGTGTGGTTAGGTTGTCTACGGCGTTATCAACAGCCTCTTCATAATGTTCGGCAGCTTTTTCCAGCATTTCATCAAGGGCGCCAGATTCCTCACCGATGGCAGCCATTTGAAGTAGTAAAATAGGAAATCTTTTGGTGGCCCGTAATGCGGTATGAAGCTGAATGCCTGTGGTTACATCATCGCGAACCTTATGAATTGCAACACGATATACAGCATTGCCTGATGCCCCGGCGACAGAGTTCAGCGCGTCCACAAGCGGTACCCCCGCAGCAAAGGTGGTTGATAATGTTCGGGCAAAACGGGCAACGACTGCTTGGTATAGAATATTGCCTATCACAGGAATTTTTAGTGAGTATTTGTCTATAGCTGCCTCAAAAGCTGGTGAGCGTCGGTGGAGCTCACGAATGATGAAGAAGGCGGCAATGCTGCTCGCCAGCCACACTAGCCACCATTCTTGGGCGGTCTCGGAAATCCCCAGTACAAATAGGGTAAAGGCAGGAAGCTCGGCCCCAAAATTGCTAAATGTTTCAGCAAAAACCGGAACCACTTTTATCAAAAGAATAGCCGTCACGATAATAGCAACGATGACTACGGTGGTTGGGTAGGTTAGGGCTTTTTTTATCTTTGCTTTCAGGGATTCAGTTTTTTCCTTGTAGGTAGCAATGCGGTCCAACATTGTTTCCAGCGCACCTGCTTGTTCGCCCGCTTCAACCAAACTGCAAAATAGGTCATCAAAATATTTAGGATGTTTTCTCAAAGATCCACCAAAGCTGAGGCCGGATGCGACATCATCTCGGATGTGGGAGATAAGATCGCGGAGGAGGTCCTTGTCTGCGCCCTCTGCCACAATGTCGAAACTTTGTACTAGCGGTACTCCGGCCTTCATCATGGTGGCCATTTGCCGAGTAAATGCTGAGATGTCAGAAGGCTTGATTGGTTTTTGGGTAAAGAGAGGTTTTGGTTTTTTCTTAACAGAGGTAGTTACGACCCCCTGTTTGCGTAGCTGGGCCTTAACGATCATCAGGTTTGTACCCTTGACCTCCCCTTGGATGGCTTTTCCTTTTTTATCCTTTCCTTTATAAACAAAGGTTTGTGCTTGTGCAGTTGCCATGGATTAATCCTTGGTTACCCTGTTTGCTTCTTCCAGGCTAATTATACCTTCCGCAGTACGACGAAGTGCCGATTGGCGCAAAGTTCTGAAACCTTCTCCTGCTGCTTTGTGAGCGATTTCTAAAGAGTTTCCTCCCTCCATAATAATTCGAGATATGCTTGGTGTCACTTTTAGCACCTCATAAATACCAATTCTTCCCTTATAGCCATTGGTACATTTGGGGCACCCTTGAGGGTGGTATATCTGGGTATGATCGAGGGGTATATCAATTTCTTCAAACCCCTCTTCTTTAAGAATATGTTCAGGGATATCATCAGCTAGTTTTTTGCAATGGGTGCATAGTCGCCTAGCCAGGCGTTGGGCAATAATAAGGTTGACGGATGTGGCAACATTAAAGGCAGGTACGCCCATGTTAAGTAGTCGCGTCAGTGTTTCTGGTGCGCTATTGGTGTGCAGGGTGGATAACACCATATGACCAGTCTGTGCTGCTTTAATCGCAATTTCAGCAGTTTCTATATCACGAATCTCACCAACCATGATGACATCGGGATCCTGGCGCAGGAAAGCACGAAGAGCTTCAGGAAAGGTTAATCCAACCCTTTCTCTTATCTGAACCTGATTGATGCCGGGCATATTAATTTCAACGGGGTCTTCTGCAGTAGAAATGTTGCGCTCAACAGTGTTGAGAACATTCAAGCCTGTGTAAAGAGAGACCGTTTTACCGCTACCTGTGGGGCCAGTGACAAGGATCATCCCCTGAGGCTGGTGAAGGGTCTCCAAGTAGGCCTTCTTCTGATCATCTTCATATCCCAGTGATTCAATACCTACTTGCGCACTGGTGGGATCAAGAATACGCAAGACGATTTTTTCACCAAATTGGGTAGGAAGAGTATTGACCCGAAAATCAATGGCTCGATTCTTTGAGATTCTTAACTTGATTCGACCGTCTTGAGGCACCCGTCGTTCGGATATATCCAGCTGTGACATGACCTTGAGTCGAGCTGCCAGCCGAGGTGCCAGATTAGCTGGGGGCTTGGTAACCTCTTTAAGAATTCCATCCGTTCTAAATCGTACCCGATAAGTCTTTTCATAGGGCTCAAAGTGTATATCTGAACAACCCTGTTTGATGGCATCGATCATCAGCTTGTTGATAAATCGTACAATTGGTGCGTCATCTACATCTGAAAAGTCATCGCCGCCTTGATCGTCATCATCAATAGCTTCTATGTCCAGATCATCTAGATGGACATCGTCCATGGTGTCCAGTGAGGCCCCAATATCGTCATCTTGCGTGTTAAGGAATCGGTCTACAGCCGCTTCTAGTTTGTCGTGTTCAACAAGGACGGTTTCTACAGAAGCGCCCGTTTGGAAGCGAATCTCAGTGAGTGCTTGATGATTGGTGGGGTCACTTTGTGCGAGAAAAAGTCGATTGCCACGGGTGTAAAGGGGCAATACCTGGTGTTTTTGAATGAGCTTTTTTTTGATCTTGTCTTTTGGGCAGGAGCTCAGGTCGTGGGCCTCAAGATCATAGAGCGGGATGCCAAACTCATTGGCTGCTACAGAGGCAATTAAATGGGCTGGCAGTAAGTTATTGTGAGTGAGGTAGTGGACGAAATTAGTCTTGTCTTTTTCACACTCAATGATGGCTTCTCTTGCGACGGTTTCATCGAGCAAGCCGTCAACAACAAGGCGTTTTGGGAGTCCTTTCAGAGTATTTGGGGTGTTCATAGGAAGCTGACTACCTGTCGTTGCTTATAATGAAATGTTATGTGATTTTAATACACGATGGGCTTATGGGCTAGAAGATTAAGGGGGAAGTGCGCCAATCTAAAGTGGTTGGGTTAAATCTGACACTTTTTGTCACCTTTGTGATTTGTGGGACCCCCCCCATGTCTTGGTTTTAAGGGGTTGGTACGAAAATTGCTTTTTTGATAGCTGTCTTAAAATATTAATAGCCTCTATAAGGGAGAAAGACAATGAAGAAGCAAGTACAAAAGGGTTTTACCCTGATTGAATTAATGATCGTTGTGGCGATTATCGGTATCTTGGCTGCAATCGCACTACCTGCATACCAAACCTATGTTATTAAATCGAAAATGTCAGAAGTGATTATGGCCACTAGCCAATGTCGTACAGCGGTTTCAGAAGTGTATCAAACCATTGATGATACTAGCACTGTGCCTGGAGCAAATGGTTGGGGCTGTGAAGATTCAGGTCCTGGTGTTACAAAATATGTTGAGTCCATTGTGACCGATTCTGATGGTGTTATTACGGCTAAGATTGACAATCTTGACTCAAAAGTAGATGCCAAAGTCATTACTTTAACGCCATATTACGGTTCATCAACCTTGATGAAGATAGCTGACCACAAAGGTGAGCAGGTTTATAAGTTCAAGTGTGAACCCGGTTCTTCAACTATCGCTAAATACTTACCTGGATCATGTAAGTAAGGTGGTATAGCTTTGTGTAGAAAAGCCCCGCATTGTGGGGCTTTTTTTTCAGTATGATTTGTCGTTTGTTTAACAGCTAATTTTGAGTGTTCATATGTCTAACAGCGTGGCCTCTCAGCCAGTAAAGAAAAATATTTTTGGTCGATATGCGGTTCTTGTGCTGGTGCTATTGCTGGCTATAAGTGCTGTTAATTTTTACCAAATTTTGCTGGTAACGCCCGATACTGTTGGGATGAAGGCATTTACCTCTGCAATGTTTTCTAGCCCCGGGTTTTTATATGACCTGCTTTGGTTTGTGTTGTCAATTTCGGTTATACATATTGTTTTTATTTTTCTTCTGTGGCTGGGCTCTGTCGGTTGGATGACAAGATATGAGATGCCTGATCGGCAGTTCAGTTTTGGGGTATTTGGGTATTTCTTAGGTGTATGTACTTGGGTTTTAATCTGGAGTGCCAGGCAATACCCAAATATGCCCAGTGGGTTTATAAAACATAATGAATTATTGATTTCTGATGCAGCTTTTTATTCTCTTACTGCTGGTATAGCAATATCTTTTGTAACTAGTTTGTATCTGCTTAGCCACTCTAGAGCGAGAAAGATAATGACCGGTCTGATCGTCACCTGTGCAGTGGCGCTAGGGGGTTGGGTGAGCGGTGAAATTCCTTTATCTAATGCAAAATTGAGTGCCGTGGATGGTGATGCACCGCCCAATATTATTATTCTGGGCATAGATTCCCTGCGCCCGGATGAAACCGGGTTTTTTGGGAGTGATGGTGAATTAACGCCAAATATTGACCAGTTTCTTTCCCAGAGCAGGGTCTATTCAAATGCCTATACCCCCTTTGCCAGGACATTCCCAGCGTGGATGAGCCTTCTCACTGGTAAAGAACCGGTAAACCATAAGGCAAGGTTTAACCTGATTAATCATTCATATTTGGATAAAAAGGAAACCATAGGGTGGTGGTTGAAAGACCGAGGGTATAGGACCATCTATGGTTTCGATGAGCGGCGGTTTAATAGCATAGATGAAACATTTGGGTATGACTCAGTCGTTGGGCCAAAGCAAAGTGCTCTAGGTTTTGTTCTTGGTCAATATGACCACCCCATAATTAACCTGCTATGTAATACAAAAGTTGGCAAATACCTATTCCCTGAGATGTATTTGAATAGAGGGCGTAAGGCTAACTATGATCCAGAAAGGTATAGTCAGGCCTTGATAGATGAAGTGGTAGAGGATACATCGGCTCCCATTTTTTTGAGTGCACACTTCCTGTTGCCGCATTACCCATGGTTATCTAGGGACGATGAAGAGTTAAGCAAATTTCCCAAGCCAGAAGCACCTGAAAAAATAGCAGCCTATCAATACCGAATGATGGTGAAGCAGGTTGATGAGCAATTTGGTGATTTTATTGGGAAGCTTGAAGATACAGGTGTTCTGGATAACGCCTATGTTTTTTTACTGTCGGATCATGGCGATGGTTTTAAATTTGAAAAAGATGTTTTACAGCCCGGGATAGAGAATGCTTTGTTTGACGTAGAAACAGATACCCGTGGTCACGCCACTAATGTATTAAATTTAGGGCAGTCTAGAATTGTATTAGCAGCTAGAAGCTACCGGGATACGTTGTTTGAGCCGGAAGTGGTAGAACAAAATGCATCACTTATGGATGTCGTCCCTACAATTGGCGATTTACTGAAAATGGAAGAGGAGAGCAAAGAGCTAGATGGTATCTCTTTGTTGAACGAATCTAGAGAGCTTCGCCAGAAAAGACCGTTGTATCTTGAGAGTGGATTTGCCGCTATGGAAGTGACGGCAGATGAAATTACAGTTAAAAAGCTATTAGAAGAAGGAATTAAGGGTTATACAGTTGATAAGAAGGGAAAGTTGGTTGTTAGGGATATGTGGTTTGAGCTTGTTCTTCAGTCTAAACACCGATCAGTTATACAGGGAGATTGGCAGCTGTCAATGATCCCCGAGATGGATGGACATATGGTATTGACCAATATTCCAGAAAAAAAATGGTGGCCTTTGGTTCAGTATAATGGTGATGCCCCATGGAGCGGTATGCTAAAAAATCTGTGTGGGCATTATAAAGGTGAGCCAGGCTTCGACCAAGAAGAGGTCTGCTTGAGCCAAAATTAGTTGGCCAAAGGAAATGTTTAAGATGTTTTGGTTGCTTCATCTATGAGATTGAAAAAATATATTGGCTGGGGTGTGTAAATGATTTCAATAGTTTGCCATTTCTATAATGATGGTAGTGGTGATAAAACCTTAGAAAGGTTGAAGGAGAAAAAGAAGGTAAACAGCAGAATTCGTACTTAAGGCATCTTTAGATGCCATTATTTTAGGACGGATCATGAGTATTAAAATTTTGGTTACCGGTGGCGCTGGCTTTATTGGCTCAGCTGTAATTCGACATATTATCAATTGCACTAATGACTCGGTCGTCAATGTCGATAAGTTGACTTATGCAGGGAATTTAGAATCACTGAATGAAGTGAGTGCCAGTCCGCGTTACGCATTTGAAAAAGTTGATATCTGTGACCGGTTATCGTTAGAGCACATGTTTATACAACATCAACCTGATGTAGTGATGCATCTGGCAGCAGAAAGTCATGTTGATCGTTCTATTGATGGTCCAGCTGAATTTATCGAAACAAATATTGTTGGCACCTACACCTTGCTTGAGGTGGCTCGGCAATATTGGTCAGGTCTGGAGGAGGGGCGCAAGAACTGCTTCCGTTTCCACCACATATCCACGGATGAAGTATACGGTGACCTTGAAGGCCCTGATGAGTTGTTCACTGAGCAGGCAGCCTATGCCCCAAGCTCTCCTTATTCAGCAAGTAAAGCTAGTTCCGACCATTTGGTGCGCGCTTGGTGGCGTACATACGGCTTACCTGTTGTTGTGACAAGCTGCTCTAATAATTACGGCCCGTTTCATTTTCCAGAAAAATTGATTCCACTGATGATTCTTAATGCTTTGGAAGGCAAAGCACTGCCCGTCTATGGTAAAGGTAGTCAGGTGCGTGATTGGCTCTATGTGGAAGACCACGCGAGAGCGCTTTACAAGGTTCTAACCGAAGGGAAGGTGGGAGAAACATATAATATTGGTGGGCATAACGAAAAGCAGAATATCGATGTAGTAGAGACACTTTGTGAGTTGCTGGAAGAGCTTGCTTCAGATAATTCGTACTCACTTGCGAGTGGCTACACTGGTGGGTTCATGAGTCTAGTTACCTATGTAGAAGACCGGCCAGGGCATGATATTCGTTATGCGATAGATGCCAGTAAAATAGAAAATGAGCTGGAGTGGGTGCCACAAGAGACCTTTGAGTCAGGTATTCGTAAAACCGTTGAATGGTATTTAGAGAATAAAGAATGGTGGGCTCGTGTTTTAGATGGGTCTTATAGTCGCCAACGTCTTGGTGTAGAGGAAAGGAATAAATGAAGGGCATTGTTTTAGCTGGCGGCTCAGGAACCCGCTTATATCCAAACACGAAAGGTGTCTCCAAGCAATTGCTGCCTATCTATGATAAGCCGATGATTTATTATCCCTTATCTGTTTTGATGTTGGCGGGTATCCGGGATATTTTAGTGATTTCAACCCCTGACGATATTAGTGGTTACAAACGATTATTAGCCGATGGAGAGCAATTCGGCATTAATATTTCTTATGCAGTGCAACCTAGTCCAGATGGATTGGCGCAGGCTTTTATTATTGGTGAAGAGTTTGTCGGTGATGACAATGTCTGCTTGGTGCTGGGCGATAATTTATTCTACGGCCAGGGGTTTACACCCAAATTAGTAAATGCTGCCAGCCGCTTAAAAGGTGCCACCGTCTTTGGTTATCAAGTTAAGGACCCTGAGCGTTTTGGAGTTGTCGAGTTTGATAAAGATATGTGTGCTTTGTCGCTAGAAGAAAAACCAAAACAGCCAAAATCAAATTTCGCCGTTACAGGGTTGTATTTTTACGACAATGATGTGGTGGAAATAGCAAAGTCATTAAAACCTTCTGCACGAGGTGAGCTGGAAATAACCTATGTTAATAATGCTTACCTTGAACGTGGCGATTTGAATGTTGAGCTGTTAGGGCGGGGTTTTGCCTGGCTGGATACTGGCACCCATGAAAGTTTGCTGGAAGCTAGCATGTTCGTTCAGACGATTGAACATCGTCAAGGTTATAAAATTGCCTGCTTGGAAGAAATTGCCTTCAATAACGGTTGGCTTAGTGCCGATAACTTGAAGGAAATGGGCGATACCATGAGCAAGAATAGCTATGGTCAATATTTATTATCGCTTCTATAGAAGGATTACCTAATGGCATACCTATCTAGAGATATCCTTGAGCAGATGGACTTCAAATGTCTCGGTAAAAATGTCCGCATCAGTGATAAAGCCAGTGTTTATAATCCTGATCAGATAGAAATTGGGGATAACTCAAGAGTTGATGACTTCTGTGTCATCTCGGGGAGAATAAGAATTGGTAAATTCGTCCATATCGCGCCTATGTGTCTTGTCGCAGGCGGAGATGAGGGGGTTGTTTTTGAAGATTTCAGCGGATTAGCTTATGGAGTAAAAATTTTTACTAAATCTGATGACTACAGCGGAAGGACATTAACTAACCCCACTGTAGATATAAAATATAAAAATGAAAAATCGAAGAAAGTATGTCTTGGAAAACATGTCATTGTTGGCACTGATTCGATTATTTTTCCTGGCGTACATTTAGCTGAAGGTTGCTCTGTAGGTGCAATGGCGCTGGTTAATCGTAGCACCAAACCTTGGGGGGTTTATGCTGGGAATCCGGCTAGGCGACTAAAAGAGCGTAAAAATGATTTGCTAGAGCTTGAGCATAAGTTTCTTGCAGAATTTTACAAATGATCCCATTTAATAAACCTCCTTATACTGGTCTTGAAGACAAATATGTTCTTGAAGCTATGAGAAGCAGCAAGATGTCAGGTGATGGGGCCTTCACTCTGCTTTGTCAAGAATGGTTTGAAAGGCAAGCTGGATGTAAAAAAGCACTTTTGACACCTTCGTGTACTCAGGCATTGGAAATGGCAGCCATACTGCTGGATATTCAGCCTGGTGATGAAGTGATCATGCCCAGCTACACCTTTGTTAGCACGGCTAATGCATTCGTATTGCGTGGAGCGAAAATCGTATTTGTTGATATTCGCCCAGACACAATGAATATCGATGAAAATCTGATTGAAGCTGCTATTACCAGCAAAACCAAAGCGATTGTGCCTGTGCATTATGCTGGTGTGGCCTGCGAAATGGACGCCATCATGGATATTGCAGCCCGACATGAACTGTTTGTAATTGAGGATGCTGCACAGGGGATGATGTCTACCTATAAAGGCCGTGCTCTCGGTAGTATCGGTCATATGGGGGCCTACAGTTTTCATGAAACCAAGAACTACACCAGCGGCGGTGAAGGTGGTTTGCTGCTCATAAATGATGAGCGGTTCATAGAGCGAGCCGAAATCATTAGAGAAAAGGGAACAAATCGTAGTCAGTTTTTCAAGGGTATGGTGGACAAATATACCTGGGTAGACATTGGTAGTAGTTATGTTCCCTCTGAATTGCAGGCAGCCTACCTTTACGCCCAGCTCGTAAATGTTAATGAAATCAACGAGGCACGACTAAATTCCTGGAAGTTTTATTTTAGTGAATTGCAGGATCTTCAATTTCAGAAAAAGCTGGAGTTGCCTCAGTTACCTTCAGCCATTACTCATAATGCTCACATGTTTTATATTAAGTTGAAGGATTTAGGACGGCGAAGCAGGTTTATTGAGATGATGAGGGGCGAGGGCGTTTCCTCAGTATTTCACTATGTTCCTTTGCATAGTTCTCCGAAAGGAAAGTGTTTTGGCATCTTCCATGGAACCGATACTTATACTTCTAGAGAAAGCGAAAGATTGATCCGGCTCCCTATATGGTATGGCATGACTGATCAGGAAAGAGAGAAGGTCGTTCAGGCAGTACGAACTGTCTTGAAATGCGACGTATAACCCGACGACCCTTGATGAGTTGGTCAGTTTGAGTGAAAGCTGTACATGGTATTTTGCTTACAGGAAGTGCCCATCTTTCCAAAGTGCTCTCTACTAGAGTAACCGGAAATGTAGAAATAATTCCTGATCGGATAAGAGTCTCAGATTATAATTTTGTATCCCGTATGCAACGATTCTCATCGGAGCCAGGGGGTAGACTTTATGGCTGGGAAAAAGACTTAGAAGGAAACAAGTGGGCCTGGAGCAAAGATAAGTCAGTTTTACATATTAAAAACCATAGTCTCGAAGCGACACTTGCCAATATTGAATTTGAGAGTACATCTCTTGAAAACTTGAGCTAAGTCTTAGCGGGGAAGGTGAGGAGCAATTATGTATTATTACCCTAGCTGTTTTCAGCCCATTGAGTTAGATTTATTACTTCAGCCGGGGGAAACTCACGTCAATCTTAAATCAAATCAGCCACCTATCCGGCCGAGCACTCATGATTCAATATTTTTGAGGTTTTCTATTAAAAAATTTTCGAATAAAAGAAAAATAGAGCGAAGAAAAAATCTCGTTCCCTGAAATTACCGGCTTCAATAGCAAGTCTTGATATTTGACTGCAAACTAGGACATAATTTATATATGGCTCATATTTCTGTAATCGTTCCAGTCTATAAGGCCGAGCGTAGCTTGGACGAGCTATATCAACGACTTAAACTCGCATTAGAAACTATTTCAGAGGACTTTGAAATTGTACTGGTTGAGGACTGCGGTGGAGATGGCTCATGGCAGGTAATAGAGCGTCTGGCAAGAACTGATCCAAGAGTGCGTGGCATACAGTTTAGTCGCAACTTCGGCCAGCATTACGGTATCACTGCTGGCTTAGATCATTGTCACGGTGAATGGGTGGTGGTGATGGATTGCGACTTGCAAGACCGCCCTGAGGAGATACCACGTCTGTACGCCAAAGCACAAGAGGGTTATGAAGTTGTCTTAGCTCTACGCGGAGCAAGACGCGACCCATTGCTTAAGCGTATTACCTCGTCATTATTCTATAAAATATTTAGTTATCTAGCGGATATTAAATATGATGGCGATAATGGGAATTTTCGCATTATGTCGCGCAAGGTTGTGAGAAACTTTCGCCGTATGCGCGAGCAATTACGTTTCTTCGGTGGGTTGGTAGAGTGGATGGGGTTTCCCACGGCCAGCATCGAGGTGGAGCACGCTGAGCGATTTGAAGGGAGGTCTACTTACACCATATCTAAGCTATGGAGATTGTCTGCTGAGGCAATTATAGCTTATTCTGATAAACCGTTACGACTAGCCGTACGGTTCGGTTTCCTTATGGCTTTTATATCTTTTTGTTACGGTACATACATTTTTGGGCATGCACTTATTCACGGCTCACCAATTCCCGGTTGGAATAGTCTGATCGTTTCACTATTTTTTATCGGTGGAATCATTATTTCCATCCTAGGTATTATCGGCGTCTACTTAGGGAAAACATTTGATGAAGGCAAAAATAGACCGCTGTACATTATCAATCAATTGACATTCCATGATGAAAGCTCAATTGATTGATTTGGACTGCGGGCTAACATATAGAGTTTTAAAAAGTTTTCACCGGCTGTGATCTCGTGTGTTCATAAAGAGAAGATAGCAAGTGCACTGCATTGGTAGTGGAAGAAGAATATGATAGAGAAATATATTCCTTTTTAAAAGATTTGAGTATTACCTTCCCAGCTAACTATAAAGGAAAAAACCGATAGAGTCTTAACTGTTTATGCTAGTTTGACGATTGAGTTTATTTGAAAAATAAATGGGGGGGTACACACCTACTGTGTAAAAAATTCGATTGTGCGCATAGACAAAGAGAGACAATGGAGGATATAAAAATAGAAAATAGATCGCCTGGAAAAAGTTATCTTTATTGAAAGCGATTTACCTGTTGTGGTTTTTGGGAGAGGTCTTCTTGCTCTCGAGGAGATTCAAAATAAGTATGATGAATCTGTGCTTCCACTGAAGAACTTCTGGAGTAGATTTTATTAATTAGTTTTGCTCACCAGATAAATCTCTAAACAAGTTTGGAAGGCAGTGAAATATCCTAGCTATGAAATTTAACGAGCTGCGGCATTATTACCATAAAAAATCAAAAACTATCTAGAAAAGTTCCAATAGGAAAGTCCATGCAGAAATTAATTCGTTATGGCTTGGTGGGTGTGGTAAGTAATTTTTCCATTTATTGTAGTTACTTGTTAATTACTTATTTTGGTGTTGAGCCTAAGATAGCAATGACATTCGTTTATATTCTTGGTGCGACCATCGGATTCATTGGTAATCGTAAATGGACATTTGCACATCAAGGTGACTCCTTTAGTTCTGCCATACGTTATATTTTTGCCCATTTACTAGGTTATCTGTTTAATTTCCTGATTCTCTTCGTTTTTGTAGATAAGCTTAATTATATGCATCAAACAGTACAGGCTCTGGCAATTATTGTTGTCGCCGGATTTCTCTTTGTTATTTTTAAGTACTATGTTTTCCAGGAAAAAAATGGACATAGAACAATATGAATATTGGATTTAAGTCGCATTACTTCAAAAAATTAGCGAAATTAGAAGCGGGAAATTTCTGGTTCCGTGCGAGGAACCAGCTTATTTTTTGGGCGCTCCGAAAGTATTATCCAAAATTGAAATCCTTCCTTGAGATTGGATGTGGGACTGGATTTGTCATTTCGGGAATCTCAGAGCAGTTTCCCGGGGTGAAGCTTTTTGGGAGTGAGTATTTAGAAGATGGTTTAGTGTATGCGCGAGAGCGCGTAGCTGGGGCCGAACTTACGCAAATGGATGCCAGATATATCCCTTATGAATCAGCATTTGATGCTATCGGTGCCTTTGATGTGTTGGAACATATAGAAGAGGACGATATCGTACTTCAACAAATTCACAAAGCACTGAAACCAGACGGAATGGTATTTATCACCGTACCACAACATCGCTGGTTGTGGAGTATGGTTGATGAAAATGCCTGCCATGTTAGGAGATATGGTGCCAATGAACTGCATCAAAAATTTTGTCGGGAGGGGTTTGAGATTATTCGAAGCACGTCGTTTGTTTGCACGCTGCTACCCGCGATGTATTTATCGAGAATGTTACAGCGGAACAAAGTAGATAAGAGTATGGATGTTATGGCTGAACTTCGTATCAGCCCTGCTCTAAACAAAATTTTCGAATGGATTCTATATTTTGAACTGTTTTTAATTCGCGTAGGAATATCTATGCCTATAGGCGGTTCAAGGTTACTTGTTGCCCGTAAGTCAACGATAATAGAGAAGGACTCGTAACAAGATGAATTCAAGCAGTATCCCCTTTAATAAACCATATATGACAGGCAAGGAGCTCTATTACATTGTCGAGTCTAAGCAGTAAGAGGGTGAGTAGTAGTTGATAAATGGCAAGCCTTGCCCGTAATAGCCTGCTGAGAGCCATCGTGGGTATAGGTCGCCGCTGCGAACTTCATGAGATAGCGCTATTACCCGCTCGACAGTATTAAAATACTCGTGAGATATAAACCAATCTATGTTGGTGAGAGGCCAGATTCCTACTAGCGCAAGTATTGATAATAAAATAATATTAAAGTAGTGGTGTGTGAGATTAGTTGAATATAGGATATTCCTTGTCACCGTGCCCCCAGTTATGTGCACATAAACCCCATTATTAATTCTTCTGAAATTTGACGATTAAACCACTAAACCCATTGTTGTCATATGTGTCGGTGACGCTAATGTTGACTGCTGAGTTATTGTTGGCTTGATTAATTAGTGCATACATATATTGCCCACCATGTGAAACATTGCTCAGGATGAGTGAAAACTCGTTAGGGTAATGAGCTAGGTCTCCTGGGTTCTTATGGTAGGTTAGAATATTTTTAAAGTTATCAGATTTTTTGTCTAAATATCCCATTATTGGGCTGGCTGTATAGTAAGTATCGAAGCGGTTTAAATAAACATTGTGAGATTTTATTTTTGATGCAGAATGTAGTAAATATCTTTGCATTTTATTGAACTCTTGATACTCCATGCTTCGTTCGGCTATAGAAAAAGAAGTTAATCCCTGCTCGAATTGTGGGTAAAATCGTCCAGAAGTATTTGAGATAAAAAAGGTTGTTAGAGAAATAGAAATAATAGTGATTATCCAGTTGGATCTCGTGTTAAATTTTTGGTTCTGGTGCTGGTGCTGGTGTTGTTTTTTGGTCAAGAGTAGTTTTAGCAATAGAAAAAAAGATAGGACTAGTATGGGCCAGACCCATATGTAGTATCGAGTTAGTGGGTAGAAGAGCTTGCCGGCCAATGGGGCGGTCATGATGAGGCCCATGAACATAGAAATTACTAGCAAGCTACCAAATAAAATTCGATTGTTTGTGTCCGTAAGAGGGTTTATGAGTCTAGTGTGTGCCTGTTTTTTACTTATAGTATTTCTCGCTAAATAGTACACCGAGACAATAAGAACAAACATTATTAGCATGTAAAGGTCAGGTGTTTTCAATAGCCGACTCATGAACTGTTCAATAAAATATGCTCCATAATTTTGGTTGTCAACAGTCACAAAGTTTGTTCCCTGAGACCATCTCAATGCTTCAAACCCTATCGAAGAAATACACATAATAATAATCAGATAGAGCCGGTTTAATTTCCGCCCTTTGTCCATAAAAAATAGAATGATTAATGCAGCTACGAGGGTTAGTCCAAAAGATTTTGTAGCGCAAGCAGCGACGGCTGCAAGTGTTGAGGTGGTATATTTTCCTTTTGCCCAGGCCGTAAAAGCCATCAAGGTGCATAATGATCCTAATAGCTCCATGTACATATAGCGTGTCTGGACTATAAATGGAGGGAAAAATAGTACCAATAGCAAAATTAAGATTGTATTAATGATAGTAAAGTGATTCTTCAAAAAATTAAATAACTGGGTTAACAGGATTGCGGCTAGTGTGAACTGAACCGAATGCAAGAATAGGAAAACACTGTTCCTATCACCATTCATAGCCCACATAGAAGCCGCTGTTAATATTGTAATAGGGGAGTAGACATGTACGTTAGGCCCGGCCTTTGAGTAGCCGTCCTCTTTTACTAAGGAGAGAAAATTAAACCCAGTTTCGTATAGGTAGTTTGCAGGTGAAAAGACGCCTGCTATGGTATCCCAAACAGGTGGATAGTATCTGTACTCCCAGTTGAGGGTAAAGATACAAATTAAAATTACCAAGAAGACACAAAGGGTTTGTAAATTTTTATTAGTTGCCCAAGAAGAAACCAATTCCATACTCCTTCAGAATGTAAATAAAGCTGTTTTCAATATCACACTAAACACAACGGCACATAATTAGGGTGCGGGTATATGCATGTTTTATAGTAAAAATGAAGTAGGCGCGTCCATTAGTGAGTTAAATTAATTATTCGCATAGAAAAATCTATAGCCAGACAATGTTTGGTTAAACTGCCTGAGGACAGGTAAGCAATACCATCGACAGCCTTGTTCGATATATTGCCTGCCTCAATATTTCCTGAAACTTCCAGCTTGGCTTTCCCTTGATTGATACTTATAGCATCCCGAATAGCATCAACATTAAAATTATCCAGCATCACAATATCCGCTCCAGCATCAATTGCTTGCCGTAACTCCTCAAGACTTTCTACTTCTACTTCAACATGTTTTCCCGGTGCAACTTCTCTGGCTTTAGTAACTGCTGCAATAATCCCTCCGCAAGCGGCGATATGATTTTCCTTTATCAGAAATGCGTCGTAGAGGCCAATACGATGATTGTGACAACCGCCAACTGTTACCGCATATTTTTGAGCCAGCCTAAGGCCGGGAATGGTTTTTCTTGTATCGAGTATTTTTATATCTGTACCTTCTACCAACTTGGAATATTGGCGGGAGGTGGTGGCCGTTCCGGAAAGGGTTTGTAGGAAGTTGAGGGCTGTACGCTCACCGGTTAGTAGGCTTCTGGCCAACCCCTTAAGTTTAAACAGGGTTTGCTCTGGCTGGACTTCATCGCCATCTTTTACTAACCATTCAATTTCAACCTTAGGATCCAGTTGTCGGAATACTTCATCAACCCATGGTTGTCCGCAGACAATAGCTTGTTCACGGGTAATGACCCTCGCTTCAGCTCGGTTGTCTTCTGGAATAAGCAGGGCGGTGATATCACCATCACGGATATCTTCTTCCAGAGCATGTTTAACAACAGTTTCTATATCTTTTATTAGGAGCGGGTCGTTTAGCATGGAAATGTTCCGTCTGAGTTGGCGGGTATTATATCAGTCGTGGTGTTTGGGTGAAGATGCGTATAGGTTCATGTGATGGTGCAATGCTGAGACAGGGTTCATGTTTTTAACAGGTGCCAACACTTAATATTAATTCTTGGGGGTTAGTCGGAATAGTTAAAGCTGTTTATCTTGGATAATAGGAATATAATTGAAATCATTAGGAATCATCCGGAAATTTTGGGGCTGGGTGGGTCAACAGGTTGCCAGCAGCCATAAGTAAAATAGGGCCACTGTTGGATGAGGGATAACCGTTTCACTGTTATCGATGCAGAAAAACTCAAGCGGAGTTCATTTAAACTTCCGCAGCTCCTGCTTGTCCTTCAGGAAAATGCCAAAACCTTTCTCGTCTCCCAATTAGCTTCTGTGTTTGACCATGTGGATGACACCTTTTTTGACCTCGCTGATCGAGCTGAGAACAGCAGACATCAAACCGTTTATTTTGACGCCATGCGTTTGATTCGAGTTGAGCGGAAGGCTATAGAGCACCACTTCTTTAATACATTGGCAAGTAATTTCCAGCGACTGGGCGATGAAAAATACCGAGGTAATTCTGCGTCTTCAAGGGGAGGGCAGGGCCTTGAACTCATTGAGAATGAAGATCTGGAAGAGATTATCGCCTTAGATACTATGGTGTCTAAGACCTCAGCACTTTGTAAGGCAGAGCTGGAGTTCTTAAGTGCACGTGTTAACTCACTGGTACCCGCGATGGTTTCAGCGAAAAACAATCCGGTTGGGCCGGATGCAATCTGCGAGGCGTTCAATTCAGCCGTGGCCCATCTTGAGCTAAGTCTTCCTACCAAACTGGTATTTTTTAAATTATTTGATCGGCACGTAATGGTGCCTATCAGAGAGTTCTTGGTTCAGAGTAATCGGCATCTCAAGGAGATGGGCGTATTGCCAGACTTAGAGTTTAAACGCAAAGCTAAAATGGAGAAGCTCTCTTCCAATCAAACACCAAAAGAAAGTGGGGCAACTCATCAGTCATCTGGTACTAGTAATACGTCAAAACGAGGGGGCGCTCACCCCGAAGCTAATGCCTCTGGATCTCGCCAAACCGGGCGGCCCAGATTTGGTCAATTTATTTCACAATTGCAAAATATGATGCAGTGGGAGACCAGTAAGACGACTTCAGGACTGACAGAAGGCAGTGAGCCGAGGGCGGTATTAGATTCGCCACAGCTGGTTTCAATGGTGGCTGATATTCAGAGTGAGTGGCGTCAGCAGGCCAATGACCCTCGACAGTCAGACAAAAGTTTGCTGGCACTGATTGAAGAGAGCCTCAGCCGTCAGGGGGATGGGGTGCTTGGTGCTACCGAGCGAGGTATGGTCGATCTACTGGATAAGCTGTTTGCCAAGGTGAACACGCAGGCTATTGCAGCAGCAGAAATATCTCAAGAACTGCGTAAACTCGAATTACCTATTTTGCAGGTTGCACTTCAGGACACTACGTTTTTTGACCGGGAAAAGCACCCGGCAAGACGGTTATTGAATGAGATTGCTGAGGCATCAATAGGCTATACCGATGGTGTAGATGTTAATCAGGATCCCGTGGCTAAGGCGATTGCTCAGCTTTCTGAGACACTTTATAACGAGCACCAGCTGGATAACACGGCATTGACCGAAGTGTTGCTTAATTTTATTGAGTTGGTTGAAAAAGAGCGGAGGCGAGTAGCCGTACTGGAACAGCGGTTAATGGAGGAGGTGGCTGCCACTGAAAAGGTTAACCAGGCTCATCAGGCCGTGGTTAAGGTGTTGATTGAGAGAATACAGGGTAAAACATTACCCAGATTCCTTGTGAGTTTTGCTGAAGATGCTTGGTGCAAAGTGTTGTTCCTAGCCTACCTGAGATCGGGGGCGGACTCTGATGCTTGGCATGCTCGAATTCAGCTATTGGATCAGCTGCTGGCGTTTGTCAGGAAAGGGCAGGCTAATGAGGGGGCCAGTGGGGACGTTATACACTCCTTAGTTGAACAGATTCGGCAGCATCTTGAAGATATTTCCTATGACCCTTACGATTTGGGTCGGCTTGTGGGCGCTATGGAGCAATACTTTAAGGGAGAAGGCCTCGGAGGTGAAAAGCACCTATCTGGGGAGGGCGGAGAATCGCCACTGGGCGAAACCTCTGAGAACTTGTTGAAGGATGTATTGGTCGAATCTCTTAGAACGGACCTTCCTGGTGAATCTTCATCGCCGCGTGAAAACCTGGGTGAGAATGAAGACGCAGCTGAGAATATTGATGATCAGTTTTTACGTCGAGCTGACAGCCTGACGTGTGGCTCTTGGGTTGAGTTTGCGGGGGAAGAGCCCTCTAAACGTCGTGGCAAGGTGGCAGGTATCATTTCTCCTTCCGGGAAGTTTGTATTCGTCAATCGCCAGGGTTTTAAAGTGTCTGAAAAGCACCGCCACTCCGTCGCTCTGGATTTACAGAATGAGAAAATCAAACCTATAGAGAAAACACGACTCTTTGATAGGGCGCTTGAAGGGGTGGTGAAGGAGATGCACCATCACCGGTCTAAGCAGCCATAAGCCATTTCTTCGTCATTAGAATTGTCAGTATACTTACCAGTGTTAACAGTGCCTTTCCCCATCTAATAGACAATACCTCCCGGGTTGCCTAGTATCCTGATGAAAAGTTGCTGTTCAGTCATAGAGGATATTGGCGATTAAGCGTTTCACAGTAGACCAACAGGGCTGGCTGGTGCAGGCTCGCAGAGTGCCATCCCCAAACTTTAATAGCCGGCCTGAGCAGGCAGAAGTTTCTTTGTTAGTCATTCACAATATCAGCCTGCCTCCAGATCAATTTGGGGGGGGCTATATCTGTGATTTTTTTACCAATGCTCTCGATACCAGCTGTCATCCCTATTTTGAAGAAATAGCAGACCTACAGGTGTCAGCCCATCTGTTGATAGACCGTGAGGGTAATCTCACCCAGTTTGTCTCCTTTGGTAACCGCGCATGGCATGCGGGTGAATCTTGCTATGAAGGTAGGGATAATTGTAATGATTATTCCATTGGCATTGAGCTGGAGGGTGCTGATGACATTCCCTACAGTGATTATCAATACGAAGTTTTGGCGGCGGTAACACGGTTGTTATCAATACAATATCCTACAATTACAAAACAGCGAATTGTTGGGCATAGCGATATAGCACCTGGGCGAAAAACAGATCCAGGGTCTACGTTTGACTGGTTACGTTATTTTTCAGCTATGGGAGTCTGATATGGAGTTTATTGTCATCGTCATAGGCTTGTTCATTTTACATCGTGCGGGTTCATTGCCTTCCTTGCAGCAGGATGCTTGGTACCGAGGTTGGATGACTCGGTTAGATGCTCAGCGTTGGTTAAAGGTTGTACCCCATGGACGATTACTTTTTTCGCTGTTGTTACCGGTATTATTGGTGGCGTTATTATTGGTAGTGGTAGATGACCATTGGTTTGGCTTGCCACAATTTTTCTTAAGCTTATGCATCTTCCTCTATTCCTTGGGCCGGGGCGATCTTGAAGAGCAGGTCGAGGGGTACCAGAACGACTTAAAACGGGATGATTTGCAGGCGGCCTACCACGATGCAGCAGATTTTAATCCAGCCCACCAAGAGAGTGATGCAGAAAACTGGGGTCAGTTACATAACGAGGCATTGGGTGCCATTTCCTATCGCTATTTTGAGCGGTATTTTGCGGTAATGTTTTGGTTTGTGTTAGCTGGTGCACCCGGAGCTATCCTCTACCGGCTATCGGTATTGCATTCAGATATGTCTTTGGATGATGCTGCAGATAAATCCATGGTTGTGCGCTGGCTGCAATTGCTGGAATGGTTGCCCGCCAGATTGATCGGTATATCTCTTGCCTTTGTGGGTAATTTTACAGCTTGCCTGGAGCGTTTTCGGGGTACATTATTTTCTATGTCTGACAGTACTGTAGAGGTGGTAGCAAGCTATGTCTCAGCTGCACTGCAGTCCGGCCATGTTGAGGCCGACAGCCCCCTCGTCAGGGAAGTGGAAGTCAGTGAAATTCGTGCGCTGTTTTCGCGGACGTTAGTGTTCTCACTCTGCATGATCGCGTTGTTGGTGATGCTGCTGTAAGCATTCTCTTGCATTGTGGTTTGATGAAGTTAGTCGTTGTGCCAGCGAAACATGATGCCTGCCAATGTGACAAAAAGTAGTGTCATTATGACCAAAACCCCTAGTTGGGGAATAATGTCAGTAAAACCCGCACCTTCCAGCATCACGCGCCGAGCAGCCTTAACCAGATGAGTGAGGGGCAGCATCAGTGAGAAGTCCTGAAGCCACTGGGGGGCATCGTCCAGCGAAAACCATAATTCCGAGAGCAGCAACATAGGGAAGCTAATGAGGTTAAGTAGCCCGTTAGCTAATTCCTCACTGGCGGTTCGTGCTGCCATCAATAGTGACATGCTGATGATGGCTAAATTTCCAACGATAGCTATCAGCAACAATAGTAGGTGACTGCCTACCATCATGAAATCAAGGAACACGTCGCAGGCAATAAATACCAATATGGTGACAGAGAGCATGATAAATAGTCGTGAAAATGCCTGAGAAAGTAGAAACTGCCAGGCTCTTAATGGCGTCGCTTGCAGCCGCTTCAGAACCCCATTTTTTCGATAGCGGACAATCACATAACCGATTCCCCACAAACCGCTAAACATCATGTTCATGGCCAGAATCCCGGGTATCACCCAGTCGATATAACGTATAGGTTGGCCTTTAATTTCTTCTCGTTGCCAGGGCTCGGTCGTGTCAGATATCAACAGCTTTTCTAACAAGCGCCCTTTTGCTGACTCTGGGTTTACCCAGTAACGCAGCGGTGCTTCGGTGGTGATGAGGATATCCAGTTGGTGAAACTGTACCCGACGAAGAGCTTCTTGAGCGTCGGTGTACGCAATCAGCTGTATGGCCGGATCTTCGGTAAACATACTGGTTTGTGTTGAGCTGCTGGTGACGAGTAGTCCGGCACGAAAAACCTCTTGGCTTTCGGATGAAAAGGCAATGGCTAACACAATAACAATAAATGGGGTTGCCACGAACGACCAGAATAGTGACCCCTTATCCCGGTAATATTCACGATTGCGGGCCATCCACAAGGCAAGTATTTCTTTCATAGCGTGTTGTTACTCCCTTAGCCTATGGCCCGTCAACTTCAGAAATAGGTCGTCGAGTGAAGGGCTTTTGACCCGAAGAGAGCGTAGGTTGATATTGAGAGAAACCAGTTCAGAGAGGGTTTTCTCCACGGTGCTGGTCGCGATGGCTATACAGTCTTCCCGTTCTTCAGCCGGGCTGGTTAAGGCGTTAATGTCGCCATGGAAGTCACGTTGGTCGATACACACATAACTGTGGTCGAAATATTGTTGGAGCAGTGCCTCCGGGGAACCATCAACAATGATTTTCCCCTTATCCATAATCACTAACTGGTCACAGAGCAGTTCAGCCTCTTCCATATAGTGAGTCGTTAGTAATACGGTTTTTCCTTGAGCTTTTATGTCCCGGATCAACGACCAGAAATTGCGTCGTGATTGGGGGTCGAGGCCAGTGGTGGGTTCGTCAAGAAAGAGAATCTCTGGGTCATTAATCAGCGCAACAGCCAGTAATAACCTCTGTCTTTGCCCTCCTGACAGCCGCGTGGCATAGGTATCAAGAAACTCTTCAAGTTGGCACAGTTCTATCAGGTGATCAATGGGCTGGCTGCGAGGATAGAGCTTGGAAAACAGGGTTAGAACCTCGTGGGTTTTCAGGTAATCCATCAGAGCAGTAGACTGAAACTGGATGCCTGTTTGCTCTGAAAATTTTCGGTCCCTCGGTTTGCCTTTATATAGTATCTCCCCAGAACTGGGTTTTTTGATACCTTCAATAATTTCAATGGTCGTGGTTTTACCTGCTCCATTGGGGCCTAGCAGCCCAAAACATGCCCCCTGTGGAATGGAGAATGAGACATCATCTACCGCCTTCAGTGAACGGAATGATTTGGTCAGATTTCGTACTTCAAGAATAGTTGTCATGTAGGCTAAGTGTATAGCATCCATATGATTATCTGTTAGGGTATCGCTCTTCTTGGGGAGAGTTTATGACACCACAAAATGGCACTGTGAGCTGGGGAGAGGCGCTACGGGTTTACACTCGCCCCCAGGTGATCACTATGCTTTTTCTAGGCTTTGCTGCGGGACTGCCATTGCTCATGGTTTTCTCAACCCTGACGGCTTGGTTGCGGGATGTAAATGTTGCTCGTAGCACCATTGGGTTTTTCGGCTGGGTCGGTATTACCTATTCCATTAAAGTTCTATGGGCGCCGGTGGTAGACCGGCTGAAACTTCCTTTCTTGACGAATGCTCTTGGCCAGCGCCGTAGTTGGATGCTGCTGGGACAGTTGGGTGTCATGGTGGGATTGGCGGCCATGGTCTTGACGGATCCACAAGTTTCTCTGACCAGTGTTGCGGTATGCGCTGTGTTGGTAGCCTTTTCCTCTTCCACTCAGGATATCGCTATTGATGCTTTTCGTATCGAGTCAGCGGCAGATGAATATCAGGGGGCCATGTCAGCGAGCTATATTTTCGGTTACCGCTTGGCGTTGTTGGTGGCTGGGGCTGGAGCTTTATATATAGCCGATTGGTCAGGCTGGGATGCAGCCTATCTTACGATAGCAGTGTTGATGCTAGTGGGGGTGGTCACCGTTCTTTTGGTACCAGAGCCAGAGCGATATGTGCCACCTGCCACGGTTAACATGGAGGAAGGGTTAAAACATCGGCTCCACGCAGATGAGCCGGGGTTGTGGCACCGCCTTGAGGCTTGGTTTGTGGGGGCCGTAGTGGCGCCCTTTGTAGAATTTTTCAAGCGTAATAGTTCTTGGGCGCTGCTGATTCTGGCCTTTATTGCGCTGTACCGGCTCAGTGATATCACCATGGGTATCATGGCCAACCCCTTTTACCTGGATCTCGGTTTCACCAAAACGGAGATAGCCAACATCGGCAAGTTGTTTGGCTTTTTTATGACGCTTGCCGGGTCGTTCTTAGGTGGCCTGATGGTTGTGCGCTATGGTATCTATCGCCCGCTACTTGCTGGAGCCGTGATGGTGGCGCTGACCACGCTGCTGTTTGCTCAGCTGGCAAATGTGGGGGCAAACCTGAATTGGTTGGCGTTGGTGATTAGTGCTGACAATCTCAGCGGTGGTTTTTCCAATGCAGCATTTATTGCTTACCTCTCCAGTATGACTAGCCGAGCTTATACAGCGACACAATATGCTCTGTTCAGTTCATTGATGACGTTGCCCGGTAAATTTTTCAGTGGTTTTTCTGGAGTGATAGTGGATGTCAGCAGTTATCAGGTGTTTTTTGTGTATGCTGCACTAATGGGGTTGCCGGCCATTATATTGTCTTGGTTGCTCTGGCGACATGCCAGTCGCATAGACTCTTGAGACTCACCAGTTAGGGCTCTCCGTGCTAGGGTTGCCAGCGCTAGGGTTGCCAAAGAAAGCCCGATAGTTTGACCCGACCATTGCAGATAATGACACCTTCTAGCTCCAAGAGCTGTTTTTGTCTGATAAAGGCAGCACTATTAGGTGGAAAAGCAATCTGGCCGTTGGCCTTGAGGACGCGGTGCCAAGGAAGAGTTGTGTCTTTCGGTAATTGGCTAAGGATGCGGCCGACTAATCGTGCACCATGAGGTAATTGGGCATACTCTGCCACCTTGCCATAACTGGTGACAGAGCCTCTGGGTATGGCGTTGAGAGCGCTGTATACCCTCGCTTTAGGGTCGTTTTCCATACGTCATCATATTGTTGGTCAACAGTCGGAGTCCAGCGTTAGCCTTGAAATCACTCTACTCCAGCCCAATGTAAGGCCTATCGCCTGTTTGAAGTCCTTGTTGTGAGATGATTTAGTTGAGATATCTATTACTACTTTTTATTGTGATGCCCATTGTTGAAATGTGGCTACTAATTACTGTGGGGCGTGAAATAGGTGCGTTTCCGACCATAGGGCTAGTGTTATTGACCGCCGCAGTAGGTTTTTCCTTACTGCGACAACAGGGATTTGCTACATTATTTCGTGCTCGTCAGAAGATGGATGCGGGTGAGTTACCTGCCATAGAAATGGTGGAAGCCATTATTTTCGCCGTTTGTGGCGCATTATTGATGACCCCAGGGTTTGTCACAGATGTTATTGGCTTTGCGGGCCTTGTGCCCAGCGTGAGGCGAGGAATTGTTTCGCGGTTGGTAACACAAATGAATGTGGTGAACTACAGTGAGTATGAAGTACACTGCCGCGATCATGGCGATTACTCGGATGCGGACTCCCGAACCTTGGAGGGAGAGTCTTGGCGAGAAGAAGACGATAACTCCAGTGAGAAGTAACGTCTGATGTATCTTGGGGTGATTTTATTACCGTCCCCTTGAAATACGTTGAAATGCCACCAGATAACACTCAAATCAGTTCTAGCCAGATGCATTTGTATTGCAAGCGCTGTATTTATTACGGTTGAGCTGAATAAGATAGAACATAAATGTTGGAGAATAAAACAATGAAAATTCGTCCCCTACACGATCGTGTTGTAGTTCGTCGCAAGGAAGAAGAAGAAAAAACTGCTGGTGGCATTCTGCTACCGGGTTCTGCGAAGGAAAAGACCAATGAAGGTGAAGTTGTCGCCGTAGGTTCTGGTCGTGTTCTGGATAATGGTGAAGTTCGCCCTCTAGATGTGAATGTGGGTGACATTGTTGTCTTCGGGAAATATGCCGGTAGTGACACCATTGAGATTGATGGTCAGGAGCTGGTTATTCTCAGTGAAAGTGATATTAAGGCTGTGGTCGAAGCTTGATTGCTGTGAGCTCATTCTATTTAGTAAGAACGAATTATTTAAGGAAAGTAAATTATGTCAGCTAAAGATGTGAGATTTGGAGATAGCGCCCGCAACCCGATGTTGGATGGCGTAAATATTCTGGCAGATGCCGTCAAGGTAACCTTGGGTCCAAAAGGTCGTAACGTCGTTTTGGATAAATCTTTTGGAGCTCCAACCGTTACTAAAGATGGTGTTTCTGTGGCGAAAGAAATCGAACTGAAAGATAAGTTCGAAAACATGGGTGCCCAAATGCTGAGAGAGGTCGCGTCTAAGTCATCTGATGAGGCTGGTGACGGCACCACTACAGCGACTGTGTTGGCTCAATCCATTGTTAATGAAGGGTTGAAATCTGTAGCTGCAGGTATGAACCCCATGGATCTGAAGCGTGGAATTGACAAGGCGGTAGCCGCTGTTGTTGAGGAGATTGCGAACATTGCAAAGCCTTGTGCAGACACCAAAGAAATTGCCCAGGTGGGCACAATCTCTGCCAACAGTGATCCTCAGGTCGGTGATATCATCGCTGAGGCCATGGATAAAGTGGGTAAAGAAGGTGTTATTACTGTAGAAGATGGCTCGGGCTTGGAGAATGAACTGGATATTGTTGAAGGTATGCAGTTTGATCGTGGCTACCTCTCCCCATACTTTATCAATAATCAGGAAAGCATGAGTGTCGAACACGAGACACCTTACATCCTGCTTTATGATAAGAAAATTTCTAATATCCGTGATTTGCTGCCGTTGCTTGAAAGTGTCGCTAAAGCTGGCCGTCCATTGATGATTATTGCTGAAGATGTGGACGGTGAAGCATTAGCAACTTTGGTTGTTAATAATTTGCGCGGTATTGTTAAGGTTGCAGCTTGCAAAGCACCTGGTTTTGGTGATCGTCGCAAGGCCATGCTGGAAGACATCGCTGTTCTCACTGGTGGTACCGTGATTTCTGAAGAAATTGGTATGGACCTTGAGACGGCGACCTTGGAGCACTTGGGTACAGCTAAGCGCATCAGCATGACCAAAGAGAACACGACTATCGTCGATGGTGCAGGGGAACATGCGGTTATTGAGAACCGGGTGAATCAGGTTCGCGCACAGATAGAGGAAACGTCATCAGACTACGATCGTGAAAAACTGCAAGAACGTATGGCTAAGTTGGCCGGTGGTGTTGCTGTTATCAAAGTGGGTGCCGCTACAGAAGTAGAAATGAAAGAGAAGAAAGCGCGTGTTGATGATGCTCTGCACGCTACTCGTGCTGCAGTTGAAGAAGGCGTAGTCCCTGGTGGTGGCGTTGCCTTGATTCGTGCTCTTCAGGCAGTTGAAGGGCTAGCCGGTGACAATGAAGATCAAACAGTGGGTATTAACCTAGCCCGCCGTGCGATGGAGTCGCCACTGCGTCAAATCGTCGCCAATGCGGGCGGAGAAGGCTCAGTCGTTGTCGATAAAGTGAAAGCAGGCAAAGGTAACTTTGGCTTTAACGCAGGTACTGGTGAATATGGTGACATGATTGCCATGGGTATTCTTGATCCAGCTAAAGTAACCCGTACAGCCCTCCAGGCAGCTGGCTCTATTGCTGGTTTGATGATTACTACTGAGGCCATGGTAGCTGAATCGCCTGCTGAAGGTGGTGGTGCTGCAATGCCCGATATGGGTGGCATGGGTGGCATGGGTGGTATGGGCGGAATGATGTAATAGCCTGTTCTACAAGCGCCATAATAAAGCCCCGATAATTCGGGGCTTTTTATTTGTGGGTGGTTTGTGACAGAATCACTCACCAACAGGAATGTCTAAAACCCTTTTTTTGCAGGGTTATAAGGTGTTTTGCCTGCAAAGGACTTGCATTGGCCCTGAAGGGTTTATTGGTCACAACAACTTAACTATTACAAAAATAACATCTCGCTGCTAAGGAGATAACTATGTCACTCGATTTCATTAATTTTTTGGTTCGCTGGGGACACTTGCTGTTTGGGATTACCTGGATCGGCATTTTGTACTATTTCAACTTTATTCAAGGAGGCTACTTTAAACAGGCTAGTCCTGAAGGCTTGGCTGATGCCAAGGCTAAACTGGCGCCAAGTGCGTTGTGGTGGTTCCGTTGGGGCGCCATGCTTACTTTCATCACCGGTGTTGTCCTGTTAATGGGCGTCAGTGGGCAAAAGGTGATGAATGATTACATCGAAGTGGGTGCACTTTTGGGTATCCTGATGTTCCTGAACGTGTGGTTGGTTATCTGGCCTGCCCAACAAATTGCTCTGGGTATGAAGGATGGTGACGGCCCTGCTGCCGGTGCGAAAGCATTGCTGGCCTCTCGTACCAACACTTTGTTCTCTGCGCCAATGGCTTTCTGTATGCTGGCTTCTCCACACTTGGGTTACAGTGCTGATCATTTGGTATCTGCTAATGGTGGCGGCTTGGGCTTATATGTAGCCGTTGCTATTGTTTTGGTATTGGAGGCAAATGCTCTGTTTGGTAAGCAAGGGCCGATGACAACCGTGAAAGGTGTGATTGTCTCTAGTTTAGTATTGACTGCCATTTTGGTTGGTGCTTTGTGCTTCCTGTAGTTGCAGGTAAAGTGTAAAAAAACCGGCCCATGGGCCGGTTTTTTTATGTCTATGGCGTATAATCTTTGACCTGTTTTTAAACACTAAACACAATCTTCTGACAATAATAGAAAAATCATTCTTAACTAAAGGTTTGATTCACCATGACTGATAGGGATTTTAATAGGCTTGATCCGATAGTACCTGAAAGTGACGAGCGTATTGGTCGAGGTGAAGGCCGAGGTGGCCGAACAGTCAACGATCGAAAGCGAGCCGCCCATGATGTATCGCCTCGATCAGGAGGCGGCGTTGGTTGGTTTTGGAAAGTACTGGTGGTGATATTGTTGCTTGGCCTAGGCGGGTTGGGTTATTTCTTTGTACAGGAAACCGAGCACCTTGCCTTGTTACAAAGTCGGTTTGATGACTTGGAGTCCAAAATTGTATCCACAGATGAATCTCTCAATCAGTCAGGAACTGCACTCGGTATAAAATTGAAAAGCCACGAAGAAACACTGGATAAGCACTGGTCTGAAATTAGGAAGTTGTGGGGCGTGTCTAATGATCGAAACCGCAAGAAAATAGAAGCGCAGGGAAAAGCCATAAAAAGCCTGGAAGCCTCCAGAGCGGCGCGGAAGAAGGACGTGGCTAACCTGACAGCTAAATTGACCAAGACAGGTAAGTCAGTGGATAGCATGGCCAGTGCTTCATTAGCAGCGAAGCTTGAAGTGAATGATATGGTGAGCCGGTCTCAGGAGTTGACCGATCAGCTCAACAGCCTTAAGCAAAGCCTGAAGGCGTCACAGTTGGATTTAAAGACCCGCGTTGCCGGTAATGAGGAGGCGATTAATGCGATTGATGCATACCGCCGCCAGGTTAATCGAGATATTCAGCAAATTAAACAACAGCTGGGTGCAACCCAGGCGACCCAGTAACTCGTTCAGTAATATATAGAGTTTTACCGTGGAGAGAGTAGATGACTGTAATTCAACAAGGTGATTTGATTGATAGCGTTGCCGATGCGCTGCAATTTATCTCCTATTACCATCCTGTGGATTTTATAAAGGCCGTACATGAAGCCTATGAGCGGGAGGAGTCCAAGGCTGCCAAGGATGCGATGGCACAAATACTGATTAATTCTCGGATGTGTGCCATGGGGCATCGACCTCTGTGTCAGGATACCGGCATCATCAATGTCTTTGTGAAAGTTGGCATGAATGTGCAGTGGCAAGGTGATATGAGTGTCACCGATATGATTAATGAGGGTGTGCGTCGAGCTTATAAGCATCCCGATAACGTGCTTCGTGCATCAGTATTGGCTGATCCTGATGGGGCTCGAAAGAATACTGGCGACAATACACCCGCCGTGATTAATTACGAGATTGTGCCCGGAGATACGGTAGAAGTTGATGTGGCCGCCAAAGGGGGTGGCTCGGAGGCTAAGTCCAAATTTGCCATGCTTAATCCATCCGATTCTGTCGTGGAGTGGGTGCTGGAGCAGCTGCCTAAAATGGGGGCTGGTTGGTGTCCGCCCGGTATGTTGGGTATTGGTATTGGTGGCACAGCGGAAAAAGCAATGTTGTCAGCCAAGGAATCATTGATGGATTCCATTGATATTCAGGAGTTGCAGGCGCGGGGTGCCTCAAATCGTGCGGAGGAACTTCGTCTTGAGCTGTATGAAAAAGTGAATAATCTGGGCATAGGCGCTCAAGGGTTAGGTGGGTTAACCACTGTTCTGGATGTGAAAGTGAAAGACTTTCCCGCCCATGCTGCCAATAAGGCGGTGGCATTGATTCCCAACTGTGCTGCGACTCGCCATACACACTTTGTACTTGATGGCTCAGGTTCCGCCAAACAGGTGCCACCAAGCCTGGATGACTGGCCAGAAATTACCTGGGAAGTGGGCGACAGTGTACGTCGAGTCAATCTTGATACCGTGACCAGTGAGGGTATTAAAGATTGGAAGCCCGGCGAAACCGTTCTTCTGTCAGGCAAGATGCTGACCGGTCGGGATGCTGCACATAAGCGAATGATCGATATGCTGGCGAATGGTGAGGAGCTTCCGGTAGATATGACAGGGCGTTTTATCTATTACGTAGGCCCAGTTGACCCAGTGCGGGAAGAGGTTGTAGGACCGGCTGGACCTACAACCGCTACCCGTATGGACAAGTTTACTCGCACCATGCTGGAGCAAACAGGCTTGATTGGCATGATAGGTAAGGCAGAGCGTGGGCCAGTGGCTATTGAGGCGATTAGGGACAATGAGGCGGTTTATCTGATGGCTGTGGGCGGTGCTGCCTACCTGGTATCAAAAGCGATAACAGGAGCCAAAGTGGTAGCCTTTGAAGACTTGGGTATGGAAGCGATCTATGAGTTTGAGATTGTAGATATGCCGGTCACAGTGGCGGTGGACTCTAGGGGTGAATCTGTTCACCAAACAGGGCCCCAAATCTGGCGAGAAAAGATTGAAGAGCATGCATTAAAGCTTTAATCATTAGGTAAGTATTCGTTAAAAACTGGAAGTCTCCCTTCCGGTTTTTTGCTTTATTAAGTTGCGTGAGCATTTGGCCTCGACTATCTTCGTGAAAGACGTTGTGTTGGGTGTGGCGGGTAAGAATTGATTAATATTTGAACAGGCGCCCAGAGCAGAGCTGATTTTTATTAAAAAATTTACTTTTTGTAGTAAAAACAATGCTAAGAAAAGGAAAATTGCATAGAAATGTATTATTATTGCGGCAACTGCTGGATGGCGGTTAGGCGAGGATGCCTGTAGTTTTTAAATAGGAATTGGTGAATATGATGAAAAAATTACTTATAGCGGTTGGTGGTTTAATGCTGGCGGTTTCTATGTCTGCACAGTCCCAAGAAGGATTGTATCTTGGGCCAAGCTTGAGTTATTACTATCTCGATAGTGATCGAGTGGTTAGCGGGCATGATGAAGCGGGTCTTATGAGCTTAAATATTGGTTATCGCTTTTCTAACGACTGGGCTCTTGAAGCATCATACGGCAGCGATATAGCTGGTGATGATTTGGAAGTAGCACAGTTGAATGCTTACTACTGGTTTGGTGAGGACAATGGCGGCTGGCGTACTTATGCCGTTGGTGGTTATGCCTACTATGATCGTGAAGGTGAAAATAACCTTCAGGAAGAAGAAGAATACACTCATCAGCTCCAGGCTGGTTTAGGTATGTCCAACATGATCACGCCTCAGTTGGAATTTCGTGGTGATGTACGGGCGTTAAATAAAGTTCGTGGTGAAGGCAAGGGTAGCATGTGGGATGCTTCTGTTAACTTTGGATTGCGGTACTACTTCAACAAGCCTGCTGCCCCCGTGGCTGTAGAGCCGATGCCAGTACGTGAGCCAGAAATGGAGCCAGAAACACGCACTCTTACGGTTAAACTCAACGTTGAGTTTGAATTCGACAAAGCAGATGTTCGCGCAATCTATGGTGATGAGCTGGAAGCTGTAGCCAATGCCATGAAGGTTCACGACGATATTACTTTGGAGCTGGAAGGTCATACTGACTCTCGTGGTAAGGAAGGCTACAACCAAGACCTGTCCCTGCGCCGTGTTGAAGCAGTTAAAGCCAAGATTCATGAAGACTACGGTATAGATGTTAGCCGTATTACTACTACGGGCTATGGCGAGAGCCGTCCAATTGCTGATAATGACACTGATGAGGGCCGTGCCCGTAACCGTCGTGTTGTTGGTGAGATGACCTTTACCGAGGTAGTGAAGTAAGCCCTGGGTAGATTTCTCATTACAAGCTATTAAAAACGGCGTCCTAGGACGCCGTTTTTTGTGGGTGTTTTTAATCACTAAGGCTACATAGACGCTAGGTGTTAGAACAGGTTATGGCTATGGCAAATACACTCTACTGGCACGATTACGAAACCTTTGGCATAGACCCTTCTCGTGACGGTCCCTCTCAGTTTGCTGGTGTTCGTACAGATGAAAACCTGAATATTATCGGTGAGCCACTCTCCCTATACTGTCAGCCACCGACGGACCGACTCCCCTGGCCACAAGCTTGCCTTGTCACGGGAATAACACCACAGAGCGCCCAGAAAAAGGGTGTGCCAGAGCGGGAGTTTATTGAAAAAATTCACCATGAATTATCTCTGCCTGGGACCTGTGGGGTAGGATATAACAGTATTCGGTTTGATGATGAGGTGACCCGATATAGCTTGTATCGAAATTTTTATGATCCCTACGAACGAGAGTGGAAACACGGGAATTCTCGGTGGGATATTATTGATATGGTGCGGTTGGCCAGGGCTTTGAGACCCGAAGGCATCGAGTGGCCCAACTATGAAGATGGGTCACCCTGTTTCAAGCTGGAACGCTTGACTGAGGTAAATGGAATAGCGCATGAATCTGCACATGATGCGTTATCAGATGTTTTGGCCACCATTGCTATGGCCAAATTGGTCATGACAAAACAGCCAAAGCTTTATCGGTACATATATGGACATCGGTTAAAGCATAAGGTGGCAGGCCTAATTGATTTAACCCACAAAAAACCTTTTTTGCACGTATCGAGTAGGCTGCCAAGAGAAAATGGCTACACGGCATTGATGATGCCATTGGCAAGACATCCAACCAATAAAAATTCAATGATCTGTTTTAATCTGATGGGCGATGCCGAGGCTTTGGTAAAGTTGTCGGCAGAACAGATTCAGCAACGGCTATTTATACCAACTGAGGATTTACCGGAAGGCGTTGAGCGAATACCACTTAAAGGGGTGCAGTTAAACCGTTGTCCTGTTGTAGCGACGCCCAAGCTGCTGGATCCTGACTCTGCACGAAGGTTGGGTATTGATACGGCACTTTGTGAACAAAACTGGCGGTTGCTACAGCAACAGGATTTATCAGCAAAGCTAGCAGAGGTGTTCTCCTCACGGTTATATGAAAAAACAGACAATGTTGAGCGACGTTTGTACGATGGCTTTCTTGATGAGGTGGACAAAGGGTTGTTACCGGAGGTGCGTACGGCCTCCGCTGCAGAGCTGGCATCGGATTCCCTACACTTTCGTGATGAGCGCTATCAGCAGTTGTTATTTCTTTACCGGGTGAAAAATTTTCCTGAAACCCTCAGTGACGAGGAGCAGCATCGTTGGGACGAATTGCGTTTTCAGCGGCTGACGAATTCAGCAGAAGGGTATCTAACCCTGGAGACTTACTTTTCTGAGATTGATCAGCTTTTGGGGCACGAGAGCATGTCAGAAAATGATCGCAATATTTTACGTGCGTTACAGGACTGGGGTAGTCAAATTTTGTAGGAACGGCAAGTAGCTGGTTCGTCTTTGGCAAAGCCGCTAAAATGCTGCGGCATAATGAATGGTATACGGGGGCAGTGTGGAATTTAAGGGTGCGAGTATTCTCTCCATCAGTCAATTTGAGCGAGCTGATATCGACCATATTTTTCGTGTGGCCGATCGTATGGAGCCCTATGCCCAGCGTCAAAGAATTACGCGGGTTTTGGATGGCGCGATTCTCGGTAATATGTTCTTTGAAGCTAGCACCCGAACCCGGATCAGTTTTGGTAGTGCCTTTAACCTGTTAGGCGGAGAGGTGCGGGAAACGGTTGGCTTTGAAGCCTCGGCACTGGCTAAAGGGGAGTCGCTACAGGATACCGCTCGTGTGCTGTCAGGATTCAGCGATATCATCTGTATGCGTCATCCAGAGTCTGGCTCGGTGGCAGATTTTGCCAGTGCGAGCCGGGTGCCGGTCATTAATGGCGGAGATGGCAGCAATGAGCATCCGAGTCAGGCATTGCTTGATCTCTATACCATAGAGAAGGAACTGAAAGGCTTGGGACGCAGCTTGGATGGTCTTCGTGTTGCTATGATTGGTGATTTGAAGCATGGAAGAACGGTGCATTCTCTTTGTAAGTTATTGATGTTATTTGATAATGTCTCTGTTCAGCTGGTCTCACCCAAAGAGTTGGCGATGCCCTCTAATCTTGTGGATGATATGCGCGAAGCGGGTATTTCTGTAGAGGAATCTGACAAGATTGAGCCTAGTATCTCCCATGTAGACATTGTGTATTCCACACGAATTCAGGAAGAGCGATTTTCCAGCAGGGATGAAGCAGATCTTTATCGTGGCCGGTTTCGTCTTAATCAGGCAATTTATACCTCTCACTGTGAACCCAATACGGTGATTATGCACCCTTTGCCTAGAGACTCCCGGGCTGAGGCAAATGAGCTGGACAGTGATCTGGACAGTAATCCGAATCTGGCGATCTTCCGGCAAACAGACAATGGGTTGCTAGTAAGGATGGCGTTGTTTTCTATCATTCTGGATGTAACGCATTTGGTGGATAAATATGCTTCAGAGGTGCGCTGGTATAACCCTCGGTAATGAGCTGAAAAAATACATGCACAGAGATTGATATTTTATTGCAGGAACACGTAGAGGTTACTTATTACTCTGTTCAGATCGAAATCTGGTAGCCTACTCTTTTGATTTAATCCTTTGCCCTTAATATAGGGCAGACCCAGAAAAATAATTATTCCATTTGATATGAATACATTTGATGACATCCGTCCTTATCGTGACGATGAGGTGCCCCAGGTTCTTTCCCGGCTTTCGGGTAACCGGGAATTTATCGATACTCTGTTGTCCATAAAGTATCCAAGAATTGCACGTTGGGCACCGTGGCTACTGCGTCCAATTATTAGACGAGCGTTGAATAGTGCCTTTAATAAAATAAATACAGTACATGATTTGCACTCTGCTATGCGGGCCAGCTTAGGCAACCTGTTAAAAAATATTGATTGTACGGTGACTGTGTCGGGGCTTGATAAGCTGGATAGAGACACTCCCTACCTATTCATAAGCAACCATCGAGATATCGCCATGGACCCGGCTTTTGTCAATGTGGCGCTCTATGACGACAACCGGGAAACAGTACGTATCGCTATTGGAGACAACTTGTTAACCAAGGAGTTTACCTCGGATCTGATGCGGGTAAATAAGAGCTTTATTGTTAAGCGTTCTGCTTCTGGGCGACGAGAGAAGTTAGCAGCTCTATTGCAGTTATCCCATTATATTCGACACTCATTGACTGAGGAGCATGCATCAATTTGGATTGCACAGCGGGAAGGCCGAGCCAAAGATGGGGTTGATAAAACGGAGCCAGCCTTACTGAAAATGCTGGCTCTTAGTAAACAGAAAGGGCAGGCATTTGCCGATGCGCTGGGTGAGTTTAATGTTGTGCCGGTGGCGATATCCTACGAACTTGACCCGCTGGATGCAGCTAAAGGGCAGGAGCTATATTCCAAGCAAACTGAGGGTGCTTACGAGAAGGACGAGCACGAAGATTTTGTCAGTATCTATAATGGCATTGTTGGGAGAAAGGGTTCTGTTCATGTGGCCTTTGGTTCACCGCTGGTGGGTACTGTTGATTCTGCCGATGACATGGCAGCTGCTGTGGATCAGCAAATTATTGGTAATTATTACCTGCACCCGACCAATATTATTGCGTATGAGCAGTTGCATGAAACTGCTGTAGCGGTGACTGAATGGAAAGCCGGCATGGTGTGTGACTGGCCGAAAGCTGTTCGAGAATTTAATGGTCGTATGAAAGTCATACCGGCTGAATATCGCGATATTGTCCTGGCCATGTATGCCAATCCGGTCCGTCAGAAACTTAGCCTCTCCTAACCGTGTTGGATGCTGACCTTAAAGAAGAAATCCAGCAGGGCTATCGTCAGTTCCTAGCCAACAACGAGTTGCGCCCGCGGCTCGGTCAAAAGCAAATGATTGCTGCCATTGCCAATGTCTTGGGTGATATTGAAGAGGGTGATGACGGTCAAAGAGTCTCTGCGAATGGTATCTGTGTCGTTGAGGCAGGTACGGGTACCGGAAAAACACTTGCCTACCTATTATCAACATTACCTATTGCGCGTCAGCTGGGTAAGCGGGTCGTCGTGGCTACCGGTACTGTTGCGCTTCAGGAGCAATTAGTTAACCGGGACATCCCCGCACTACTGAAGAGCACGGGGTGGGAGTATACGGTCAGCTTAGCAAAGGGGCGTGGCCGTTACCTCTGCCCATTAAGGTTGGAGCAGTGTCTTGATGTGGCGAGTGCTAAAGATAGTGGTACATTTTTATTCGAGGATGAGATCGACTTTAATCCTACCAGTAACATTATTGCCAGTTATCGAGCCATGGATGAGTCTCTGAAGAGTGGAGACTGGCCCGGTGATAGGGATAACTGGCCTGAATCAATAGAAGATGTCGATTGGCGGCCACTGACAGTAGATCGCCGACAGTGTGCTGGGCGTCGCTGTCGTTATATTAGGGAATGCTGCTTCTTTAAAGCTCGAGACGAACTTGAAGAAGCTGACTGCATCGTTGCCAACCATGATTTGGTCATGGCCGACCTGGCATTGGGTGGCGGGATTATTCTACCGGCACCCGAAGACACAATTTATATTTTTGATGAAGGTCATCGAATCGCTGCCACTGCACTTAATCATTTTTCTGGCCAATGCCGCCTGAGAAGTACCATCAATTGGTTTGGTCGAATGCAAAAGCAAATTGTGGGGCGACTACCTTTGCTGATTAATGCACCAGACCTGGCAACCCGAATCGAAAAAATGGCTAATCTTGCCAGTTCGACCGAGAAGTTACTTGGGCTTAGTTATCCGATGTTTGAGAAGTTACTGGATCGGGAGTCTTTAGGTGATGAAGAGAGTCGTTGGTGTTTTCCCGGTGGAGATCCTGGTGATGAAGTACGTGAGATGGCCGGGCATATTTCAGAAAGCTTGAGTTCTCTTGCATCGACACTGGAGGTTCTTTCCGATCGTGTGGGAGATGGGATGGATGAACCTCATTTTCCTGTGCCCAGAGTAGATTTGGAGCAGTTATTTCAAATGGTAGGCATTTGGCAGGGTCGTGTGGAAGCAGCACTACATCTCTGGAAATGTTATGCCTCGAAAGATCAGGGTCAGGGTCCACCCTATGCCCGTTGGTTGTCACTGGAAGAGGGTGTGGGCGGCAACATGGATATTCAGTTGTCAGCGTCGCCCACTGATGCTGGGAGCATTTTTAAGTCTAGCCTCTGGCAGCGATGTTATGGGGCGGTCATTACATCAGCCACGCTTCAGACACTAGGTTCTTTTGGTGGCTTTCAAAAGCGTTGTGGCCTGACCGGTGATGCACATTTTTCGGCTGTCGCTGGTGCCTTTGATTTTGCACAGGCGGGGGTGCTATCGGTACCCGACATAGGTGCTGACCCCAGCGATGCGAAAGCACATACCGACGCACTAATTGCTCAGTTACCCGATATTATTGATTGGCAGGAGGGTTCTCTCGTGCTGTTTGCTTCCAAGCGGCAGATGGAAATGGTGTATGAGCAACTGCCTGCAGAGAATGTGGGTAAAGTATTAATTCAGGGGCAGTGGGCTAATCAGGAAATTGTTCAGCGTCATAAGACGGCGATTGATGCAGGTAAGGGCAGTGTTATTTTTGGCTTAGCCAGTTTTGCAGAAGGGATGGATTTTCCCGGTACCTATTGTGTCCATGTGGTGATAGCGAAAATACCCTTTGCTGTACCGGATGATCCGGTACATTCGACGCTCTCAGAGTGGCTGGAGCAAAAGGGTGGGAATGCATTTATGGAGTTAATGCTACCAGATGCCTCTCTTCGACTACATCAAGCCTGTGGCCGACTAATCCGTACAGAAACGGATGTGGGGCGTGTCACTATTTTAGATCGGCGTATTGTCACCAAGCGTTACGGGAAGCAATTACTGGCGGATTTACCTCCATTTCGTCGTGACTATGGGTGATGGGGCGTGGGTGATAAGGGAGTTGGTGATAGTCAGTGAGTGATCCTAAATAGGAAACCATTTAGTGAATAATATTTATACAGAGCTGGCATCTAAGCTTCTCGAGGTAGAGCGAGCTCTAAAGAAAATGAATTGTTGGTCCGATACCACACCTTCACCGGATGCGCTTGCCAGCACCCAGCCCTTTGCAGTAGATACCATAGAGTTTATTGAATGGCTCCAGTTTATCTTTCT
>CAJXWQ010000005.1 GCA_913062605.1 uncultured Cellvibrionales bacterium
GCTTTCTCGCTCGACTTGCATGTGTTAGGCCTGCCGCCAGCGTTCAATCTGAGCCATGATCAAACTCTTCAGTTTAATCTTTAACCTCTATCTTCCCTATAAAGAGTCGACAAGAGGGAGCAGTTTCACTAAACCAGCGATACTACTCAAAAACTTAGCTCAAACACTTTCTGCTTACCAAATTACTTCTTTTGGTGAGATACTTGCATTTGATGATTCGTTGTCACTTGAATCGTCTCAGCAAGCACCCACACGCATTATCTGATCAATTGTTAAAGAACGTTGCTCTCTAGGAGCGGGCTGCGTATTCTAATGATCGCCGCCTTAATGTCAACAGAGTAATGTGATATTTCGTATTAAAAATCTCAACACTTACTTCTGCTAACTTTCCGCTTGAAATCAACCTCGAAGCGGACGCGCATTCTAGCGCCTTACACCCTGTTGTCAACGGCTTTCTGTAAAAATATTTTTTCTTTTTTACAGTGCCTTTGTCGGGCCTCGAAACGAGCAACTATCCCCGAATCGAGGCGCGCATTCTATCGATTAATCTCACTCCGTCAACGTCTTTCTTCATTTTTATTTTCACTGGTGTAAATCTGTCTACTTAGCATTCAACTTGATGCCCTTTTAACCAAAAAAAAGCCCGACTTATAAGCCGGGCTTTTACTCATCTGACAATACCGTCAGATCAACTCAAATAAATGATGCTTTTTCTTGCCAAGCTTCACCATAAAGAATCGGCCGTAGAGTGCACACTCTGGCGCAAAACACTCTGCAGCTTTCATATTATCGTCGGCACCTTTCGACACACCGTTAATGAACACTGCATTTCGACCCAGCGCATCTTTTGCCTCTCTCCCCGCCTTTACCAGACCGCTGTCAGTAAATAGGCCTGTGAGCATCTGCCCATCAAGCTCCGCCGCACTGAGGTTGCTGGCGGGCATGCCGTCCTGTTTGAGCTGCTCGAGATCACCTTCTGTTAGCGACCCTAAGCCCCCAGAGAACAATGCCTCAGTGATTCTTTCAGCAGCTTTTAATCCACCTATACCATGCACTAGCTCTGTCACCTCCCTTGACAGAATACCCTGAGCAGACTTTCTACCCTGAATCTCCGCATCGGCCCGCTCAATCGCCTCTATCTCAACAATCGATAGAAAGGTGAAATAACGGAGAAACTTATAGGCATCCGCATCCGCTGTATTTAACCAGAACTGATAGAAGGCATAGGGCGAGGTTTTCGCTGGATCAAGCCAAATAGTACCTGTTTCAGTTTTACCGAACTTAGTGCCATCTGACTTGGTCACCAACGGCAAAGTCATACCAAAGACTTGGTTACCATTTAGCCTGCGGGCAAGATCAATACCGCCAGTTATGTTACCCCACTGATCTGAGCCACCTATTTGTAACGTACAGTCATGCAAGCGATTGAGTTTGGCAAAATCATAAGACTGCAACAACATGTAAGTGAACTCGGTATAGGAGATACCCGCGCCCTCCCGATCAAGTCGCTGCTTAACCGACTCCTTGTTCACCATATTATTAACAGAGAAATGTTTGCCTACATCTCGCAAAAAGCTCAACAGGTCTATCTTACCGATCCAATCCAGATTATTGACCACCTCTGCCGAACTCTCTCCGGTATCGAAATCAATAAATTGCGAAACCTGTGTTCTGATACGCTCGACCCAACTTGTCACTACCTCAGCAGTGTTAAGTTTTCTCTCTTGAGCCTTGAAACTGGGATCACCAATTAAACCTGTGGCGCCACCCACCAAAGCAATAGGCTTATGGCCTGCCTGCTGGAAACGCCGCAAAGCCAACAATGGCACCAAACTTCCAATATGCAAACTGTCTGCAGTGGGATCAAAGCCACAATAAAGGGTACGACAACCACTCGACAGGTGTTCAGCCAACTCACCATCACCAGTCATCTGGGCAATCAGGCCTCGGGCCTGTAATTCAGCTATCAACTCTGTACCGCTTGTGGACATACTTTTATCTCGTATTTCTGCCGACTGAAAGGACGCAAACGATACCTTATCCCGTTACAAAAACAAGTATTGCCCTGCTTGAAATAAGCTACATCCAGTGGGATTGCGGCTCTTTCTATTATATATTGCACTATTAAGCACACTACTTACGGTACCTCTTAAGCTGCTATGTCCCAAGCTAACTATATGCGCGACCCCAAAGGCCCGTCATTCTGGCAACGCCTAACCGCCAAAAAGCTGCCCAAGCCACACCTTATTACGGTTGGAGCCGTTGCTTTGTTTGCTATTGGACTGCTCGCCATGCTCCCCAGTAAAGAAGCCGCAGCCAAACGCCAAGAAGTCAGCATTGACCTCAGCTTTCAAGAAAGTGATGGTCACGTTATTGCCGCTGAGAACCAAATCGCGATTACCGTCGACCGACTATCAAACACCAAGCCTGTAGCCGCCCCTGATGTCTCCGAGCTAACTGACAGCCTAAATTGGAAAACGCAAACTGTTCGCAGTGGTGACAACCTTAGCACCCTATTCCAACGGGCATCTCTGGATGCCGGTGACGTCTATCGGCTAATGTCATCCACGCCCTTGGCTAAACCTCTGGTTGATATCCGCCCCGGCCAGGAAATTCAGCTAGGCCTGAATAAAGCAGGCGAGCTAACACAGCTTAAATACATCAAGTCAAAGCTTGAGTCTTACCTCTACACAAACTCAGAGGTAGGCAGTGGCCAAAAATTCACTGGTCAACATATCCTGCTTGAGCCCGAAATAATGACGGCGTACCGCGAATCTGTGATCAAGGATTCTCTGTTTCTGGCAGGTGACCGCGCGCAACTACCCCATGGCATGATTATGGAGCTGGCCAACATCTTCGGGTGGGATATCGATTTTGCATTGGATATCCGTAAAGGTGATCGTTTTTCCTTGCTCTATGAAGAGAAGTTTCTCGACGGTGAAAAAATTGGCAACGGCAACATCTTGAGTGCAGAGTTTACCAACCAGGGTAAACCCTTCCGGGCGGTTCGCTACCAAAATAGCAAAGGGCTAGCCAACTACTACACGCCAGAAGGATATAGTATGCGCAAAGCCTTTCTACGCGCACCGCTGGACTTTGCCCGTATCAGCTCAGGGTTTAACCTTCGTCGCAAGCACCCTATTCACAAAAATATCCGCGCTCACCGCGGCGTAGATTATGCAGCACCCCGAGGCACACCTATTTTCTCCGCTGGTGATGGCAGGGTTTCAGCAACAGGCTACAGCAAGGCTAACGGCAATTATGTGTTCATTCAGCACGGACAGCGCTTTACCACAAAATATCTTCACCTGAACAAACGCAAAGTGAAAAAAGGTCAGTTGGTAAAACAACGCCAGGTAATTGGTACTGTCGGCTCCACAGGCTACGCCACCGGTCCACACTTGCACTACGAGTTTCTGGTTAATGGTGTACATCGCAATCCGCGAACAGTGGCACTACCCCAAGCCAAACCCATCCCCGTACAAGAACGCGTAAAGTTTGAACAAGATACAGCCCCACTAATGATGCAACTGGCCAGCTATCAACAGTCCTCAATGCTGGCTTTAGCTAATTAGTAGATGCCATCAATGCCAGGCGTAAAGCTTTATATAGGACTCATGTCCGGTACCAGTGCCGACAGCATTGATGCCGCTCTGGTCGATATGACCTCGGACTGCCCCCAGTTAATTGCCACACACTCCGCCGATATTAGAACACTCAAACCAGAAATCCACGCATTGGCCTCGCGTGGCGAGAATGAGATACACCGGATGGGTCAACTGGATCGTGAATTGGGGTTGCACTTTGCCCAAGCTGCCAACGAACTGATTACCCAGCAAAAACTTTCAGCCGCAGATATAACGGCTATCGGCAGCCACGGCCAGACCATTCGTCACTTTCCACCAAATAACAGCGATGAGCACGCCTATAGCCTACAAGTGGGTGATCCCAACACCATTGCCCAGCTAACAGGCATTACCACGGTGGCAGATTTTCGTCGTCGCGATATTGCCCTTGGTGGCCACGGTGCGCCATTAGTACCGGCTTTTCACCAAGCTATTTTCGAAAAACCTGGATTCTCCAGAGCCATCGTCAATATAGGGGGCATGGCCAATATCACCCTACTGCCCGGCGATAGTTCACCTTCGTCACTACTAGGCTATGACACAGGGCCCGGCAATGCGTTGATGGACAGCTGGATCAATCAAAACCTTGGTCAACCCTATGATAAGAATGGTCACTGGGCTGCACAGGGACAGGTGATTGACGCACTCCTACAACAAATGCTGGGAACACCCTACCTATCGCAGTTTGCACCCAAGAGTACCGGGCCAGAACTATTTAATCTCTCTTGGCTAATAGGCCACCTCAACCAGATACCGGAAGTTAGCGCTGTCGATGTTCAGGCCACATTGCTTGAATTTACGGCCCACACTATCTCAGAAGCACTGAGATCACACACACCGTTAGCAACGGAAGTATTTTTCTGTGGCGGCGGCACCTACAACACGGCTCTTATACAACGGCTGGAAACCTTGCTGCATCCAACACTAATTGCTAGTACTGAACCGCTGGGCATCGCGCCTGAGTGGGTCGAAGCTGTGGCCTTTGCCTGGCTGGCCAAGCAGACCCTTGAAGGGAAACCCGGCAATGCTCCGACGGTAACGGGCGCGTCAAAGGCCTCCATATTGGGCGCCATTTATCCTGCTTAGGTTTTTATCGAGCATCAACGACAATGGATGTGATAGGAATAAAATACTAGGAAGAAGGTGGACTAGGGGCCGTATTCTTTTGCCCGCTATTTTCTAAAAATAAATATATTTCTCGACCTCAATCAGCCGGGTTATCTCAGCTGGGCCGTAAGGTACTGTGCCCACAAAGGGGAATAGTGTTTTGATATCGAGCCCCATAATTTGGGCTGAGGCCTCGCAGACCCTGATGTCAATGACCTGAAAAGCAGTCAGCTTGGCGGCTAAGTCAATAATAGGCTTGTATTGCGAATAGTTCTCTTTAAAAAAGATACCCACTTCTGAACCATGAATAACCAACACCAAGGGTGGTATTTCTTCCTCACGCATTCCCTCGCCGTGATAAAAACTTTCAGCCCTACGCAGCGCAGCGGCCACCCCGTCGGGATTATTCAATTCAATACGGCCCAAATAGCCGGGCGGCTGCTCCTCTGTCTGAACTAGACCGTTTCCCGATAGCAGGCCTCCACCCGCTGTGACCCAGCAGGCCCAACCCAGGGTTGTCAAAAGAACGAGTACGTTTAACGTCCGCTGAAGACTCAAAGATCACACCGAAAAGGATGAACCGCAACCACAGGTAGTCGTCGCATTGGGGTTGGTAATGGTGAAACGTGAGCCTTGAAGCCCTTCTTCATAGTCAACCGTGGATCCATTTAAATACTGAAAACTCAGCGGGTCTGCCAATACAGAAACTCCATCTTTCTCAACAATCGTATCATCCTCGGCCACCAGCTCATCAAAACTAAAGCCGTACTGAAAGCCTGAACAACCACCGCCGGTGACAAATACCCGCAGTTTTAAATCTGGGTTACCTTCTTCTTCAACCAGACTTCTTACCTTTGCCACTGCATTTTCTGAAATATACAGTGGCATGGGTGTAAATGTTTCGATACCTGACATGAGTACTCCTGACAAAACTATTAAGAATGCACAACAGGGCTAATACCCAAGCATTCCAGTCAAGTATTCTATCATAAACTAGGTGTCTCCTGGCTAGAGTCTGCCGTATTTTCTAACGGCACCACATTGCTCGGCTCTTCTGTGGCTTGATGGACAAAGCTGCCGTTTACTTGGGCACCCTTCTCAATCTCAATTAATACATAGTGTAGATTACCTTCGACCACAGCTTTATCTGCCAGTTCGACTTGATGACTGGAAAAGATATTGCCTTCAATGTGTCCATTGATGACCACCACAGGGACACGCACATCACCCACCAGCTTCCCATCAGGGAGTATACGTACTCGGGCTTCGGTACCTTCTTCAGCAACGACGTTTCCTGTTACCTGGCCTTCCACCTCCAGATTACCAGAAAAATGAATATCACCAATTACATGAGTACCACCAGCAATCAACGTTGTATTACCCGCTGCAAAGGGTACCGACTTATTTTTCTTACGCATGCTTCACCTCTCTATAGGACGCTTACTCGCCAATCAAATTGTCGCTCCACCCGGCTACCGCTAACACCAACCTTCATGATAGAGACCGCTATTACCCGTGGCTGAAACCCAGAAGGAATCGTTAGAACACCCTCGACCACATGAAAATACTTAAACTCCGTCTTAATCGGTAACTGCTCTAACTGATCATCAAAATCTTCTAAACCAATGGTGACCTCTTTCCCATCCTGCACACCCACTACATCAACTTTGATACTCACCTTTATCCGCTTCAGCTTCTTCTCTTTTTGCTGAACAACCAATCGGTAAGCAATGCCTTCCTGCTCAGAATGCCGCTTCAATAGCAGCTCACCGATCAACAAGCCACTTTCTGAGCCACCCTCCTGCAGCAAGTTGCGATATAGACCAAGCTCTTCTTCATCCACAGCCATCTCCGACTGCAACGATGTCACCAGTTGACGGACATACTCCAGGGCGAGCCGGTCTACATTAGAAGCCAATTCTGCATTAATAAGTTTTTGACTGATCTCATCAAGCTGCACCTGTAGCACTTCAAGTTCGTCAGCCTGCTGACTCTTATCAACCATGGCCTGATCAAATAACTGCATTCCCAACAGAATGCCCACGGAGAAAACAGTCCCCACCAGCAATAGCCACAGGCCTATTTCACGCTTGCGATTATCCGGTTTGTGTGGCCGAACAACCAGCTTGTGACTGGGATCCGTCATCAGGGCAATAGTGCTGGAGCCTCTAGCCCAGCACTTTCTGGCAAACCAAACATAATGTTCATATTCTGTATGGCCTGACCCGAAGCCCCTTTGACCAAATTATCCTCAACTACAAGCACGACAACTTTATTGCCGCCCTGTGGCCGAAATACACTGATCCGGCAGGTGTTGGAACCTCTGACAGAACGTGTTTGTGGATGACTGCCCGCAGGCATCACATCCACAAATGGTTCATCCTTGAAACAATCTTCGTAGAGCTGCTGCAACTCAACTTCAGAGTAATCAAGCGCTGTGCCCTTAAGTGTTGCATACAGTGTCGAATGAATACCCCGGATAATGGGCAGCAGATGCGGCACAAAGGTAAGGTCCACGGGTGAACCGGCAATGTCCATCAGCCCCTGCTCAATTTCCGGTAAATGCCGATGACCTGGCACCCCATAAGCTTTGAAACTATCGGTGGTCTCGGCCAACAAATTATTCACACTCGCCTGACGACCCGCACCGCTGGCACCCGATGCCGAATTAGCAATCAGGTCGCTGGTATCAACCAGCCCTTTCTCAAGCAATGGTAAAAACCCTAATTGCACACTGGTGGGGTAGCAGCCCGGGCAGGCGATCAGCCGAGCATCTTTTATTTTGTCCCGGTTCACTTCCGGCAAACCATACACTGCCTCACCCACTAATTCAGGGCAGGCATGGGGCTGGTTGTACCACTTTTCCCACAGAGTAATATCCCGTATCCGAAAATCTGCTGACAGATCGATAACTTTAATACCCTTTTTAAGTAATTCAGGCACCGTACTCTGAGCCACCCCGTGAGGCGTGGCAAAAAACACCACATCACAGTGATCCAGACCCCCATCAGCAGGATCAGTAAACGGCAGGTCGAAGTGCCCCCGCAGGTTTGGAAATAAATCAGACACAGGCCGACCGGCCTCTCCACGAGAGGTAATCGCCGTCACTTTCACATTGGGGTGGGTAGCCAACAATCTCAACAATTCAACGCCGGTATACCCTGTACCGCCAACAATGCCTACTTTAATCACAATACTGATGTTCCTGTCATGGGTCTGTGAAGCTGCTTATAATAGCGCAAACACCCGTGTAAGAAACACGCCCTGCTTCACTATGGTCGGATATGGTCGAGAGAAGCGTTAAGAACGTGTTGAGATCGCAGCAAAAGCGGCCTTAATACGCGACCTTAAAAAGAAAGCTGAGAATTTGGTATGGCCCACAAGGACCAACATCAAACAATTCCACACCGGGGATGGCTTAAACGCGAAATGGACACCTTTCGTGCCCGCCTTGCTCATGCCGACGCCCTGCCACAACTCGCCATTCTGGGTTGTATCAGTGGCTTTCTGACCGCATTGACCGCCATCGCATTCAGGCTTTCCTTTGAATTACCGCTAGAATATTTACTCCCCGGCGATAGCGAATCCTTTGAGCAGCTTCCCGTTGAAGCCCGGTTTCTACTGCCCGTCATTGGCGCACTGATTATCGGCCTGATCATGCACCGCATCAAACCAGAACACCATTCCGTTGGTGTTGGTCACGTACTTGAGCGAATGCAGCACCACCAAGCACAACTACCCGCCGCCAATGGCCTACTGCAATTCGTCGGCGGTGCCATTGCCCTACTAACTGGTAATTCTGTAGGCCGAGAAGGTCCCGCTGTTCATTTAGGTGCGGTCAGCTCCAGTCTTCTAGGGCAACAATTAAAACTCCCCAATAACAGCCTGCGAACACTCACAGCCTGTGGTGTCGCTGCCGCCATTGCCGCCTCATTCAACACCCCCTTGGCCGGGGTGATTTTTGCGATGGAAGCAATCTTGATGGAATACACCATAACCGGGTTTATTCCAGTCATTCTCTCTGCCGTTACCGGCGGGGTCATGTCCCGTATTGTGTTCGGCAATGAGCCCGCTTTTGCCATTCCACTGATAGAACTGGGTAGCCTGTGGGAACTGCCCTTTCTGGTACTTTGCGGCTTGATCGTGGGGCTGGCAGCATCGGCAATGCTACTGCTCTACCGCCACACCCGGGCATTCAAAGAGCGTCCGGTGCTGCTTCGCATGCTATTTGCGGGATTACTCTGTGGCACCATCGCCATTGTATTGCCCCAAATTCAGGGGGTGGGTTACGACACCGTAGAGCAAGCCATGCTCGGCGAACTTGGCCTAGTACTGCTTGCCGCCATCGTAATTGCAAAGATTCTGGTTTCCACCATATCAGTTGGCTTGGGAATGCCCGGTGGAATGATTGGCCCCAACTTTGTCATCGGCGCCTGTATTGGAGGCTGTCTTGGCATAATTGGTGGTTATTTCAATCCGGAGCAAGCATCCTCTTCCGGCTTTTACGCGATCCTCTGTATGGGTGCGATGATGGGCGCTGTACTGAACGCACCACTGGCTGCACTGATTGCCGTACTGGAATTGACCTATAACCCCAATATTTTGTTACCCAGTATGCTGGTGATCGTCATCGCCTCCATGACCAGTCGCATGCTCACTAGACAGCTCGGTATCTTTTCCGTAGGCCGCGACCTGACAGGTTACTATTCCCCGGTGTTTCAAATGCTGAGTCGCTCAGGTGTCACCAGCCTGATGAAGCAAAACTTTGCCCACCACTCACGCTATTTGCCGCAACAAATGGCAGCAACACTGCTTGAAAACAAACCCACCTGGATTGTGATTGAGGATGCTGGTGAACCAAAATATATCCTGCGCTCTGCTGACCTCGCTCTCCATCTTCAGGAACAACTACTTGAACTGGCAGGTGACGACATCATTGATTTGCGAGAAATTCCCGGCGATCGCTGGCAACTATTCCCGATACATGCGAGAGCAACCCTACAGGAAGCCCTGCTCACCATGCAGCAGAACAACGGTCAGGCTGTGTTTGTCAGCCAACCTGCGGCACCACTGATGAGCGAAGTGGCAGGAATTATTACCAAACAAGATATCGACAACTACTATCAATAAACGACAGCCAGTAAACTACTGTCCGTAAATTACTGGCTATCAATAACAGAACAAGCTTTACACAGTGTTGGCTATAGGTTGGATGCAAGTATGGGCTGGATAAAAGAAATTCTGATCAGCGGGCAAAGCTGGATAACCGCCTTTCATATCGTGGCGGTGGTTTGTTGGTTTGCTGCACTGTTTTATCTGCCCCGACTATTTGTTTACCACGCCATGTCAGAAGACGAGATAAGCATTGAGCGATTCAAGATTATGGAACGCAAACTCTTTCGAGGTATTGCCAACCCCTCAATGATTGCCACCATCCTGCTGGGTATTGCACTGTTCAGTATCTACCCCAACTACTTTCTCCATTCTGGCTGGTTTCACGTCAAGATAGGCCTGGTCATCTTGCTGATTATTTATCACCACGCTTGCCTCTACCTGATGAAACAATTTCGCGATGATAAAAATACTCGCAGCCACGTGTTCTACCGCTGGTTTAACGAAGTACCGGTACTCATGCTGATCAGTATTATTATCATGGTTGTTGTGAGGCCCTTCTGATATATACCATCACATGGAAAACGATACAGTCCTCTCCTAGACTTTTATAAGTAGCTGCTTTTAGTTACTTAATATTAACCGCTCATAATCCTGGTGCGCCCTCATGCACTTTAAAACTCGCACCCATGCTGGCCAGCTACTAGCGGGCGCTCTGACAAAAAACCTAGCCACAAAGTATCCGGGGGTGGATGCCGTTGTTTATGCCCTTCCCCGTGGTGGGGTTCCACTCGGTTTTCAGGTGGCCTCAGCTCTCAACATGCCTCTGGATTTAATCATTCCCAGAAAAATTGGCCATCCCTTCAATCCCGAATATGCCATTGGCGCAGTCACAGAGACCGGAGAAATAATCTGCAATAAAAAGGCGATAGCCGACGTTGATTCCACTTGGCTTGAACAACAAAAGGAAGAAGAAATTAGCGAAGCAAAACGTCGGCGTGAATGTTATCTCGGTGATCGAGAGCCCAGCGCCGTCGCCGGGAAGCTAGCCATTCTGGTGGATGATGGTATTGCCACTGGACTAACCATGCGTGCAGCCATTCGCGATGTAAAAACCCGACACCCGGATAAGATAATTGTCGCCATTCCGGTGATGCCTGAAGAAACTGCCCAGATGCTGAGTTCTGAAGTAGACGAGGTCGTCGCCCTGTTCATTGACCCAAATTATCAGGGTTCTGTTGGCAGCTACTACCAGTATTTTCACCAACTCAGTGATGATGAAGTCATGTTGCTTTTGAATAAACTGGGTGAAGACAACGTCCCCAAGCCCTCGAAGTAACCCTAAGTGAAAGGCGGCAGCATCGAACGAAAAAATCATTCTGGTCGCTTAATCCAGCCCCATTGATTAAGAACGCCAAAACCAACTGATTGATATGATAATTCTATCGCCAACAACCAAATTCTCACTGATGACTATACTGATGTTAAACATCAACCTTATTAGATGAACACAGTATATGTGGAAGTGTTTGGCTCTTATCGTACTTGCCCTGAGCTTCTCCCCTAGTCAAGGCGACCCATCGCAGCAACCTATTTGGTTGCTCAGCGTGCAGGGTGCTATTGGCCCAGCCATCGCTGACTACATTGACCGAGGCATCGGTTCAGCCAAAGATGACCAAGCACAACTGGTTATTATCCAGATGGACACGCCCGGTGGCTTGGACAAATCCATGCGCCATATCATCCAGGCTATTCTGGCATCAGACATACCTATCGCGACATTTGTAGCACCCAGCGGCGCCCGCGCCGCCAGTGCCGGTACCTATATTCTCTATGCCAGCCATATTGCAGCCATGGCACCAGGTACTAACCTGGGTGCCGCCACCCCCGTTCAAATTGGTGCACCCTCTTTGCCCAACCCGGCAAAGCCAGACAAACCCAACCAACCCCCGCCAGAAAAAACCGATAAAGATTCAGCGCCCGAGCCTGCCACCACGATGGAAAGAAAAGTCATTAACGATGCTGCGGCCTACATTCAAAGCCTGGCAGAACTGCGAGGGCGCAATGTCGAGTGGGCAATAGCCGCCGTGCGTAGCGCCAAATCACTATCCGCCCAGCAGGCTGTGAATAACAATGTCATCGACCTGATAGCCAACGACCTCGATGACCTAATCAGCCAACTCGATGGCTTCACTCTGACAATCAATAACCGTGAGATCACATTGGCAACAGCCGATGCCGAATTGGTGCAACATCAACCAGACTGGCGCAATCAATTCCTGGCGGTCATCACCGATCCCAGTGTGGCCTACATCCTATTACTGGTTGGCATCTATGGCTTAATCTTCGAATTTTCCAATCCCGGCACAGGCTTGCCGGGTATTCTGGGCGGGATCAGTCTACTAATAGCGTTTTACGCACTACAGGTTCTGCCCATTAGCTACACCGGCCTAGCACTGATACTGCTTGGTCTGGGTCTGATGATTGCAGAGGCATTGAGCCCCAGCTTTGGCATCTTCGGGTTTGGCGGCGTGGCTGCTTTTGCCATTGGCTCCGTCATGCTTATGGATACAGACCTCCCGGCCTTTCAAATCGCCTTCCCGGTCATTCTGGGCGTCACTGCCGCCAGCGCCGCACTGATGATCTTTTTACTAGGCATGGTCTGGCGGTCGCGCCACGCGCGGGTCGTCACTGGCCTCGACACCCTGATAGGCACCATTACCACCGTTGAATCCATCTACCACGATCAACCCACGGTTTGGGTACATGGTGAGCGGTGGTCGGTGCACTGCAATGAATCACTTTCTACCGGTGACTACGTACGTATTACCGGCACAACGGGCCTGATACTAAATGCAGAAAAGGAGACACCGCCATGATCCCTGGCATCTACTTTACAGCAACAATTATTCTATTAGTGATCGCCTTGATCGCCTACATGTTCCGGGTTTTGAGGGAATATGAGCGAGGCGTCATCTTTTTACTGGGCCGGTTTTATAAAGTTAAAGGCCCGGGGCTGATCATTGTTATCCCAATTATCCAGCAAATGGTACGGGTGGATTTGCGTACCATCGTCATGGATGTGCCCACACAGGACGTTATCTCTCGAGATAACGTCTCGGTGAAAGTGAACGCCGTGGTGTATTTTCGGGTCGTTGACCCAGAGAAAGCCATTATTCAGGTGGAACATTTCTATGAAGCCACCAGCCAGCTGTCTCAAACCACCTTGCGCTCAGTACTTGGGCAACACGAACTGGATACCATGCTCACTTCCCGGGATAAACTAAATGCCCACATTCAGGGGATTCTTGATCAACAGACCGATGCCTGGGGAATCAAGGTCTCCAACGTAGAGATCAAACATGTGGACCTTGATGAAAGCATGATTCGCGCCATTGCCAAACAAGCAGAAGCTGAGCGAGTACGACGAGCGAAAGTTATCCATGCGGAGGGTGAGTACGAAGCAGCAGAGCAATTACTTAATGCTGCCAAGCGGCTGTCCGAACAACCCGAGGCAATACAGTTGCGGTACTTGCAAACCCTCACCGAAATTGCGGGTGAGAAGAGCTCGACAATCGTGTTCCCACTACCCATGGACATCTTGCATGGAATAACCGCCCACAAGAAACTCTAGCTAGCGACCCATAACGACACTAAATTTAGGCGGCCTAAAAACCACTATCAGGTTGTGCCAGATATTCAAGCTCACCAGGTGTAGATTCACGCCCCAACACCTCATTGCGATGGGGAAAGCGACCAAATTTCTCGATCACAGCGGCATGTTGCTCGGCATAGTTGAGAAACCCTTCAAATGTCTCCCGCTGCGACGATGACACCTCTTCCACCAATTGCTGAAACTTCTGAACGCACAGGTGCTGCAAAGAAAGATCCTCTGCATGCTCCAGCGGCAAATAAAAGAACACTTGCTCAATAGGCCGCAGCTGTTTGTCTAACTTGTCGTGAATGCCCGACAGACACCAGTTCAGTGCCAGCAAGTCCGCAGAAAATGCGGCAGGAGAATCCCGGTAGATATTCCGGGAAAACTGATCGAGCACAATAATGGCGGATAAACGACTCTCTGGAAACTTAAGCCAATAATGGTTACCGCCGTTCACCAACAGCTGCAACATTGGCTCAAAACGCTCGCGTATATCGGCATCCACCTCCGGAGACTTCCCCCACCACAAGCTCGCCTTCTGGTTGGCACAATCCGCATCATCGTCGATCCGGCCAAACCAGTAATCAAGTATTGGCTGCCACGCTGATTGCCCGTTGCTCATCTCGTTCATCCATACACCCTTTTAGCCAGTATTGCTTGTCCGTCATGCTTTCTATCATTGCTTGCCCTGCATCCATTGGCGCAGACATCAACAATCAAGGATAATAGCGCCCCTAATTTCCAAGAATAAAGCCAGACTAAAACTATGTCCAAACCTGTGCCTAAACCCATGCCCAAATCCATGCAACGATCTCAGCAACTGTTTGAAGCTGCCCAAAAACACATTCCCGGGGGCGTTAATTCTCCTGTCCGTGCATTTAAAGCCGTGGGTGGTACCCCGATATTTTTTGAACGTGCTGAAAAAGCCTACCTGTTTGATGCCGATGGCAAACGTTATGTAGATTTTGTGCAATCCTGGGGGCCGATGATTTTGGGTCACAACCACCCGGATGTTATCGCTGCCGTCAAAGCACAACTCGATAAAGGCATGACCTTCGGTGCGCCCACCGAGCTGGAAATCGAACTGGCCGATAAACTTTGTGAGCTAGTCCCAGGCATGGACATGGTGCGTATGGTCAGCTCCGGCACCGAAGCGACCATGAGCGCTATTCGGTTAGCCCGTGGCTTCACTGGCCGAGACAAAATTATTAAATTTGAAGGGTGTTACCACGGCCACTCAGACTCTCTACTTATTAAAGCAGGCTCCGGCGCTTTAACCTTGGGCGTACCCAGCTCACCCGGTGTTCCCGCCTCACTGGCAAACCACACAGTGACGCTAACCTACAACGATATCGACAGCATCAAAAAAGCCTTTGCAGAAATTGGCTCAGAAGTCGCCTGCGTTATTTTGGAGCCAGTGGCTGGCAACATGAGCTGCATACCACCCGTGGAAGGCTTTCTGGAAACCATCCGAGAGGAGTGTACCAACAGTGGCGCACTACTGATTATCGACGAAGTGATGACCGGCTTTCGGGTTCACCCCCAGTGCGCCGTGGGCCGTTTTAATATTGATGCGGATTTAATTACCCTCGGTAAAGTCATCGGTGGCGGCATGCCTGTGGGTGCCTTTGGCGGTAAACGAAAAATTATGGAGCAGATCGCTCCACTGGGGCCGGTGTATCAAGCCGGTACGCTTTCGGGCAATCCAGTCGCCATGACCGCCGGTCTGACCACGTTGGGCTTAATCACCCAACCCGGTTTTCATGATGCAGTGTTTGCCAAAACCACCCAACTGGTTGAAGGCCTACAACAGCGTGCAGATGCTGCGAATATCCCCATGACCACTAACCACGTGGGCAGCATGTTCGGCATCTTCTTTACCGAAGAACCCTCCGTTACCAATTACCAACAAGTGATGGCCTGTGATACCGAACGCTTTAGCAAGTTCTTCCACGGCATGCTGGATGCCGGCGTTTACCTGGCACCCGCCGCCTACGAAGCAGGCTTTATGTCCGCAGCCCATACGGATGAAGATATTCAATTTGCATTAGATGCGGCAGAGCAAGTATTTAAAACGCTATAGTTTGTAAGTATGACCAGTAAGCTTATGCTCGTATTATGCTGGTAGACCATAATTTGATACCGTGCATTTATAAGTACTAATATCAGTACTAATTTTAAGCTGGAGCAGCCATGAGCTTTACACACACCCGCGGCGCCTTCCCCTACACTCGCTTGCGTCGCAACCGAGCCGATGACTTTTCCCGCCGACTGGTTAGGGAATCGGTACTGACACCCGACGACCTCATCTACCCCATGTTTGTACTGGAAGGTAACGGCCAGCGTGAAGAAGTCCCCTCCATGCCCGGCGTGGCACGGCTCTCCATCGACCTGTTAGTGAAAGAAGCACGGGAAATTGCCAACCTCGGTATTCCCGCGATTGCACTGTTCCCGGTTACGCCGCAAAACTGTAAAACCCTGTTGGCCGAAGAAGCCTACAATCCTGACGGTCTGGCACAACGTGCAGTAAAAGCCTTAAAAGATGCTGTCCCCGAACTAGGCATTATCACCGACGTGGCGCTCGATCCGTTCACCACTCACGGTCAGGACGGCATTATCGATAATGACACCGGTTATGTGCTCAACGACACCACCGTAGAAACCCTGACCCGGCAAGCACTATCACACGCCGAAGCGGGCGCCGATATTGTTGCGCCATCCGACATGATGGACGGTCGCATCTGGGCCATCCGCGAAGAACTGGAAGAAGCCAACCATGTAAACACACGCATCATGGCCTACTCCGCCAAATATGCCTCCAGCTACTATGGGCCGTTTAGAGATGCCGTCGGCTCCGCCACTAATATCCAAGGCGGTGACAAAAAAACCTACCAAATTGACCCGGCTAATACGGACGAAGCGCTGCATGAATGCGCACTGGATTTAGAAGAAGGTGCCGACATGATTATGGTGAAACCCGGCATGCCGTATCTGGATGTGGTTCGCCGGGTGAAAGAAGAACTAAAAGCCCCAACCTTTGTGTATCAAGTGAGCGGCGAATACGCCATGCATGTAGCCGCCTTTCAAAAGGGTTGGCTCAACCGTGAACAGGTGATTATGGAATCGCTGTTGTGCTTTAAAAGAGCGGGCGCGGATGGAATTTTGACGTATTTTGCTAAGGAAGCCGCGGAGCTATTAAATCGATAAGTTAGTTTTATAGCCCCAACTTGGTATGACGGCTTTGAATATTGAGAACACACTCGCCATTTCATGGGACTAAACTGCTCGCTGGCTATCAATGCAGGGTGGCAAGTGCAGCATCGCGAGCGAGCTTCATGGCGGCGATATCCTTTGTGGATGTCGAGATAACCAGCATTCCCTGAATAACCATCATGATATATGCACTGAGAGCCCCGACATCACACCTTTTGTCGAGATCTCCATGTTCTTGAGCCCATTTGAAACGGAATCGAAGAGCCTTTTGCATCTCATCAAGGCCCTTGGCCGCTTCCTGGCCGAGTTCGATATCTGTATTCAATAATTCAGCTGCCAGATTGGTAACTAGGCAGCCCGCAGGCCGGTCACTCTTCATGCTTGTGCTCTCGATGATCGTGTCAAATATTTCACGCAATGAGCGTTCGAGAGGCTTGTCAAACATCCGCAGAAGGATCGCTAGGTATGATTCCTCCTTCATGTACTGCTCTAGACAGAGTAAGAATAGTTCGCGCTTACTGCCATAAGCCTTATACAAGCTCCCTGCAGTCAGGCCTGTCGCTTCCTCTAAGTCCTTGATCGACGTGGCCTGATAGCCCCGCGTCCAGAAGATCTGGGTTACAACGCGCACCGCGTCGGTTTTGTTGAATTCGCGAGGTCTTGCCACTGCACCACCCTTAACTTATTACCATTAGACCAGCTTGAGTCGTATCCATCAGCCGTTTATTTAGAGAACGGGCATATTCTAACAGCTATGTGGCTTTGTGTCTCAGACGGAGGGGTAAACTGACCACTGGAGTAGCTCTAGACTATCTACCAGGTTCTCTCTGTGATGCACTACACACAATATTTTCCCTCAAGTTGCACGTCAATAATTACGTACTCGGAAAGCAATCACACTAAACCAATCATCAGATAAACGCCGATACAACTGCGCTTCCGGATCCCATTATCTCTGACACACATCATTATTCAGTATCAAGTTGTTGGTGTTTCAGCCTTCACTGAACTGCACTGTTTGTTCAAAAGTAATTCACCTATGGAATGCACGATGTTGTCCAGTCTCGCTACTTCATATACGTGCTGCAGGCAACTATTGTTGACAGATATGTGCAAAATCGGTTAGTTTGGAAGTGATTGCTTCCTAATAACTTGAAGCGTATTTGAACTAATAATATTCCAATCAACTAGAGATAGGAGATACAAATGAGTCGTTTCAAAGCCCTAAAGCCCGGCCAGTCCCCAGACACTGAAATTAATAACCTCCTCAGTGGTGCAAACAATGGGTGGTGGAAAGACACCTCCATGTTCGGCACTATCGGTCGCCAACCTTCTTTGCTGAAAACCATTGTCCCCGTTTTTGAGGCATTGTTCGGTGGCGGTCGTATCCCACCTCATGTGTTAGAAATGATGCGGCTCAAGACCGGCGAGATAAACGATTGCACCTATTGCAAAGCTGTGCGTTGTGAAGCGACCCGCGACGATATTGCAGAAAAAGAATCAGCATTTTTTGGTGAGGTTGATTTTGACAAGCTTCCGATCAAAGAAGCATTAGCTGCTCAGCTTGCTGAATATATTGCTGGTGATCCGAATTACATCCCCGATGGTTTTTTTGAACAGCTAGGAACCGAATATACCGAAGAAGAAGTTATTGAATTGGTATTCGCTTGTAGTCTGTTTAATTGGGGTAACAAGTTCAATATCACCATGCAGATCGATGCTGATGAGGATAGCGAATATGAGTCAGGTATGGTTTATCCAGGTGCCGATATTCGTGAAGCAAACGCGATCACACAATAAGGAGAGTTAGGATGAGTTCTGAGCAAATAATCCACGCAGATAGCACATCTCTCAAACAGCACATCGCAAGTAACGAGCTCGTTATGGTCGACTTCTGGGCCGATTGGTGCGCGCCCTGTCGGGCTATGGCACCGATACTTGATCGAGTAGCAGGTGAGTTCCCCAGCTTACGAATTGTTAAGATCGATGCCGAGGCACACAAAGAGCTTCTCGAAGAGTACAACGTCCGAAGCCTCCCAACACTGCTGCTCTACCGCTCTGGCGAGCGTGTAGATCAGCTGACAGGAAAGGTTCCTCACGCGCTGATACATCGCGCAATACAAGGCGCTGCTTGAGCTGACACCAAACCGGCCGTTCGTTCCGTCCCTCACGGTAAGTCTTTGCCGTGAGGGACGGAACGTGATGGATCCCAGACCAAACCCTTCACCAGACGACCCTAAGATATGCAACATCACAGACTGATAATCCTTGGTTCCGGCCCAGCCGGATACACTGCATCCATTTACGCCGCACGCGCTAATCTTGCCCCCCTGATCATTACCGGTTCAGATGAGGGAGGGCAATTAATGACCACAACGGAAGTAGATAACTGGCCGGGGGATGTGGACGGGCTGCAAGGCCCAGATCTCATGGATAGAATGAGGCGCCATTCGGAACGCTTCGGTGTCGAAATCGCCTACGACCATATCGTCGAGGTAGATCTTCAGGCACGGCCATTCCACCTACAAGGTGAGTTACTCGAATACAGCTGTGATGCCTTGATCATCGCAACCGGTGCATCCGCCAAATACCTTGGTATTCCCAGTGAACAGACTCTACGAGGACAGGGCGTCTCAGCTTGCGCGACCTGTGACGGCTTCTTCTACCGCGATCGTGACGTAGCCGTCATCGGTGGCGGAAACACCGCTGTCGAAGAAGCACTGTATCTATCCAACATCGCACGAAAGGTGACACTTGTTCACCGTCGTGACGCACTACGCGGCGATAAAGTCTTGCATGACAGGCTGTTCAAGTGTGTTACTGATGGCAAGGTCGACATCGTGTGGAACTCGACGGTTCAGGCGGTTCTTGGTGACGCCAAGGGTGTGAATGGCATACGATTGTCTAACGTCCAGTCTGGAAGATTACAGGATATTAGTCTGCATGGTGTCTTCATTGCGATTGGGCACGAGCCAAACACTCAGATGTTCCGTGGTCAACTTGGGATGAACGATGGATACATCCAGGTTCGAAGCGGAACGAATGGTGGCGCAACTGCAACCGACATTCCAGGTGTGTTCGCGGCCGGTGACGTGATGGATCAAGTGTACCGACAGGCAATCACATCTGCCGGTACCGGGTGCATGGCTGCACTGGATGCGGAGAAGTATCTGGAGGCCCTAGGCCATTTATTGCCAGAAGCAGAGCTAGTCACAGAACCTTGAAACCCGGCATAGATTGGATTGCCTAGTTAAATTAAAGGGGTCGAAATGATCTTAACCAGCCCTAGAGTATGTGCAGGAAAAGAACGCTAACACCCAAGACGAATAGTAAAAGTTCTACTATCCGTCTTAGTCTTCACTTGCTAAGACGTAGTCACTTAACTAAATCGTTGGCCTGACAACAAACTCACCATCTTCTTCAACCAACTGAAGAAAACAGCCGAGCAACGCAAAATCCGGTTCTTGACCGGGGGTTCCACAGACTAAATTTTTTCCTTTTTCCCGAAGCTTTCTTGCCGCCTTGCGTTGTTCCATATTGACGGAGAAGGGTACAAAAATCTTTTGGGCTGCACGCGCATCTATTTCTTGTATACGCGCCCGCTGTTTCTCCAGGTCTTCACGCCCTGCTGCGGAGCCTTTTGGCATCTGTAGGTTTGTGAATGCTTGTTCTTTGGTTCTATGTGTACTCATCTCGATACTCGGCATTAGGTTTGTATTGTGAATATTGGGGCGTACAAATAAGAGGGGACTGAAGTAAGCAGGCTCAGATACAACTTATTTTGGGCCACTATGGTAACAAAGGGGCCTGATCAAAGGAATCAAAGCTCTTTACTCACAAGGTGGGCGACTATCCGACATTAGCTTATCTAATGCAACCTGCGCTTGTTTTGGCTTATCCAAGTCCTGTTTTTCTAGCATCTCGCAATCATCTTTGAGCATTTGCTCAATGGTGACTGGATAGAATTTGCAGTCGTCGGGGCGGTCGTAATAAATATCGCAGGTATATTTTTCTTGGTTCGGTTCTTTTCGTAGCCAGGGGCACCGCTCTATTTGTTCACTGGTTTTTGGGTCTACCCAGATTTTTCCATTACTGACATATTGGTAGATGTCGGGCTTAAACAGCTCCCACAGCTCTATTTCACTTTGTGCTACGGATAGGCCACCGTTGCTATATTTGACACAACATTTTCCGCACTGGTTACAGTCTTTCACGTTATTGGCACATGGGTTTTCAACGGATGGAAATAAAAATGACCGGTGTGGAAATTAAAAAACTGAACGCTAGAAGGCTGAAAACGAAAAAGGGCGGTGAATTGGCTTTCCATTATCTCTGCCCTTTTCTTGACGTCCTTTGCTTGGAGTCCTTTGCTTGGAGTCCTTTGCTTGGAGTCCTTTGCTTGAAGCTTTTTCGTGTTACTACGCGCCTATTACGCGCCAATAGGCACTATGACTTCACCACACCCTAAACAGGGACTGGCCTGACGACAAACTCACCATCTTCCTCGACCAAATGAAGCGTGCACCCGAGTTCACCAAAATTGGGAACCTGTTCAGGAAATCCGCTCACAATATTTTTGCCTTGAGAGCGAAGCTTTATTGCCGCCTTGCGTTGTTCCATATTGACGGTGAACGGTACAAAAATCTTTTGGGCTGCATCCTCACCTCTTTTTTGAATACGCGCCCGCAGTTTCTCCCGATCCTCTCGCCCTGCCTCTGAACCAATAGGAAACATCGGTTGGATGGAAGGGTCTTTAATCTTCTTTTTTCTACTCATCGTTACGCTCAATCTTTGGTGTTTTCTTGGGATTGCACAGCAAGAAATAATGCTATTTTATGGTCGCTATTTTGAATAGTAAGCGTACAAAAATCAACCTTTGCTTTATTAACCCCCAATCAACCAAATGTAAAATTATTGTTATAAACCAATCAGTTATAAATTTTTAACTCTGCTTTACACAAGATTTATCAAGGTTCAAAGGCAATATAAGCAGGGAGTTATTGAATCGATAACTCATCTGCTTGAGAGCGCAGAGTCGGTTTTTACGCCGATCTCTGTTCATCTGCCCCCCGCTATACCACCCTCATTTTTCTTTCAACCGCACAACACCCTTGGAAACAAACCTTGATATTCAGTGCCACTACTCGATAATCACCGGCTGTTATCCATGATGTGAAACTATTATGTACAAGGTGAAACTATGTATCTGGCAATGAATCGCTTTCAGGTGAATGAAGGGCGTGAAGATGACTTTATTGAGGTATGGCGCAGCCGTGATTCTTTTTTGAATGAGGTTCCAGGCTTTAAGTCATTCAACCTGTTACGCGGAAAGACCGAAGACGGCATCACGCCTTTTGTTTCACATTCTGTTTGGGAAAGCAGAGCTGCCTTTGAAGATTGGACTCGTTCAGAGGCTTTCCGTAAAGCCCATGCTGGGGCGGGAAAAACCTCCGAGGGCATTTATGCCGGTCCACCCAAGCTGGAGTTGTTTGAAGCAGTCTTGTAATAACAGCTCTTATGTAAGACTGCTTTGCTAAGAGCTTAGGCTAAGGGGCCATTATGCCGCCAGCAGTCTCACTAGGCTTTGTGCATGACTCGCTGCTTCCAGACCTAGATCTGTAAGGTAGCCGCCATCAACATGGTCGGTTAAGCCCTTATCAAAAAGCCGCTTTGCCGCCGCGACGGCTTCTTCCGAGGCTTCTTGAGAATGGACCTTGATGCCTATTGAAGCCGATGAAAGATTAAATTGATTTAATAGCTTAATTTCTTCCAGTGTTTCATTTGTGTACATCATAAATTTCCTATTAAAAAGTATTTCTGCTAATTCTGAATATCTCTGGCAAAAATTGCCTTTAAATAATTCGTCTCCGGTATGGCCGGATGTATGGGGTGGTCTGGCCCCTGCCCGCCAATGGAGAATACTTGTAACTGGCGCTGGCGATGTGCTGCCGCAGTTTTCACCACGTCCATCAATGTTTGTAGGGGTAAATGCATGGAGCAAGATGCTGACACCAAAATACCACCGGGAGCCAATAATCTTAGCGCCAACTGATTGGCCTGATGATAGGCCTTTTCACCCTGACGTTGATCTTTTTTACGTTTAATAAAGGCCGGCGGATCTAGCACCACCACATCAAAAGTTTGCCCAGCATCGATTAGGGCTTTCATGATGTCATTGGCCTTGCCTTGTAAGCAAGAAAATTGACCACTGTACTGATTCAATTCGGCATTTTGTTGTGCCAAGTCTAATGCATCACCGGAAACATCCACACAGGTCACCGCTTTGGCTCCTGCTACTGCCGCCTGAACACCCCAACCACCCACGTAGCTGTAAACGTCTAATACGGTTTTGTCTTTGGATAATTCCTGCAACTGTTGGCGATTGATTCGGTGATCATAAAACCAACCCGTTTTTTGGCCTGTCATTACTGGGGCAAGAAAGCGCACGCCGTTTTCTTCCAGCTCTACCAGCTCTGGCACATCCCCTGCAGCCACTTCGACAGCTTCAGGTAGGCCCTCCATCTGACGGAATGGCCCCTGATTTCTAAACACGATCCCTTTAGGGGAGAATACTTCATCCAGAGCGGCAATCACCACATCGCGGCGTTGATCCATGGCCGCGGTAGTTAGCTGTGCCGAAAGATAATCACCAAAGCGGTCTACGACTAGACCCGGCAATAAATCCGAATCACCAAAGATGGCGCGATAATAGGGTTTTGCAAAACAGGCTTCACGAAATTGTAATGCTTGTTGTAGGCGGCTAACTATCAAAGGCTGATCTAGCCCTCGGCTCTTTTCTCTAGAGTATAGCCTCGCACAAATCAGGCTGGCAGGGTTCACCGTGGCCATGGCGACGAATTTTCCACTGGCATCTTCTACTGCCACTTCGCTTCCCACAGGCATTGTCTTGAGTGGAGTGGCGGCAATATCGACCTCATTGCTGTACACCCACAGGTGGCCCGTGCGTAACCGCCGGTCGGCACCTTTTTTGAGTCGCAGCGACAAGTGGGGTGAGGTGGACATGCTCTCTCCTGGCTGGCCATTTAGAGGATAGAAAATAAAAAAGGCTGCCTATGAGCAGCCTTAATTTAAATAGTGTATCTGTTTTCCCTTGTAAAATTCACCACTACTTAATGTGGCCAAAGGAAATACTGAAGTTGCTACTCGTCTTCAGCAGCAGCTTCGTAGGCGGTAGCATCCAGCAAGTTTTCCAGCTCAGAGGGATCAGACATTTTGATTTTGAAAAACCAACCTGCATCATAGGGTGATTCGTTGATGGTTTCCGGTGCATCTTCAAGTTCCGGATTAATCGCAATGATTTCACCGGATACCGGGGCATAAATATCTGAAGCAGCTTTTACGGATTCAACAACACCGGCTTCGTCACCCGCAGAGAATGTAGTGCCTACGTCAGGCAACTCCACATAGACCACATCGCCCAGGCTATCCTGTGCATGGTCAGAAACGCCCACTGTCACGGTACCATCACCTTCATCGCGAGCCCATTCGTGGCTGGCGGCATACTTCAGATTGGAAGGGGTAGCGCTCATTGTTGTGTCCTCACCCTAGGTGGTTAAACCTTTAGTTACTTATAGCTGTAGCTCTTAAAGCCGTGTCACTTAAACTGCCGAGAATTCTAAACCTGATCGACCTCAAACTAAAGAGGGAATTAATGAGCAGGGGGCTAAAATAAGGCGGCTAAAGAAGCCCCATTGCCTGACGAACCATCAAATTCTTTATGGGGCCGAGCCGATTTACCGTATTCATCCCATCATTGCGTAATAACCGAATCGGTAGGGGCTGCTTTTCAAACAATCGTTTAAAGCCTTCCATCACGGCCATTGTGCCCAGGTTATGCGGTTTGCGGCGACGCTGGTAACGACCCAATGCCCACATATCGCCGGGAGAAAGCCCTCGACCAACCGCTCTCTCCACTTCTTCGACCAAGACGATCACATCCTGAAAACCAAGGTTTACGCCCTGCCCCGCCAGCGGATGAATAGTGTGGGCCGCATCACCCACCAGTGCCACCCCCGGCACCACATAATCAACGGCATGACGTTGCTTGAGGGGAATTTTGTAGCGTTTATCCACGGCGACCACATTGCCCAGGCAATTTTCCCCTGCCCGGGTCAATGCCTCGCAAAAGGCGTCATCATCAAGCGTCATTAACAACTCGGCGACTTCTGCCTGTTGTGACCAAACGATTGAGCACTGGTGACAATCACCTGCTTCTGTTTGCAAGGGCAAAAATGCCAAGGGGCCTTCGGGTAAAAATCGCTGTCGGGCCGTGAAATCGTGATTTTTTTCAGTGGTGACGGTAGTAACAATGGCATGGTGACCATACTCCCACTGACGCAACTGCAATCCACAAAGTTCTCGAACTTTTGATTGGGCTCCATCGGCGGCGGCCAACAGTTTAGTGTTGATGACGGAACCATCCGCCAGAGAAATAGCTACGCCTTCAGCCTGTCGCTCCAAATCCACCACGGTGGCTGGGCACAGCAGAGTTACATTTTCGAGTGCTTCAAGCCGCTGCCACAGGGCCTCGACAACCAACGCATTCTCGACAATATGTCCCAAACTGGGCTGCCGTACTTCAGCACAATCAAATTCTATATGCCCGGTTCCATCGGCCTCCCACACTTCCATCCGCTGATACGGACAGACACGCCGAGCGGCAATCTGCTCCCAGGCGCCGGTATCCTCAAGCAGTTTCCGAGACAACGCTGTTAGGGCTACCACTCGAGGATCAAAGCTTTCTGATAAATCAGGCATTTCAAATGGCCGGGCTTCTAGAACGGCTATCCGTAAATTTTTTCCACTCTTGGTGGTTGCTAGTAAGGAGGCAAATGCCGCTCCGACCATGCCAGCACCGGCCACCACCACATCGTATTCATGTTCAGCCATTATTTTGCCTTCCCACTGCCGATGTTCTTTTTGCTACCTGTGGCGCTCCGCGAGTCTCAAGCCCCATGCCCAACCTGGCGAACTGGTGACGTAAAAGCGGCACCATATCCAGCGCCAGTAAACCGAGGTTTCGAGCCAAGGCGACGGGGGATGAATCAATACCAAATACTTTTGGTAACAAATCACTCAGTAAAATTGTTTGCTTCTGGTCGGCCTGCTGTTGTTTGAGGTAGTCCTGCAGCACTGATAACTGACCTAGATCGTCATTGCTGGCCGATATTGCCAGTTCATTGGCAAGTACCGCCACATCTCGCAGTGCGAGGTTAAAGCCCTGTCCAGCCACCGGATGCAGTGAATGGGCGGCATTACCCACCACCACCACATGACTGCGAACCTGTTCATTGCTGGTAATCAAACGAATGGGGTAACTATGACGGGTGCCTACCCGCTGAAATTGCCCTAACCGATGACCAAACCGATCCTGTAATTCTGCTAAAAACACCTCGTCGGAGGCTTCCATCATCTCAGCTACCCGCTCTGGTGGCAGCGTCCACACCAGGGCAGAGCGATATTCATTCTCTACTGGCTGCAATGGCAGCATCGCCATTGGGCCTGAATCTGTAAAACGTTCGTAGGCAACACCGTGGTGATCCTGTTGCAGGGAGATATTCGTCACCAGCGCCACTTGGCCATAGTCCCTGGTCGTAGCATCAATGCCCAGCATATCTCGAGTACGAGACTGGGCACCATCAGCTACAACCAGAAGCTTTGCTTGTAAGTTGGCGCTCACTTCAGAACCAGAAAGTGATAATTGCACCCCACCCCGAATAGGTTTAACACTGGCAACCTGGGCTGGCGCGGTAATATCAATACCGGGTGCCTGCTGGAGTGCCTCCATCAGCACCGACCCCAACCACTGATTTTCCACCACATAGCCCAGTGCTGGTAAGTTTTGCTCAGCAGCATGCAAGCGGGTATTCCCAATATGACCCCGATCTGACACATGTACTTCTTTAATCTCGGCCAGCCGTGGACTCAGGGTCGACCACAGGCCCAACATTTCTAAAACTTCTCGGCTGCTGTGAGACAGCGCCGTGGAGCGAGCATCAAAACTGGGCTGTAGATCACCGGAAGCCGGTGTCATGGGGAATGCTTCAATGACGTTAATACGCCAGCCGAGATTCAGGGAAGACAGTAACAACGCAAGACTGGCACCCACCATACCGCCACCAACTATAGCTATATCCACGTCTTGTACGGGTACATTAGGCTCTGTTGGTGGGTTTTGAGACATTACTTCGCCATTAGCCTTTCAATTTCTTCCGTGGTTTTGGGGGCACCGCTGCTCAAGACTTCGGGGCCTTTGGCAGAGATCAGTACATCATCTTCAATACGGATTCCTATACCACGCCAACGTTTGGCTACTTGGGTATTATCAGGAGATATATAAATACCCGGCTCCACAGTAACGACCATGCCTTTCTCCAGCAGCCGCCACTCATCATGGACCTTGTAGTCACCCACATCATGCACATCCATACCCAGCCAGTGCCCGGCTCGGTGCATGTAGAAATCTCGGTAGCCCTTGGATTCAATCAACTCATCGAGCTCGCCCTTTAAGAGCCCCAAATCAATCAGACCTTGGGTAATAATATTCACGGTAACCTGATGGGGCTCATCCCAGTGATTGCCTACAGCACAGGTATCAATGCCGGCTAATTGAGCCTTGAGAACCAGGTCGTAAATGGCTTTTTGTTCTAGGGTAAATTTGCCATTGACCGGAAATGTACGGGTTATATCTGCCGCATAGTGCTGTAGCTCACAACCAGCATCAATCAGAACCAGGTCACCATCTTTGAGTTTGGCACTGTTTTCCACATAGTGAAGAATGCAGCCATTGGCACCGCCACCAACAATGGAACCGTAGGCCGGGAAACGTGCTCCTGCCATCGCAAACTCGTGCTCAATTTCTGCCTGTAGTTGGTATTCAAACATCCCCGGCTTGCAGATTTTCATGGCACGACAGTGGGCTCGAGTCGATATCTCACCTGCGGTGCGCATAATTTTCAGTTCCGCAGCACTCTTGAACAGGCGCAATTCATGTAGCAGGTGGTCGAGGTCAATAAATTCACCCGGCGGTACGGCACCTGCCCGCGACTGGGAGCGAATAGTATTGACCCAACCCATCAGGTGACGATCAAAGGTCGGGGCCTTACCCATCGCGTAATACACTCTATCGCGGCCTTCCAGCAAGCCCGGCAAAATGTCATCGATATCATCGATGGGAAAAGCATCGTCAGCGCCGTACTTTTTGCAGGTACCTTCAGGGCCAGCGCGGTAGCCGTCCCAAATTTCTCGATCAGGATTTCTGTCACGGCAAAACACCAGAAATTCGCCGTGCTCCCGGCCAGGTGCTAGCACCAAAACTGCTTCAGGTTCGGGAAAACCGCTGAGATAGAAAAAATCGCTATCCTGCCGATAGGGGTAATTGATATCCCGGTTGCGGGTTTGCTCGGGGGCAGCAGTGAGGATAGCAATGCTATTGCTGTCCATCATTTCGATTAATTTACGCCTACGGCGGGTAAATTCCTGCTGGTTAATCATTCGATGTGCTTACGTTCTTCAATTTTTGGACTCTTCAATGACAAACCTATCTGAGATAAATACTAATCGAAGCAAATGTAATGAATAAAATCAGGTGTGAACTGACTCAATGAATCGTCCGGGCGCTTTGATCCTCAACCGGATTCAGCTCGGCATAAATAAGTAATACAGCGACCCTGACATATTCGACCAACTCGGCATAACTAATCTCATCCTCTTCCTCACCATCCTCTTCCTCGAGGCTAGCCACCTGGGAAATTGAAGCCAGGTCACTTAGGGCGTCAGCAATATCTCCGGTGAGTTCAGTTTTTGCAGACAGACTCGAGTTGCCCAATCCGTAAAGGAATCCCTGACACCATTCACCCAAGGAGGCAAGCCGTTGATTTAATGGGAATTCATCATCAGGGAGTAACGGTAAAAACTCAAAACCACTACTACAAATTTGCCCCAATGTGTACTGGTACAGCTCGGGCAACATATCACCCAAGTCCTCTATTCGCTCCAGATCCACCTCAAGAAATTCCCCAACAACGGACAGCAACTCATCCTCTGACAGTTTTTGACCGCCGCTAACCCTGCCACAGAGAACTCCGTGAAGTTCCGCAGGGCTGCCCATCAAATTAGCCAGCACAAATGCATTGGCAATATCATTAAAATTCATCGTTATCTCTGCTACTACAACCGGGTAGAAAAAGGCATCCTACCACCCTTCATCATGCCAATCACGCCAGATCCATTACCTGAAAAGAAAACCCCATTCAGGCAAGAAGCTAGCCTATTTTCCTCGAAACACCCTCAAGATTGTTGACCCACTCGATAGCGCACCATATAGTTGTCTCGTTACCCTTAAGGATTACTGTTGGCTGCCACAATGTCAGATGACTTGGAAAATCTCGAGCATAAAATTGATCGCTTGATCCATTTTTGCGCTCGACTTCAAAAAGAGAATGAATCTCTCCGTGATCGTGAATCCAGTCTGCTTAAAGAAAGAGGCAAACTTCTGGAGAAGAATGAATTGGCCCGCAACCGGGTTGAACACATGATTGTGAGGCTGAAAGGCCTCAACAACGAAGGTTAAGCCCCATGAGCCAGGATACTGTCAATATCCGTATTCTTGACAAGGAATACCAGGTCAGCTGCCCACCTGATGAACGTAACGCCCTACTACAGGCCGCACGTTCTCTGGATGAAAGGGTTCGCACCATCCGCAATAGCGGTGGGGTTATTGGCTTGGAGCGCATTGCTATCATGGCAGCACTCAACCTGACCTATGAGTTATCTAAAGTCGAAAACCAAACCGCATCTGACAGCATCTCACAACAGGTAATAGAGAAGCTGGACAATAAAGTTTCTGCTGCACTACAGAGTTTCGAACAATCTGCCACTTTTTAGCCCCAAGACTGGGGTATAATCCCTTCTATGCCCTGGGGTGCTTGCCAGCCGACAAGTCCTTGAGCCGATAATTTGTAACCAGGAGGGTTCAAGCCGATATGGTGTGCATGTCCGCACGACGGAAAGCCTAATGTATCGCTGAGCCCCCCACCTTGAACCATTGGGTTCAAGGCCACGTTAACAGCGGCACCTCCGGGGACATATTTAAAAACCCGTTTTGACACTCTAGGTACTCATGGACAGCAAGGCCATTCGTCAATTGATGCGTGAGCGACGCCAAGCGTTGTCTCCACAACAGCAGGATGCTGCGAGTTCGGGCCTCGCTCGACAACTCTCCAACCTCCCAGCCTTTCGCAACAGCAAACGCATTGCCTTTTATCTTGCCAATGATGGGGAGATTGATCCACAACTGGCCATGGGCATTGCTGAAGCGGCCGGCAAGGAGTGTTACTTACCCGTATTACACCCGTTAAAATTAAATCGGCTTTATTTCGTTCGTTACTGCCAGGGTGACCCTCTCTCGATCAACCGATTCGGTATTCAGGAGCCATCGCTGCGTGGTGGGTACATTGTTCCACCACGGGGGCTTGACCTGATCTTGCTGCCGCTGGTGGCCTTTGACCGTCGCGGTAACCGACTCGGCATGGGCGGCGGCTTTTATGACCGCACGCTGGCGACACAACAACACGCCACCCGGCTCATTGGGTTAGCCCAAAGTTGCCAGGAAGCTGATAGTATTCACCACCAACCATGGGATGTTGCGCTTCAGGCTATTGTTACCGAGCACAATGTTATTCAGACCCGTTAACTCTTTAAGAAACACCTCTTATGCGTAAAACCAAAATTATCTGCACCATTGGCCCCGCTACAGAATCATTCGAGATGCTAGAAAAACTGGCTATCGCTGGGATGAATGTGGTTCGTCTGAATATGTCTCACGGTGATCATGAGTCCCATGCCAAAGTCATCAAGGCAGTGCGTACGCTCAACAAAAAGCAGTCCCACCCTATCGCTATCCTAATGGATACGCAGGGACCGGAAATACGTACCGGTGACATTAAACATGACCTGAATCTGAAAGAAGGCGACATCATCTCGGTGGTTGCCCGCGGGGAAGACGATGTGGAAGCCAGCTCCATTCGCATCAATTACGAAGATCTAATTAATGATGTGCAGATAGGCGACATGATCACCGTGGACAACGGCCTGATCAACCTGGAGATTCTGAGCAAAGAAGAGCGCATCATGCAATGCAAGGTGATTGATGGCGGTGTGCTCAAAAGCAAACGCCACGTTAATTTACCCGGCATTCGGGTAAATCTGCCCGCCATCACCGAAAAAGACCGTCGTGACATACTGTTCTCCATCGAGCAGGAGGTGGACTTTATCGCCCTGTCCTTTGTACGGGATGTTGAAGATATCCATCAGCTACGCGAGCTATTGGGCGATAAAGTCGACAAGATTAAAATCATTTCCAAAATTGAAGATCAGGAAGGCGTTAAAAACCTCAGCGAGATTGTTGATGTATCCGATGGCGTGATGGTGGCACGAGGTGATCTCGGCGTAGAAATTGCCATCGAAAAACTCCCCAGAGTTCAACGCCGAATTATTCGCCTCTGCGCCCAACGGGGTAAACGGGTCATTGTCGCCACTCACATGCTGGAATCCATGATCGAAAACCCGATCCCTACTCGAGCAGAAGTAACGGATGTAGCTAATGCCGTGTACGAAGAAGCCGATGCCATTATGCTGTCCGGTGAAACAACCATTGGCAAATATCCCGTCAAATGTGTTGAGATACTGGCCCGTATTGCCGGCTCCATCGAACACAGTCCCGGTCTGCAATTTACCAAGGACCTGGAGCTGAAAAATGATAAGGAAGAAATTGCTGCCGCTGCAGTAAAGCTGGCTGAATCGATTAATGCAAAAGCCATTATTGTGCCGACCCGACGTGGCCGCATGGCCAACTACGTTACCAATTGTCACCCCCAGGCACCGATTATTTGCGCCTTCACTAATGATAGCCGAACCCGTCGCCAGCTGGTGCTCAACCGCAACGTATTGAGCTTCCGTATCAACTTTAGTGAAGATCCGGAAAAAACACTCGCCACCGCGGCCAGAATTATGATCAAACGACCTGAGTTTTCTCCGGAAGATCGACTGGTAGTGATTTCTGATGCATTGGCTGGCTCAGGTATCGATGCCATTCAAATTCGTCAGTTGGGCGACCTGCTTAACATCGGCAAAGAATAAAACCAGGACGCTTTCCAGCATGGTAGGGATAACCAACTATTTACGTGTTGCCAACCTTGCTTGCAGGAAAGCGTTCGCTGTTTTAGCGGCCATCTTTCTACTCCTGCCCACCGCATTCAGCCATGCGGCTCAGGACGAACATCCCCCTGGAATCACCTCTTCCACCAACGTCATTTTGTTTATTGGTGACGGCATGGATGAACACCAAATTACCATGGCACGAAATTATCTCTACGGGGCTGATGGAGCATTTGCGATGGAGCAGATGCCCGTTCGGAGCTCTGTGCGAGTGCACACCCTGCGTGAAGATAATCCCAACCAGCTTCGTTATGTCGCCGATAGCGCCAATACCGCCAGCACATTAGCCACAGGCCTGCTCACCAGCAAAGGTCGAATTGCTACCAGTGCCGCAAGAGATGCCGATCAGAAGACTATTCTAGAAGCGGCCCAGAAAAAGGGGTATCGAACCGGGCTAGTCTCCACCGCCAGTCTGACTGATGCGACACCCGCCGCCTTTGCTGCCCATACTTCACACCGTAACTGCCAAAGTACAAAAAGCATGTCTGCGATCAACCACGCTGTAGGTAAAACCCAGCAGTGTGTGCCCGACCTAAAAGCGCATGGCGGCCCAGGCTCTATTGCTGAACAACTCGCTACCGCAAATATCGATGTGTTGCTGGGTGGAGGCATGGCCTTTTTCAACCAACCGGTGGAGGGTAGTGCTCAAGACCTCCCTTCCATTCTGGATATGGCCCTGAATCACGGTCACCTTATGGTAAAAAATGAAGCCGAATTAAATGCCGAGAAATTACAGGTAGCCCCCGCAACGTCCAAACTACTGGGGCTGTTTGCCCCCATTCACCTTCCCGTCGAATGGCAAGGTGAACAGCTTCGGCTCGCTGAGCTAATGACTACAAATAAACACAGCAAGGCTATTTTCCCCACCCCTTTCGGCTGCGAGAAAAACCCCCATCACCAAGGAATACCCACACTGGCCAACATGACAGGGCGTGCGCTACAGGTGCTGTCCCATAATAATAACCAAGGTTTTTTTCTGATGGTGGAAGGTGCATCCATTGATAAACAAGCGCATATACGAAATCCCTGCGGCCAAATTGGAGAGCTTCGAGCCTTTGATCAAGCCGTCACCCTCGGCAGACAATTTGCCCAACAGTATCCGAACACATTAATTATCGTTACTGCGGATCATGGTCAGGCTGGGCAGATAGTCCCCTTACCGGAAACTTATCAAGCAGCGAGTAAAGCGATGCGCATGGCCCAATACCCCACCGGCCACTACGCTGTATTGAAGACATTATCTGGTGAGTTAATGGCAGTAAATTACTCCACCAATTCATCTCCCCAAGGACTGTGGGAAATGCATACTGGCACCAATGTACCTGCGTATATGGAAGGCCCAGGACTGGATGAGATTCCAGCACTGATAGACCAACGGGATATCAACCAACTTATGCGCCATCACCTGAAGTTAGACTAAGAAGTTACCCTAACACCAACCCCACTCCCACAAGCACCGGGGTTATCAATACCAGCAAGACATTCTTGCCCAGAGCAGGAACCAGCTCATCCGGATACTCGGTACTGCGTAGCACGTCCCGCCAAATCAGTAGCCCCAGAGGAAAGGTGACCAATGCAATCAAGGTCGTTGCCGGCAAAGCACCCAGTCTCTCCCCGACAACCAGGCTCCCATAGGCACCCACCAATAGCAGCAGGTAAACCCATGCGGTTGGGCGCAACCCCAACAGGATCGGTAAGTGCCGTCGCCCAACAGCCTTATCTGCCTCAATATCGGGGATCTGATTTAACAGCAACAGGCCATTGCAGAGAAAAAATACAGCCCAGCTAATATATTGTGCGGCGACAGAGAAGCTGCCCGTCATCAGAAAAACTGTGCCATTAACCATCAGCAAGCCAAAACCAACGCCCGGAGCAACAAGGCAAGCCAGCGGCAGGCGGTTAAGCCACCGGGTGTAGGCAAGAATAATCAGGCCACCGAGTATACCTAGCGGTAATATCTGGCGACCAACCCGCCAACTGAGGTAACCACCGATAACCACCATCGCCAGAAAGGTGGTGATAAACAGGCCCTTTGCCGATGAGGCGAGCCAGGGTTTAGCCGGTAGGGTTCCACTCCCACCACTAAAGGGTGTTCGACGAGTGGTTTCATCCAGACCGCTGTTGAAATCCTGATATTCATTGAGCGCATTCACAGCAATTTGGGCTGCCAGTGCAGCAAGAAAAATCAATACGAATAAATCTATGGCCAGCTGCCCGGTTAATTGGTAACTCAGGGCCATGGCTGGAAATAACACCGCAGGAATCAGTGCCAAAAAAGGTGCACGGGAAATAGCGAGCAAATCCTTGATGGTCCAGGATTGAGTCATTTACCCAACTCTCCTTTACCTAGCCCTCTACCCAACTGTCTACCCAGCTCCCCGCAACAGAACACGCAGCAATAGAATGCGGGCTAGTTTAGAAATACCTGATAGGCAGGATTATCTGTCTCTTCTAACCAGGAATAACCAAGATCATCGAGAAACTTCGCCACCTGCTTTCTCTCTCCAGTGGGCACCTGCAAACCAGCCAATACACGACCATAGGCGGCACCATGATTGCGGTAATGGAACATGGAGATGTTCCAGCGACCACCCAGCTTGTTCAGGAAGCTCATCAGTGCACCCGGACGCTCGGGGAACTCAAAGCGATAAACCGCCTCATCCGTCGCCTCAACAGCACGACCACCCACCATATGGCGGATATGCAATTTGGCGATTTCATTGTCCGTCATGTCCACCAAGGGATAGCCCTTACCCTGAAGATCCGCCACCAACTGATGACGATCCTCGTCAGAGAGCACTTGAACGCCCACAAAGATATGCGCCTGGGAGGGATCGCCCATACGGTAATTAAATTCAGTGATACTGCGTTTACTGAGTGCTGCACAGAATCGTTTGAAACTTCCCGGCTTCTCAGGAATAGTGACAGCCAAAATAGCCTCACGCTTCTCACCAATTTCCGTGCGCTCGGAAATATAGCGGAGCCGATCAAAATTGATATTGGCACCACTATCCACGGCCAGTAATGTCTGGCCCTTAACGCCCTTGCGCTCTACATATTTTTTCAGGCCTGCCACACCCAATGCACCCGAGGGTTCACAGATAGAACGAGTATCTTCAAAGATATCCTTGATCGCCGCACTGATTTCATCCGCCGAAACCGTAATAACCTCGTCAACCGTATCCTTAAGCACTCGGAACGTTTCCTTACCGATTTGGGCCACAGCCGTACCGTCAGCAAAGATACCCACATGCTTTAATCGCACCCGGCGACCCTTTTCCATCGCAGCTGCCAAACAAGCAGCATCATCCGGCTCAACAGCAATCACCTTCACCTCAGGACGAACATACTTGATATAGGCCGCCATACCGGCACACAGACCACCGCCACCCACAGGAATAAATACTGCATCCAAGGGGCCGGAGACCTGTCGCAAGATTTCCATGGCAATGGTGCCCTGACCGGCAATCACATCGGGATCATCAAAGGGGTGAACATAGGTCATGCCCTTTTCTGCCACCAGTTTTTGCGCGTAATCCGAGGCATCATCATAGGTATCCCCGCGCAGTACCACCTTGGCACCACGGGCTTTCACTGCCGCTACTTTAATTTGTGGTGTGGTGCTGGGCATCACAATGGTGGCTTTCACCCCCAGCTTTTGTGCAGACAATGCCAACCCCTGGGCATGATTACCCGCAGAAGCTGCCACGACACCCTTGGCCAGCTGCGCCTTACTCAGGCACAGCATTTTGTTATACGCACCACGCAACTTGAATGAAAAAACTGGCTGTAAGTCTTCCCGCTTCAGCAATACCTGATTGCCAATACGCTCGGAGAGTTGGGCCGCCTTATCAATGGGTGTTTCCACCACCAAGTCATAGATACGGGCATTAAGAATTCGTTTTACGTAGCTCTGGGGCATTTTTTCTTCTAACTATTTGATTTGTTTATTAAAGAGCAATAGTAAATTTTCACCGCCCGCAAAGCCAGCACTGATCCACATTATCTGTCCTTTCAGAAACTGATCCGTATAATCATCCCATCAACATATGACTATTCAGCCACCACCAAAAAATATAATCGCCTAATCAAGAGTCCGCTATGAACCTAAGCCCTCAAGATGCCCTCAAAAAAGCCGTGGCCCAAGCTGCCGTGGAATACACCCTGAAAAAAATTGATGACACCAGCATCATCGGTATTGGTACGGGTTCAACAGCTAACTTCTTTATCGATTTATTGGCAGAACACAAAGCCAACATTGCGGGCACCGTTGCCAGCTCCGAAGCCTCCGCCGATCGCTTGAAGGCACATGGTATTCCTGTCTACGATCTGAACGCTGTTGATGAAGTAACCATCTATGTGGACGGTGCCGATGAATCCAACTCCCACCTGGAATTGATTAAAGGGGGTGGTGCAGCACTGACCCGGGAAAAAATTACCGCAGCTGTGGCCAAAGAATTCCTCTGTATTGCCGATGGCTCCAAGTGGGTCGACCACTTAGGTGTCTTCCCACTACCAGTGGAAGTTATCCCGATGGCACGAAGCCATGTAGCGCGCGAGTTAGTTAAATTGGGGGGTGACCCGGTTTATCGTGAAGGTGTGGTAACCGATAACGGCAATGTGATTATTGATGTGCACCACATGTGCCCCATTAGCCCAGCGCGCGAATTGGAAGAAAAGATCAACAATATTACCGGTGTAGTGACTAACGGGTTATTCGCACTACGGCCAGCAGATGTATTAATGATTGGAACGGATGACGGGGTAAAAACGGTTTACGCTAAAGATTGATGACATAATTTTGGATACAGGCGGCACCGAACAGTGCACCTGCATCCGACTTGACTACAACATCACAAGGACATCACAAAGAGCAGGTCATATCCTCACCACAGCACATGGGTGATTTGATTTTTCCATGATCATTCGGGCATTTCGAGATTTGTACTTTTCTACCATCATCAAGTTCTAAACTGTCATCAACCAGTGGCGCATCGCACTTACCACAGGTTGCATTCACACTCATTCCACATTTCGAACATTCGTAAGTAGCCATTTGAGTTTCCTTTAGAAAGATAGTTTGAACACACACATGATAATGATATTAACTATTAATTGTCACTGACCCCTTTAATTTCTGAATTGTCACTGACCCCTTTAATTTCTGACCCCTTTAATTTGCTTCAAATTGCTCTCGCTTTGATTCAAACCAATTTTTCATTTCTTCCGGGTTTTTCATGAGCTCCTGCATTTTTTGCATTGCAACCAAGTGTGCTGATTCTTGTTGCTTGAACATGTCCATACAATGCTGCTTGCTGAGTTCTGCCATCTCTTCAAATGTATTCGCATGAAACTCTTCATCACATGCGCCGCCCAACTGCTTACAATTCATCGTCTTCATTTCAATATCCTTATCTTCATTGGATTACACATAACGCTGAGGTAATGGGCAAAGCACGCAGTGCTTTGTCCAGCCGTAGGCGCCATTGACCGTTTTGTTAGGTTTTTGTTGCACCACCGCCCTGTAACCTCTGTGTACGCACCATTTTCTGGATTAATTTAATAATTAAATACCAACCATAGATAATTACGCTGCCAAATAACCAAAATGCGAATTGATCTGTTTCGATTGAAAATTCGCCCGCGCCGGATTTTGAGACGAATAACATTTTAGGCGCAGATATTGACATTGGAATTAATGCATAGCTTCTACTAGTTATTGCAGAGCCCACTGAAGAACCGCCAACAGCTAAAGACAAATAGCCATGCGTGTGCTTTTTGGCTGTACTATCCCCTTCCCAAGGGCTTACTGTATTAAAGATGCTGTTTGCTGCCGCAATAAAGGCACTCAGCATAAATACAAATTTAAAAAAGCCAATTATTCCTTGCTTCATTGAGAAACCTAACGCCTCAAACAGCGGCGCGCGTTAGCGCGTCCAGCCACGCAGTGGCGTTGCTGCTTTGACTTGTTATGTGAATTAGCTAGTAAATTTGGACTTTGCATATTTATACATTACCACTGAGGATAAACCCCATATCAATGTTTTAAGGCTAACAATAATAGAGAACCAAATAGGACTCGAGTTAAACGAAACCGAGTTGGTAACTCGAAGGTTCTGTATTTCTAATTCTGTAGCAGCGCCAAAGAGCTGGTTCCCTAACCAAACAAAGAGAAATGCAGATATTAAGAACCACAAGGGACTATTTGAAATGCCCAATTCTTCGAATTTCATGTTCCGCTCACCACACATAACAGTGAATTAAAGACTCGGGCACTATATCACTTTGGCCCCTTGTTCCTGGGCTGCGAGCAATAATACCTTCAATTTTCATTGATAAAACAATACGTTGGAAGTGAAAAGGTTTTTTATTAGCGGACATAGTGAGACTTCCCTGAATTTATTCTGTTATTCCCTTTACCATAATTGACGGCCCCTTGAGCATAACTCTGTATCGTTAAAAATCAAGACGTTACGTTATTTTGAAAAGTGTTATGAAGACTCTCGCCGCTGTTCACGAAGGCTGTTCGTTAGTTTATGACGCGCTACATCACTTCTAATGGCGGTTCATTTAATGCAGCAAACTGCTCTCTGATTTCCAGAATATGTTCGCCCCAATAGCGCTCGGTATTAAACCAGGGAAAGGCTCTGGGAAAGGCGGGGTCTTGCCAGCGTTTGGCAAGCCACGCGGCGTAGTGAATCATCCGCAGGGTGCGGAGTGCTTCTATCAGCCGTAACTCACGGGGATGAAAGTCGAAAAACTGGTTATAGCCATCCACAATTTCTGACAACTGCGCAGTTTGTCGGTCGCGTTCGCCCGACATCAGCATCCAGATATCCTGTACGGCTGGCGCCATACGCGCATCATCCAAATCCACAAAGTTGGCATTGTCATCTCGCCACAGAATATTCCCTGAATGGCAATCTCCATGTACTCGAATATGATCAACGGTACCGACATTGGCAATGGTCTCATCCACTGCCTGCATCACATCCCGGACCAGGGAGTCATAGGACAGCTTTAACCCCTGCGGAATAAATTGCTCACTGATCAGTGCCGCAGGTTCGTGGCCAAAGCTTTGGCTGTCCAGTACCGGGCGATATTTGAAGGGCCGCACAGCACCGACCGCATGCATTCGACCCAGCAGTTTGCCCAGAAGGTAGAGATTGTCGAGATTATCCAGCTCTGGCCCATGGCCGCCCTTACGAGGAAACAGTGCAAACTGAAAGCCCTGGTATTCAAATAGGCTTTGGCCCGCCTTATTCACCATGGGTGCCACCACAGGCAATTCCTGCTCTACCAGTTCAAAGCAAAACTGGTGTTCCTCAAGAATTTGCTCGGTACTCCAGCGGTTGGGACGATAAAACTTGCCAATAATTGGCGTCTCATCTTCGATACCTATTTGGTAGACCCGGTTTTCATAGCTATTGAGTGGAAACAAACGGCCATCACAAATATGCCCCTGACCTTCCATTGCATCCAGAATAAAATCTGGTGTCAGGCGATCGAATGGATGAGTCGATGGGTCTACAGCCTTAGCCGCACTACCCTCATCAGCGTCGTCTACATTTCCATTGATCACTAATACTACTCACTTTTTATCGATCATTAATTGCTGGTGGCGAGTAACTTCTGGTTACGTTTCGCTATCTGGATAACAAACACCAATGCCAAAATCCAAACGATGCAGGCAAGCATATAGGGCAACACATAACTGCCGCCCACCACCAGTGAACCCACAACAGCAATACCAGCCACATTACCGATGACCTGCATGGTGGCGATTAATGGCGTGTACTTACCGCTGCTATCAAGCTTGGCGGTTAACCCCATACCGTAGGCCGCCGCAAAGTTCCAGGCACCCCCCACGAGGCAAAACGCAAAAATCAGGCTCAGTTGTTCTGGCCAAAGCTGGAACACCCCCAGAACTAAAACAGTAGTGGCTAAACCCAAGGCAATGGCCATCGGTTTGGCATAACCAGAGCGAACGCCCATAAATGCTGCAATCAATGAACCCAGCCCACTGGCCAATACCAGAATAATCATCACCCCGCCGCCTTCTGTTGAGGCGAAATCAAGGCGTGAAGCTATGGGTTCTATGGCGTTACGCACAGTGCTACCACCCACAAAAACAAGCAGCAGTACAAACAGTGTGAAGTAAACAGCCCCGGGCTTTTGGGTGCTCATGGCACTTTTCAGGCTGGCGCTTTTGCCATTTCTCGGCATCATCATGCCTAGTAAAATGGCCACAAACGAAAAACCAGCAACAGCCATTAAAGCCTCGTTAAAAGTCGTCCCTCGGGCAACCAGTTGAGGTAACAGGTAGCCCACAATGGCAACCGCAGCAGTTTGACAGGTAAGTGCCAGAGCATAGCTTCTTGTGGGGTTGGTGGTATCACCCAAGCAGGCCATAGCCACAGCATAACCTAGACCAGCAAATAACCCGGCCACCCCCTGGCAGACCAATAGAAAGGTAAAACCTGATACAAAGACTGGCAGCAAAAAGGCAAGCAGGCTCATAAACCCGCTGATAAAGACTAAACGCTGCCAATGGGCAATGCGAATAAACAAGACGGAGAGTGCTGCGGCAAGCGCCACCCCTCCCAGAAAAAGACCACCGAGCAGCCAAACCTGTGATTCCACCAAGCTCAGGTCGTTTACTGCGAGCCCCAGCATCAATGGCATATTGATGAAATACATTATGGTGCAAACGCTAATCAATATAGCGGTAAAACGCACACCAATGCTGTTCACATCTGCACGTTTCTTTTCAAACAAAATTGAAGACATCCCCTGACCCTATAAACCTTGTTGTAGCGAATATGTTGTAAAAGTTACGTTGTAGAAGGTAAGTAGCGATAGCTAAGCAACCATCTATAGCAAGTAACAATAGTACGTAACAATAGAAAGGTGCGTACTTTGATGGCTACCTATCAAAAAGTCCAGATTGATCGCCAAGGGAGCTACAAACTCAGAGCCTACAAAAGAAAGTAATGTCACCTTTCTGTCATAAAACTTCCATTGTTCTGACACATCCATTGGCTATCTTGGCGCACATGAAAATAAATATGATGAAAAGAGATGAGAATGAAATGAGAGCGACTATGAAAGAAGCTATGAAAGTGACGATGACAGCAACAATGAAAAACACCTACGAAGAGGCCAAAAAGTCCGATGCTAACAACACCTCGCCGATCAAAGCCCTAATGAACCAGCAGGCCAATAACTTTTTTGTTGGGCGAGATGAGACCGGAGAACTGGTTTACCACTGGATTGATACTCGTGTGGACATGTTATCCAGCAGCAAATTATGGAATATTTTAGGTGGCCAGGGGAGGCCAAACTCTGATCTGGACCAAGCATTTATCGATGCTATTACTGAAGAGCTGATCAACCGAAGTGATTTTTTTGATAGCCGACCAATGCCTGTCTCACACTAAAACAACCTATTAACCTGTACCCTCTTCCACAAACTCAAACCGCTTAAAGGTATTGCCATCGCGTTCGATGATTTCATCGAACATCGCCAACGGGCGAACCCAGGTACTGTGATCACCATAGAGCGTGCGATACACCACATGTTCTTCCTTGGTTTCACTGTGCCGGGCAATGTCGATCACTTCGTAGAGGTTGCCCTTGAAGTGTTTGTAAATTCCTTTTTTGATGGTCATAGCATAAGGCTCATTGGAAAGAAGGTACTCATTTAAGAGGGGTGGTTTGGGAAGAACCGTTTGGAAGGCACAGCTTAAGCAAAAAGATACACCGACAAGAACGTTATCTCGCCATCACATTCGTGGTGACCGACACCACATCCACCAGCTCCACAATCAAGTTGTCGCCAGGAGATAAAGGCCCTACACCAGCGGGCGTGCCAGTCAGCACAATATCGCCGGGCATTAGGGTGAAATATCGAGAGATATAAGCAATCAGTGGCAAGACTGGCGTGATCATATGGCTGGTGTTTGAGACCTGCTTGACCTCTCCATTGATGGTTAATCGCAATGCTAGATTTTGTAAGTCATCCACCTGAGCACGATCTACAAATGCTGATGCTGGACATGCGCCATCAAAACCTTTGGCTTTATCCCAAGGGTGACCCTTTTGTTTAAATTGATTCTGTAAATCTCTGAGGGTTAAATCCAACGCCACACCGACGCCAATAATAGCCTCCGCCGCCTCTTTCTCAGTGCAATCACCCAGCGGCTCGCCAATCAAGACGGACATCTCAACCTCGTGATGACACGCACCAAATTCCACGGGAATGGCGACTGGCTCTTCCAGAGGTACCAAAGCACTGGACGGCTTGAGGAAAATCACCGGCTCCTCAGCCACCTGACTATCCATCTCTTTGACGTGATCTCGATAATTCAGCCCTACACAGACCACCTTGCCAGCAGGAATCTGCTGCGAACCACCACCGGCAAAATGAATGCTGTGATCAAAATAGCGCATTACTGAGTTCCTTGCCGTCGTTAAAGGCTAACCAGCCTTTAACGATCCGGTAGATATACCAGAGGCCAACTGCACCCAAAATCAGGAAGCCGATCAAGACAATGGCCAGTAGCCAGCCAAGAATCACACCGAGCAGGGCAAGCCAGAAGGTTTTAATCTGCCAGGCAAAATGGGATTCAAGGTAAGTACCTTTCACTTCATCTCGCTTGAGATAATTAAGAATCAACCCAGCAATGGATGTTACACCCGCTACCAAGCTGATGGCTTGCAGGATATACACCAGTTGGGTCAGGTTTTTCAGCTTGTCGTCTGGCTCAGGCTTAGAGCTAGAATTGTCGATCAGTTCTGTTTCCGGCTCTTTATCACTAGGCTCAGTATTATCTGTTTCTATGATCTGAACCGGATGCTCCTCCGGCTTTGGTGTTTCTTCGTTCATTATTCTGTCCTTAACCACCTAGCTTGCCTTAACCACCTGGCTTTATTAGTCAGCCGCATCCACCAACTTGCCCGGATTCATAATACCCTTCGGGTCAAACACCTTTTTGATTTGTCGCATCAACTGCAACTCAGTCTCTGTTCGAGTGTAACTTAGGTAGTCTTTCTTCAATAGACCAACGCCGTGCTCGGCAGACACGCTGCCATTGAATGCCTGAATCAAGGCTGCCACCTGTTGACTCACGCCACCACAACGCTCGGTAAATGCCTCTACGGTTAAGTCATCCGGTTTCAATATATTCAGGTGGATGTTGCCATCACCAATATGACCAAACCAAACTATTTCAAAGTCCGGGTATTCCTCTGCTACCAGTGCATCCACTTTTTCAATAAAGGCGGGCATTTGGGACACGCTAACACTGATATCGTTTTTGTAAGGTTTCCATTGTGAAAGGGTTTCGGACAGATCTTCACGCAGCTTCCATAGGTTTTCTGCCTGAGAAAGGCTCTGGCTGATTGCACCATCTTCTACCCAACCTTCTTCCATGCAGGTTTCAAACAGCTCCATGGCCCGCTCCAAATCAGCCTCGGAGGATTGTTCAAACTCAATCAGCGCATAAAAGGGTGACACCGTTTCAAAAGGGGCCGGCACTTCACTATGGGCGATTACCTTTTCCATCCCGTTGTGAGAAAAGAACTCAAATGCCGTAAGGCCCATTCCTTCATTAAAGGTTTTCAGCACGCCCATAATACTGGGGAAGTCCGTAACACCCAGCACCAGCACACTCAATTCTGGTGCCTTGCGAGTCAATCGCATGGATGCCTCAGTGATAATCCCAAGAATACCTTCCGAACCAATAAACAGGTGGCGGAAATCCAGGCCGGTATTATTTTTTACCAGACCGTGATTCAACTCCATGATATTGCCGTTACCATCGACCACTTTCAGACCCATCACCCAATCGCGGGTCATGCCATAACGAATCACATTGATGCCACCAGCATTGGTGGCAATGTTACCGCCAATTTGGCTGGAACCTGCCGAGGCAAAATCTACGGGGTAAAACAGCCCTTTATCTTCGGCAAACGCCTGTAACTGCTGGGTGATCATGCCCGCTTCCACGGTCACTGTGCGGTCGACTTCACTGAAGTCGACCACCTTATTCATACGATCCATGGCAATAACAATTTCGCCATTGGTGGCAACTGCACCACCACTCAACCCCGTGCGGCCTCCAGAAGGTACGACCGCAAGGTTCTCAGCATTAGCCAGCTGCACAATGGCCTGCACTTCCTCAGTACTACCGGGTAGAACAACCACGCCGGGCGCCGGCTGCCAGATTGTGGTCCGGTCAACGCCGTATTGCTGGAAAGATACGTCATCGGTCAGCACCCGCTGATCACCCACAATGTGGCGCAACTTTTCAATAGTGGCGTCTGCAATGGCCATTTTAAACATCTCCAAAAGGGGCAGTTATCAGGGGGCGTGCATGGTATCATAGCCGCCCTTTTTTTTAGATAATCAAAGTACCCCTAGTATAGTAGGCAAGGGCATCTCCAAGAGAATAGTATGGTCAATTCTTCACTCAGCTTTTCATTAGACAAAGCTAAAATCAAATTCCTGTTACTGGAAGGAGTGCACCCTTCCGCAGTAGCCACTCTGGAAGCTGCCGGGTATACCAATGTGGAATATCTGAAGTCTGCCCTGCCAGAAAATGAGCTCGTGGAAAAAATTAAGGATTTTCACTTTGTTGGTATTCGCTCTCGCTCCCAACTCAACCGCAAAGTTTTTGAAGCCGGGAAAAAACTGATCGGTGTTGGGTGCTTCTGTATTGGCACCAATCAGGTTGATCTTCAGGCCGCCACTGAACATGGTGTAGTGGTCTTCAATGCCCCCTACTCCAACACTCGTAGTGTGGCTGAGTTGGTGATCGCTGAAACTATTATGCTGATGCGCGGTATTCCCGAGAAAAGCACGGCCGCCCACCGAGGCACCTGGCTCAAGTCAGCCAGTGATTCCTACGAAGTGCGCGGCAAAACCCTGGGTATTGTTGGCTACGGAAATATTGGCAGCCAAATCAGCGTGATGGCTGAATCTATGGGTATGAAAGTAAAATTTTACGATGTGATCACTAAGCTTCCGCTGGGGAATGCTGAGCAGGTCTCCGATCTCAAGGCACTGCTAAGCCTTTCTGATGTGGTGTCGTTACATGTACCCGACACCTCTGCCACTCGCTATATGATGGGGCCGGAAGAATTGGGCGCAATAAAGAAAGGCGGCATCCTGATCAATGCTGCCCGTGGTCAGGTCGTCGATATTGAGGCGCTCTGTTCGCTACTTGAAAGCAAGCACCTAGCTGGCGCTGCCATCGATGTATTCCCCACCGAACCCAAATCTAATCAGGAAGAATTTGTCTCACCATTACGGCAATTCGACAACGTTATCCTGACTCCCCATATCGGTGGTTCTACTCAAGAAGCTCAAGAAAATATTGGCCTGGAAGTGGCCGAGAAAATGGTGAGCTACAGCGATAAAGGTACTACCGTCAGCGCGGTTAATTTCCCACAAGTGTCATTACCGCCCTTGGTAGGCACTCACCGTCTGCTGCACGTTCACCACAATGTGCCTGGTATCATGACGGCCATTAACCAAGTGTTCTCCGAAAACAATATCAATATTTGTGGTCAGCACCTGCAAACCAACGAAAAAGTGGGTTATGTGGTTCTTGATGTAGATGCGGAATACAGCAACGTAGCGCTTAAAGCTCTCAAGGGTATTGAAGGAACAATGCGTTGCAGAGTTTTATTTTAAATAAATTTTTGTTTTAAAAACATCTCTGTTTAAAAAAAGATTTTATTAATTAAAAAAGGGCTTCAGATGAAGCCCTTTTTTATGTCTCTGAACTTTTACTAAAGACCTTAGACACTAATTAATCATTTCAAATACTTTGCTTCTTAACTGTTGCTCTTCATTCACCAAATGATGCTGTGCCCCGGCAATAATCTCTAACTTCAAATGACAGAATTTTTTTCTCAACTCATCGGTATTATGTTGCCAAGCCACTGCCATGTCACAGTTTCCCTGGATGACCATTAACGGATAATCACTGGGCGGTAATGCCGCAAATTCCTCTGTCCATCGTTTCATCGATGCTATCCATTCCATAGGAATATAACCTGCCTGTAATGGATCATCATTTTCCAGAAAATAATTGAATTCTTCATTCGCTGTATTTGATCTAAGCTTTCGCTTTATTTTTTTCAAAAAACGGTGAAGAAATTTGTAAGTTTTTTGACTTTTTTTCCAACCCCTAGGATGAATAAGTGGCGCAAGCACTGTAATGTCAGTGAGATCATTCTGGTAATGATGAGGTTTAGCGGCCAGAATATACTTCAACAGAATCGCACCCCCGGTACTCTGCCCTACTGCCTTCCAGGGTTTAGGGAAGTGTGAATGACAACGGTGCAACAGATCTGAAAAAATATCTACGTAATGATCAAAACTTTCAATGGTAACCCGTTCTCCACTGGACAACCCATGACCAGGCAGGTCAAAAGCTACCACTGCATAATTCAGGCTTAAAAGATGATGTATCAATTTGCTGTAGAGCCCTATGTGATCAAAATAGCCGTGCACAACAAAATAAGTGCCCCGAGGATTTTCTAGTGACCAGTAGTGTGTCGCAAGCTTGAAACCACTGCTGGTCAAACAGCCCAAATAATGGCTGATATCTGACAACTCTGCAGGTAGATCTAGACTATAGTGGTTTAAGTAGAGGGCTTCCTCCGCTGTTTTTTCAGTGCTGTCCCGCGAAAAATCAAAGACCAGTGGTCGTAATTCACGGCGTACTTTGTCCAGTTTCTCAGGGGTGATACTCATCTATTCAGGTTACTCAGGGGCGGCCAGTATTAATATCAATGCAATACTATAATAGCAAACCCTTAATGAGGCACATGTGTTTAATATCATTGAACTAAATATAAGGTATGCATACAAACTATGTATCACTAAGGTATTTAATTTTAAGGCTCACGGAGTCATGCAAAAAAACCGCCTTATCTTTTTTTATTTATTCCTAGCACTCTTTTTACAGAGTTGCTTAAGTGTGAGCACACCAAACACCTCTGCTACCCAGCCAGTTAGTCTCGACAAAGCATATTTTAAAATTCGCCTGACCACTACAACGGGAGGCTCTGATGGGGAGAACCATGGAAAAACGATAATATTTTCAACAATTAATGGATATAACAAACAACGATTACTGACTCAATACAATGTGATAGGCGACAGTTACATCAGTGCGACTGTGAACAAAACAACTGATGAGGTAACGTACCAAATTGATAGCATCATAGAATACAAAGATCATGATGCACGCTTATACAAGCACATCAATTATACAGTCAATGGCCGTCAACAGTCGGATGATGGCACGCTAGTAGACCAACTAGTGGACTGTAAGGGGAACCAATATAGCGGATGCCTACGCAAGGAACATATTGTATTCACTATGGCTCAACAAACCATTGAACAGATCGCGAAAAATTATACGGAAGGATCTCAAGACAAGTGGCGATATACATTGTCACCAGACGTAGGAAAAAGTTATTCGACCTATTTATTCGTGGCAGAAATTACTGCCTTAGTTGAGGCTATAAATGAATATTGAAATTTTCAGGATTTATAAGTTAATCAGATCATGCCAGAAGCCTTAGGAAAACTATTAATCTATTTACCCTAAAACAAAAGGGGTGGCTTAAAATTTTAAGCCACCCCTTTTTATATTTATAACTATTAACCTATCGTTAACCCCGTTACTAGCTCAGCTCTCCGCTTGCATAATTCTGGAACATTGCTTCTAAGCTAATTGGTGAAATTTTACTGGCATTACCTGCCGCACCAAAGGCTTCATAGCGGGCCACACAAATATCCTTCATTGCCTCGGTCGTAGCCGCCAAGTATTTTCGTGGATCAAATTCTGCTTTGTTATTCGCCAGAAATTTACGCACAGCTCCTGTAGAGGCCAACCGCAAATCAGTATCAATATTCACCTTACACACACCATGCTTGATGCCTTCGACAATTTCTTCTACAGGCACACCATAGGTTTCAGGAATCTCACCACCAAACTCATTGATGACCGCCAACCACTCCTGAGGCACAGAGGAAGAACCATGCATGACTAAGTGGGTGTTGGGGATACGAGCATGAATTGCCTTGATACGATCAATGGCAAGAATATCGCCGGTGGGTGGACGGGAAAATTTGTAAGCACCATGTGAGGTACCGATGGCAATGGCCAGGGCATCCACACCAGTTTTAGCGACAAAATCTGCGGCCTCTTCTGGATCGGTCAATAACTGGTCGTGGGACAATGTGCCCTCAGCGCCCACACCGTCTTCTTCTCCGGCCTGACCGGTTTCCAAAGAGCCTAAACAACCCAGCTCACCTTCCACAGACACACCACAGGCATGGGCCATTTCAACGGTACGCCGAGTAACATCCACATTGTATTCATAGGAAGACGGGGTTTTGCCATCTTCTTCCAAGGAGCCGTCCATCATCACTGAACTGAAACCCAGTTGGATTGAGCGTTGGCAGATAGCCGGACTGGTGCCATGATCCTGGTGCATACAGACGGGAATATGCGGAAACTCTTCAATGGCGGCCAGTATCAGGTGGCGCAGAAATGGCGCACCGGCATATTTTCTGGCGCCTGCTGAAGCCTGAACAATCACCGGTGAGTTGGTTTGATCCGCCGCTTCCATAATCGCGCGCATCTGCTCCAAGTTGTTTACATTAAATGCTGGAACGCCGTAGTTATTCTCTGCCGCGTGATCCAATAGTTGGCGCATCGAAATAAGTGCCATGAGTCTGTTCCTTGCTTATGTTGGTGATAGGCCCGGTCGCAAAAAATGGCTACCGGACGGTTGCGGCATTGCCGCTAATTCTGTTGTTTTCTTACTGCGCCCAGGCTAAGCGCTGGCACGCTCTTCAAGCACGGCAACGGCAGGTAGCACCTTGCCCTCTACATATTCCAGAAAAGCTCCGCCACCTGTAGATATATAGGAAACTTTATCCGCGATATTATATTTGTCCACTGCAGCCAAGGTGTCGCCACCCCCGGCAATGGAAAAGCCGTCACTGGCGGCGATAGCCTCTGCGATCACTTTGGTTCCCTCACCAAACTGGTCGAACTCAAACACACCCACAGGACCATTCCAGATAATAGTCCCCGCGCTCTTGAGAATCTCCGTCAATTGTTTCGCTGTAGCGGGACCAATATCAAAAATCATATCGTCGTCCGCAACCTCGTCTGCCGGCTTAAGTATAGCCTCAGTAGATTCAGAAAATTCCTTACCTACCACCACGTCTGAGGGTAGCGGAATACTGGTTTTAGCCATCAGGCTTTTGGCGCTGGATATTAGGTCATGCTCACAAAGTGATTTACCCACAGGCAACCCTTCTGCCGCTAAAAAAGTATTGGCGATACCGCCGCCGACAATCAGCTGGTCGACTTTATCCGAGAGTGTTTCCAGAACCGTTAACTTCGTGGAAACTTTGGAGCCACCAACAATGGCCACCAATGGACGGGCGGGGTTTGCCAGTGCTTTTTCCAGTGCATCCAGCTCCCCAGCCAGCAGTGGTCCGGCACAAGCTACTGGCGCGTATTTGGCAACACCATGGGTAGAGGCCTGAGCACGGTGAGCAGTGCCAAAAGCGTCCATGACAAAAATATCGCACAGTGACGCGTAGGCCCTGGAAAGGGTTTCATCATCTTTTTTCTCGCCGGAGTTAAAGCGAACATTTTCCAGTAGTACCAATTCACCATCTTGTAATTCGACGCCTGCTTTCCAATCGCTGGCTATCTTTACCTCTAACCCAAGCAGTTCACTCAAGTGATTGGCCACAGGCTGCATAGAGAATTTCTGATCAAACTCCCCTTCGGTGGGGCGTCCCAGGTGGGACATCAGAATAACTTTAGCGCCGACACTTACTGCGTGCTTAATCGTTGGTAGTGCCGCTCGGATACGAGCATCTGAGGTGACGACACCCTCCTTAACCGGCACATTAAGGTCTTCGCGAATCAACACACGTTTGCCCGCTAATTCAAGGTCCATCATTTTAATGACATTCAGGGTCATATTGTTTTCACTTTCCTGTCTCGGTTAACCAGTGCGTGACTAGCTCAATCATACGATTGGCATATCCCCATTCATTATCAAACCAAATTAATACCTTCACCAATCGTCGTTGACTAACGCGAGTCTGACTGGCATCGACGATGCCACTGCGAGGGTCATGGTTAAAGTCACAGGAAGCCAAAGGTTCCTCGGTATAACCCAGAATACCTGCCAAGGGACCACCAGCAGCCTGCTGTAATACCCGATTTACCGTACTGACATCCACATCGGTTTTCAGTAATACCGATAAGTCGATGGCCGACACATTAATAGTGGGCACTCGCATAGCCTGGGCTTCAAATCGGCCTTCCAACTCCGGCAGCATCCGATCAATACCACGAGCCAGGCCCGTATCTACCGGAATAATTGACTGTACGGCAGCACGGGTTTTCCTTAAATCCGTATGGTGGTAAGCATCGATGACGGGCTGATCGTTCATTGCCGAGTGAATGGTAGTGATCACCCCCCCTTCCACGTCAAATGCCTCGTGCAGTGTTTTAATAACCGGCACCACACAGTTTGTGGAACAGGAGGCATTTGAAATAATGGTTTCTTCACCACTCAAGCTATGCTCGTTAACCCCCAGCACAACGGTGGCATCCAACGTGGATTCAGCAGGTTGCGAGAACACCACTTTTTTGGCCCCGGCTGACAGATGCTGTTCTGCTGTTTCGCGATCAGTGAATGTGCCACTACATTCCAGTACCACGTCGATATTTAATTCAGACCATGGCAACTGTTGAATATCATCGCTATGAAAGACTGAAATAGCATCACCATTTACCGTCAGCACATCATCAGTAAGCTCTACACTGCCGGGAAAGCGACCATGGGTGGAATCATATTTGGTTAAGTGAGCAATGGTTTTACAGTCAGCGGGCTCATTGATGGCCACTATCTGAATTTTCTCACAACCCTTGGACTCATAAAGCGCCCGCAGCACCGAGCGACCGATGCGGCCATAGCCGTTAATCGCCGCACGAATCAATGGTGATAATCCTGCTGTGAACCCATTGTGATTCCAGTATCAATTATTTTTGTAGCAACTAAGCCTATAGTCATTACATCAGTAGGAACTAGAGTTGCGACTTAACGGCCTCAACAACATTTTCTACGGTAAAGCCAAACTGCTTCATCAGTTCACCACCGGGAGCAGACTCCCCAAACGTGGTCATGCCGACAACACGGCCATCAAGACCGACAAATTTGTACCAGTAATCAGCATGGCCCGCTTCTACCGCTACACGTGTGCGAACACTCGGAGGTAATACCGCATCACGATAGGACGACTCTTGAGCAGCAAATATCTCAGCGCAAGGCATGGAGACAACACGAACCTTAACGCCTTCGGCAGACAAGTCATTGGCTGCATCGATGGCCAGTTCTACTTCAGAACCAGTAGCAATAATGATGGCTTGTGGCTCACTACTGCAATCACGAAGTATGTAGCCACCCCGCGCCACATTGGCCAGTTGACCCTTGTTACGCAGCTGTGGAGCCAAACCTTGGCGGCTGAAAATCAATGCACTGGGACCGTCCTTACGCTCGATCGCACTCTTCCAACACACCGCCGATTCTACGGTGTCGCAGGGACGCCAAGTATGTAGATTGGGAGTAGAACGCAATGAAGTCAGTTGCTCCACAGGTTGATGGGTAGGGCCATCCTCACCCAGCCCAATAGAGTCGTGAGTGTAAACAAAAATAGTTTTCTGCTTCATCAATGCTGCCATACGGACTGCATTGCGAGCGTATTCCATAAACATAAGGAAGGTCGCACCATAGGTAATAAACCCACCGTGCAGCGTGATGCCATTCATCATCGCGCTCATACCAAATTCACGGACACCGTAGAAAATATAGTTTCCGGAAGCATCGTCAGCACTAACCCCTTTAGAATCAGACCAAAGCGTCAGATTAGAACCAGCCAAGTCCGCAGACCCACCCAATAATTCTGGCAACAACGGCCCATAGGCATTCAGGCAGTTCTGTGAAGCCTTACGAGAAGCTACTTTTTCCATAGACTGCTGGCACTGATCAATATACGTATCGGCCTTTTTACTAAAGTCCTCCGGTAATTCGCCATTAACACGGCGCTCAAACTCGGCAGCCAGCTTCGGGTGTGCAGTGCGGTAACTGTTTAATGTTTCATTCCAGATCGACTGTGCAGAGGAGCCCTTCTCCACAGTATTCCAACGGGCATAAATGTCAGCGGGCACATCAAATGGCCCATGCTTCCAACCCAATTGCTCGCGAGCCAGAATAATCTCATCGGCACCCAGTGGTGCACCGTGGCAATCTTCTTTGCCCTGCTTACTGGGAGAGCCAAAACCAATAATGGTTTTACAGCAGATCAGCGTAGGTTTATCTGTTTCCAGACGAGCCACTTCGATAGCGGCTTTGATGGCTGCGGAGTCATGACCATCAACATGGGGAATAACCTGCCAGCCGTAGGCCTCAAAGCGAGCCGGCGTATCATCAGTAAACCAGCCCTCAACCTCACCATCAATAGAGATACCATTGTCATCATAAAATGCGATCAGCTTACCTAGCTTCTGGGTACCAGCAAGAGAAGAAACCTCATGTGAGATGCCTTCCATCAAACAACCATCGCCGAGGAAACAATAGGTGTGGTGATCCACCACATCATGACCGGGGCGGTTAAATTGGGCAGCAAGAATCTTCTCAGCCAACGCCATACCTACAGCGTTACTGAGGCCCTGCCCCAATGGGCCAGTGGTCGTCTCTACACCGGGCGCATAGCCATATTCTGGGTGCCCTGGGGTTTTAGAATGCAACTGACGGAAGTTTTTCAACTCTTCAATGGGAAGGTCATAACCACTCAGGTGCAACAGGGAATATAACAACATGGAGCCATGACCGTTCGACAGCACAAAGCGGTCGCGGTTAGCCCAGCTGGGATCAGCAGGATTGTGGACTAGATAGTCATTCCACAGCACCTCGGCGATATCGGCCATACCCATGGGAGCACCGGGGTGACCACTGTTGGCTTGTTGAACGGCATCCATACTGAGCGCACGAATCGCATTGGCGAGATCACGTCTGGTTGGCATCAAGAAGAGCTCCTGCTGGAAAAAAATAGGGGGTTGAAGAGGGACGCTATTTTCTCGTACTAGCGCTGCTCAGTAAACAGCCAGCGACGATCTTTTGATCTATATCGCCATTCATTCCCATCTATTTTCAGATCCACCTCTCAATCTATATCAATATATTTTGATATAGATATTCAGCTGTGATAAAGTCCCCACCCATGACCATTGCCGCCCAAACGACTGAAGGGCACTGCGCAGACCTAGGCGCCCTTCGTACCGATACACTCGCTGCCTTCTGTAAGGCTGCTGGCGAGCCGTTGCGCCTGGAGATTCTCCGCGTGTTACGGCATAACGCCTACGGCGTTCTTGAATTGAGCCAGCTGTTTGAGGTTAAGCAGTCGGGCATGAGCCATCACCTGAAGGTACTGGCCAACGTTGGGCTGGTCGCCACCCGGCGAGAAGGTAATTCAATTTTTTATCGTCGCGCACCGCTGCCTGTAGAACCTGCTCTACAGGGATTGCATCGCCATCTATTTGCTACGGTTGATCTGATCGAATTGTCTTCCGCATTACAGCAGCGTATCCGCCTGACTAATCAAGAGCGAACAAAAGCCTCACGGGAGTTCTTTGAGCAAAATGCTGATCGGTTTCATGCTAACCAGGACTTGATTGCCGGCTATACCCAGTACGGAGAAATCGTCACTGAATTTTTGGATGCCACGCCTGTTAGAAAAGATGTGGTGCTCGAAGTAGGTCCGGGAGAAGGCGGATTTCTTCCCAATCTCTCCAGGCGATTTACGCAGGTTATTGCTCTCGACACCTCAGATGAAATGCTCAGTCGATCCCACAAGATAACGGCAGAACAACACCTGACCAATGTACAGCTTATTCACGGTGATACCAGCTTAGCCCTTGAACAACAGCTAAAGGCCAACTGCATAACCCTCAATATGGTACTGCACCATACACCGGACCCCGCGCACATCTTTGAAGACCTGGCTCAATTGCTCACCTCTGGCGGCGTATTGCTCGTTACCGACCTATGCCATCACGACCAAAGCTGGGCGCGGGAAGCCTGCGGTGATTTATGGCTGGGATTTGAGCCCGACGACCTGAGTAACTGGGCCTCTGCGGCAGGGCTAGAGGAAGGTGAAAGCCTGTATCTCGCTCAACGCAATGGCTTCCAAATTCAATTACGACAGTTTTTTAACCATTAATAACGTATTTTACAAACACAGGAACAACGATCCATGTCTAGCTATAGCCTGTTCACCTCGGAATCTGTTTCAGAGGGCCATCCAGATAAAATGGCCGACCAGATTTCTGATGCAGTTCTGGATGCGATTCTCAAAGACGACCCCCATTCACGGGTTGCCGTGGAAACCATGGTCAAAACCGGCATGGCCATTATTGCCGGTGAGGTGAGAACCGACACCTACGTTGATCTGGAAGACATTGTCCGCGGCGTCATTATGGACATCGGCTACACCAGTTCTGATGTTGGTTTCGATGGTGCGTCCTGTGCGGTTCTTAATGCCATTGGCAAACAATCCAATGACATTGCTATCGGTGTCGACGAAAGTGAAGCAAAAGAACTCGGTGCTGGAGATCAGGGGCTGATGTTTGGTTACGCCACCAACGAAACCGAGGTGCTGATGCCCGCACCTATCTACTATGCACACCGGCTGGTAGAGCGTCAGGCACACCTGCGCAAACATGGCGTACTGCCCTGGCTTCGCCCGGATGCCAAAAGTCAGGTAACGCTGCGCTACGACAATGGAAAACCGGTAGCTGTCGATGCTGTTGTTCTATCTACTCAGCATGCGCCCAATATTTCACTGCCTGACCTGCAAGAAGCAGTACTTGAGGAAATTATTAAACCTATCCTGCCAGAAGAATGGCTACACAGTGATACCAAATACCATATCAACCCCACGGGTCAGTTCATTATCGGTGGACCTATGGGTGACTGCGGACTGACGGGGCGGAAAATTATTGTAGATACCTATGGCGGTATGGCTCACCACGGTGGCGGTGCCTTCTCTGGGAAGGACCCCTCCAAGGTTGACCGTTCTGCCGCCTATGCCGGCCGCTATGTGGCAAAAAATATTGTTGCTGCCGGGATAGCTGACCGCTGCGAAATACAGGTGTCCTACGCTATTGGTGTGACAGAACCCACGTCCATCAGCATCAACACCTACGGCACCGGCAAACTGAGCAATGAAGAGATTGTCACTTTGGTGCGAGACAACTTCGACCTTCGTCCCCAGGGCTTGATCGAAATGCTCGACCTAAAGCGTCCTATTTATCGGGCCACGGCCACCTACGGACATTTTGGACGCGAAGAAGAAAACTTTACTTGGGAAAAGACTGACAGGGCTGAGGCGCTCAAGGCAGCCCTGTAAAGCAGCGCTTTAAACTGTCAGGTAAAACCCAGCACATTGATTTTTAAGGAATAAACATGACCACAGCGAACGACTATAAAGTTGCCGATATCAGCCTCGCCGAATGGGGCCGCAAGGAAATTGCCATCGCCGAAACCGAGATGCCCGCCTTGATGGCCCTGCGTGAAAAATACCGTGCCGAACAGCCGCTGGCAGGAACAAATATCCTCGGCTGTATCCATATGACGATTCAAACTGCCGTTTTAATAGAAACGCTGGAAGCATTGGGTGCCCAGGTGCGCTGGACCTCCTGCAACATTTTTTCCACCCAAGACCATGCCGCTGCGGCAATTGCAGCCAGCGGCACGCCGGTTTTTGCCTGGAAGGGTGAAACCGAGGAAGAATACGAGTGGTGCCTTGAACAGCAAGTTCTGAAAGACGGGCAGCCCTGGGAAGCCAATATGGTGCTCGATGATGGGGGTGATCTGACTGCCCTGCTGCACGAAAAATATCCACAAGTATTGGAGAATGTTCACGGCATCACCGAGGAAACAACCACGGGGGTTCACCGCCTGTACGACATGCTGAGCAAGGGTGAACTGAAAGTACCTGCCATCAACGTAAACGACTCGGTCACCAAGTCAAAGAATGACAACAAGTATGGATGTCGTCATAGCCTTAACGATGCCATCAAGCGTGCTACCGACCACCTGCTGGCCGGAAAAAAAGCTTTGGTTATCGGTTACGGCGATGTGGGCAAAGGCTCAGCCCAGTCCCTGAGCCAGGAAGGTATGATTGTAAAAGTGACAGAAGTCGATCCTATCTGTGCCATGCAGGCCTGTATGGATGGTTTTGAAGTGGTTTCCACCTATCAGGATGGCGACCCATCGAAGAGCGTCAATACTCAGCTGCTAGCAACTACCGACTTAGTGGTCACCTGCACTGGCAACTACAATGTCTGTGATGCTGATATTCTGGCAGCACTGAAATCTGGCTGTGTGGTGAGTAATATTGGTCATTTTGATAATGAGATTGATACAGCCTATATGCGTGAAACCTGGGAATGGGAAGAAGTAAAACCACAAGTACACAAAGTATTCCGCCACCGTGAGACAAACGACCACTTGCTACTGCTTTCTGAGGGACGACTGGTCAACTTAGGCAACGCTACGGGCCACCCCAGCCGGGTGATGGATGGTTCATTTGCTAATCAGGTGCTGGCTCAAATTCACCTTTACAGACAGGCATTTGCCCACCAGGATGATGCCGCGAAGGCAGAATTATTACGGGTGGAAGTACTACCCAAAAAACTGGATGAAGAAGTCGCGGCACATATGGTCAATGGTTTTAGCGGTGTTATTACCCGCCTCAAACCGGAACAAGCTGAGTACATTAACGTACCTGTGGAAGGACCATTCAAGGGCGACAGCTACAGGTACTAATACCTTAGCGACTAAGCCTTAGGGCGCCACACTAGAAAAAGAACAGACAGACTATGACAAACCATCATCTAAGCTTTGAGTTTTTCCCCCCGAAGACCCCCGAGGGCAGGGAAAAACTTCAGGACACCCATCGCCAACTGGCCAAGTTTCAGCCGGAGTTTTTCTCGGTCACATATGGTGCTGGAGGATCTACCCGAGAATTTACCCGAGACATCGTCCTTGAAATCCAGGCCGCTGGTTCCAGTGCATCACCCCACCTCTCCATTGGCGGTGATAGCCAAGAATCAGTTTTGACGTTGCTTCAAAGTTATAAGGATGCAGGTATCAACCGCATTGTGACTCTGCGCGGCGACCTGCCCTCAGGTATGGGTGGAGCGGGACAACTTGTTTATGCCAACGAACTGGTGGGCTTTATCCGCGAGCACTTCGGCGACACCTTCGAATTGTTGGTTGCTGCATACCCGGAAATCCACCCTGAGGCAGAGAGCTACGAAAAGGATATTTACTGGCTGGAGAAAAAATTTGAAGCTGGGGCCAGCCGTGCCATTACCCAGTATTTTTACAATACTGACAGTTACTTTTATTTTCTGGATCAATGCCGAAAAGCCGGCATAGACCAGCCGATCATTCCCGGTATTATGCCCATCATTAATTATCAAAATCTGATTCGATTTTCTGATAGCTGTGGTGCAGATATCCCCCGCTGGATCCGCCAGCGACTTCAACAATACGGGAATGACACTGAAAGTATTAAGGCATTCGGCCTGGAGGTTGTCACTAACCTCTGTGAAAAATTGTTGGCTGGTGGTGCACCAGGGCTTCACTTCTACACGATGAATCAGGTGGAGGCCAACGCCGCCCTGTGCCGTAACCTGGGTTTCACTGAAGACTAATGCGTGAAATTCGGGTTTTTACTAACCAGCCCCTAACCACTGGTGAGGAGGTGACACTGGATGCGATGTCCTCCCGCCATTTGGCGACGGTTTTGCGGCTGAAATCTGGCGACTCGATCTCCCTGTTCAATGGTCAGGGCGGTGAATTTTTCGCCACAGTATGCGAATGCGGCTCCAAGCGGGTTACTGCCTCCGTGACCCATTTCACTGATATTGAGCGAGAATCTCCTCTTCGTATCCATCTTGGTATAGGTATGTCCCGGGGTGACCGAATGGACTGGGTGATCCAGAAAGCCACGGAGGTCGGTGTTACCGAAATAACACCTCTGTATACTGAGCGAACGGAAGTCAAACTTAAAGGGGACCGGGCTGACAAGAAGCTTTGTCACTGGCAGCAGGTCTGTATCAGCGCCTGTGAACAGGCTTACCGTAATCGAGTCCCGGTTATCCACCCTCCCATTACCGCCAATCAGTGGCTCAGCTCCGTGGAAGCAGAAAAAAAATTAGTACTACATCACCGCAGCCAGCACAGTATTTCTGAGTTAGGAGAACAACAAGCAGCGAGTGCTGCCCTGTTAATCGGCCCAGAAGGTGGGCTGAGTGCTGAGGAAATCAAACGAGCGGAAGAGCACAATTTTATGCCATTAACGATTGGCCCCCGAGTATTGCGAACTGAAACTGCGCCTATTGTGTCCATCAGTATCCTCCAGTCACTGTGGGGTGATTTTCTCTAGGCAAACCACGCAGACCTAACGCTCGATTTGGTTATCGCCAGTGACCACCGCACCAACCCCACCACGACGAGGATCACCAACACCATGAAAACGATGTCCATCAAACTCCACCGTATGAACACCCCCAAAATATAAATTAAGCTGTTCCCAATGTTGCTGATTGTCGTAATCAGCTTTCAGCCCATCAAGCTGGCCTACGTCAAATCCTGGCTCAATATTGAGCACGCCATTTTCATAATGTATCCGTGGTGCCGATACTGCCTGCTCCGGCGACATCCCAAAATCCACTAAATTACTGACTACCTGCAAAATTGCCGTACGAATCCGGTTAGAGCCACCCGAACCCAGTGCCACAGAGGTACCATTTCCCAACTGCAATAGACTGGGAGACATCATTGAAGTCATTCGCTGGTTCTCTGGCCAGCGGTGAAAACCCTCAGGGTTAATATCTTCTTCTCCCAGCATATTGTTCAACATAATGCCTGTGCCAGGTATCATATAGCCGCAACCCTCGCCATTACTTACCGTCATAGCCGCGGCATTCCCCGCAGCGTCAACCACACTTATGTGTGTTGTCCCACGTAAACAGCGGGCATGATCGGCCACCTGCTGGCGGTACTGGTTTAGATAATGCTCCTCCAGCAGATGCTCAGCCAACCCACTACCACCCTCTAGAGTCATATCTAAACGCGCCTGCTGAGTGACCGCCATCACTGCTGCTAACAGATCCAAGTGTTGGTGGCTGCCAAAGCCAATAGCTGATAAATCTTGCTGCTCCAAAAGCTTCAGAGCCATGGCAATCAAAATCCCCCCTGAGGCTGGCGGCGGATTAGTAAATAATTGGGCGTGCCGATAGCTCAGCTGTAAGGGTTCCCTGCGTATCACCTGATAGCGGTGCAGATCACCCCAAGTTAAATAACCTCCACCGTCCGCACAGAGCTGTTCAATTTTTCTGGCTATCTCACCCTCGTAAAAGAGCTTGTCGCCCTCGCTGGCCAAGTCATCCAAGGTATCAGCCAAGGCTGGCTGCTTTAGTAACTCATGTTCACCAACCAACGAATCGGGACGTACTGGGCTACTGTAGGTCTGCCGAGCTTCCGGGGTGGCTGAATAGATGGGGCTAACAATGTCAAAAATCTTTGCCTGGAGGTGACTAAATTGAACCCCCTCTCGCGCAGCTTTTATCGCAGGTTCTACGAGTCGGCTAATGGGTAGCGTGCAAAGGTCGCGGTGAATATCAAACATGCCACGGACTGAACCCGGCACAGCAATGGCCCCCAATCCGATATGAAATTCCTGTGACACCGTGCCGAAATCAGCATGAATGGGGAAAAAATCAGGAGAAACCGTCGACTTTCTAGACCGTGGCGTTTGTACAAAAAAGTCGTATACCAGTGGATCGGCCCCTGCCTTTTGGGCCAGCATGTAACCACCACCTGCAAGTGATGCCAGCACAGGCTCAACCACACAAGCACAAAAATGGGCAGCTACAATCGCATCAAAGGCATTGCCACCTTCTTGTAGGATTTCTTCGGCTGCAGCTACAGTCAGTGGGTGACCTGCTGCGACGGCACCCTTAGTCACAGACACTCACATTTCCCCATACATAAAAAGCTGAATACTTAATGTATAGAATATTATCGTGGTTTTGAATTTATTAATGCGCCTGTACTAGGAAAATACAAACACAAAACATTATGGTGAAAAAATTAGATAACCCTGAGGGGCCGGTGAGCTTCTCTCTGTTAAAGCAAATGAGGACTGAAAACAGGAAACGTATAAAATGTAGAATGGCATAACGTTAAACGGTGTCGAGAGTAGGCTCTCGACACCGTTTAATAAATCTTATTACTACGCTCTATTGATAATTCACTTTATTTAATGCGCTTTTGCTTTTTTCTCTTTATACATCGCATCAAAATTAATAGGTGCAAGCATTAATGGCGGATAACCGGCTTTAAGTAAAATGTGATCCACTGTCTCGCGGAGATAGGGGAACATAATAGAGGGGCACGCCGAATTTAAGGCTTCTTCCAGACGATCTTCTGGGAATCCTGAAATAATAAACATCGCTGCTTGATCAACGATCAGATTAAATGCAGCAATCTCTTCATTTTTTGCTGTAACTTCAACCGTCAAAGTAACCTCATGACGATCATCATCAATAGTGTTGTGAATAATATTTAGATCTAGCGTAGTTTCTGGCTTCCAATCTGTACCAAACACACTAGCGGAATTAGGGGACTCAAAAATCTGTTTCTTTAAATAGATTTTCTGCATTGAAAAATGCGGTTCTTTATTTTCTTTGGACATAATATTCTCCTCAACACTTATAAATTACGGTCAACCAACCTAACCAATAATGTTGGGATGACTGGCAATATTTCAATAGGTATAGATAAATATTTCTAACCAGCGCTGCTGGCCGATATATGCTAGACCGGGCCTTCGAAGAGTTAAATATATACTTGTGAGCGATCAGAACATAGATAAGAAAGGATTTACACCGGATCCAGTTTAGAAATTTTGACAACCCTAAAATAGATAGGTCCCGGCCAAAGGCCGGGACCTAGTACTACTTTACAACATCTTAGATCTTAGCAGGAGCAGGCATCTCAACCCACTCGAAGAAAGTCTTCAAGTCTGGTTGGATATCATGCATTACTGGATACCAAGGTGTTGGAGCTTCAATATCAAGCATAGAGCCACAGCTTGGGCAAGAATACTCACGGTATACCTGCCAAGTAGTGTCTGGTGACATCAGGCGAGGATAAACTTGGTCCATTTTTTCCGCAGTATCACGGACATAAATGTTAGCACCAAGTTTCCAGTTCTCACGGTAATCACCGAAGTCATGGCCGCAGTTGCACTTAACAATGATTTCACCGTCAGTAGCAGACTCAACAACGTTCAAACGTGGCCCTAAAGCCAGAAGGATTTTGTCGTCGTAGCTCGCGTCATCCTGAAGCACTTCCATGTAAAGCTTGTAACGGTCTGCATCTTTAGGCATGGACAGCATTTTGTGGACGGAATCCCAATCAAGGGTTCCTTCTACCAGGTCATGGACCTGCTTTTTAGTATATTCAGTCATATCTAAAATCTCTTATATTCGTTCAATTCGTCAATGAAGGAGTGGCATAGCAACTAAACTATGACCACCCCGCTCAAAGGCTAAGTAAGCGCTTATTCTTCAGTCATAATGACGGGCTTACAGTCCGGCATTTCACTGATATCCATGGTCACGTCAGAGCCAAACATGGGGATTCCCAGGCTGGATTCCAACAGATTCCAATCGGCTGGCAGATCCCAGAATGTTTTAAATTCATTCAGGAACGGATCAGACAAACCGAAGCTGGAAGCAAACATTTGCTTAACTTGTGGAGAAGCGTCCAGATCAAGGATCTTAGCGCGCTCAGTTTCCATCCACTCACGAACAGGAACACTGCGTGCTTTACGCTCTTCTTTGATTTCATTTTGACGAGCTGTTGTTTTGGCTGAATCAACAGTGTAAACACCTTCGTCATCTTGGGTGTATTGAACACCGTAGATTTTCTGAGCGTACTCAGGAAGGATGTAGTTCTCGTTGAGATCTTCTTCGATACTTTGAAAACCTTTATGGTTACGATCCAGAGGATCACCGAAGCCAGGACCACCACGGAGGTAGTTCAGGTACAGATCGCCATTCTCGAAGATTGCTTCAGTAGTAATACACTGCTTATCACGCTTAACCAAAGCATCTGGGCTAATATGTTTTTCCCACTCACAGTCATCGGGGTTCAAATCTTCACCCAAAGGAAGTGATTTTCCTGCTGCGATTCTACCGTCTTCACCTATAAGACCAGTGTTGTGAGCTTCGAAACGGTAACCAGTTGCTGAAGGATAACCACCCATCAGACCCCAGTCACTGTTCATGTAGCCATTACCCATGAAGAACATAGTCCAGTCATGAGAACCCCATACCATACGCAAGGTCTCAAAACCGTTACCACCGCGGTACTTACCGTAACCGCCGGAGTTGGTTTTTTGCATACGACCCATGTACAGAAGTGGCTCAGCCAGTTCCCAGATCTCGATATCACCCATGTCACCTTCAGGGTTCCAGATAGCAGCAGCGTTGTTCAAGCCATCTTTCATGGCACAAGCACCAGTACCACAAGCAGCTGTTTCGAAGCTGTTTACAGCGTGAATTTCGCCGTCTTGGTTGATACCACCGCCTTGCAGCCAGTTACAAGGGTTAGAGTTACCAGAGTTAACTTCTTCCAGGTAACCACGACCAAAGTAAGTACGGCTAATACCGCGCCACAAAGAACTCCAAGAAGATACCAGGAAGTGCCATGCATCAGCGTGAGCTGTACGACGGTCATCCGGGTTAGTCCAAGTGCCTTTAGGCAGACGGAATTCAGTTGCGTAACGAGCACCATCATTAATACGCTCTGTAGGCACAAGGCTTTGAGTCATCATTACCCAAATACCAGAGGTAAACGCTGTGGGGTTAGCGTTATATGTGTGCCAGCCCCAACGACTACAACCTTCAAAGTCTAAACGCCATGTAGCGTTAGGCTTAACGGTGATTGTGCAAGGCGCGTGCATGATAGTGTCAATTTTAGCGAACGGAGAAGGTACGTTTACATCTTCGTGAGTGTAAGGTACATCTACGAATGCAACGGTTTTAACTTTGCCTGGAATACACATTGCCTTAATACGGCTAACCAGACCACGGCGACCATCTTCAATAACTTCTAGGGCGAACTGTTCCCAAGCATCAACACCTTCTTCAGCGATGGTTTCTTGAACCATTTCGCGAATCATGTGAGTACCAGCAATACGGGTTTTCTCATCGAGAATCCAGTATTTAACAGTACGAACGTTACGTTGGCTTTCGTGCAACCAGTCACGCAGAGGAGTGTCATTCACACCCGTCTTACGACAAGTAATTTGCAGACCATCACCGAAGCGTTGGATCTGACCGTTTGACATGGAGCCAGGACCTACAGCACCAGTATCAATTACGTGAGTTACACCACCAACCCATGCTTGCAAGTATCCTTCAAAGAAGATAGGAACAATAGTTGCGATATCGCAAGGGTGAACGTTACCAGTTTGGCAATCATTGTTGGTGAACATGTCACCGTCATTGATGCCAGGGTTGAGTTCCCAGTTGTTCTGGATCATATATTTGATCGCAGCACCCATGGTACCAACGTGAATGATAATACCAGTAGAAGTAGCAACACAGTCACCAGCTACGTTGTACAGGGTGAAACACAACTCACCTTCCTGCTCAACAATTGGAGATGCTGCAATCTTCTTAGCAACTTCACGAGAGTTAACCAGACCAGCACGAACTTTAGAGAAAATACGCTCGTAACCGATTGGGTCTCTTTCTTTAAACTCTAGATCTTTAATACCGTTATAGTGACCAGTCTCTGCTGAACGAGCCAGAATACCGTTACGGTTATCATCTAGGGACATGCCGTTTCTTAGCAGCATTCCTAGTTTTTCCCCAAAGGGACTGTTATTTTGTAAAATTGTCATTTGTTATCCTCTGTATCTTTTCGTCTATGTAATTGACGTAAATAATCTTTTAGATGCTAAGGCCTTAGCCTTCAACCAAGTGGAACAGACGGTGCTCATCCAGGAAGGTTGAGAAACCAGTCGGTACTACATAGGTAGTCGCATCAGATTCGATAACGGCTGGACCAACAATGTTGTTACCGGGAAGAAGAGCTTCCATTTGGAACAGCTCCGCTTCAACCCACTCACGATTATCGTAGAACTTACGTGAGCCCAAACGAGCATTTTCTGGAGGAGTAGGACCAGCATCTGGCTCTGTAGGAATGGTTGGTTTACTGGTTTCAACGGAACCGCGGAGGATCGCACCAGTAATACCAAAGCCCAGCTCAGGAGAACGAGCCGCATCAGCGTAAACACGGGCATAAGTATCATCAAATGCTTGAACCAGTGCAGGCCAATCTTCTTTACCAGAAATACTGTTTACAGGTGAATCAATTTCCAAATCGTTCAGCTGACCCATGTACTGCATGCTGTAGCCAGGCTTCAGAGTAACGGCTGATTCGTCAAAACCGTTAATTGCAAACTCTTCCAGAACTTTAACTTTCAGTACGTCCCAAGCGGACTGCAACTTCTGACAAGCTACTTCGATATCTTCTTCAGTTGATTCGTCGTTAATACCAACGTCAACACTCTTATCGTAACGATATTCGAAGTCTGCAGTAGCACAACCAAATGCAGAGAAACCAGCCGCCCAAGCAGGGACGATAGTTTCTTTAAAGCCCAAGCCTTTAGTGTAACCGTAGGCGTGAACTGGACCACCACCACCGTAGGAGAAGCACACGAAATCACGTGGGCTGTAACCCTTACCGGTAATCATCGCACGAAGGTGCTGACGCAAAGAAAGGTCAAGCAGTTCGATTACACCAGAAGCCGCATCTTCTACAGACAGGCCAAGTGGAGTAGCGATTTGGTCTTGGATGCACTGACGAGCACGAGGCACGTCCAGATCCAGAATACCACCGAGGAAGTTATCTGGGTTCAGGTAACCAAGGATGATGTGACAGTCAGTTACAGAAACTGTATCCAGACCACCTTCTGGCCAGCAAGTACCTACACGGTAACCAGCACTATCAGGACCCAATTTCAGAGACATAGAGTAAGGATCGATACGTACGAAACTACCCGCACCAGCACCGATACTGTCCATGGCCACCATTGGCAAAGACAGAACCAAACGTGCCATATCACTATCTTTATGGATAGAGTAGTTGCCTTGAGTGATCAAAGCCATATCGAAGCTAGTACCGCCAATGTCGGAACATGCGATGTTTTCGTAGCCGAGCTGCTCACCCAGGTACTTAGCACCGATTACACCACCGATTGGACCAGATACCAGTGAACGAGCCAGTTCTTTCGCTTTCCAGCCAATAGTACCGCCGTGAGTAGCCATTACACGCAAGTCGAAAGTAGCACCTTCGTCTTTCATGCGCTCGCTCAACTGACCAAGAATTTTGCGTGAAGGCTCTGCCGCATACGCTTCAAGGATAGTTGTGTTAGTACGGTGGCTTTCTTTACGTACTGGGTAGTAATCAACAGAAGCAAAGATGGGAAGATCTGGCTGGCCCTTCTCTGCAGCTACTTCCCTGACAACATCGCGAACAGCTTGTTCGTGCTCGCCATTCAGGTAAGAACTGATCAGGCTGATAGCAATTGCTTTAACGCCTTGATCGATTAGTTCTTCAGCCGCTACGCGTGCTTCATGAAGACGAACAGGAATTACAACAACGCCTTTAGAATCGATACGCTCAGTTACACCACGAGTATCGTGAATGTGAACCAGAGGCTCGTCAAAACGGTGAGTGTTAAGGTGAAGGCGATCTTCAAACGCGTAACCCAGGTAGCACTGAAGTGCACGACCCATACGGTGGAAATCTTCAAAACCTTTACTAACGATCAAGCCAGTGCGAAGACCCTTACGACCAACAACACGGTTGAGCATGGCTGTACCAGAGAATACACAGGTAACCATTTCTGGGTACACGTCTTGTATTTCGCGGCCCCAGTGAGCCAGTGCATCTTTACTGGATTCTAGTACTGCATTTGCTTCGTCAGCATCACTCTGAGCTTTACCAACAACAAATGTGCCATCTTTACGCACAAAGAATGTGTCAGTCATGGTGCCGCCAGCATCGATCCCTAGGACCTCGACGGGATTAGTTAAATCATTCAAGTTTATATCCTCTAATTATGAGTTGTTAACTTCTACTCCCTGCCTCGCTTACAAATCGACAGGTTAGTTCTCTGCGATCCGGGGACGGGAGTACCCTCGGATACGACTATTGCAACAGCCGTGCCAATGAGAAATTATCATTAGATTTTATTGGCTTACAAAAACGTACTGATTAATTCCGCGGTCAATAACCCCTGAAACGTTTGAATTTCAGTCATCGACCGAGCATTAATCGAACAGATTAAAGCATGGTGTTAGGAGTGTGTCCAATAAAACTGTAGAGCCGGTCTCACGCTCAGGTTGAGTTATCGGGTAAATAACCGCTCCTACCATAAGAAGGACAAGACAGCCCTTCCTGCTCTATAATCATACAATCCTAACTGTAAAACGTATCCTGCGTGATCCTGCCATGACGAATGATTCACCCCTAAAGGGCTCTACCGCTGTCTCACACCCGACACGTATCGCCACCGCTCGAGAAAAGCTCCAAACCGGCGGAAACCTGCCCGATGATACAGTTCGCCCGGTTATCAAGGACTCTTGGGAGAGATGCATGGATGGGCATGTGGACCCCCTTGTGGCCAAACGAAGCCTTGAGCTGGACGGAGACCAGCTCCAAAATCTTAGGCAACAAAACCAAGAACTGATTTCAGCATCAGACATCATTATGTGCGAGGTCAAAGAGTTGCTGGCGGAGTCCGGCACCATCATGCACCTAGTAGCGCCGTCAGGGACGATCCTGAATTACGAGGGAGACCCTGCCACTCTAGAGTTAGCCCACAACTATCGGCTCGCTCCCGGTGCTAACTGGTCTGAACACGCTGCAGGTACCAATGCCATTGGTACCGCACTTAATAATGCCGCCCCAGTTCAGGTTCATGCCTTTGAACACTACTGTGAAAACATCAGCCGCTGGACTTGCTCTGCTGCGGTGATCAGAGACCCCTTTGAAAAGCGACTTCTAGGTGCGGTGAATATTTCTGGTCTTGAAAATACACTTCATGACTATTGCTTGGCTTTGGCTCTCTCCGGTGCGCGCAGGATCGAGGGGCAATTTGCCCAACTCAAGCTTGCCAAGAGAGACACCCTTCTCGGTGTGACCATCAACCGCTTTACCTCATCGGGCAATGATGGAGCCCTACTGTTTGATTTGGATGGCAAATTAGTCCGCGCCAACCCACAGGCTGACAGAGTCCTCGCGGCACGAGGCATAAGAATAAACCTCACACCATACAACCCTATTCTCACGCTCAACGACGAAGGGAACTACTTTGCTGAGTCTGTACCTGTTTTGAATCAAATTGATCAGCGCTGGGTCGAACCGGTAATACATCAAGGAGAAGCTATTGGTTACTTGGCCGTCATCTCACTGCCATCACGACACCCCCAAGCCACACCCAGCAATAACCCTGCCAGCACACCAGCGCCTGACGAAACCACAGGGTTTTCTCGCCTGATCGGTCAGAGCCGAATATTTCAAACCACTGTTCAGCAGGCCAAACGCCTGGCAAAAGCGCCTATTCCCGTTCTCTTACAAGGGGAAACCGGTGTTGGCAAAGAGCTATTCGCCCGAGCGATGCACGAGGAAGGCAAGACCCAGAATGGAGCGTTCGTTGCACTCAACTGCGGCGGCTTATCACGAGACCTGCTGGCAGGAGAGCTGTTTGGCCATGTAGAAGGCGCATTTACCGGGGCTCGTCGTGGCGGGATGCCGGGCAAGATAGAAGCGGCTAATGGCGGCACACTATTTTTGGATGAAATCGGTGAGATGCCCCTTGACCTACAACCGATGTTTTTACGGGTGCTGCAAGAATCGGAGATCTGCCGCGTCGGGGAAACAAGGCCGCGTAAAGTCAACCTTCGGCTGATTGCTGCCACTAACCGAGACCTATCTCAGGAAGTGGCTGAAGGTCGTTTCCGGATGGATCTTTACTACCGAATCTCTTCCATGACGCTAACAGTTCCACCCCTACGAGAAAGAAAGGGCGATGTCTCACTGCTGGCCGAGAATATTTATGCTCACCTAATCGAGCAGCACTCCGGTGGGGATAGGCGTCTGAGCAAACCCCTGGTTGAACTACTGGAAAAACATTCTTGGCCAGGTAACATTCGGGAGCTCAGCAACCTGATCACGGCAGCATTCTTTCTTTCTGATCAGGAGGAACTGGGGCCTGAGGATTTACCTAAGGATTTCACCGCTTCCTCTGCAGAAGCTGCTGATGAAGAGGACAGCAACCCTTTGGGTTTGGCAGAAAAAGACGTGATTACCCGCGCCATTCGAGAGCAGGGCGGCAACTTAACCAAAGTCGCCAAGCAACTGAATATTGCCAAGAGCACGCTTTACATCAAGTTAAAAAAGTATGGCATTCAGCGCTCCTGAGTAATGCCTTAAATGGCAGTGCTTCTATATATAAGGTGACTCACTCCCATGTTGGAATGCTTTAGCACGCTCAGGAATGCTCTGCAGAATTGGATGTTTCCACAATGACCTCTCGCCCCATACGCAGGACTCTCTTTGCCAGCTGAACCTCCTTAAGAAACAGCAGCAATGCCATAATCAACACCACCAATGCAAAAACAAAAAGCCCAACAATCAAACCACCAATATTTAATCGCCAAAAACCGCCCACAAAAAGGCTGACAATCAATGTACAGACTAACAACCCCGAGGCGGTACAAAAACCGATGGCCCAGTTAATAATATTGATCCGACGCCACAATACCACCAGCTCTCTGTGATATGCGGCCTGCTGTGAAGCGTCACTCAGCCTCGCTTCCCGATGCTCGACCACTCGAGCGCGGTCAACAATCCGGCCTAAACGACCAGACATGACATTTAGAAAACCAGCGATGCCCGCCAATAAAAAGACCGGCGCGACCGATAGCTGGATGATCATAGCTAAATCAGTTGCTGTAATTATTGGATTCATTGTTTCTCAATCAACGTTATAGCGCTAACCTCATACGTGCTCAGCTAAAAACACTAGCCAAGCTCCCCGGGGATGACCCCAGCCTTTCGCCAGTCTCTGAACATTGCTTTTACCCTTTCCCCTGACACATAAATTGATGGTACCAATAAAAGGGTGACAAACGTTGCCAGCAACACACCAAAGGCCAAAGAGATAACCATTGGGATCAGAAACTGCGCCTGAGCGCTTCGCTCAAACAGAATGGGCATCAGCCCAAAAAAGGTGGTGAGTGACGTTAATACAATAGGGCGAAAGCGATCTCGCGCTCCCTGCACCACTGCTTCAAAAGGCTTCCAACCCTCTTTTACCAGTTGATTGATGCGATCAATCAGCACCAGGTTATCGTTGACCACAACACCTGCCGCTGCCAACACCCCCATCATAGAAGGCATACTGATTTCCTTGCCCAGCAAAAGGTGGCCTACAATCGCACCGGCAACCCCAAAGGGCACCGCACTGAGAATAATCATCGGTTGCCAATATGAACGAAACTCCACAGCCAGAAAAGCATAAATTGCCAGCAAGGCCAGCGCCATCAATTGCAGGAACCCTGTTTCAAATTCAGCCTGATCTTTTTGGGCGCCATCAATCTCCATGGATATCCCTGGATATTTTTCTTCCAGCTCAGGCCAGTATTGTTTTTTTAGTGCAAAAACAATCTCATTGGCTGAGGCAGAACCCTTGGCTAATTCACCCTTTATCTCGACCATGCGCATCCGATCACGACGCTTAATCTCAGAATAGCCGGGAACAAACTTTGCGTCGGCTACGGCATTGAATGGCAACTCACGGCTATCGGAGGTGCGAATCCGCATACCCTCCAGTGATGCCAGCGAAGCACGCTCATCGATGGGGTAACGCACCATCACCTTAACGTCTTCACGCTCACGGGGAATCCGCTGAGCTTCAGCACCGTAGAATGCATTACGAAGCTGCCCGGCAATATCACTGAGCCCAACCCCCAACGTATCAGCATTATCCTTAAGGCTAATTTCAATTTCTTTGCGCGCTGAGCGAATAGAATTAGACATGTTGTAGACGCCGGGATAGCTCAACAACGCTGTCTCAATATCAACCGTAGCAGCCCGCAGCTCATTGATGCTCCGACCTTTCAATACCAGGTTAATATCCTTGGGTTTTCCCATCAGCGTATATTCAACATCGAACTCTTCCACATTTTCCACTGGACCAATGTGCTTAAGCCATAATCCAGCCACATCTTTAGACGACACTGAACGAGTTTCATTACTCGAGAGTTCGAGCACAATAGATACATTATTTTCATTGCTTTCAGCGTAGTGATTTTTCAGCATTGATTGGCCACCTTCACTGGTTAGTAACGGTTCCTTTTTCAGCGCTATCACTGCCTCTTCTAGCTGCTCCATAATTTCCAGTGATCGCTTGAAGCCAATGCCCTCTTGCAGCTCAACCGTTGCACGCAGGTACTCACCCTCAACGACGGGGAAGAAGGAGACCCGCAACCAACCACTGAAAAAGATACCTAACACAACGATCAATACAGCCACAAAGGAAGCTATGGTGATATGAGCATGCCGCAAGGACCGCTCCAGAGAGGGTCTGTATTGATTTTCTGCAAAGTTTTTTAACTGTGCTGATACTTTTTGACGGGCACGATAGAGCCATCGAGCAATCAACCACCGAGGCTCCTTCTCCGGTTTCAGGTGGCGCAGATGCGCGGGTAAAATCAGGAAAGACTCAACTAGTGAAAATGCCAGGGCAATAATGGCCACCTTCGGCATCACCACCATTAGCTTGGTGGAATCACCCGGTAGCAGCAGCATTGGTACAAAAACAATGATGGTAGTAATAACAGCAAAGGTAACCGGCTTGGAAACCGACTTAGCACCTATGGCAGCACTATCGTGACCGTTAAGCCCACGCTCATAATGGGAGTAAACACTTTCGCCCACCACAATCGCATCGTCTACCACAATTCCTAGAATTAACAGGAAAGCAAACATCGATACCACATTCACACTAATACCGAAATAAGGCATCAGCCACAGGGTGCCCAAATAGGAGATACCAATCCCTGCCGCTACCCAAAATGCCAAGGCTGGGCGAAGAAACAGCACCAGCAAAGCAAACACTAACAAGAGTCCACCCAGCCCATTACGCAACAATAAATCAATCCGGCTACTGAGATAGACTGAAAGATCTCGCCATACCACCAATTCAACACCATGCTGCAGGCTAGGGACCTTCTGGTCGACATACTTCCTGACAGCATCTGAGGTCGTAATCACGTCTGGATCACGGGTATTAAATAGGTTGATAAAGACGGCTGGCTTACCATTAAACTTGGACACGACATCCTGTTCGGCAAAACCATCATTAATATGGGCTATCTCCCCAAGGTGAACCTGCGTACCGTCCGCATTACGCAGCACCACAATATTTTCAAAATCCTGACGGTTATAGGCCTGTCCACGAGTTTGAAGAACAATGTCGCCTGCTTGCTCACGAACCTCTCCTGCGGGCAGATTGATTGAGGAACGACGAATAGCGTCAACTACGTCGTTAAACCGTAGTTGGTATTGGCGCAGGGTTTCTTCCGAGACCTCAACAGAAACCTCTTCGGGCCGGGTACCCCCGATTTCAGCCAAAGTCACCCCAGGTAATTTAATCCCCTCATCCCTGATATCCTCAGCCAACCGCTTGAGGTCCCATTCATTAAGTGGGCCGGCTACTGCAATGCTGAGGAGCTGAGTTCTAGCGAGAATCTCCTTAATCTGTGGGCGCTCAGAATTCACCGGAAATGTGCTGATGGCATCCACTCGGGCTTTAACATCATTAAGTAGTTTCTGGGTGTCATAGCCGTCGGCTACTTCGACTTCTATGCGACCGGCCCCCTGATAAGCAAAAGAGCGAAGCTCTTCAATGCCATCTAGGTCGTGAATTTCTTCTTCCACCCGAGCACAGATCTGTTCTTCGACCTCTTTCGGTCCCGCACCCGGGTAAGGAACAACAACCTGTACAACATCCCGTGGGATTTTCGGGAACATTTCTTTATCCAGGTCTGGCAGGCTGGTGATACCACCCACCAAAATCATTAGCATCAGTAAATTAGAGGCAATGGGGTTATTAACAAACCAGGCGAGAAGGCCTTTGCTAGCCGTACTCATGGTTACTGAGCCACCAATTCGTCAGGTGTTGATATAACGGGAGAGATTTTCATCCCCTCCACCACATAGCCAGGTCGATCGACCAAAACAATATCACCAGCTTCTATTCCAGTAATAAATGCTGTCTCCCCTCGATCCTGCAACACTCTAACTGACTGGATTCGTAACCTATTATCGCCATCTACCATCAGCAACTTGTCTTTTTCATAAAGCGCCATGCGTGGAACCACTATAACGCCATCAAAGGTTCGACCTAATATCTCCGCATTCACAAACAGGCCTATCGCCAATGGCGGATCGCTCTCAAACGGCTTATCCACCTCTACAATTCCATACATAACCCGGCTACGAGTATCGATACTGGCATCAGTACGAGAGATCACGCCCTGCCATTGATAGTGCTCACCGCTGAGCATTGCAGAAAGCTTCACGGGTAGTTGATTACCTTGATTTGGCTGTAATGGTAGGTTTAACAACCCTGTCTGAAAAGCGGTTAACGGCAATCGAATTTGAGCGGTATCCGCAGCAAACACCTGTGCAACCTTCATCCCTGCCGGTAGATATTGGCCGACGTTAACCTGAATATCCCGGATTCGGCCATCAAATGGTGCCACGATAGTGGTTCGCTCAAGGTTAATTTTTGACTGGTCAAAATCAGCCTTTGCTGCCTCAAGGGCTGCTTTTGCCGCCTTCAACTGCGGCTCACGTAGAAATAATGCATTGCCAGCCTTATTGCCTAGGTCACGCCATTCACGTTTGGCCTGGAGCGCGCGTCCCTGCTCCATGGCAAGAAGCTGCTCAGCCTCCGCGATACGTGCTTTGGCTCTGACCGCTTCAATTTGATAATCCCGAGAATCAAGCTGTAACAAAATATCGCCCTGCTTGAAAAATCCGCCATCAACAAAATTTTCTGACACAGAGACTACTTGCCCCGATACCTGCGCGGCCATCGCAATTTCTCGTTTGGGCTGTACGGTTCCTTGTGCATAAACAACTATCCGCTGCTGCTCTGGCTCGGCAACCATGGCCTTTACCTTTGGCGCAGGTGGCTCACTCAATAACTGCGGTTGCGGCTTTGGACGAGACATTGTCAAACCTGCCACCACCAATACGGCGGCAAGCAAAATTATAAGAGGGAGAGCTGCTTTCTTGAATTGACCCATTACCTACATACCATCTTCATTGACGGGAACACATTATCGCAAAAAATTTTGAGTACACCTTATCTATTACTTGGAAATATGGCTATCTATGACATAGGTTCATCTTAGATCACTCGCACTATTTATAGGCAATAACCTACTATTTAATGAGAAGAGCCTTTCTCCATACAAGGCAGTCATGACCTAAGCATTCATTTTCAGATACAATCGGCGTCTTCTGATTAACCGGCATGACAACGCTGTTCAACATGACTGTTTTTATCCTACAAAACCAGCACGATCAATTTCTTGATAAGTCCCTACAGTGGGTTAACCATTGTGGTGCCAAACAGCTTTTCAAGAATTCTCACCGTGATATCGCACTCAATCAACTGATGGAACTCAATGCTAAAGATATTCAACTCCGGGCCAAACTCGTAACCTGCCAGCTCGATGCCAAAGGAAACCCCGTCCTGCCCATACAGCAGCCTGCAGCTTGATCTACCAAACGAGGACATCATTTTGCCCCTGTTAAAAAATCGTCTGTCCCTACTTTCTGCTGATACTGACTCAAGGCTATTGTCAGGGATTACCCGCGGTATTGAAAAAGAAAGCTTACGAGTAACGCCAGAGGGGAAATTAGCTCACACCCCCCACCCCCAAGCGCTAGGTTCCGCATTAACACACCCGCAAATCACCACTGATTACTCAGAAGCACTGTTGGAATTTATTACACCCCCGTCCAGTAATGCCGATGACGTATTACAGACGCTGGAAAATATTCATCGCTACACCTATCGCCAAATAGGTGACGAGCTATTATGGGCCAACAGCATGCCTTGCCAGCTGAGTGGTGACAGTGATATTCCGGTTGGACAATATGGCCACTCCAACGTCGGGCAGATGAAAAGTATCTATCGGGTAGGGCTTGGCCACCGCTATGGGCGATTGATGCAAACCATTGCCGGTATTCACTACAACTTCTCTGTACCAGACAAGCTTTGGCAGCTACTGCAGGCACAGGAAAGCCCCCAGCAATCCTTGCAGGACTTTAAAACGGAAAACTATTTTTCCCTCATCCGCAATTTTCGCCGACATTTTTGGCTGCTCTTGTATTTATTTGGTGCTTCGCCGGGCGTTTGCCGAAGTTTTGTCCGAGGCCGAGGGCATCACTTACAACCCTTTGGCTCCGATGAGCACAGTCTTTATATGCCCAATGCGACATCCCTCCGCATGGGTGATTTGGGCTACCAAAGCAAAGCCCAAGAGCAACTGGTCGTCTGCTACAACGATCTTAAAAGCTATGTAGAAACCCTTCGCCAAGCGCTAGTAAAACCCTACCCCGATTACAAAACTATGGGGCTCAAAGACAGCAATGGTAATTACCAACAGCTGAGCCCCCACTTGCTGCAAATCGAAAACGAGTTTTACAGTACTATCCGCCCCAAACGCGTCACCCACTCTGGCGAAACCCCTCTGTGGGCACTGTGGGAGCGTGGAGTAGAATATATTGAAGTCCGCTGTGTTGACCTAAACCCTTTCCAGCCTCTCGGCATCGACCGTGAACAGATGGATTTTCTGGATACTTTCCTGCTGACAAGCCTACTTTCCAAGAGTCCGCCGACTGATGATCAGGAGTACCACAATATCCTGGAAAACCAACACCGTATGGTATATCAGGGGCGCAATCCCGAATTAATGCTGCGGGATGGTCAGGATGAACGATCCGTTCTGGAATGGGGGCGTACGCTATTCGAAGCAATGGCTCCTGTCGCCGAATTGCTGGATAGCCATCACCAGTCCAACCGTTACAGCACGATGTTAACAACGCTTGCCAAGCGTCTGGACAATCCAGAGCTAACTCCGTCAGCACGCATCCTCAAAGAAATGTCTGATACAGGGCAAACCTATTTCAACGTGGCGATGAACCACGCCAAGCAACACCGTGATCACTTTCTCAGCACCGAGCTGCCAAAAGATATTGCCGAACAATACCAAGAAATGGCGACTCAATCCCTGCAGCAGCAACAGCAGGTTGAGTCTGAGGATCAGCAGCCGTTTGATCAATTTCTTGCAGACTATTACAAGCAGTACGACTTTCCGCTGTGAATTATCTGGCCCACATCTATCTTTCCGGTGAAAGCCCGGAAGCAATGATAGGCGGGCTGCTGGGCGACTTTGTCAAAGGACCATTACGTGGTCAGCTTCCTCGCGCGATAGAAGAAGGAATTGCGCTGCACAGAAAAATTGACGTTTTTACCGATTCACTTCCAGAAGTAAAGCACGCTGTCGCTCGTATAGAGCCACCCTACCGCCGCTTTGGCGGTATCCTGATTGATATCTGCTATGACCACTTTCTCGCTGCTAACTGGTCTGAATTCCACCCCCAACCCCTGGAAAACTACTGTCAGCATTTCTATCAAATACTGTCGGAGTATGAGCATCACCTGCCACCCGCAGCCAAGCGGTTCAGCGCCATCGCCCCGGAAGTGCGGTGGCTTGAAAGCTATACTCAAATGGAAAACATTGAATATATCCTCGAAAGGGTAGGCCAACGTTTTCGCACGACGGTTCCCCTCAACGAAGCATTTCCTCAACTAGTCCGAGACTACCCATTATTAAGCCAGGAATTCTCCCAGGTATTTCCAAAAATAATGACCTTCGCTGAGAACCAGCGTCCCTGACCAACCCATAGGTAATAATGGAACGGGTCAATATCGAGTGCTGGAATCTGGTAATTCTGATTCTCTTTTTCCCTCGGGCACTTGCTGCAACTCTGGATAAAACGGGTTTTTATCCCTTAACGAAGCCACGGCCATAGCGATAGATAGCAAAATAATGGTATTGAAAAAAACGGGCAATATCACAAAAGCATAACCAAGGGCTTCAACTTGCTCGCCACCAATAACCGCTGTCACCGCTGTCGCACCACCCGGGGGGTGGATACAACGCAAGTAATGCATCAATAACATGGCAATAGCGATCGCCAGCGATGAGGCAAAAATAGGGTTAGCTATTAGTTTTTGGCAGGTAACACCTACCAGCGCTGAAACCATATGACCGCCCACTAAATGCCAAGGTTTTGAAACAAGACTATGGGGCAGGCCAAAAATCAACACAGCAGATGCACCCGTAGACGCCAATATAACGGGCATTTCTTCAGCAGATAGTATTGTGAAACTAAAAAATGATGCAAGTAGCGTCGCAACAAAAGCACCGGTAATAGAAACTACTACCTCTTTATTGCTCATACCTCTCATCGCCATAATACTTATCCGCTTTTTAAAAGGGTGCAAGATGAAACAAGGGAGCATCTCTCGCCTCACATTTCACCTCCAACTTACGCAGGGCTACCAGCATCCCCATATGAAGCCGGGATGCCACAAACCAGCTTTAGTTTTACATTGGGAAAATAGAAAAACAACTGAAACAATACTCAACTCCCGCCAATAACGCCCAATACACAGCTCATGCTACGCCCTGTTTTCAAGCCCTAGTGTACTGACGAAATATCCGGGCTAGAATAGGCCATGGATTAAAAAGGAAGACTGGATAATGCCCACAGCAAGACAAACCAACTTACTTATTTTTATAGCCTGTAACGCCCTGATTCTCATTGCGCTCTATATGCAAAACATTATGGAGCTAAAGCCCTGCTATCTATGCATTACCCAGCGAGGGTTTGTGATCTTAACAGGCACCTTTGCCCTGCTGGCATTCCTTCACAACTACGGAACAAAAGTCTATGGCGGGCTTATCGCGTTAAGCGCGCTTGCAGGGAGCTTTTTTGCAGGAAAACAACTCTGGCTGCAAAGCCTCCCGGAAGATCAAGTACCGGCTTGTGGCCCGCCTGCTGAATACCTGTTTAATGCCTTCAGTTTTGGTGACGCATTGAGTATGTTATTTCGAGGGGATGGCAACTGTGCAGAAGTGCAATGGACCTTCCTCGGCCTAAGCATTCCAGGCTGGACTCTGCTGTGCTTTCTAGGCCTCGCCGCGCTGGGCCTATGGCAAATGGTTCGCAAACATTGAACATGCTTCGCGGATTTATCATCCTGTTGGTATTTCAGGGTATTGGCGAGGCAGCCGCCCATTACGGCAAAGTACCCATACCAGGCCCGGTAATAGGTATGGTTCTGTTATTTTTGGCACTGACATTCAGAGGTTCTGAAATGCCCATTTGGCTGGGCCAAACGGGATATTTCATGATTCGCTGGCTAGCACTTATGTTTGTTCCAGCTTGTGTGGGGCTTTTTTTCCTCCCCACCAGTCATGTAGGTCAGTGGCTCGCCATTATCGGTGTCATTGTACTGGCTACACTACTTACCCTTACTGCAACCGCTTGTGTCATGAAGCATCTGCTGCAACCAGAGACCAAGCACCGATGATGGCGTGGATCTCCCCGGCAAGCCTTCTGGCGGTAACCTTTGCAGCCTTCACACCTGCATTCTATCTTTATAAAATCAGTAAAGTTCCACCGGCGATACACCCACTACTACACCCTTTAGTCACTGCACCACTATTGGTCAGTGGCCTATTATTACTAGTAGATGTCGATTACAGCCAGTATCGCCAGGCTAACAGCCCCCTCTTTTTCTTACTGGGCACGGCGACGGTAGCACTTGCCATTCCGTTGCATCAGCAGTTCCACCATATCCGTAAATTGGTAAAGCCCTTACTGATAACACTGCTATTTGGTGCCAGCTTTGCTGTTATTAGTGCTCTGTCCGTTGCCTGGCTGCTCGGGGCATCTATTGATACATTGATTTCACTGACACCTAAGTCAGTGACAACCCCGATCGCCTTGGGAATTACCGAGAAAATTGGGGGCGAGCCGGGGCTAACTGCCGGTGTCGTGGTTTTCACCGGCGTAGTGGGCGCAGCATTCGGGCCAATACTTTTTCGCTGGTTGAATATCACCGATGACCGCATCAAAGGTTTTGTACTCGGTATTAGCGCGCATGCTGTGGGCACAGCCCGGGCCTTTGAAATCAGTAGCCGTTGTGGCGCTTTTGCTAGCCTGGGGCTTGGGTTGACCGGTATCTTGACCGCTGCATTATTGCCCTGGGTTGTCACGGCCTTTTTGAGATAACCAACCGACTCACCGGACAAACCAACATCAAGCTTGATACTAGTAAGCCATGCTCTCTCTCACGAGCACCCTCTTAGGCCTTGTCACACTGTTACTGTTTGCATATGCTGGGGTGAACCCATAAAAAAAGCTGCTGTATATGCTTAAGAACTGTAAATCTGCTCAAGAACGCTGGGGGGGCGTTAGCACCCTGATTGACAGCTGGCTAGAAGAACGGCGAGATGTCCTTGTTGAGTTTTGTGCACTTGGAGACATCCGCGATTTTGACAGTAAAAACTCCGTACACCGTGAAAAGCTGAAGGCTTTCTGTGAAATTCTGGTGGACTACACATCGGCCGGACATTTTGAAATTTACGATCAATTGGTTCAGGAAGGCAAGGAACTTCAGGATAATCAGGGGCTAGAGGCTGCCAATGGTCTGTTAGAGACCATTGATACCACCACTGAGATGATTTTAGACTTTAATGACAAGTATCTCGAAACAGATGACCTCAAAACACTGGCGGCTGACCTATCACAACTGGGTGAATCACTCGAAGCACGGCTGGCAGCAGAAGACCAAATGATTGAAATATTACATACCGCCCATAGCGAAAAGGTGATGAATAAGGCCTAAAATAGCTCAATCACGATGTGTACCACATCAAAACCGATCTATAAAAAAGGCCCTCACGGGCCTTTTTTGATTACTGCTTGGTTTATTAATACCTAGGTAAACAATACCTATTCAGCACCTAACACCTTGAGCAGCTCCACTTCAAAAATCAGGGTAGCACTTGGACCAATAATTCCACCTGTACCCTGTGGACCATACGCAAGCTCCGATGGAAGATACAACTCCCACTTAGCGCCCTCTTTCATCCGCTTAAGTGCTTCAGTCCAGCCAGGAATAACTTCGCTAACATTGAGCTCAACTGAACCACCATGCTTCGTTGAAGCATCAAATTCAGTGCCATCGATCAAAGTGCCACGATAGTTGACTTCCACACGGCTTTCGGCTGTTGGCATGACGCCATTGCCCGCTGTAATCACTTTATACTGTAAACCACTCTCCGTAGTATTAACCCCATCTTTGGTCGAGTTTTCGGCCAAGAAAGCAGAGCCAGCCTTTATATTGCTTTCTGAGGCTGTACGCATGGTATCTTCATGCTGTTTTACCTTAGCTTGTTGCGCATCATGGAAGGCTTGAACAACACCTTCTAACTCTTCCTTAGCAATCCGAGGTGGATGACTATCCAGAGAATCAGACAAACCAAGAGCAAAGGCGTCACGGTCTATTTGAATATCTGATGTGCGAAGCTGGCCGCCCATATCGACACCAACGACATAGCTGAATTTCTTTATCTGAGTATCAAATACCACTTCAGCCTGCGCTTTGTCCTGCGTAGTATTTGCCTCTTCCTGCTGTTTATCACAAGCTGTCAGGGTGACCGCTATTGTTGAAGCGAGCACCAGGAATTTAAATTTCATACAAGTTTCCTTAGTTGACGATCCGAATAGATCGGGCATATTAACGTAAAATCACGTTGAGGTCTGCGGTTCGTCTAACGGACAAAGTAATGGGCTGTCAGTCGGTATAGGCTGGCAACCTAGCATATCCAAATAGGTGTTTAAATTTGCTGCCTGCAACCTTTCTGTCTGCAGGGCGGCCCCATGTTCATAAGCATGGCAAAAACCATCACCTAACCACCAATCATAGAGGGTGTTTTGGACAACCTGCTCTGCCATCAGTTCCACCTGCTGCAGTGACTGAATCATCTCGCTCTTAATCACATCACTCTTCACCATTTCACTAGAGCCCCATTGTGATGACACCAAAAATCGGCGAACGGCTCTCAATTTTTGAACTGCTTGTAGGTCCCACTCCTCAATCAATAACCTCGCCTTCTCCAGTGCCACGGGTTCAAGTCGCTGACCACTGAAACCCAACCAGCAACAAAACAGTAGAAGGTTGACGTTGGCCCCATCACTGTCCTGATAACTCAAGCAGCATTCTGCCACCTTCGGTCGACTATAAAGGGCTAGGGAATACTGCCAAAAAGGATTTTTCTGATTATCACTCACTGTTATATCAAGCCTCCTCCAGCACAGCATCCACCAGCTTGTTAATTCCGCTGGCCGCTTCACTGATATTGCCTGCCAACATATAGGCCGGTGTAGTCATTACTTTATTGGCACCATCAATACAGATGTTATTCACCGAGCACCGCTCATGCACTGCGCCAGTTGCCTCAATTGCCGTGGCCGTCTCCAAGTCATCACCAATAGTAAAATGTACACCTTCACCAAATAGCTTACCCACCATAGCGGGAGCAATACACATAAGTCCTATGGGCTTATCCGCCCGGTGCATGGCCTGAACAAAACGCACCAGGCCCTCATCAACAGTGAGTCCTGAGCCCTTCACAGCAAAGTCACAGAGATTTTTCGCAGCACCAAAGCCTCCCGGTATAATCGCCGCATCAAAATCCTCAGCGTTGGCATCGGCCAGATTTTTGATATTACCGCGTGCCAACCGGGCGGCTTCCACCAGCACATTTCGACGCTCACCTTCCATCACATCACCCGTGACATGGTTAATGACATGCATCTGCTCAATATCTGGTGCAAAACACTGCACGTGGGCACCTGCCTGATCCAACTGCAACAGTGTGATCACCGATTCGTATATCTCCGACCCATCAAAAACACCACACCCTGACAGGATAACTGCTACTCGCTTGTTCATTATTAACCCCTTGTTTTGCATCAACTTAGTTGTTTATAAATATTCTATGGTTAAGGGAAGCGTCTGATTATATTAAGCTGTTAGAGATATTCCTATGGCTATTCTGAGGGACGTACCTGAACAAGTGCATGTTCAACTGGGGAACCCTCAAGTGATTATTACGGAATGTGTAGATATTATTGGGGCGGACGTTCTGGTTATCGGTACGGTGGCAAGAAGGGGTATTACTGGAAAATTGCTGGGCAATACCGCCGAAAAAATTCTGCTCAAGACAGACTGTGACTTACTGGTAGTCAACTAACAGTAGGGTTATCTATCTCACTCATGACTTACAAGAGGGCTCCACTAATCAACCCTCTTGTACAGCAAGTCCCAAACCCCATGCCCGAGTCGTTCGCCTCGCTGCTCAAACTTGGTGATCGGACGATAGTCGGGACGGGTGGAATACTGCCCAGCCCCCGCAAGGTTTTCATAACCCTCAGCCGCTTCCATCACTTCCAACATATATTCAGCGTAAGGCTCCCAATCAGTGGCGAGGTGGAATACTCCTTCCAGTTTAAGTTTGGAACGAATTTCTTGAACAAACTGAGGTTGTATCAAACGACGTTTATTGTGCTTTTTTTTGTGCCAGGGATCGGGGAAATAGATCTGCAGCCGGTCGATACTGGCATCGTCAATACAGTCATCCAGCACATCAGTAGCGTCAGCCAGGTACACTCGCAAGTTAGGTAGCTCCAGCTTGCCAGCACCGTTAATCAGTCTGCCCACCCCCGGTGGATGCACTTCGATGCCAATGAAGTCTTTCTCCGGTTCTGCCTGTAGCATTTCCAGCAATGAACCACCCATACCAAACCCGATTTCCATCACTCGAGGACTACTGCGACCAAAAGTAGTATCAATATCGACTTTGCCGTTGTGTAAGCTCAACCCGTAATCTGGCCAGTATTTATCAAAGGCCGCTTTCTGAGCCTCAGTCATTCGGCCGGCACGCACCACATAACTTCGAATAGATTTCTTTTTATGCTCCGGCCTGATATCCAATATTATTCTCCGATTGCCTGCTGGGCAGTCACAACTCTTATCAATGCAAATAACAACACCAGCCAGCCAATCAAAAACAATACCCCGCCAAAAGGGGTTACCATTCCAAGGGGTTTGATGCCGGTAATGACCAGTGCATAGAGGCTACCAGAAAAAAGTACTGTGCCAGCGACTAGCAACCAACCTGATATAGCCAGCAATGAAGCGGCATGACGGCTACCGGCTATCACAATAGACAGCAGCACCAACGTATGGAACATCTGATACTGCACCGCTGTTTGCCAAACTGACAACAGCTCGGGCTCGACAATGCCGCGTAACCCATGAGCACCAAAGGCACCAAGGGCGACACCAAGAAACCCTAACATTGCTGTTATCACAGCCAGTACTTTCATCAGAACTCCAGGGAGATACCATTTAATAAAAATTATTTAATAAAAACTATGGGTCAATAAAAAAGCCGCGGGACTCGCGGCTTTTCAGGCTGTTGATTCGTTCACTCTGCCCGTCAGGCTTCCATGATCGTCCGTACTTTTTTCATGGCATTCTGTTCGAGCTGTCGGATACGCTCAGCGGATACACCATATTTATCGGCCAGGTCATGGAGAGTAGATTTACTCTCTTCCAACCAACGGCTGTGAATAATGTCACGACTGCGATCATCCAACTCTTCCAGCGCTTTCGCCATACGAATGGAGTTGTCTTGCTCACTATCTGCCTGCTCCAGCTGTAATGCCGGATCAGCACTTTTATCTTCCAGAAAGTAAGCAGGTGCCTGATAAGAACTCTCATCATCGTCATCTGTCGATGCATCAAATGCGGCATCTCGAGCAGACAACCGTTGCTCCATTTCACGAACATGTTTGACTTCAACACCGAGATCATCGGCAATTGCCTGAGCTTCACTGTCGGTCAACCAAGCTAAACGCTTTTTCGCACCACGCAGATTGAAGAACAATTTGCGCTGGGCCTTGGTGGTAGCCACTTTGACAATACGCCAGTTGCGCAGCACATATTCATGAATTTCTGCCTTTACCCAATGAACAGCAAAGGAGACCAGACGAACTCCTTTTTCTGGATTAAAGCGTTTAACCGCCTTCATCAGGCCAAGATTACCTTCCTGAATCAAATCCCCAAGAGGCAGACCATAGCCGTTATAGGAGCGGGCAATATGGACAACAAAACGGAGGTGGGAAAGTACCAGGCGGCGAGCAGCATCAAGATCTTCTCGATAATAGAGATCTTCCGCGAGAGCACGTTCCTGCTCTGCGGATAAAACTGCAACAGTATTAACGCCCTGCATATAGGCGGCAAGGTTTGCACCCGGCGCCATCCACTCTACAGTTTGCAAATTCTTAGTCATATCAACCTCAATAATCCAAGGGGGCACATTTTACCAGTTTGGTATTAGATTTCCATACCCCCAAAAAGTTTCCATAACCAGTTGTTTTAAATCAACAAAGCATTATTTTGGCTCAATACTGCCAAGGTGTCTTGCCACCGCTAGCCAAGCCCCTATCAACCCCAACACAGCACCGATGAATATAAGTGCCAACAATCCAGAAAATCCTAGCCCCTGAAGTTGAAAGATGCTCTGATATAGCACAGCCAAGCGCTCTACGGGGCCATCTACCCACTGTAGGCCCACCGCCACCAGCAGCCATGCTAGCAGCCCCCCGAGGGCACCATACCAAATACCGGTATAGAGAAATGGTCGCCGTACATAGGCATTAGTACCACCCACCAGTTTTACGACAACAATCTCATCCCGCCGACTCTCTATCGCCAGCCGGATGGTATTACCAATAATGAGCAAAACACCCAATGCCAAAGCGACCCCGAGAGAAAAGGCCAATCGCTCCCACACCTCAAGCATACCCCGCAGTCGCTGTATCCACTTCATATCCAGCCGCACGTCGTCGACCAGCGCCAATTCCTTTAGTCGTGCCACCAGAGCCTCACTGGCCACCAGATCACCATGAAACTGATCAGCAGGCTGTACGATAAGTACCGGTGGTAGCGGGTTCTCATCCAGCATCGCCAGCACATCTCCAAACCCTGAAAGTATCTGAAACTCAGCTAGGGCTTGCTGTCGTGAGATATAGTCTACGGCAGTAATATCCGATTCTGACAGCAGGCTTTCTCGCAGCTGATCTACTGCTACCTCCGTAGCTTCCTTTTTAAGAAATACGGTCAACTGTGCAGTGGTTTCCACCCGGCTACCTAGCTGCTGCAAATTTACAACGCCGACATAGAGTGCTGCCGGCAACCCCAGTGCTATAGCTACCACGAGTGATGTCATCAGGGTCTGAGCTGGTTCTGCTGCCAGACGCTGAAAGGTGCGGAGAAGTAATTGACCGTGATTTTGGAAATAACTTTTCAGCTTATCCAATAACCTTGCTCTGCCATCAGAGGCGCCTCGGCGCAGCTCTCTTGAAGATTTTTTTGCAGACTCTCTACGAGTAGGCTTGGACTTCTGCAAGCGATTACGCTGCATATTCCGGCGCCCCATCGTGTATTAACCTGCCCTGCTCCAACTGCAGAAGACGCAAGCCCATACGGGAGATCAAGTCCACATCATGGGTCGCGATCAATACCGTGACACCCAACTCACAGAACTGTCGAAACAAATCCATAATTTCTGCCGACAACTGTGGGTCCAAGTTTCCCGTAGGCTCATCTGCCAGCAGGATCCTAGGCTTGTGTACTACAGCTCTGGCAATCCCCAAACGCTGTTGCTCTCCACCTGAAAGTGCGATGGGGTTTTGTTTTTCCTTATCCAGCAATCCTACCTTATCCAGAGCCGCCCTCACTCGCCGCCCAACCTCACGGGGTTGATACCCGGAAACCAGCAATGGGAGAGCAACGTTATCAAATGCGCTTCGATCAAACAGTAACTGGTGGTTCTGGAACACCACACCCACATTGCGGCGGTAATAAGGTATTTGGCTACTGTGAAGACGATTGAGGTTTTTACCGTTGACCAGCAATTGACCGTGGGTGGGTCGCTCCATCAGCATAATCAGTTTAAGCAAGGTGCTTTTTCCCGCACCGGAATGACCGGTGAGAAAGGTCATTTCACCGGCTGCCAGCTCGAGACTGAGGCCACTCAATGCCTCTTGGCCCGTGGAATATCGCTTACTCACCTTATCAAATTGAATCATGCGGATCTGTGGATATCCTTTCTAGCCTCGATCGAACAGCCCATTAACATACTCGCTGGCCACAAAGGGCTGGAGATCATCAGCACCCTCACCCAGACCCACAAAGCGAACTGGAGTACCAAACTGCTTGCAAAGGGAAAAGATGATGCCACCCTTCGCCGTACCATCCAGCTTCGTCAGAGCCACACCTGTCACGTTGACCGTATCGTTAAATTCTTTCATCTGATTTAGTGCGTTTTGCCCAGTACCGGCATCCAGTACCAACAACACTTCATGGGGCGCTGTGTCATCCAGTTTAGTCATCACGCGCTTCACCTTCTTCAATTCTTCCATGAGGTTGCTTTTGGTATGCAGTCGTCCTGCGGTATCAGCAATAAGAATATCTACATTTCGGGACTTGGCAGATTCGATAGCGTCATAAATAACCGAGGCACTATCGGCCCCCGTATGCTGTGCAACCACCGGTACATTATTACGCTCACCCCAAACTTGCAGCTGCTCAACCGCTGCCGCCCGGAATGTATCACCAGCGGCCAGCATGACCGACTTCCCCTGATCCCGGTAACGCTTGGCGAGCTTACCAATCGTGGTCGTTTTACCAACACCGTTGACCCCAACAACTAACAAGACAAAAGGAATTTTCTGCCCATCGATACTCAGTGGCTGCTCACAGGGTTTAAGCTTGGCAACCATGGTATTTTGAAGCGCTTCAAATAAAGCTCGACTGTCGGCCAGCTCCCGCCGCTTCACTCGATCGGCTAAATCCTGAATAATTTCCACAGTGGATTCGATACCCACATCGGCCAACAACAGCAGGGTTTCCAGTTCCTCTAGAAGCTCATCATCAATCTCTCGTTCACCGAGAAATAAATTACCAAAACTACGTCCCGTTTTTGATAACGCACGACGAAATCTTGCCCGCAAGGTTTCCTTGGGCCTGGTTTCTTTAGCGCTAGCTTCCTTGACTTGGTTATTATCAATGTCGGTATCAGGTTGCTGACTATCGGCAGCCACCTCAACGGTAGAGTCTATTGACGGAGGTTCTACAGGCTTCTGACGACGAAAACGTTGTAAAAATTTTCGCTTTTCTCCCGGCCGTTGGGTGTTATTCTCTGGATCGTTTGAATCTGGCACAGACATCCTGTTTTCTCGGTGTAAATCTGACGGTGTAAATCTGACGGTGTATGCTATCACTTTAAGGATTGAAAAACGCTTTGAAGCGCCATCATCACTCAACATCATCCTCTCGAAAAGAGGCCCTTGGTCAGCTGCGTATTATCGGTGGCCAATGGCGCGGACACAAACTTCATTTTGCTGATGTAGAAGGGTTACGCCCCACGGGTGATCGGATTCGGGAAACCCTGTTTAACTGGCTGGCACCGGTCATCTCGGGTGCTCACTGTCTGGACTTATTTGCAGGTTCAGGAGCGTTGGGGCTTGAAGCCCTCTCTAGAGGTGCCACACACGCGATCCTGGTCGAGAAAGATCCTGTGGCCGCAGCCCTATTGAAACAAAACAGTGCCTCGTTAAAGACTGATAGAGCCCAAGTCATTCAGGCCGATGCTTCTCAATGGCTGAACACTTTTACGCCTGAAAGGCCATTTGATGTAGTCTTTCTTGACCCACCCTTTGCTGCCGATTTACTGCAACCCTGTTGTGATCTGTTACAACGTCCCGGCCTGCTTTCCCAAAACAGTCTTGTCTACATTGAAACCGATAGACATCAACCGCCCCCCATCACACCGTCTACCTGGGATCTATTTCGAGAAAAAATTGCGGGACAAGTGTGCTACCGACTTTATCGATGCGATTGAGCCTCAATGACAAAACGTATACCATTCCACGCTCACCTACTCACACACCCAAGCTTCCAGCTCACAGAGTGAAGAACATACGTGAAAACAATTGTTTATCCCGGTACTTTTGATCCCATCACCAACGGCCACGTCGATTTGGTGGAACGTGCCAGCCGCTTGTTCCATCGTGTGATTGTTGCCATTGCCAGCAGCAAGAAGAAAGAACCCCTGTTCAACCTCGAAGAGCGTATTGATTTAGCAACAAAATCGCTGTCTCACCTGGAGAATATTGAAGTACTTGGTTTTGATTATCTGCTAGTCAACTTTGTAAACGATCAGGGCGCCGACGCCATACTCAGAGGGCTGCGTGCTGTCTCTGATTTTGAATATGAATTCCAGCTAGCCAATATGAATAGAGCTCTATCGCCTGATATCGAAAGTATTTTTCTGACACCCTCGGAGAAACTCTCTTATATTTCATCGTCTCTGGTAAAAGAAATTGGCTCACTGGGTGGAGATATCAATGCCTTTGTTCCCCCCTGTGTTACTGAGGCACTGGCGAAGAAATTTAAAGCCGGCTGATTAGCCCTTTCACCCGTTATTTTTGGCAACTCGTATTTATTATTTCTGACAACTCATACTCATCATTTTTGACAAAGAGCGCAGTAAACCGTAGAGCGCTGCCCTAGCCTGATCTCCTTTAACAGCGTTTTGCACCGAAGGCAGGGCATGCCGCCGCGACCATAGACATACAATTCTTGCTTGAAATAACCAGGTTTCCCTTCATTACCAACAAAATCTTTCAGAGTTGTACCGCCCTGCTCTATCGCCCGTTTTAAAACGGTTTTGGCATTCTCAGATAATGCCTCGTAAGTTTTTCGGGAAATACGTCCAGCGGCTTTCTTTGGCCTAATACCACTAAGAAACAGCGATTCATTGGCATAAATGTTACCCACGCCCACAACGACCCTGTTATCCATCAAAAACTGCTTTACCGACACAGTTTTTCCTCGAGACAAACGATAGAGATAATTGCCATCGAACGCAGGGTTAAAGGGTTCTGGCCCCAAATGACTCAACAATTTGTGCTGTTCTGGTTCACCACTCAGCCACAGTACCGAACCAAACCGTCGAGGGTCTGTAAACCGCAACTGTGTCCCATCTTCGAAGCTAATATCCACATGATCATGCTTGGCTGGCGGCGTGCCCACTTGAACAATGCGAAGATTCCCAGACATTCCCAAGTGAATCATTAGGTGGCCGTGATCAAATCGAAACAACAGATATTTCGCTCGCTGCCGGCCATCAATTAGTACCTTCCCACATAGCTGTTCTGACAAATCACTTGGTACGGGCCAACGCAACCGAGGCTCACGTACCACCACCTTGGAAACCCGCTTCCCAGTGATGTGGGGTATTAACCCATTCAGAGTAACGACAACTTCTGGTAATTCCGGCATGATCAGATTCCGAGTGTACTTATCAACGATTAATCGACGGCAAAATGTCTGGCATACTAATAGAGACCTCGGTCAAAATGCACCTTTCTGGCTGATAAATGACAGAGAAAAAACCACTGGACAGCGCTAACTATGGCCTTGGGCAGAAAACGTATCACAGAAGACCCCGAAATCGACCTCACCCCCATGCTGGATGTGGTCTTTATTATGCTGATCTTTTTTATCGTGACGGCCTCTTTTGTCAAAGAGTCAGGTATTGATGTTAACAGGCCACCGATCACAACAGCACCGCCAGAAAATAGCAAACATCAGAATATTATTTTCAGCATTACCAAAAACAATGACATATGGCTGGAAGGTCGTCGTATTGATGTGCGCTCAGTGCGAGCAAACGTAGAAAGGGCTCATGCCGAAAACCCCAAGGCCAAGGTTGTGATTGAAGCGCACCCCAAATCTAAAACAGATACTTTTATTCTGCTGTCTGACCAAGCTCGGGAAGCGGGAGTAACTGACATCGCACTAAGCACTAAGCACTAAGCACTAAAGGTTCGCTGCAATACCGGTCCACCATATAACAGGCACAAAAAACCCCGACTATATCGGGGCTTCTCATCTGTACAAAAACTTACTTAATTTTAGCTTCTTTGTACGGAACGTGCTTGCGAACCACTGGGTCGTATTTACTGAACTCCAGCTTTTCAGGCTGAGTACGCTTATTTTTAGTGGTGGTGTAGTAATGGCCAGTGCCAGCACTGGATACTAACTTAATGTTATCGCGATTCGATTTAGCCATGATTTATCTCCTTAAACCTTCTCGCCACGTTTACGCATATCAACCAGCACTTGTTCAATGCCCAGCTTATCAATAATACGCATTCCCTTGGCGGAAAGGCGCAATTTTACAAAACGCTTTTCTGCTTCAATCCAAAAACGGTGGGAGTGCAAATTAGGCTCGAACCGGCGACGAGTCCTATTTTTTGCGTGTGAAACATTGTTTCCAGACATCGGCTTTTTACCGGTGACTTGACATACTTTAGACATTGCTTTGCCTCTGCTCTGGGCGCCACCAGTACTTGGCGACTACTTTGGAAATCTGTTAGCGGTTTGCCCCCAAAAGGGTACCCCCACAAAGAGCCGCGTTTTATACCAGAAGGGCTTGGCGAAATCAAACAAATTCGCCCAAAAGGCCACAGTTTCCAGTATTTCACACCGGCATTTCACAAGACACCCCGTTCAGCCATAGAGACCGTATAACCACCGCCTACAACCACATGGTCTAGCACCCTCACATCAACTAAGGTCAGGGCATCCTTCAATCGCCGGGTAATCAGCCGGTCGGAATCACTCGGCTCTGCCACACCAGAGGGGTGGTTGTGAGAAAAAATAACCGCCGCTGCATTGTGATGTAGTGTTCGCTTCACCACCTCGCGGGGATGAACGCTGGCACCATCAACCGTGCCAAAAAATAATTTTTCCCACGCAATTAGTCTATGCTGGGTATCCAGAAATAATACGGCAAAAACTTCCTGCTGGCAGTGACGCAACTGAGCCAACAGGAACTCACTCACCCGTGTAGCGCTGGTAAATATATGCTCCCGTTGAAGCTGCTCACCCAGATGTCGGCGAGCCAGCTCCATCACAGCCTGTAACTGTACGAACTTCGCCTCCCCAAGACCTCGGACACGACAAAATGAGGTCTTATCCGCCGATAACATCGCCCCAAGACTACCGAACCGCTGTAACAGTTCGCGAGCCAAATCCACTGCTGAAAACCCAGGGCAACCTGTACGAAGAAAGATAGCCAGCAGTTCGGCATCGGACAAGGCGCTAGCGCCCTTTTCTAGAAGTTTTTCCCGGGGTCGTTCTGCCTCCGGCCAATCACGAATTGTCATAAGCACCTCCTTGTGCAATAGATGACGTGAGTACTGACTACGCAAATTTGCTTTGCAATGTTATCTTAGCTATCTGGGTTTTATTTTTCAGGAATTTTCATGTCCTCACTGGCCAACAAAAGAATTCTGCTAGGAGTAACCGGTGGTATTGCTGCGTATAAAAGCGCAGAGATCATTCGCCGCCTACAAGATGCCGGTGCCAATGTCCGGGTTGCTATGACCCACGCCGCCACCGAATTTATAACGCCACTCACCATGCAGGCGCTATCAGGCAACCCTGTCCATCTCGAGTTACTAGATACTGGTGCCGAAGCCGCCATGGGCCATATTGAGCTGGCACGGTGGGCTGACGTGATCCTGGTCGCCCCTGCATCGGCTAACTTCATTGCCAAATTAATGAATGGTGAAGGGGGGGATCTACTATCCACTCTCTGTCTGGCCAGCCGCTCACCCCTCGCTATTGCTCCGGCAATGAACCAGAGCATGTGGCGCAATGCCAGCACCCAACACAATATAGAACGACTGCGAGGCCGGGGGGTAAATATTTTTGGTCCAGCAGAGGGAAACCAAGCCTGTGGTGATGTGGGCCCTGGGCGAATGAGTGAACCAGAGGATATCGCGGAACTCACCGCGGACTTATTTGAAACAGGTACTTTGGCAGGAAAAAAAGTAGTCATCACTGCGGGCCCAACTCGGGAAGCCATTGACCCGGTACGCTATATCAGCAACCACAGTTCTGGAAAAATGGGCTATGCACTGGCAGAAGCCGCTGTTGAAGCAGGCGCAGAAACCATACTGATCAGTGGGCCGGTTAACCTGATATCACCCGATAGGGTAAAAACTATCGCCGTCACCAGTGCTCAAGAAATGTACGATGCAGCCCTAGCCGAAGCCGATGGTTGCCAATTATTTATTGCCTCCGCAGCCGTAGCAGACTATCGCCCGGTGCAAGTCTCGGAACAAAAAATAAAAAAATCTGCCGACACATTGACTATAGAGATGATTAAAAATCCAGATATTGTCAGTGCAGTGGCGGCGCTCCAAAACCGCCCTTTCACCGTTGGGTTTGCCGCTGAAACAGCCAATATTGAAAACGGCTTGGAACTCCATGCCCGCAGTAAACTAGAGCGGAAGAATCTCGATCTGGTCATTGCCAATGACGTATCAGACCGCACTATTGGTTTTAACAGTGATGACAATGCCGTTTTGGTAGTAGAAATGAAAAGCTCCGAAGCCATCCCGAAAATAAACAAATCTATTTTGGCGCGTCAATTGATCGCAAAAATTGCCGACATGCTCCCTAGCTAATTGAACTCACATGACCGATAACAAAAAAAACAGCCCTAAGAAGAACAACCCCGTTCTAGCCGCTTTAGACAAGCTACAGCAACACCCCATTACATTGGGGGTGCTCGTCCTCATTATTTGCTGCTTCGTGTTGCTGGCCTTCACCGTACGGCACTACATGATAGACAACGCCAGACTTGTACTCGCTAATGCCAGTGCTGAAAGCTACGCGCAACAACAGTTAACTCTGACCAACACCTACCTTCAAACACAGCAGCAGCAGCTGCAAAATATTGCTGAAAAAGAATTATTTATTGATGCGTTAACCTCAGGCGATACCGAAGAAATACATCGCCTGGAAGGTTTGATGAAAGAGTGGGTAGAGGGCCTATCCCATGGCTATCTGCTCAGCCCACAAGATAACCGCTTGGATAAAGCACACAATTTTGTTGGTCAGGCAATGTTCCAGAAGGTGCTGGATGGCAAACAACCGGACCCTGTTGCTGCTTATATTGATAGCAACTGGCAACTTATATTTGCCTATCCACTCAAAACCGAGGAAGGGGTCGTCCTAGGCACCATGATAGCCATGCTACCCACAGATACTCTCGCAGACTCGCTTCTTGCCAATGTAAATCGTTCGCTGGGCACAACCAAACTCTTCCAAACATTACCAGATATCCCGAGTACTCCCATCATTGCGCTGAATAATAAGACGGAAGCTCTTGATGGCATTACTCTGAAAACCAAGATGCCACACTGGCAAATACGCTTTACTGGCAGTGCTCTACTACTTGAACAAGCCCAGCCTTCCTATCAGGTATTCATGATAATTGTGGCCGGTCTGATCATCATCATGCTACTGCTGATCTACGCGGTTATCAGGTATACCCTGCACCATCACAAGGACAAGCCCAAAAAGCACCGGCCAAAGAACCTTGTAAAAAATGACGCACAGGTCAATCCACAGGAAAGTACGCCAGTTGAAAAACATGCCTATATTGTCGATGGCAACAGCGACTCTTTTCTACAGGTTATTCCTTCGACAGAATCAGAATTAGGCTCCGATACTACCGAGGCCAAAGATACCAAAGCGACAGGGAAGCCCGCCTTTCCCGATGTGGTATTTCGAGATTATGACATTCGTGGTCTGGCCAACACTCAATTGACACCAGAATTTGCAGAGCAGCTGGGTAAGGTTCTAGCGAAAAAGGCACTTTCACTGGGAGAGCATTCTCTCATTGTTGGTTGTGATGGCCGAAAATCTAGCCCCGCACTGACCGCCGCATTGGAACAGGGTATTCTCAGCACCAGCTGTAATATTATCTATCTCGGCCAAGTACCCACACCACTACTCAACTTTGCCACCCACCAGATACAGGAAACAGATTGCGGCATTATGGTCACTGCAAGCCACAATCCTGCGGAGTACAACGGCTTCAAGATGTTTTTCAAACATCACGCTCTGTGTGGGGATGAAATTCAAGCCCTAAAAGCAGACATGGAATGCGATATTCCAACAAAAACTGATGGTCAGCGCAAAATGTGTTTACTCTCGACAGACTATGTCAACGATATTGTCAGTGATATCGTGCCCGCCCAAAACCTGAAGGTCGTTCTGGATGGAGGTAATGGCGTCGCTGGAGAATTGGGCGTTACCTTACTTGAGGCCATTGGCTGCAAGGTAATGCCTCTCCACTGTGACATAGATGGTGATTTCCCCAATCACCCCCCTGACACTTCCGTGGCGGCCAATCTTGAAGACCTTATTTTATGCGTCAAGGAACACAACGCCGACTTGGGCATTGCCCTTGATGGTGATGGCGACCGTGTTGTGGCCGTTTCTGCCAGTGGCAAGATTATCTGGCCCGATGAACTATTGATGATTTTTGCTCGGGACGTTATTTCTCGCCAACCAGGTGCTGATGTGGTCTTTGATATTAAAAGTACCCGTCGCCTCAACAACCTGATCAGTAGTTACGGGGGCCGACCCATTATGTGGAAAACTGGTCACTCCCATATGTACAACAAGATTCTGGAATGTGATGCACCGCTAGGCGGCGAATACAGCGGGCATATTTTCTTCCGTGATCGCTGGCACGGTTTTGATGATGGCCTCTATGCTGCTGCACGGCTAATAGAAATCATATCCATCAGAGAACAGGGGCTCGACGAAATTGTTTCAAGCTTTGAAACACTGCATGCCACAACAGAAATCAAAATAGACGTAGCTGATGAAGAAAAGTTTGTGATTGTCGACAGCCTGGTTTCCAACCATACTTTTCAGGATGGTAAAGTGTCCACCATCGATGGCCTGAGGGTTGATTTCCCTAAGGCTTGGGGTCTTATTCGTGCATCCAATACCAGTCCTGCCCTGACACTGCGTTTTGAAGCCGAGTCAGAGGAAGCCCTGGAGAAAATCCAGTCGCTTTTCAGGCAGCAACTACGTAGCATAGATACCAATTTAACGTTCTAATTCTGCCCTACACAGCATCATAGGAACCCATAATGTCACTAACCCGCGAAGCGGCCACCAACATTGCCAATGTTCTCTCAGAGGCACTGCCCTATATCCAACGGTTTACCGGCAAAACTATCGTCGTTAAATTTGGCGGCAATGCCATGGTGGATGAAAAGCTCAAAGCTAGTTTTGCACGTGATGTCGTCATGATGAAACTGGTGGGTATGAATCCAGTGGTAGTCCACGGTGGTGGCCCTCAAATTGGCAGTCTGCTATCGGAACTTAATATCGAGTCCCACTTTGTTGACGGCATGCGGGTGACTGACAGTAAAACCATGGATGTCGTGGAAATGGTGCTAGGCGGCGCCGTCAACAAGGAAATCGTTAATCTGATTCACCACGCAGGCGGAAGTGCAGTGGGCATCACAGGTAAAGATGGTCAACTGATCAAGGCAAAAAAACTACAGGTTACTCGCCATACCCCAGAAATGGAGGCACCCGAGATTATCGATATCGGTCATGTTGGTGAGGTGGATAGTATTAATACCGGTGTCATCGACATGCTCACCGACAGTCACTTTATTCCAGTCATTGCTCCCATAGGAGTCGATAACGAGGGCAACTCCTACAATATCAACGCAGATTTGGTTGCCGGTAAAATTGCAGAAGTTCTCAAAGCTGAAAAACTGATGCTATTAACTAATGTGGCAGGGCTTCAAGATAAGAATGGTGAGGTACTGACCGGGCTAACCACACAGCAAGTCGACGACTTGATCAAAGATGGGACAATTCACGGAGGGATGCTTCCCAAAATCAGCTGTGCTCTGAATGCCGTCAAGGGAGGCACCCAAAGTGCCCATATTATCGATGGCCGGGTAAACCATGCCACGTTACTGGAAATTTTCACCGACCGGGGTGTCGGCACACTGATCACCAATACAACAATGAGCGAGTGATTGATTATGGCGACGGGAAAAGGCTCCAGGAAACAACAAATTCTACAAGCCCTTGCTCGTATGCTGGAAGCCACGCCTGGTGGCCGCATCACCACCGCAGCACTGGCTGCCGAAGTAGGTGTATCTGAAGCAGCTCTTTACCGACATTTTCCTAGTAAAACCAAAATGTACGAAGGGCTAATCGACTTTATTGAAGAAACCCTGTTTAGCCGGGTTCGCGTTATTCTTTCCGAAGAGCCCGATGCCATCAGTCGTTGCTATCGAATCCTCACCCTGCTGCTGACCTTTGCGGAACGGAATCCTGGAATTACTCGCCTATTAACCGGTGATGCCCTCACCGGTGAAACCGATAGGCTTCATAGTCGAATCCAGCAATTATTTGACCGTTTGGAAACTCAACTGAAGCAAATTTTGCGCGAGGCAGAAGTGACCGAAAACCTTCGGCCGACAATGACGATAACCTCAGCAGCCAACATGCTTCTAGCGTTAGCGGAGGGGCGTATCAGTCAGTTTGTTCGTAGCGGCTTTAGCCGTCGTCCGACGGAACAGTGGCAGGAACAGTGGTCGGTAGTGATGTCGGGCTTTTTTCGAGAGACTCAACCCCCTTTAACACCATGAAACGCAACCGGTAATGCTCATAACGTTGACTGACCGCTTCGCTCTCCTGTTTCCGAAGTTCCAATACCTGCACGGCATCCCTCTCCTGGAGCGCTAAATCATCCATGTGTTTCAGCAATGATTTCGGCACCAGCTTACCACTGAGCTGATAGTTAGCCGCCTTAACTCTAGCATCTTGCTGTACATCTCGATTCGTCAGCAGATTTGACTGGGTAATTTCAACTTCCCTTTCTAGCTGTGACACTCGCCTTTCCCCGGCCGCCTCAATCTCACTCACCTCACTGTAACTGCGCAGCAGCATCTCGTCCTCTTCCAGTTGTTTCGACGCATCCTCAGAGTTCTCTGTGGGTCCTCCTGCTTCGGACGTATCAGGATTCCTCTGAGGTGGTACTACCTGCTCCACACGACCCGTTTTACTAATAACCTCGTAGCCTCCGGCCACATATTCTGGAGGCACCGTATAGTCGACAACCAGGTTGCCCTCCTTGTTGCGATAACGATAGAGGCTACCTGCCTCTGCCACCATAGTCGCCATCCCTAGTAAGGCCAGGGCAATACAACCGGCTCTTTTGTATTTATTCATAACTTCGATCACAGACACTCTTGAAACAAGCAGATACTTTTGAAACAAACTGACTCACCTTCTGAGACAAGTTCACCTACCCATAGGCCGGCATGTTCTACTATGCCCGTTCTTGAAACCCAAACTCTAAGGTATGATACACGCTCCCAAATAATGGAGCGACTTTCCACTCAGGTTGACGACTCCCTACTCAGGCCCACCATATATGAGAATTATTAGTCTTGCCGTAGATGGAATTCACCAGGCTTCCCGCCGTGGTCTTTTCCAGTGGCTCGCTTCTCAGGAGGCTAATATCATCTGCCTTCAGGACTTACGCGTCCAAACGTCAGAGCTAACCTCAAATCCAGACTTTGAGCTGGATGGCTATTCCAGCTATTTTTTTGACTCACCCACCCCGCAACACAACGGGGTTGCCATTTACAGTCGAGAAGTCCCCAAAGCGATTATGTATGGCTTTGGTGCATCTAATGCTGAAGACATGAATGGCCGCTATCTACAGGCAGATTTTGAACATGTGAGTGTCTGCTCACTGCTTGCGCCTAATGCCTCCACTGACAGCAAGGCCATAACCAGTAGCGCCTCAGTACAAGAGATAAAAGACCACTTTTTTCGTGACCTGTTGGGCCACCTGAACAAAATCAGCCACAAGCGCCGGGAATATGTAATCTGTGGCAACTGGAATATTGCACATCGCGATATAGATGTGAGCGACCCAAGCAGCTCTATGGGCACTTCAGGCTTTCTCCCTAACGAACAACAGTGTCTCGGCCAACTCTACAAGAACATTGGCTATGCTGATGCCTTTCGCCTCTACAATACAGATACCGATGAATTCAGCTACTGGCCTTCTGGCGAGCAAGATGTAGGCCCCGGCTGGCGGACCGATTTACAGGTTGTATCACAGGGACTCATCAATCGTGTTGAATATGCCGCAATCTACAAGGCGAAAACTTTTTCCAGTCATTCACCTGTAATTATTGACTACGATCTGGAGAATCTCTGATTAAGCGCTTTAATTGAGCCTCCCAATCGAACGCTTTAATTAAACCCAAGCTGTAACTTTCTTGCACTGAAGAAACGCCCTCTTTAGACTCCCACAAAGCTCTTGTTAAAACTCGTGGTTCTAACCGATCATTTTATGGAGAAAGACAACCACAGATGTCAGATATCTTCCCGGAAAACTCTGTAGGTCTAGTCACACCAGAGGTCGTACATTTTGACGACCCACTGGAGCTAGCCTGTGGGCGCACCCTACATAATTATCAACTGATGGTTGAAACCTACGGTGAGCTTAATAGCAATAAAAGTAATGCCATACTGATTTGTCACGCGCTGAGCGGCCATCATCACGCGGCTGGCTATCACAGTGTTGATGACAAAAAACCAGGCTGGTGGGAAAACCATATCGGACCGGGCAAGCCCTTCGATACTAACCAATTCTTTATTGTTTGCCCCAATAATCTCGGTGGCTGTCATGGCAGTACCGGCCCTAGCTCCATTAACCCTGAAACGGGTAAACCCTGGGGGGTGGATTTTCCACCACTTCGCGCACGAGACTGGGTTCAAAGCCAAGCAAAACTGGCAGATCGACTCGGCATTCAACAATGGGCCGCCGTTGTCGGTGGTAGTCTGGGTGGAATGCAAGCCATGCGCTGGGCACTGGAATACCCTGACCGGATACGGCATGCCATCGTCATTGCTTCTGCCATGAAGCTGAGCGCACAGAATATCGCTTTTAATGAAATTGCCCGCAATGCGATTAAATCAGACCCGGATTTTCGTGATGGCCATTTTCTTGAAGGTAACACGCTGCCTCGAAATGGACTGGCCCTCGCCAGAATGATCGGTCATGTAACCTATCTTTCAGATGAACTGATGGGTAACAAATTTGGCCGGGAGTTGCGATCTGGCTCATTTCAGCAGGGCCAAGATACGCCCATTGAATTTCAGGTAGAAAGCTACCTACGCCATCAAGGTGATGCCTTTTCCAGCAATTTTGACGCTAACACCTATCTATTGATGACCAAGGCACTGGATTACTTCGACTTGGCCAGAGAATATGGCAATGACCCTGTCAAAGCCTTCGGTCATGCCCTGTGTGATTTTTTGGTGGTGTCTTTTTCAACGGACTGGCGGTTTGCACCAGAACGCTCTCAGGAAATTGTCAAAGCATTGATTGATGCCAACAAAAATGTCTCCTACGCTGCTATTGACTCTAACTTGGGGCACGATGCTTTTCTGCTGCCAAATGAACGCTACGAACAAATACTCACGGCTTATATGAGCCGTGTCGCCAGTGAGGCAACTCATTCTAAAAAAACAACGATATCTACGGAGGGCTCACTATGAGCATCCGCACTGATCTCGACATTATTCAGCAATGGATAGCACCGGAAAGTCGAGTATTAGACCTCGCTTGTGGTGATGGAACACTGCTAAAAAGTTTGAGGCAACACAAACAGGTAGAGGGTTACGGCCTGGAAATTGACCCCGACAAAATAACCCATGCTATCGCCAACAGCATTAATGTAGTGGAAACCAATCTGAACAAAGGCTTATCCCAATTTCCTGATAACAGCTTTGATATCGTCGTTATGACACAAGCACTTCAGGTCATGCGTTACCCTCACTTGGTATTGGAGGAAATGCTAAGAATTGGCAAGGAGTGCATTGTTACCTTCCCCAATTTTGGGAATTGGCGTGCAAGAACCTCTCTTCTCATCCACGGACGCATGCCTGTCACCAAACAACTGACTTATCAGTGGTATGACACACCCAATATTCACTTCTGTACCGTGAATGACTTTGAAGCACTCTGTGATGAAAAAAAGATCCGTATCATTCACAAAGAATTTGTTGCTGAACGAATACCGGACAAGCAAATCAAAGGAATATGGCCTAACCTATTTAGTGACACGGCTATTTACCTTTTAAGCAAATAGCTCGCTCAAGATGAAACCCCTTTTGGGTTTTGGAGGTAATGAACATGAACCACAAGAAACTACTCTGGCTTCCCTTACTGGCACTACTCGCCTTTAGCGTCCATGCCGACAACAAGCCCTATAAAGAATTTGGTGACTATAAAGTTTTTTATAGCTCATTTAACAGCAGCTTTATTCTGCCAGAAATAGCCAGTGTCTATAACATTACCCGTGGTAAAGACAAAGGGCTGGTAAATATTGCCGTGCTCCTAGGTGACCAGGCTGGAGGAACAACGGCGTTAGTAAAGGGTACTGTTTCAAATATGCTGGCTCAACAGCAAGTACTTAAATTTTTTGAAGTGCGAGAGGGCAACACGGTCTATTATCTCGCACCGTTTGAATTTGATAATGAAGACTCCATGACCTTTAAAATCCAAGTACAGCCAGACCCTAACAAACCATCCAAATCACTGTCGTTTCAAAATAAGTTTTACTACGACGACTAACCCACACCATCGGATGACACACCGGCCACCCAGTAAAAATTGGGGTGGCCATTTTTGTGGGTGAACAAACACATCAACAAGATAACCCTGCTATGAAAATTACTCTCGCCAGTGGCAATAAAGGCAAACTTGCCGAGTTTCAGCAATTGCTCTCCGGCCTTGATTTCGATGTTGTCCCGCAATCCAAGTTCAATATTCCCGAAGCCGTCGAGGATGGCCTCAGCTTTGTGGAAAATGCCATTATCAAAGCCCGACATGCCGCGCGACTGACTGGATTACCGGCAATCGCCGATGACTCCGGATTGGAGGTAGATGTCCTCAATGGGGCACCCGGTATTTATTCAGCCCGGTTCTCTGGTGAAAACGCCACCGATGATAAAAATAATCTGCGGCTCTTATCACTACTTCAGGATATTCCTGAAGAACAGCGCACCGCGCGGTTCCAATGCCTGCTGGTTTATCTTCGACACCCCGAAGACCCCACACCGCTAATATGCCAAGGGACTTGGGAAGGTCGTATTGCCTTCAAACCCGAGGGCGACAATGGCTTTGGTTATGACCCGCTATTTTATGTGCCTGAACTGGGCTGCAGCTCCGCCCAGCTCGACAAAGTACAAAAGAATAAAATCAGTCATCGGGGCAAAGCCATGGCGCAACTGTTGAAAACATTATCAACATAAGCGACCAACAACAGTTAGTAAACGCATGTTAAACCTCACCGGCATAGTTAAACTCCCAAGTATAAAACTCCCTAGCCTAGTTAAACGTTCATGACCGACTCGCTGCTTAGCCTTCCTCCGCTCTCGCTCTACGTCCACATTCCCTGGTGTGTACGCAAGTGCCCCTATTGTGACTTCAACTCTCACGCGGCATCTGAAGAGCTCCCTGAAGAGGAATACGTACTTGCCCTGATCCGCGACCTCGACATTGAACAAGCTTATGTACAAGGCCGCAAACTGACCTCGATTTTTTTTGGTGGTGGAACCCCAAGCCTGTTTTCCGTTGAAGCTATCGGTAGAATTATTCAGGCCGCGAATCGCCGGATTGGGTTTGAAGACGACATAGAGATCACCCTAGAAGCCAACCCCGGAACATTCGAACAAGAAAAATTTATCGGCTATCGCAGTGTTGGGGTCAACCGCTTATCTATCGGCGTACAAAGTTTTAACGACCAGAATTTAACCCAGCTTGGCCGCATACACTCAGCCGAGCAGGCTATCACTGCGATCAATTCTGCCAGAGCTGCGGGCTTTGAAAACTTTAACCTCGATTTAATGCATGGCCTGCCCGGTCAAACAACCGTAGAGGCCATGGCCGACTTGCAACAAGCGATTGACCTGGCCCCCACGCATATCTCCTGGTATCAATTAACCATTGAGCCCAACACCGAGTTTTATAGTAGACCGCCCTCTCTGCCTACCGATATTATTTTAGAGGCCATACAAGATCAGGGGCACCAGGTTTTACTCAACAACGGTTACAAACAGTATGAAGTGTCCGCCTTTTGTAACGACCAAAAAGAATCTTCACATAATAAAAACTATTGGTCGTTTGGTGACTATTTAGGTATCGGTGCCGGTGCACACGGAAAAATCACCCTGCCCTCTGAGCAACGCATTATCCGTACTACCAAAACCCGAAAACCCGGCGATTACCTATCGCGAAAAAATTCTTATACCGCCAGTTGTAAAAATATTCCGGCAGATGAACTACCACTCGAATTTATGATGAATGCGATGCGATTAAATGCCGGGGTACCCACCGAATTATTTTCAGAACGAACGGGAATTTCTCTAGAAGAAATAAAACCGGCACTGGGTACGCTGTTAGAACAGGGATTAATAAACCAACAAAGTACACACCTGAAACCGACACAAAAAGGTCATCAGTTTTTAAATACTTTGTTGGAAATATTTAATGCTTAGTAGAGTTGGTAATAGTTATCAATAATCCACTAACGCCTAAAGCATGGGCGCAGCTTTTCTGCGTCCGATGCCTTTACTTGTTAGGCCTTTCGGCCATATTTAATAACATAAACTTTGAATTTGGGTCGCACTCTTTATTGCACCACATACCCCATTGGGAGTTACCATAATCAAAGAACTGAAACCCAAGTTTTTTACCTGAAATAGAAGCTACTTTAAGTGAATAAACTTTTGGCTTCGTTTCTGATACATCAAAACCTGCCTCAAATATTTTTCTTGATACTTCCGCCTCATTGCCAGTAAGAGCAACCATTTCAATTTTTGTGAAATATGACTTATTGCCCAGGGGTTCCGGGTTAGAGCGAACCATTTGAGACGGAATCATTACTGGACTATAGCTGCCAGGATTTGACCAAACCCAACCCTCTTTATTGGTGATGATGTGGCCATAGGGAGTACATATAAGTTGGCCCCAGTTGCTCAATGGGGTCGGAAGCTCTACCACTGCGGATTCGGACGCTCCACTGCAATCTCCGGAAGGTGACGCAATTGCATTTACCGAAAGTAAAAACATTACGACCAAAATTGAATATTTCATCGACACTCCTTGTGACCTAACGCTAAGGTTTGGGGCAGAACGCGAAGCGGACTGTCCCAGCCGAAGGCGACAACACCGCTTTGTTAGGCTTTATTAAACTATTTGGCTCAGTCATTAATAGCATTACTCTGTTCTCGGCGATTTTTACTTTGTTTTCAATAGGTAACATTTCTTACAAGTTATAACATTTCTTCATATATTGAGGCCTAGCTAACTCCACCTTTTTTCTGAATGATTTATCTATTTCTCCAGATGGGTCATAAAGAGCCTTTGTTTCAGCTTCAACTTGCTTTATAGATAGTTGAGGGTTATTTCTTTTAAAAGTTAATACTTTTCGGAAATATTCTTTATACTGATAATCTAAATTGTTAAATATCGTTTCATAAACACATGTTAAAAGGGATTTATCAGATTCACTTTTTGTGCGATTGAGCTCAATACCATACTGAATGTATTCATCAAGCAAATTTTCATCAGTAGCAAAAGATAAATTGGGCATAAGGAAAACTAGCACTATTGCAAAACGCATGTTTTAAGATCCTTTTTAGCTCACTGGTTCGGTTGATTGTAAGCCTAACAGTCTGTTAATGAGGCCTACGGCCTCATAATAATTATTATCGGGTGACCAGTATAATAACTTATCGGGCCTACCTTGTTATTCGACAACTATTTGAACTATATAGATTAATCATTGATTAATGGTTTTTTACAAAAGATTATCGGGTCAATTCCTAGTGTAAATTACATGTGCAATGAGAAATAAATCTAACCATCACCTCTCAACTATCACACCCTTTAGCCCTAACAACACCCACCACTTTTAGCGGCCTTTTCTGAGAAAGGCAACGTACTCACACCCTGGTTAAAAATACCATTGTGCTGCTCAAAGTTACCTGAAAATTCAAAATGACCTGAAAACCGGGAGCCTTTTAAAACACGATAGGTGTTGCCGCACACGGAGACTGATTTGCCTTTGGGTATTCTGTTGTGTTTATCCAGTTCAAAGGCGCAGCCATTGTTGGGTACGGTTCCTTGATAAACCACCGACTGGCCATAGTCTTCACTACTGTGTTCCAGGTCAGTTAATTTAAAGAGCCGGTAGGTGGCTGAGTAAAAATTGATGTGGCCAATTTTGTTTTTCACCTTATCGTTGTCGATGCCCAGTGGGCGATCTTCTACCAACCGTGGGTCGGCAAACCCCGATTGTTTGGCCAGTTGAATAAAATCATTCCAATACAATGCGCCACTGAGGCATTCACCATAAAGCACCGGATCGGCCATCAGCTCTTCGGGCACACGGCGGTCGGCATAGACATCGGAAAAATACAGCTCTCCACCGGGTTTTAATAATCGGTAGGCCTGTTCCAGCACGGCTTTTTTATCGGGCGACAGGTTAATGACGCAATTGGAGACGATGATATCGAAGCTTTTATCGGCTAAATTCAGTTCATCGAGCTTTTCAATATAGCCTTTGATAAACCGTACGTTGGGCTGACTAAAACCAAATGCCTCTCGGTGATGGTCGATATGCCGATTGGCGACGGCCAGTTGTTCATCGGTCATATCCACGCCGACCACTTCACCGGCTTCACCCACCAATGCGGATAACACATAGCAGTCCTGCCCCGAGCCACTACCCAGATCGAGGATGCGCATGCCTTGGAGTAATTCCGGTGCCACCAGACCGCAGCCATAATATTTACTGCTCACTTCCGGGTGAATTTTCGCCATGATGGGTTTGATATGGGCGGGGATATTGTCCAGGGTGCAGCAGGCATCGGTTTTTAAATCGTCTGAACCCGTCAACTCCTTACCGTAATAGTCTTTTACTGTTTCGTGCATGTAATAAACAACCTTATATTTCTTGTCACTATATTTATGTCACTGCGACATAATGTCTTATCTTCTTAGTGCCTGTTCCAGACATGATATTTCTGAACCCAGTGAAGCACTTGTTGAGGGGCATGATTTCGGCTCCACTCCCCAGCCGCAAATTTATTCGCTTCACTGATGGTCGGGTAGCTGTGAATGGTGCCGAGGATTTTTTTCAGCCCCAACCCCTGCTTCATGGCGGTGACAAATTCGGTGAGCAAATCACCCCCGTGGTAACCCACGATGGTGGCACCCAGAATGCGATCCTTACCCGGAACGGTCAATACTTTCACAAAACCCTCGGCCACACCGTCGGCAATGGCTCGGTCTAGATCATCCAAGGCATATTTGGTGACCTCATAGGGAATATTCTGAGCGATGGCATCGCTCTCACTCAAACCCACATGGGCGACTTCCGGGTCAATAAAAGTCACCCAGGGTATCACGCGGTAATCCACTTTGAATTTCTTCAACCGGCCAAACAGTGCGTTGACTGCGGCATACCAGGCTTGATGGGCCGCGGTGTGGGTGAATTGATAGGGGCCGGCCACATCACCGCAGGCGTAGATATTGGGGTAGCGGGTGCGTAAATAGTCATCCACCGTGACAGTGCCATTGGCGTTCAGTTCCAGCCCAATGGCCTCCAAGCCCAGCCCGCTGGTATTGGCTTTTCGCCCTACCGCGACCAGTACTTTATCGAATGCCACTTCCCTTCTTTCACCATCGGCTTCAAGGAGTGCAACAGATTCATCACCTCGCTGCTCAAAGCCAACCGATTGATGGCCGGTCAGCAGCTCAATGCCCTCCTCGGTAAACCGCTGCATCACAAAGGCTGATACATCCTCATCTTCACGGGGTAGCACCCTTGGCATCATATCCACCAAGGTGACATGGGAGCCGAGCCGGTTAAAGGCTTGGGCCAGTTCACACCCGATTGGCCCACCGCCCATGACTAATAGCCGCTGGGGCAACTCGGTGAGATCCCACAAATTGTCTGAGGTGAGGTAGTCCAACTGATCGAGGCCTGGAATCGGTGGTACAAAGGGTCGTGCGCCCGAGGCAATAATAATATTGCGAGTCGTCATGCTCTGACCTTTCACCTCTACCTGCCAGGGCGATAAAATTTTGGCTTCACCTTGCAGGCAATCCACCCCCAGCTCGGTGTAACGCTCAATGGAGTCATGGGGTTCAATCTCTTTAATGACTTGGCGCACTCGCTCCATCACCCGCGGGAAGTCCACGGTCGGCTCACCCACATCGATACCCAGTTGTTTGGCTCGGGAAATTTCTTTTACTGTTTTGGCCGCTCGAATCAGTGCCTTACTCGGCACACAACCAGTATTGAGGCAGTCGCCCCCCATTTTGTGCTTTTCAACCAAGGTCACTTTGGCTTTAACGGTGGCGGCTATATAAGCACTCACTAATCCCGCACTACCTGCACCGATCACCACCATATTAGTATCGAAAGATTTGGGTTTGCTATAAGGCTTATATACCTTTCGGTGCTGAACAACACTCACCAAACCCCGAGCAATAAAGGGAAAAATCGCCAATAACAAAAATGACAACAACAACGTTGGTGTGAGAATACCTGCAGTAGAAAACTCCTCCACAGCGCCAAGCTCAGCACCCGCATTCACATAAACGGCCGTGCCTGCCAACATCCCCAGCTGACTCACCCAATAGAATGCCACTGTTTTCATGGGAGTAAGCCCCATCACCAAATTGATAATCCAAAAGGGGAAGACTGGAATCAGTCGTAGCGTAAATAAATAAAATGAGCCATCTTTCTCAACACCTCGATTGACCGACACCAGGTAGCTGGAAAATTTATTTTGCACCCAATCCCGTAACAAGAAGCGAGATACCAGAAAGGCCAGTGTTGCGCCGATAGAGCTGGCAAAGGACACAAGCAACAAACCTGTCCAAAGCCCAAACACCATTCCACCAATAATAGTAAGCAGTGCGGCACCGGGTAATGACAGACCGGCCGCAATGACATAAATAACAAAGTAGGCCAGTGCAGTAACTAATGGTTTCTGGTGATACACCTCCTGGAAAAACCCAAGACTGAGGTACTGTTCACCATCAAAAAAAAGGTACGCACCAACAATCAGAGCTATAACTAAGAGTAGGATAATCTTTTTGGCAGGCATCAAGGTTCCGGTTTTTGTGTTGTTGTTATCTGCCGCTTAGAGCCCTTTTTGTACGATCGGTTCAATATTCCCAGCACACGATAGCCTGTTGTCATAAAGGTGCTCAAAAACAGCAGGATAAGGTGTCTTAAAATATTTTTGTTTGCTGCCAAAAATGATTTTCCACCATGAAAGAAATACTCCACTCACCCTCTAACATAGAGAACACGCAATACCTTATGTCCGAAGAGAAAATCGACATTAGCAACGCCAAATACTTTATCAATCGCCATATCAGTATGATGGGGTTCAATTTACGCATTCTTGAACAGGCGATGAATGAGGAGTACCCACTACTAGAACGTTTTCAGTTCCTGATGGTTTTTAACAGCAATATGGATGAATTTTTTGAAATCCGATTAGCTGGCCTCCGACGTCAAATCAGCTTTTCTCGTGAAACTGTGAATATCGATGGTGTCCGCCCCCAAGAAGTGCTCCACACCCTCAGCGAACAATGCAAGGCGGCGATTGAAAAACAATACCATATTCTCAATGACATATTAGTACCGGCATTAAACAGTAACAACGTCTGCTTTCTCAACCATCAACACTGGAACAAGGATATTGCCAACTGGGCAGAGGATTATTTTCGTCATCAGGTCATGCCGATTATCAGCCCCATTGGCCTGGACCCGGCCCACCCCTTTCCCCGACTAGTAAATAAAAGTCTGAATTTTATTGTTTCATTAGAGGGCAAAGACGCGTTTGGCCGTGACAGTGGTATGGCCATTGTTCCTGCCCCTCGGTCACTTCCCAGGCTTATTCGGTTACCCGATGAACTGGGCAAAAAAGGTGACAATTTCGTACTCCTGTCCTCTCTAATCCATGCACATATCGACGACCTGTTTAACGGTATGACCACGACGGGCTGCTATCAATTTCGCATTACCAGAGATGCTGATCTGGACTTAAATGCAGCTGAAGTTGAAGACATCGCCAGAGCCCTGCGTGGTGAATTGCATTCACGCCGATTTGGTAGTGCCGTACGTTTGGAGGTAGATAAGCATTGCCCCGATGAGCTGGTCAACTTCCTTCTGGAACAGTACAACCTAACGGAAGATGAGCTTTACCGGGTAGATGGCCCGGTTAATCTCGGCAGAATGATGCAATTGAAGGATATGCTTGATCGCCCCGAACTGTTATTCCCTCCCTTTACACCCTCTATCCCCAAACCACTGCGGAGCAGTGCGGCCAGTATCTTCGATCTCATCCAAAAAGAAGATATTCTTTTGCAGTACCCCTTTCAATCATTTACACCCATTATTGATTTACTCCGGCAAGCGGCAAAAGACCCCGATGTACTGTCGATTAAAATGACGCTCTACCGCACCGGCGCTTCTTCAGAGATTGTCGACGCGCTGCTTGAGTCGGCTCGTGCAGGAAAAGAAGTTACTGTGGTCATCGAATTACGTGCCCGCTTTGATGAAGAGGAAAACCTGCAACTTGCTACCTACCTTCAAGAAGCCGGCGCTGTTGTCACCTATGGTGTCGTAGGCTACAAAACACACGCCAAGGCCCTGTTAATTGTGCGGCGAGAGGGCAACAAATTACGCCGCTATGTGCATCTAGGTACCGGTAACTATCATTCCGGCAATGCCCGCATCTATACCGATTACAGTCTTCTGACCGCAGACCCGGACTTATGTAGTGATGTGCACAAAATTTTTCAACAACTCACAGGGATGGGCAAAACCGAACGTATAAAAAAACTGTTCTGTGCGCCTTTTACGTTGAAAAAAAACCTTCTTCGATTGATTGAGGAAGAAGCTGAGGCCGCCCGACAAGGTAACAAGGCCCATATCATCATCAAGGTTAATGCCATAACCGAATCCAAGATCATCATGGCCCTCTACGAAGCCAGCAACGTCGGTGTAAAAATTGATCTGATTGTTCGTGGTATGTGCTGTTTGCGACCAGGTATTCCGGGCGTTTCAGAAAACATCCGGGTGCGCTCTATTGTTGGTCGATTTCTGGAGCACTCACGAGTCTACTATTTCCACAATGCCACACCCCATGCCTTTTGCGCCAGTGCTGATGCCATGGAGCGCAACCTACTGCATCGAGTTGAAATCTGCTTCCCCATTCTCAATGCACGGCTACAAGCAAGAGTCAGAAGTGATCTGCAAACCTACCTGATGGATAACTGTCAGAGCTGGGAACTACAACCGGACGGCAACTACCAGTTAAACTGCCCACAGAAAGATGAAGAACAACATACTGCACAGACGGACTTGCTTGAAAAATTGGCTATACGCAATACTTAACCCTGCCTCGTGAAGCCGAGAGGTCCTGCTCAAAAGCCCCCGCCCGACTCACCCAGCCGCCAATTGTTTGATACCGCTTAAAACAACTGCATGGCCACATCCAAATACACGAGCCGAGTCTCTTCTCGGCCCGAAATCACTTTAATTGGATAACCAATCATTGTTTCCGCAGGATGAATAAACTCACTGGTGTTTAAGGAACCAAGACTTGTTTACAAGGAAATTGCCCACAGGATTTGTTACCCGCCCAACGTGAATGCTATCATTCAAAGTCATTCTACCGCTGTACCTTTGAATTCACGTTAATCTGGAGACTCCCCCCTATGAGCGACAATATCGTTCACGTAACTGATGCTGGCTTCGCAAGTGATGTACTCGGCGCCGACCTGCCCGTTCTGGTTGATTTCTGGGCTGCCTGGTGTGGTCCTTGTAAAATGATTGCACCTATTCTTGATGAACTGGCTGACGAGTACGCCAACAGGGTAAAAATTTGTAAAATAGATGTGGATGCCAACCCGGAAACACCTGCCAAGTTCAACGTACGCGGTATACCAACATTGCTTCTTTTCAAAGACGGTAATATTGAGGCCACCAAAGTAGGCGCCCTCTCAAAAACCCAATTGATTGAATTCATCGACGCTAGCCTTTAACAATGGCTGCGGTGGCAATAAGTATGCTGCCGCGCCAGCTGTTGCGCTTTCAATAAGGCCCGCCTATACTTGGCGCAATCGCACCGATGTCCTTCAACGCGTAGAGAACAACACACTATCCCAACAAACCCTTCCACGGTATCAATACTGAACCCTGACCGGTGGGCCGCCAATTTCAATTTCTAACAATAACCTTACTATGTCTGCATTTATGAATCTAACTGAACTCAAGACCAAACCCATTGATGAACTTCTGAAAATTGCGGAAGGCATCGGACTCGACAACCTCGCCCGCTCCCGAAAACAAGACGTTATCTTCAGTATTCTCAAACGCCACGCTAAAAGTGGAGAAGATATTTACGGCAACGGCGTACTTGAAATTCTTCCCGATGGTTTTGGCTTTCTAAGATCCGCTGAAGGCTCCTACCTGGCCGGCCCCGATGACATCTATGTGTCTCCCAGCCAAATCCGACGCTTTAACCTGCGGACGGGTGACAGCATTTCCGGAAAAATCCGTCCGCCAAAGGAAGGCGAACGCTATTTCGCCATGCTGAAGCTGGATGAAATTAATTACGATAAACCGGAAAATGTCCGCAACAAGATCCTGTTTGAAAACCTCACCCCACTGTTCCCAGATGAGCGGTTGGTGTTGGAAGCGGGTAGCGGCTCCACAGAGGATTTGACCGGTCGTATCATTGACCTGATTTCCCCTATCGGCAAAGGCCAGCGCGGCCTCATTGTGGCACCGCCCAAGGCCGGTAAAACCATTATGATGCAGCATATGGCCCAGGCCATCATTCGCAACAATCCCGAATGCTACATTATCGTTCTATTGATTGATGAACGCCCGGAAGAAGTCACGGAAATGCAACGCTCGGTGCGAGGCGAAGTTATTGCCTCCACCTTTGATGAGCCACCTGCCCGTCACGTCCAAGTGGCCGATATGGTTATCGAAAAGGCCAAGCGCCTGGTAGAACACAAGAAAGACGTCGTGATTTTGCTGGATTCCATTACCCGCCTCGCTCGTGCCTACAACACCGTACAGCCATCCTCAGGGAAAGTGTTGACCGGTGGTCTGGATGCCCACGCTCTGGAACGCCCCAAGCGCTTCTTTGGTGCGGCACGAAATATCGAACAGGGTGGAAGCCTGACTATTGTTGCTACTGCGCTGGTTGAAACCGGTTCCAAAATGGATGAAGTGATCTATGAAGAATTCAAGGGTACCGGCAACCTGGAATTGCACCTGGATCGCAAAGTGGCTGAAAAGCGGATTTACCCAGCGATCAACATCCGCCGCTCGGGCACTCGCCGCGAAGACCTATTGATGGGTGAAGATGAGCTGCAAAGGGTATGGATTCTGCGCAAATTGTTGCACAGTATGGAAGATTCAGATGCCATTGAGTTCCTGATTGATAAACTGAAACTCTCCGATACCAATGCCGAGTTCTTTAAGTCGATGAAACGAAAATAGCTTACTCCCAAGATTAAAAGACAACATCAAATAGCCCGGCATTTGCCGGGCTATTTGTTTATCTTATTTGTTGCTACGTATCGTTGGCGCGCACACCAGAATAACACGGTGCTAACCAACAACAGCCCCTCTTAACTCAAGGAGCTAATCTTGAAACTCTCCAACCCTCATTGCCCAGAAGATACTGAAAACGGTCGTGAAGACGTGTTTCACCACCCTGCCAAAATTCAAACTCAGTCGGTACTACTCGATATCCGCCCCAAAAATCTGGCAGTGGCACGCCTCCATCATTAAATTTTTTCTTCATCTGCATAAATTGGGCTTCCAATGCTTGGCGGGAAGTAATGCGGCTACTCTGCTTAGAAGCCCAAGCCGCTAGCTGACTGCCTCTGGGACGCTTGAGGAAGTATTTTAGTACTTCTGTCTTGGAAAGTTTTTCAGCCCGGCCACCAACGATGACCTGACGATCCAGTTGCATCCAAGGAAAGATAAGGCATACATTAGAATTACATTCAATTTCTTTCGCCTTACGGCTTCCAAGGTTCGTATAAAGTAGAAACCCCTTTTCATCAAAACCTTTTAATAACACTGTACGCTGCCAAGGCTGGCCTTCAGCATTAACGGTTGCCAAACACATTGCAGTAGGGTCAGATAACTCAGAGTCAATTGCCTGATTCATCCACAGAGAAAATTGATCAAAGGGGGACTCCTTGAGGGATTCTCTGGTTAAGCGGCCATATTTATATTCACGACGGGCATCTTCCAGCGACATTTTTTTCTCCTAGTCAGGGGCATATTTTAGCCTTTATATCCCGCCACTGTTTACTCTACACCAGATAAATAACACCAATCATTGCTCTGTTGCATAATCTTCAGTTTCAATAACAATGGCTGAGACATAAAATGATGCTCCAATAAAGCCTCGCAATGGCCATACAGGATCGAAAGATGCGCCGTTTGAACAGTTTACCCGCTATCATTGCCCTGATACTTTCCCATCATGTAATCGCAGGGAGTCCAGCAGCGCCTTTCTTTACCGAAGAGGATATCTTTGGTGAGCTGCCGATGGTTTCTTCTGCATCCAGGATGGACCAATCCATAAATCATGTCCCTGCGAGCATCACGATTATTGACCGAGAAATGATCGATGCCTCTGGAGCAATTACCTGGGTAGATGTTTTCAGACTGGTTCCAGGGTTTCAGGCCTATTTTATCAACGGCAACCGTTATGGTATTTCATACCACGGCTTTGGCCAGGAATTTCCTAATCACCTCGAAGTGACGGTGGATGGCCGATCCATCTACGAGCCCGCTTATTCTGGTATTGAGTGGGGCTCCCTTGGTATCACACTCGACGAAGTGGATCACATTGAAGTAGTCCGCGGCTCTAATTCACCCTCCCAAGGCTCCAATGCTTTTATGGGTGCGATCAATATTGTGACGCTAAAACCCCAACAGGAGAGCGGTCTCCATCAACGGTTTACGGTGGGTGACCGACAAACCCGTGAAGGCCATGTCCGTTATAGTGCTCACCACCAGAAACTGGATTATCGTGTAAGCGTAAACTACATACACAATGACGGCTTTCCCTCAGTAAAGTCCGGTGAAAACCCAGGTCCGCTTGACGATGGAAAGGAAAGCTTGGGTTTTAACTTTCGCGGCATGTATACACCTGATATCGCCAATACCTTTGACTTCCAGGCGGGCTTTAACCACAACAATATGGGCTGGGGTGATGTGGATCATCCCGATGAATACTCTAAAACAGAATTCAAGAGCCAATACCAATCACTGAAATGGAACCTTGATATCAATGCAACTGATACACTTCAATTGCACTACTATCACAATAAACTGGAGGGTAAAAACTTCATAAACCAAGGCCTACTGTCCGAACTACTTACAGAAGAGATTGGCTTCCCCATTGGCCCAGACGATGTAAAACCCTTTTTGCAAGCCAACATTGATCCTGGGCTGGATATTGAAGACCAGCCCTTTATTACCGGGTTTCAGAATACAGAGTCAGAGCGCCACGACCTGGAGTTAGAACATCACCTACAACTCACCAACAACCTCCGTGCCACTTGGGGTGCAGGCATTCGCTATGATCGCGTTGAAGGTGAAACCATTTTTGGCCATGACGACGATGAAACCCTCACCAGCCGACGACTGTTTGGTCATCTGGAGTGGCGCCCATTTCGTCGCTGGACCCTAAACGCCGGCCTGATGATTGAGGATAATAGCCTGGTGGATACCATTGCCTCCGGGCGAATTGGGGTTAACTATCACCTCAACGACAACCACACTATTCGCCTTGGCTATGCCCAGGGAAAACGCTCGCCAACATTGACGGAAGCCAAAGAGTTCATCGCAGATATCATAGACGACCAACTGCTGGTTGCCGCCATTCGTCGTAGCGACCCCGATCTGGATGAAGAACGCCTAAAAAGTCTAGAACTAGGCTATGTAGCCCTGTTTCCAAAACAAGGCTTAACCTTTGATGTACGGTTATTTCGTGAAGAAGTAAGGGATGCTTTTGATGTATATCAGCAGCTTGCTGATATCGGTCTGCCAAGTTTTGATCCAGAAGATCACTTTTCTGTACGCAATAATATTGCCGAATGGGATATGACCGGAGCAGAGCTGCAACTCCGTTACCAGCCCAGTAATAAAACCTTAGTCACTGCCCACTATGGCTACCGGGATGTTGATGGTTCTTTTATCAAACGTTTTGAACCAGAGCTTCGTGTGGGTGACCTCGGCAATCGTGGGCCGAGCCACACTGCCGGACTACTATTGAACCAAAAATTCACTCCTCGATGGTCAGCGGGCCTGAATCTTTACCATATTAGTGATGCTGACTGGCGAGATGGTAACGAAGTTAATCAATTTGTCAGGGTTGATGCCCAGCTGGGTTTTAACTTTGCAGTAGCCTCCTCCAGAGGAAATATTTCACTGATTGGGCAAAACCTTGGTGAAAACTATATGGAGCATGGTGAAAACAATATATTCGACACTAGAGTTTATTTGCGTCTGACTCTGGATCTACCCTGATGCCAGTAATCGCCCCATATTTCCACTGGTATATTTTTCTTCCTAGGTAACAAAAAAATAGAACTATAATTCGATTTGTATTCAAAAACACAGCGACAGCCAATGGATGGCACTAATAACAAGACTGGATGGAGACAACAGCACACCCATGGGTTAATGAGCTGGGTATTGTTTGTGTTCCTATTGTTTATATGCCCTCTGTCTCAGGCAAGTATCCTCCTGTTGCTGTCTGGTGAGAACTCTTACTATCGGGAGACAGCTGAAAGCCTCCAAAAGACCACCTCAACACTGGGAATATCACCTGATAACTTTGAAATCGTCACTATCGGAGAAGCACAGCAAGCAAATACCCTAAACAAGCCCTACGAGCTCATCGTTGCCATAGGTAGCTCTGCTGCCAGAGAGTCACTTCTACAAAATAGCAACACTCCGTTACTTAACATCTTTACACCAAAAAATGCTTTTGATGCCATTGAATTATCAACGGTGCACGAGACCAACCGCAAAATATCTGCCATTTATCTAGATCAACCGCTATCTCGCCTCATTACTCTTAGCTGCTTACTCAAACCTGAGGCAAGAAACTTCGGCACTATTTTTGGCCCTGTCTCTCAAAGCTCCCAGTCTGAAATTGAAGCATTAACCAATGAAAATGGCATACAGCTTAACCATGCATTCCTGGCCGAAGATAACAATCCGGTGGCTGTTCTAAAGCCGATAGTCTCAAAAAGTGACCTGTTTATTGCCATTCCAGATCATGCCATTCTCAACCGTGCTATTGCCAAGTGGATTCTCTACATGGGCTTTCAGCAGAAAGTACCGGTAATTGGATTTTCCAAGGCCTATACAAATGCCGGTGCACTCGCCTCTGTATTCTCATCTCCAGAGGGCATTGGTAAACATGCCGGTGAACTGATCTTTGACTGGTTAGAAAACAGTAATCAAGCTATTTGGAATCCCCAATACCCACGTTATTACACCCTTAGCACCAACCCCGCCGTAGCACGATCACTGGGCATCTCACTACCCTCAGAAAGAGAATTGTATGAGAAGTTCCAGGAACAGGAATTGAAACAAAAGGCTCATGGCAATGACCAATAGGCGGCTGTTCAATAATTCTATTCACCAACGCTTCCTTGTTGTCGCGCTGTTGCCCTTGTTTCTAATTACGGGTCTTCTCAGTTTATACACCATTGATACCCGCAGGAGTGACCTGTCTGAGAACCTTAACCAATCTGGAGATATGGCCTCAAACTACCTTTCCACTATTTCTGACTTTGCTCTGTACTCACGAAATTCAGAAATGCTCTTAAACATAGCTCTATCTGCTACTCGCTTGCCAGATGTAGCAAGTGTGGGTTATCTGGATAAACAACATAAACTTGTTCTCAGCACTACAGAATTCCCATCATCGGCTCTGTCTACTGCTGTTAGCTTTCAAACCATTACCGGATCAGATAACTACCTGTATTTTAAAAAGCCAATCTACTTATCTGGCATAGAATTTACTGACTATCACGAAGAAAGCAACGCGAAAACACCAAATGCTGAACTGGTTGGATCGGTAGTTGTCGTTATTGATCAGTCCAACTTATTGGCAAAAGAACGTAAGGTCATTATTACTACTCTATGGCTGGCGCTGGCTGGCTTTATCATTGCTACTATCTTGACCTACCTTCTCAGCTTGAAGTTGATCGCGCCCATTCAAAGGCTAACATCTACCATCAAAAAAATGGCCAGTGGCAACCTGGATATTCGAGCTGAAATAGGCTCACAAGATGAGCTGGATATCCTTGCAAATGGCATCAACCAGCTAGCAGAGTCAGTGACAGAAGGTAGGGTTAATTTAGAAGATAGAATCCGGGTAGCCACCCGCCAACTACAAGAAACACTGGCTGATCTAAAAAAGAACAATCAGGAGCTGGAAGCTGCCCGACATACAGCAGAAAAAGCAAATCTGACCAAGAATGACTTTTTGGCACGCATGAGCCACGAACTTCGAACACCCATTACATCTATTCAAGGATTTATACGATTGCTGGAAGCTTCTAGGCTGCCTGAAACTGATCGACACTATTGTCATATTATCGATCAGGCCGCACAACAACTGCTGGCACAAATTGACGATATTCTCGCTTTCTCGAAACTACAATCCAACACTGTAGAGCTGGCCCAGCGCCCCATAGACCTTGCAGAGTGCACTGAACAGGTAATCGCACTTTTTTCGCTCCAGGCCCAACACAAGGGTCTAGACCTTATCGTGGATTATGCTCCTGATCTACCTCTGCACCGAATAGGCGACTCTGTTCGCATACAACAAATTCTCAGTAACTTGATTGCCAATGCCATCAAATTCTGTGATGAGGGTGGTGTTTATATCCACCTCAAGGGCGACAAACAATCCAACGTGATTATTAAGGTCACGGATACCGGCATCGGTATTCAGAAAGAAGCTCAAGATCAACTCTTCAATGCGTTTGCGCAGGCTGATACGTCTATTTCCAGACTCTATGGTGGTACAGGTTTGGGCTTATCCATTCTAAAAAATTTGGTAGATTTAATGGGCGGCCAAGTAACACTGGAAAGCATTGTTGGAAAAGGCTCTACTTTTAAAATTTCCCTGCCGCTGCCTCTCGCCAAAATACAACCAGACTGGCATATTGAGCATAAAATAGTAGTACTGAGTGGTTGTCATGAACCAATAACCAATGCAGTAATTCACGCGCTAGAGCGATTTCATATCAATGATATGGCCGTGACAGATCAGGCTGATCTTCTCAGCGTGGCAACAAAATTAAGCAGTAATGACAGGGTGATTCTTTGCCCACCTACATCATTCCCTCAGCAATTTAATGTGCCAGAATTCATATTAAAACTCCGTGCTGTAACACCGGCCAAATTGATTCTCATGGCAGCACAATTCAACTATTACCAACAGTTTAATGCCAGACAACGGGCGGAACTCCACCCAATCACATTTTTGGCCATGCCACCCCCCCTGTCTGAACTACAACGAGCACTCAAACAGAACGCGCCTGACAAACCTGCACCGACTCTTGTGTCACCCAATACACACTTGCTCGATGGTGTGAATATCTTGGTTGCTGAAGATAACCAGTTCACTCGCCTTTTACTCGACACCCTGTTAAGCAAATTGGGGGCGTATTGCACATTGACCAGTAATGGCAACGAAGCGCTTGCGGCCTGCCAGCATGACCATTTCGATCTCTTCCTCGTAGATATACATATGCCCATGAAAAACGGCATTGAAACCATTGATGCATTGCGAAAAAGTAGTAACCTGAATGCCAATCTCCCCATTCTGGCTGTCACTGCAGACATTCTCCAGCAAGAAGAGATGGCCCTATTTGAGGCTGGTGCCAACGGACTACTCATTAAGCCTCTGGATGAGGAAGAACTGCTTAAAAATATCTGTCAGCAACTAAATATTCAGCCCCCTACAGACCCGCTGCCGGGCACCACAGCCAGTAGTGATCTCTCTGCTGAGGTTTTCCGGCAGGAGGTAAATAGCTTACTTGAGGGTGCAAAAAGCTCTCTGAAATCAGCAAATATTCTTCAACTTCGTGAGACTATCCATCAACTTCTAGGTATTGCTGGAGTATTCAAACTTACCCTGCTTGAAGAACAGGTCAGACAGTTACACCAGCTGGTGCAAACCAACTGTCTTGAACAAGTGCCAATACTACTAGATCAAATAGGTGATGAACTCGAGAACACCGACATCTGATGTCAATGAGGGAATAAAGAAGAAAAAATAGCCAGCCACTGAGGGTTGGCCATTTCTATTTAAGGCTGTTCTTTAAAGCTACTCGGCCTTAAGCTAAAGCACGAGCAATAATAATACCTTCCACTTGACTGATTTCGTCCAACAACTCCTCGCTAGGCTGTGTTTCCACATCAATGATACTGTAAGCAATCTCATCGCGGCTCTTGTTAACCATATCGATCACATTCATGCTGCGATCAGCCAATAAAGAAAGCACGCTACCCAACACTTTAGGTACATTTTCGTTGCAGAAAGTGATGCGATAGCCGCCATTTCTCGGCATTTTTGTCGCCGGAAAATTTACAGAATTTTGAATATTTCCATTTTCCAGATAGTCCATCAGTTGCTTCGCTGCCATGATGGCACAGTTTTCTTCCGCCTCTTCTGTACTGGCACCAATATGCGGCATTAACAGCACATCGCTACGCCCCAAAAGTTCAGGTGTGGGGAAATCAGTGGTGTATTTACCTAATTTGCCCGCTTCCAGCGCATCCAAAACAGCGGATGTATCCACTACCTCTTCACGTGCAAAATTTAGAAGAACCGCATTGGGCTTGAAGCATCGTAGGGACTCTGCATTGATCAAATGGCGGGTAATCTCCAGCGCCGGAACATGGAGCGTAATAAAGTCCGAGGCAGCCAACAGGCTTTGCAAATTATCCATTTTCTCTACGCTGCTAGACAAGCGCCATGCCGCCTCAACAGAGATGGCCGGATCGTAGCCCGCAACATTCATACCGAGCTCCAGCGCCATATTTGCCACCAAAGAGCCAATTGCACCGAGACCAACTACACCCAGTGTCTTGCCCGCCACTTCACATCCGGCAAACTGTTTTTTCTGCTTCTCCAGCAGCATAGACATCTCTCCGCCATCCTTGATCTCAGAGAGGCCCTGAACATAGCTCATGCCACCGAAGATATCCCGTGATGACAAAAACAAAGCAGAGGCAATCAGCTCTTTTACCGCATTAGCGTTGGCACCTGGCGTATTAAAAACCACAACACCTTTCTGGGTATAGTCACTGATGGGGATATTATTTGTTCCAGCCCCAGCTCGAGCTACAGCTTTGACACTACTTGGAATTTCTTCATCGTGTAGTTTTTGACTGCGTAATAAAAAAGCATCTGGCTCAGAAAACTCACTGGCTATTTCATACTGCTCATGGGGAAAGCAATCCAGCCCCTTAGAAGAAATTTGATTGTAAGTACGAACTTTAAACATGGTCATTTCCCATTCTAATTCGGTAGCGGTTTATTCAGATACTTGGTTATAGGCCCATTCAACCCAGAGCATCAATACTTCAATGTCAGCAACTTCAACGGTGGCCCCACCCCAGATACGTAACCCGGCTGGAGCATCCCTATAAGCACCTATATCAAAGGCAATGTTCTCGCTATCCAGCAGCTTGACAACTTGCTTCACTTTATCGGCATCCAAATCAAGGCTCAGACAAATACTGGTATTCGACAGTGTCTCAGGGTCTTCAGCCAGGAAACTGATCCAGTCATGCTCAGCAACAAACTGTTTGACTACCTTCAGGTTAGCTTCAGATTTGGCAATAACAGCATCGGCACCACCCAAAGATTTCACCCATTCAAGTGCATCCAGGTAGTCAGCAACACAAAGCATCGAGGGCGTATTGATCGTCGCACCTTTGAAGATACCCTCTATCAGCTTACCGCCTTTTGTCAGGCGGAAAATTTTTGGTAACGGCCAAGGTGGCGTATAACTTTCCAGTCGTTCGACTGCCCGGGGGCTTAGGATCAACATACCGTGGGCGCCTTCGCCACCCAACACTTTCTGCCAACTAAAGGTCACTACATCTAGTTTTTCCCAAGGCATATTCATGGCAAATACAGCAGAAGTAGCATCACAAATGGTCAACCCCTGACGATCAGCACTAATCCAATCACCATTGGGAACCTTCACTCCAGAGGTAGTGCCGTTCCAGGTAAATACGATATCGTGTTCAGAATTGGCTTGGTTAAGATCTGGCAACTTACCGTAGTCCGCACCGTAGTCATTGATATCCTCTAGCTTGAGCTGCTTAAGAATATCGGACAACCAGCCTTGACCAAAAGATTCCCAGGAAAATACGTCCACTGGACGAGGACCAAGCAGCGACCACAAAGCCATTTCTACAGCACCCGTATCAGAAGCAGGTACAACGCCCACGCGATAGCCTTCGGGTAAACCTAAAAGCTCAGCAGTTTCTACACAGACTCGCTCCAGAGCGACCTTGCCAACAGTGGCACGATGGGATCGACCTAACGTAGAGAGATCAAGTGCAGAGAGGTCATAACCGGGGCGCTTGCTACAGGGTCCTGAAGAAAAATTGGGGTTAGCCGGCTTTTGTGTCGGTTTCATAGTTTATTTCCTGGGTGGTCTCTCAAGAAGCGCGCAATTTTAATCGTGATTGCCATCAGAGCAAAGCAGTTAGATCGAATATCGGTGCTTTTTCAGTGCTTTTTTGGTGATTATCAAGTTTTTTGGACCGAGGGGGAGCTTGAAAAGGTGCAGGGGCTCACTCCCCCTGTACCAGAGTCGGTTGGCTACTGTGCTGCGGCACGTTCCTTTTTAATTAGAAAATCAGCTACTTTTAACATGCTCTCATTGCCTCCCGCCGTACGACCAGATACACGATATTTCCCATTGACAATGACTTCTGGGGTACCCTGCGTGCGATATCGCTCCTGCTTTTTCATAGCAAGATCAACAGCCATTTCAATACCCTTGGAATTAAACACTTTGTTAAAACGCTCAAGGGATACACCATTTTCAACAAAAATATTGGCAATATCTTCTTGGTTTTCAAGCTTTTGTTTTTTCAGATTCATTGCCTCAAAAATTGCGGCATGTAGCTTATCCAGTACCTTTAATGCCTTGGCAGTATAGTAGGCCTTGGCATGAAGCCCCATCGTTGCATGCCAAACGGCAGGTACTCGCTGAAAGTTCACGTCATCCGCCAATGCTCGAGACCAAGGATTAACATTTGACTCAAAAGAGTAACAATGGCTACAACCGTACCAAAACACTTCTACGACTTCGATTCTGGTGGGATCACTGGTAGAAACGGCTTCAGGGAGCACCTCATAGTGAACACCTTCTTTATACTGTTCAGTATCTGCCTGACAGGCCGCCAAAGGTGCCAATACAATGGCAAACAATAGCTGTGATAATAATCTACGCATCAATTTATCCCTTTGAGTTAAATTTGATCTGCTCTAAAAATTGGACCACCCTAAATAGACTCCAACAATCTCACAGGTTCCCCAAAATACAAACATAAAAAAAGCGGCGATTAGCCGCTTTTTCTAACCGAGTTAATTACTTCAATCCGGCAATAAAATTAGCCACTGCTTCAATTTCTACGTCGCTCATTTGAGCAGCAACACCACGCATAGTCCGAGCATCACCATCATTGTTCCTGGCAGCTGGGTTTTTAGCATCGTGAGCACCCGTCCGGAATGCGCGCAACTGCTTGGCGGTATACTGAGCAAATTGGCCGCCGAGTGCGGGATAACCCGCCGGGGCGTTGCCTTGTCCAGCCGGAGAGTGACACCCGGTACAGGCGGGAACACCCGTTGCCATATTGCCACCGCGGAAGATTTGCTCCCCTCTATCCAGATTTTCTTCCTTGGCACCAGACAACTGAATTGTCTTGGAAGCAAAGAAAGCTGAGATATCGGCTAAATCCTGATCAGAAAATGCATTTAGCATTCCCGTCATCTCGGCTACGGGACGACTGCCAGACTTAATATCCTGAAGCTGCTTGATGAGATATTTTTCACCTTGGCCAGCCAATTTAGGAAAGTTAGATACCATGCTGTTGCCATCAGCCCCGTGGCAACCTGCACACATGGCTGTTTTACCCTGCCCAGCCGCAGCATCACCGCCCGCAAAGGCGAAGGAGGAAGCTAGGGTAATACCCAGCATGGCAGCAAATCCTAGAATCATTTTTTTCATTGGTTAATCCGCTCTCTGCATTCCGCTACAATATAAGAAAAATCGTATTGCCTTCTAAAAAGCTGGGGCATTATATACCAACTCCCTCCTGATCTTAATAGGCGAAATCAGGTTACCAGAATAAGGTCTTCCATGTCCGATGACATCTCCTTTAATCAGGCCAAATACCTGCTCAGTGCACCAACGATCAAACAGTGTCCCGATGATACCGGTAGGGAAGTGGCTTTTGCTGGCCGCTCTAATGCGGGGAAATCCAGTGCCATTAACACACTGACCAACAATTCCAAGCTAGCTCGAACCAGTAAAACACCCGGTCGCACCCAATTGCTTAATTTCTTCACCCTCTCTGAAGACCGCCGTCTGGTTGACCTGCCGGGCTATGGCTTTGCTAAGGTACCCAAAGCCATGAAGCAGGCATGGGATAGAAACCTTGCCTGTTACTTACAAGAACGTCAGTCCCTTTTTGGCCTGGTGATGCTAATGGATATACGCCATCCTCTTCAGGAGTACGACTGGCAGATGATTCGCTGGGCCTCCCAAGCTGAAATGCCTGTTCATCTACTGTTAACCAAAGCCGATAAACTGAAAAAAGGCCCCGCAAAAAGTGTGCTGCTTGGCGTTCAAGGTGAACTGGCTAAAGAGGGGTTTGGTGACAACATATCGATCCAAACCTTTTCTTCTCTGAAAAAAGCAGGGCTAGAAGAACTGAAGAAAACCCTCAATGTCTGGCTCAAAGCAGAGAAATGATTGTCTGGACAAAAAAAAGCCCTAACTTAATACAGTTAGGGCCTACTTTGCTGTTACTTGGGGAGAAACATCAAGCAATATGCTAATTTGGGGAGAAGTAGTAACATCGCTTGAGTAAGGTTAGTCACCCCACCTAAAGAAAAGTTCCCGCCTATTCAAAAAAATTTCTTTTTTTTACATTGATTACTTCCAAGCACAAAAAAGCCCTAACTGGAGGAGGGTTAGGGCTTGCTTTGCTGTTGCTTGGGGAGAAGATAGCAATATTGCTTGCGGGAAGTTGGGCCACACTATTTGTAAAAAGTTCCCATTATCTGAAAAATGATTTTTTATCCTTTCTTCAGACAAAAAAAGCCCTAACGAGTATGAGTGTTAGGGCCTGCTTTGCTGTTGCTTGGGGGATTCACAAGCGCTGCATCCAGTTTGGGGAGAAAGCAGCAATGTCGCTGCAAAACATTAGGCACCATCTCTTATGTAAAGTTCCTCATCGTTCAGAAAAAAATTATTATTTTCTTTTCTAACCGAAAAAATATATATCTACTTGTTTTTATTAGATTATTTTTTGACTCCCGTTTATTTTTTAAGTACTGATAGATCGACACAACAGCTAATGGGCTTCATCCCAATTATTACCAACACCTATGTCCACCACTAGCGGAACATCAAGGCTAGCAGCACCCGACATCCGCTCCTTAAGCCCCGTCATCACGGTATCCAGTTCCGAGTTCGGTACATCCAGTACCAGCTCATCATGAACCTGCATAATAACCCTAGATTGCAGGCCCGATGATACCAGCCAATCATCGACCTCTATCATGGCCAACTTGATAATGTCTGCAGCCGTACCTTGCATGGGGGCATTAATAGCTGTGCGTTCGGCCGCTTGCCGCCGCATCCCATTGCTGGATTTTATTTCTGGCAGATACAGTCGTCGGCCATAGAGTGTTTCTACAAAGCCCAAATCCGCAGCACTGTTACGAATATTATCCATATAAGCCTGCACACCAGGGTAGCGCTCAAAATAAAGGTCTATATATTCTTGAGCCTGCTTCCGACCAATATGTAGCTGACGAGCCAGCCCAAATGCTGACATACCATAAATCAGACCAAAATTAATAGCTTTTGCACTACGCCGCTGCTCTACGGAAACTTCATCCAACGATACCCCAAATACCTCGGAGGCGGTTGCCCGGTGAACATCCAGACCATGGGCAAAAGCATCCGTCAGGCCTTTATCCTGAGACAGGTGCGCCATAATACGCAGCTCAATCTGTGAGTAATCTGCCGCCACAATCTTACAATCTTCAGAGGCAATAAATGCCTGCCGAATTCGACGCCCCTCTGCTGTTCGCACAGGAATATTTTGTAGGTTTGGATCAGAAGAAGACAAACGGCCCGTGGCGGTCACGGCCTGATGATAAGAGGTATGAATTCTACCCGTGGCCGGATTGATCATCCCCGGCAGTTTATCGGTGTAAGTAGATTTAAGCTTCGACAGGCTGCGGTGCTCAAGCAAGATTTTCGGTAATGGATAGTCCAGTGCTAATTCCTGTAACACTTCTTCCTTAGTGGAAGGTGCCCCTTTAGCCGTTTTTTTCAATACTGGAATATTCAGCTTTTCAAAAAGAATCTGCCCCAACTGCTTGGGTGAGGCTAAATTAAACTCTTCTCCAGCCAAGTCATAGGCCTGCTGCTCAAGCTCACCAAGTCGGATGCCAAGCTCCTGACTTTGCTTATGAAGTAAGTCGGCGCTTACTATCGCTCCATGCCTTTCTATGTTTGAAAGTACGGCCACCAAAGGTATTTCAATGGTATCAAATACCCGCTGTAGCCCCTCACTGTCCTGCAATTTTGGCCAAAGTGCCTGGTGCAACCGCAAGGTAATATCTGCATCTTCAGCAGCGTAGGGCCCCGCCTCTTCAATGGCGATTTGGTTAAATGTTAGCTGTCCGGCTCCTTTGCCGGCAATATCTTCAAAGTGAATCGTTTTCTCACCCAAATATTTGAGGGCTAGGGTATCCATGTCATGCCGGCTACCCGTGGAGTTCACCACATAGGATTCCAGCATGGTGTCGAAACGTACCCCCTGCAACTTAATGCCATAGTTAGCCAACACACTCATATCGTATTTCAGATTTTGTCCGAGCTTTTCCGCGGCGGGATCTTCCAACAGAGGTCTCAGCTTTTCCAATACCAAGTCACGACTAAGCTGCTCCGGGGCACCCAAATAATCATGAGCCACTGGCACATAGGCTGCTTCGTAGGGTGACACGGCGAAAGAAACACCTACAATTTTTGCCTGCATATAATCCAGGCTCGTGGTTTCAGTATCAAAAGCAAAAAAATCTGCTTGCTCCAGTTTTTTCAGCCATCTATCCAGTTCCAGCTCAGTTAAGATTATCTGATAATCCTTTTCCACCTGCTCTGGCTCAACAGGGTCAGAGGCATTGCGGTCTGCCTCCAACAGCTCTTCCGTCCAAGTCTTAAGCTCCAGTTTCCGAAACCAGTCAAGGAGCACAGTATTGTCCGGCTCTCCATTAACAAGACTATCTAGATCTCGATCCAGTAACACGTCCGTCTTAATGGTAGCAAGCAAGTAAGAAATATCTGCCAGATCGCGGTGTTCAGACAGTTTTTCTGGCATTTTTTTTGCGCCCCGAAACTCCAGATCACGTACCTTTTCCAGGTCAGCATAAATGGCCTCAAGACCACCAATTCCCTGGAGCATAGCCAGGGCCGTTTTTTCACCCACACCGAGAACGCCGGGAATGTTATCCGACTTGTCACCGATCAGCGCCAGATAGTCGATAATCAATTCTGGTGGAACACCAAACTTATCAATCACACCCTGCCTACCCAGGTGTGTTTCTGTCATGGTGTTGACGAGTGTTACATGCTCATTCACAAGCTGCGCCATGTCCTTATCTCCAGTGGAGATCACCACTGGACGCTGCTTGGCTGAAGACTCTAATGCAAGAGTGCCGATAACATCATCGGCCTCTACTCCATCCACCATTAGCAACGGCAAGCCCATTGCCCGAATAATCTGGTGAATGGGTTCAATTTGCTGCCGAAGATCATCAGGCATTGGGGGGCGATGAGATTTGTACTCTTTGTACAGTTCATCACGGAAGGTCTTACCCTTGGCGTCAAACACCACGACCACAGGGCTGCCTGGATAATCCTTTACCATCCGGCGCATCATAGCGATAACACCTTTCACCGCACCTGTGGGAATACCGGTAGAAGTGATCAGCGGTGGAAGAGCATGAAAGGCTCGGTAAAGATAAGAAGACCCATCTACCAATACCAGTGGTGCTTTACTTGTCATTTATAGTGTCCAGCATGAACAGATTTTAGGGGGCCCAAGCATAACGCAATTTGTTTCATTTGAGCCAACAAGGGGGTACTCTTTAGCCGGTAGCTCTAGTGGTGAACCAATCGTGGCCTCTTTTCTTACATCTGATATAAATAATCTTCAGGTTTTTTTAAACCAGTACTCTCTGGGCGATGCTGATCGAATAGAAGCAACCTACACGGCCCGCACACACCATACTTGTCGATTTCAGCTGAAAAGCACCAAGCCATCAGTTTCAGGATCATTCTTACTGGTTGTTGTTGAACCTGCAGCTGAAGAGCGTTTAGCATTTTCTGCAGCCCTTATTGAGCACCTACACAATCGTGATATACCGGTTACGTCGTGCCTGAGCAATAATAAAAATAGCTATATTTCTCTATTCGGTGACTCACCTGCCCTTTTGTTTAAACTCCCTGAAGGCCAACCTCCCCACCAACCTGATTTAACCACTTGCCAGGCAATAGGTGCATTTTTAGGGAAAATGCACGCAGGTTCTCAGGGTTTTTCTCTAAGCTATGGCAATCCACGCAGCCTTGTTTGGCTTAATCTGGCGACAGAGGAGCTACTCCCACAACTTGCCAAGGGTGATGCTGCATTGTTAACGGAACAGCTTCTTCGCTTTAAGCACACTATCGACAGCAACCCAGACCTACCCTCTGGAGCATTGATTGGCAGCCTTTTTGCGGATCAACTTTTCTTTCGGGAAGAAACCTTACAGGCTGTCACTGGTTTTTACTTTAGCTGTACCGACTGGTTACTTTTTGACGTAGCCCAGGCCGTTAACGAATGGTGCTGCGATGAACATGGCGAACTGGACCGGCAGCTTACCCAAGCCTTACTCTGTGCTTATCATTCAGAAAGACCATTTACGGCCTGTGAAGGACAATATTGGCAGGACATTCTCTGCTTTTCAGCAACACGTTTCTGGGTATCACGGCTCCTCACCTCACTACCTTCAGAAAGAGAGGCAACACCTTCGATTGCCCATGATCCAGAAGAGTATCAACAAAAATTACAGCGGCGAATTACAGGCTATTATCCCCTGCCCTGCTGATATTTATTTTCTCTCCAGGCACTCTAGAAATGTTTCTGTGAACCCACTAAAAAATTGCAGATAACTCTCTTTGGTTAATGGGATATCCCTGCCCATCAAGTCCAGCTCAGCCCAATTTGCACCTAACTGTGAGGCCAAAGTGATGGAAGACTTATTATTTAACTGTGGCTCACCAAATACACAGGCAA
>CAJXWQ010000006.1 GCA_913062605.1 uncultured Cellvibrionales bacterium
GCCTGGCAAAATAATGATATTTATTCATACTGAGTATTGATATTTTTATTTTAACCCTCGGTCTGATGCTTCAGTTTTGGTGGTCAGTGGCAGCCTAGTTGCATTAATTCTGGTTCTGCACGTATATGTTGCTTAATAGGGAGCTATAAAAAGCCGAGGTTACATGTAAACTCCTAATGAAGTTGATCCAAATAATTTGAAACATACCTCAATTCAGAATGTAGGTAAGGCGGCAGTATTTGCTTTTTTAACTGCTTTTTTGATGAGTATTGTTGCCGCTATGATAAAGTACTTGGCGGCAACGGTAAGTATCGAAATGATCTTGCTGGTTCAATACCTTACCTGCCTTCTTCTTGTATTCCCCTTGGCAATCAGAAACAATTTGTCTGCTTTAAAAACAGAATATTTACGACTCCATTTAATACGTGGAGTCGCAGGCTGGATCTGTATGTATACTTATTTACTGGCCATCAAATATATACCGTTAGTGGATGCTGTATTACTCAGGAATTCTGCACCTATATTTGTCACCCTGTTAGCACCCTTATATTTTAAGGTGCATATATCGAAATTATGCTGGGTTCCTATTACTATTGGTTTAATTGGCATTGGTCTGGTGTTACAACCTGACTATGGTGATTTAAAATTATGGCATTTCTTGGGAATTTTTTCCGCCGTGGCAATGGCTTGGTCCATTATCACCACAAAGCGATTGACAACAACTGAGCCACCTTCCCGTATATTATTTTATTATTTTCTAATCTCTTTTTTACTTAGTGTGCCTTTGGGTTTAGGTAAAGGGGCACCCGTTCCACCTTCAGCTCTGCCTCTCATGTTTGTGGTAGGAATATTTACAGTGTTATCAATTTGGTGTTACACGCGGGCTTACTATTTTGCTAGTGCGACGATCATTTCACCCATCAGTTATACTGGTGTTGTCTTTTCTGGTTTGTGGGGTTGGCTCATATGGTCACAATTACCAAACAACACAGCCATTGTAGGTTCTTTCCTGATTATTGTGGGTAGTGTTGGATCAGTTGTTCTTGGTAAAGCTGGGCATTTAAAGTCAGAGAATTAATGTTGAGTGACTATAGGGTTTGTTCGGTTCCCAGTATGGATGTTGCCTGGCTAGACAGGACGCCACCATTACCATGGACGAGAGCAACTTCAGCACCATCAATCTGACGTTTGCCACAACTACCTCGTAGTTGGCGAACAGCCTCAATCAGAATAAAAATGCCATACATGCCTGGGTGAACACATGATAGGCCTCCACCATGGGTGTTAACAGGTAATGTCCCACCTGGTGAAATGTTGCCATTGGCAACAAAGGCGCCACCTTCACCCTTTGGACAAAAACCAAGATCTTCCAGAAACAAAAGAGTATTAATGGTAAAGGCATCATAAACTTCCACCACATCAATGTCTTTTACCGATAACCCAGCCATCTCATAAGCACGTTGCCCTGACTCCTTGGCAGCCGTAATAGTGAGATCAGGCATTTGGGTAATTTGTCGGTGCCAGTGAGCCATTCCCATACCTAACAGGTAAACAGGTTTATGGTGGTAGTCTCTGGCTCGTTCACTGGATACCATGATGACAGCACCACCTCCATCAGTGACCAGGCAGCAATCCAGCAGAGATAGAGGGTCGCTGATCATTCTAGAATTGAGCACATCTTCACGGGTGAGCTTGTCACGGACAAAGGCTTCTGGGTTTAGTTGCGCCCATTGTCGAGCAGCCACAGCCACGTCCGCCAGCTGTTCACGCGTAGTACCGTATTGATACATATGTCGTGCTGCAGCTAGCGCATAGGAACTGATGGGGTAGTGGGGCTTGTAGGGCACCTCATAGGTTTGTTGTTCCGACATAGTGGCTAATTTGCCACCAGCGGTACGCTGATTACTGCCATAGCAAATTAGTGCAACATCACATAAACCACTGTGAATTGCCATGGCAGCATTTAATGTATGTGCAATGAAAGAAGAACCTCCAATCATGCTCCCGTCAGAAAACCGAGGCTTGATTCCCAGATATTCTGCTGTACTGAGTGTCGGCATGAAGTGGTAGGATGAACCCGTAAAAAGACCATCAACATCACTTAATGATAGCCCCGCATCATCTAGTGCGTTATGTGTGGCTTCGGCAAGTATATCCAGAGGGGTGCGCCCCTCAGCCTTTCCGCAACCTGCCTGGCCAATACCCACAATAGCGGATGAACCTCTTAATATGTGTGACATGAACCTGGTATTTCTGTTGGGGTGAAGATGACAAAGGGTTCATCTGTTTCATTATCGATGGAAGCTGTAACTCTTGAACCAATTTTAACTGATTCTGGTTCGACTCCTTCAACGCGACTCATGATTCTCGGGCCTTCATTGAGCGTGATAAGACTGACATTATAGTTGCCCCCACGCTCAGATTTACGGTAAATAGTGGTGCATGAGTAAACCTCACCTGCTCCAGTAACTGGGTACCATTCTAGCTTAAAGCTCCCACAATGAGGGCAGGCAGTACGCGGAAAAAAATGGTATTTTTTGCATTTCATACACTTGGGCAAAGCAAAAATCTGTTTTTTCAAATAGTCGGTATAGATTTGATCAGGTCCGACTTCCTTGTTTGTGATTTGGGTCACTCACTCTCTCCATGCAGCCTGCGCTTAAATCTTGTTGTTTAGCTTGCATTAAATTCTAACAGTTGTTATTTTCTGGTTCCACTATAATTCTGCTTACACGAGATGGAAATGAAACAACCTGAACCCCCCCTTCTTTTTAGCTCGTGGCAAATACGTGAAATGGAGATATCTAATCGAATAATGATTTCGCCCATGTGTATCTATCAGGCTGAGATAGATGGAAAGGCTTCAGAGCAGCATTTTGCGCACTATGCTCAGTATGCCCTAGGCGGTGCAGGTCTGATTATGATGGAAGCAACAGCCGTTGAAGCGCAGGGTCGTATCAGTGCTGGTGATCTTGGTCTTTGGTCAGATGAGCAAATTGCTCCAATGCAACCTATTATCAGTTATGCACATCAGCAAGGTTCTAAAATTGGAATACAGCTGGCTCATGCCGGCGCTAAGTCTTCATCAAGCCCCCCCTGGGAAGGGGGTAGTTTTCTAGATAAAACTGATGCTGATAAGGGGCGGGAGCCCTGGCAGTCGGTAGGACCTGTTGATAAGCCGTGCGCTCCAGGTTGGCCTCATCCAAGGGTATTATCATCAAGTGATATTGCTGATTTGGTCAATAAATGGGGTAACGCAGCTGCGCGAGCAGATGCTGCAGGGATTGACGTTCTGGAAATTCACGGTGCTCACGGGTATCTAATTAGTGAGTTTCTGTCGCCCTTAACCAACACCCGCACTGATGAATATGGTGGTGATAAGGGAAGAGTGAGGTTGGCCTGTGAAATTGTTGAGGCCATTCGTGCCAACTGGCCTGAACACAAACCACTTTTTTTTCGTATGTCAGTGGTTGATGGTATTAATGTTGGGTGGTCTATCAATGACTCTCTCAAGCTGGCAAAACAACTGATTGATTTGGGTGTGGATTTGATAGATTGCTCAAGTGGTGGTCTTGGTACAAAGCGTGAGCATGCAATACCAAGAGTACCTGGTTTCCAGGTTTTTCTGGCGGAAGCGCTTAAGACACAAGGTAATATACCGGTAGCTGCTGTTGGGTTGATCACTGAGCCCGAACAAGCAGAATTAATATTGCAGGCTGGGCAAGCCGATTTGATTGCAATAGGTAGGGCAGCATTAAATGACCCCTATTGGCCTAGGCATGTGGCACAGCACTTTGATCTTGATAAAAATTTTGAAAAATGGCCGCCTCAGTATGGGTGGTGGTTAGATAGGCGTGCTAAGGGTTCGCTTCGAGCTGAGAATAGTTGAACCTAATTGTTTGCGATTAATCTGAAGTAATTATTTGATGAAAGCCCAAAAGAAAGTGTGATGATAGGGTAAAGGGGTCTCACAAGAGGGCCATCCAGAAAATAGAGAGGACTTATTTTGACAGGCTTATTTATAAATCGTGACTTTGACTATCAAAAAAAATTGGAAAAGGCATGGGAGTATTTTCACTGTGGCCTAGAAATAAAAGAATCGAGTGTTCCTCAAGTTATTTTGGACTCTTGGCATCGGTCTCAGGAATTTTGTGTGAATACGAAATTAGCTCAAGGGCCAAGTATTTTGGGTGGAGGAAATATTTATTCTGAGAATAATACCTACGCCCCTCTACTGAAATCTGCATTACCCGTGATAAAAAATGCTCGTACTATTTTGGACGATTACCAGCTTTTTATGATGCTTACTTCTTCGAATGGAAAAATACTAGACCGGCAAGGAAACTCCAAATCCTTGGCATTAGCGGACTCGCAACAATTAGTAGTTGGCAGTAATTGGTCTGAGCAGTATTGCGGTACAAATGCAGTGGGGATGGCTGTTGCTATAAAGCGTCCTGTGCAGGTTATTGCTCGGGAGCATTATTGCGAGATGACATCAGTATGGGGTTGCGCTGCGGCTCCCATTAAAGATTTGAGGGATGGCCGTATTCTGGGAATTTTGGATACGACAGGACCTGATCATTCATTTGTTTCGATGAATATGGGTTGGGTGAGCTCAATGGCTTCATGCATAGAGTTTCGCCTGCACGAATTACAAAATTATTCAAAATACCGGCTAATTGATTATTGTATGGCACATACAGAGCGCTGGAAGAAAGAAACAATTATGGTTTTTGATGAAGAAGGTTTTCTTGTCTGGGTGAGAGAAGGTTCTGCTTCTAGTCAAAAAGAAATTCCAGCCTTGCTCCAAAACACACTTATTGATACACGGGTAGATGGAATGTCAGTTAAAAACATTTCTTTGAACAACCTTCCCGAAGGCATGGATAAAGACTGGTTAGAACCAGTTATTATTGATGGGGTTTTAGTAGGACATCTTCTGATTATAGTTGCAACAGAAAGAGAGAAAATAGTATCAAAAAATCCACTAAATACTAGAGTTAAAGAAACTTTATTGATAGGGAATAGTGATTCAGTTTCATATTTGCGTGAATTAGCGGGTACACTTTCCGAGGGTAGAGTAATTGTTGCACTGACAGGAGAAACGGGTACAGGGAAGGAAGTTATGGCTAGGGAGATTTATTTACAGGGAGGCCTTAAAGGAGAATTTATTGCTGTGAATTGCGGGGCCATTCAAAAAGATTTACTTGCCAGCGAATTATTTGGTTATGTGGAAGGGAGTTTTTCTGGAGCTAAGCGAGGCGGGATGATCGGAAAATTTGAGGCAGCTCAAAATGGAACAATTTTTCTGGATGAGTTTTGTGAGCTACCTTTAGACCTTCAAGTTTACCTGCTTAGAGTGCTTGAGATGCGTGAAATTGTACGGATTGGTGAGTCAAATCCTCGTCCTATAAATGCACGAATAATTATTGCTACTAATAAAAATTTGGAACAAGAGGTTAAGTCTGGAAGGCTAAGGGAAGATTTATATTATAGAGTAAGTACAGCTGTAATTGAATTGCCTACTTTGCGAGAAAGAAAAGATGATATTTTAGTATTATTTGATTATTTCTTAAAGAAACTTTCAGAAGAAAGCTGCAGTGAGATACCCGGCAGCAGTAATGCCTTTAGGGTAGCTCTACAGAAATATTCATGGCCAGGAAATGTAAGAGAGCTTCACAATTTTTCTGAAAATTGTATTTTGATGAATGCAGGTAAAGACTTAACTCTGGATCACTGCCCCCAAAGAATGCTTGAATCATTTTATCCCGAGTCTAAAAAAATATTATCTGGGTGTGCGCTTAAAGTGGCCGAACAAAAAAAAATAGATGAGGCGCTAATTATGTTCGAGGGGAATATTTCAAAAACATCTCGGTATCTTGGTATTGCACGAAGTACACTCTATTTAAAAATGAAAAAAATATCGAAGACTCTCTAGTCCTATCATGGTTTAAACCTTGAGCTAATATTAAAAAATAATGCTATTACTGATAACCAGGGTGAAAGGTTCCTGGGTTTCCCTGAATAGTCAGAAGAAAGCGAAGAAATTTTAAGTAATATAGAGTAGATAAACCTGTCAATCGAAGAGTTTTCAAAATGAAAAAAGTGTATATCTGTGATGCTATTAGAACACCTATAGGTCGTTTTGGTGGTTCCTTGTCCGGTGTTCGTGCAGATGATTTAGGTGCCATCCCAATCAAAGCCTTAATGGAAAGAAACCCAAACGTCAAATGGGATGATATTGATGATCTTTATTACGGCTGCGCTAATCAGGCTGGTGAAGATAATCGCAATGTCGCAAGAATGTCAGGGTTACTTGCTGGCTTGCCTCAATCGGTACCCGCAATGACGATTAACCGTTTGTGTGGTTCCGGTATGGATGCCGTTGGAACCGCAGCAAGAGCAATTTCTTCTGGTGAGCAGTCAATAGTGATTGCAGGTGGTGTTGAGCAGATGTCTCGAGCACCCTTTGTGATGCCTAAAGCGGATGTTCCATTTTCCCGTAAAGCAGAAATATATGACACAACGATTGGCTGGCGGTTTATCAACAAAAAATTAGCAGAACAGTATGGCGTAGATAGCATGCCTGAGACCGCAGAAAATGTTTCTGAACAGTTTGATATTAGTCGTATAGATCAAGATAGGTTTGCACTTAGAAGCCAGGAAAAAACACAGCAAGCGCAGAAGAAAGGAAAACTTGAAAAAGAAATTATATCAGTAACAATAAAGATTAACCGTAAAGAAACACAATGTTTTTCTGTTGATGAGCATCCTCGTCTTAGCAATATGGAAGACTTGGAGAAATTAAGAACACCATTCAAAAAAAATGGGACCGTGACTGCTGGCAATGCTTCTGGAATTAATGATGGCGCTTGTGCTCTGTTGCTGGCCTCGGAAGAAAAAATGATAAGTCAGGGGCTTAGCCCTTTAGCGAGAATTGTCGGTATGGCTACCTCGGGGCTTGAGCCAAGAATTATGGGCTATGGCCCGGTAGAAGCGACTCATAAAGTTTTAAAAAATGCTGATTTAAGATTAGATCAAATGGACGTCATTGAGTTGAATGAGGCATTTGCTGCACAAAGCCTAGCTGTTATGCGTGGCTTGGAGCTTGCTGATGATGACATCAGGGTTAACCCAAATGGTGGTGCTATTGCTTTAGGGCACCCTCTGGGTATGAGTGGTGCTCGTCTTGTCACAACAGCCGCATATGAATTACAGCGTAACAAAGGTCAATATGCTTTATGTGCGATGTGTGTTGGTGTGGGACAAGGTATAGCTATGATTATTGAGCGCGGATGAAAGTACTGTCACAGAACGACAACGGAAACTTTGCTTGATGACAAATCGATGTTGGCTAAGAAAGTCAGTTCAAATCTAAACTGGACCCAGTAAAAAAATGGGTGACTGTCAGGTTGACCCTGTATATCACTCTAGTGGTTTTTTCTACCTTTCCTCCGTAGAGTTTCGGGCTATTCGCTGTTAGCCCAGAGCCTTTTCTATCTCAGGAATTATTGTAAACAAATCTCCCACCAAGCCAATATCAGCAACTTCAAAAATTGGAGCATCGGCATCTTTATTAATAGCTACAATTGTTCTTGCATCCTTAATACCAGCTAGATGCTGAATTGCGCCAGAAATCCCAATAGCCATATAAAGCTCTGGAGCAATAATCTTACCAGTTTGACCTACTTGATGACTATTAGGGATAAAGCCAGCATCGACCGCTGCACGTGATGCGCCTACAGCTGCCCCCATCTTGTCAGCAAGGCTATAAATAATGTTGAAGTTTTCTTGACTACCAAGGCCTCTTCCGCCAGCAATTACTTTTGATGCTGCTTGTAGATCAGGATGATCATCGTCTCCATTTGCCGCGAGAGAGATAAAGCGTGTATGGGTGGGAATATCTACAAATATTTCACATTGTTCAATGCTGGCTAAACCTCCTCCTGCAGCCTCGGGGAACGATGCTGTCCTAATTGTTCCGACAACAGCTCCATTTGGTGCTTCAACGGTCACGATGGCATTACCTGCATAAACTGGGCGATCAAAAATATTTGGACTTTCAACTCGCATGATGTTGCTTACTTGCGGCACACCTAAGAGAGCGGCAACGCGTGGGATTAAGTCTTTTCCAAAGGTCGTGTTCGGTGCAAATATATGACTATACTCATTGGCTATGGCTTCAATTTGAGGGGCAAGTATCGCGGATACAGCATGTTTGTTTATTGGGTTTTCGACTACCAGGACTTTTGTAACACCAGCGATGGCGGCAGCTTGTGTTGCTATGATATTCCCGTCATCTACAAAGATAACAATTTCAACCGACTCAGCTATACCTTGTGAAGCAGTGACAGTACGTGCGGTTGATATATTTAGGTTCTTGCCATCATGTTCAGCAATAATTAAGACCTTGTTCATCAGATTAGCCCTTTTTTCTTTAGTGTTGAGAGAAGCTCTTCAACTGTTTCAACTTTGATGCCTGATTGACGTGGTGTTGGTCGAGTTGTTTTCAAAACTTTTATAAGCTCAGCTTGTTCAATATTAAAATCTTCTAGCGTTAAGGTTTCTATCGATTTACGTTTTGCCTTCATCATGTCTGGTAATTTAATATATCTTGGTTTATTCAAGCGAAGGTCTGCGCTGATTACTGCTGGAAGATCAATAGCTAATGTTTCCAATCCTGCATCAATCTCCCGGGTAACTATCGCTGTGTTTTCTTCAATCTCAATACTTGAGGCAAATGTAGCTTGTGGCCAGTTAGCCAATGCGGCCAGCATTTGAGCTGTTTGGCTGTTATCATTGTCAATGGCCTGTTTTCCTAGTATGACAAGCTCCGGTTTTTCTTTGTCTACGAAGGCTTTCAATATACGCGCACAGGTTAAAGGCTGTATTTCTTCATCGGTCTCAATATGAATGGCGCGATCGGCACCCATTGCAAGAGCTGTTCTCAATTGTTCTTGGCATGTTTTCGAGCCAATTGTAATGGCGATTACTTCGTTAGCTTTGCCCGCTTCTTTTAATTGCAGTGCCGCCTCAATAGCAATGTCATCAAAAGGGTTTATGCTCATTTTGACATTACTGGTCGTTATACCTGAGCCATCAGGTTTGACTTGAATTTTTACGTTGTAATCTACAACTCTTTTAATACCTACTAAAATTTTCATGTGTATGCTCTCTTCAAGAAATAATGACCATTAATAACTACCGCCGTCTCAAGTACCAATCATTTTTCTAACAAACGTTAGTCATTATACGAGATATTTCGTATTTATGTACAGGGGCAATTTTTAATAAAATATACCGACTGCTAGAACACATGAAATAACAAGTTTGTAACCCAATTTCAGGCGATGGACTAATGAAGTATGGAATAGAAATGAAAATTAATTGAAAAATTAGAAAGAGATTCATGTTGATACAGAGAGGGTGTGATAACAGCCGGAAATATACAAAAAAATAGAGTTATGACAGCTTTATCTACGGTATAAGCTAGCCTCGCGGCTGCTTTTCTTAATGAAGCACAGATAGTGTGTATTTATTTGAGACAGTACCTGATGCAAGTGTATTTTTTTGATGCAGTAAGTCGATCTAACAGGTTTGAATAAAACGAGAATTAATGCGTGTTTTTACACTAACACCCATGTTGGCACCTAACATGCATACGGGTATTGAGTCGATTCATTTAACTAAGCATCAAGGGGTATGTATTTATCGTGTTGCTAGTTTATTTTATGTATCGAGATGATAGTTGTTTGAACGGGAATATACCGATGATTAATTGTATTGGCTCTTTCTCTGGTCGAGTGAGTAGGTTGCCTTAATCCCCTATAAATGACAAAGATCTGTACGCAAAAATATTAGTTGTCACAAGCAAGATTAATCAAAACTGGGAGTATTGTAATGTATAAAAAATTGATAACTACTTCGGTAGTTTCTGTCATCTTACTGTTAGGGCTACCTTTCACTGCTCTTGCTGAGATCGACAAAAGTGACAAAAATAAGCCAAAAGATTATGTGGCTAAAACTGCAGATGGCGTCAAGCCAAGTGCACTGTACTACGGTGATCCACCCGCAGCAGGCCGCTGGGATGGTACGCCTTCACCTATCGAAGCACTTGGTGGCTGTACTGGTGAAGAGATGCCGGCCGGGACTGTGATTAAAGCTGACAATCTTGATGCGCTAAAAGACCTGTGCTTCGAAGGTAAAGCTGTCGGTAGCATGATCACTGATAACGTTGAGTGGATGATCCGTGAGAAGGCTCTGATGATTAATACTCGTCATTCAGAGTTTATCGAAATGGACCCCAAGTATATGCAAGCTACTATCGATGGTAAATCCAATGTGGTTTATGGCGCTCCTGTTGAAGGTAGTAAGTGTGGTGTGGTAAGTGGTTGGAAAGCAGGTATGTTTTTCGATCCACAAGAAGTCAAAATGGATGATCCAGATGCAGGCTGTAAGCTTATTTGGAACCTGCGTGCACCAACTTACGGAGCAACCATGGATATACGTCATATCTCTTGGGTATTCTTGGATGCTCATGAAGGTATGGAGCGTATTCAGCGTTGGTGGGCGCGTCGTTACTACATGGAAGGTCGTCTAGATGGCGGTCCTATTTCTGAAGGTGATGGCTCTGTCATGCAAAGAACTGTAGTTGTTGCAGTTTCTCCGCAAGATATTAAAGGTATCGGGATCTTCTCTGTCCGCTACAACGATCCAACTGCTAAAAAACCTGACGATGTTTGGGCATACCTGAAGTCTGTACGTCGTGCACGTCGGCTGTCTGGCAACACCTGGATGGATCCCATCGGTGGTACAGTGCAGCTGTATGATGATTGGGATATTTGGGATGCAGTGCCTACTAAGTATAAAGATGTTACTTTGCTCGGTAAGCGCTGGATCTGGGCAATTGCTCACGCCCCTCTGATTACTGTAGATTTGGCATTCAAAAATACCATTAAAGAATTCCCTGCTGTAGATATGGATACGCCTCCTCACTTCTTCCCTAACGAACAAGTTCAGTGGGAACCACGTGAAGTAGTCGTTATCGAGGGTACCCCTCCCGACCAGCACCCCTACAGCAAAAAAATCGTTTATATGGAAGTTGACTACCCTCGCCCATACCTGGGTGAAGCTTACGATAAAAACGGCAAGTTCTGGAAAACCTTTATCTTCCAAAACCGTATCGATTGGGGTGATGACGGTTATCAAGCACTGATGCCTGTTGTTGGCCATATCATTGATTGGAAAGCTGAGTTCTCAACTACTTGGTCTGCCAACATGAAAGCTAACCCTGCCGGTGTTGATGCACAACATGTGTCACTTAAAACCTTAATTAAGCTGGCGCGTTAATTCCGACCTAAAGCTAAAGCTGCTAGATAATAAATTATTTGCCCCTCTGATCGGGTGGGTAACTTTCACTTGCCTACCCGATCAGAGGAAGAGCTATTCTTTTAAGCTCATAAGAAAACACAATATACTAATATTTAGATATGGTGGTGGTATGTTGAGTTGTAAATATTTTCACTCAGTGCATATCTGTATGAATTGTAAAAAAACTTCAACAATGTCATGTTTTGTGTGTAGCAATAGATTGATAGTAATCAAAAACTAACTGATAAATTTTTTGGAGAGAGCAAAATATGAAAACCGTTACAGAGGAAGGGGTTTTTGCCGAAAAAACACTGAAATTCAAACTAAATCAGCGTGATAAATTATATAGTGAAACGGGACATTATTGGGGTGTTAAAGAGCTTACACTGAAAGAGCAGGATCCCATTAGATATGAACGTTTTTTTTCTCGCCTTCAGTCGTCTGTTTTTGCTGCTAGAGAAAAAGCTCGGTTTGTTGCTGCCAGCCCGGGTGGGCGAGAAATGGGGGAGTCCCTATGGGCATTAACAACAGCTGAGGGCGATACGCTGGCCATCTCATTGGGATTTATTTCTCACGCTGCTGCATTTCCTGTTTCAATTAAACACATGACCGATAACGATTTTGAAGAAAATCCAGGTATAAATGATGGTGATGTTTTTGGGGCAGATGACCCTATGACTTCTGGTGCACCACATCCTGGTGACACTTATACGCTGGTTCCAATTGTTATCGAAGGTGAAGTGTTGGCGTGGGCTTGCTCCGTCAATCACATTATGGAAGCAGGTGCCCCGCAGGCGGGTAGTTGGCCAGTGTTTACCGTCGACACATTTATGGATGGTTTTGTTTTTCCACCGATGAAAACAGGAGAAAATCTGAGACAGGCAAAGTGGTGGGAAAATCTTTGGATGCGTCGCACTCGTGCTGGGGCAATGAATGTTCTGGATGACAAAATGCGGTTGGCGGGCTGTTCTATGATTCACCATTCTCTTCACGAGATAATCAAAGAGTATGGTGTTGAATATTACAGGCAGGCCTGTAAAGAGATTATTGAAGAAAGTCGTAGAATGATTCTCGACAATATGCGATCCACGATGGTACCAGGTCAGTATGAAGGTAGTTGCTTCAGGATATCCATGCTTAAAGGTCAGCAGAAAATATGGCCGCATGCAGATAAAGATGAGCTGATACACGTTCATGGGGTATTGAGTGTCGATAAAAAAGGAAGTTTGGTGTGGGACACAGAAGGCTCTTCACGCTGGGGGTACCATGGATTTAATGGCTATCCTGGTGGTGCAGATGTTGCTTTGCATCTACAAATGACAACCACGTTCGCTCACAACGTCAAAGCGACGGGTGGTGTCAATATGAATGTCGAAAGTATTTACCACAAGGGGAGTATCTATAACCCTGACACCGAGTTTGCGTCCTGTGCAAATATATGGGCTCAGTCCATGCAAATGGAATGTGTTGCAGGTAATGCCATACATTTATCTTTCTTTATGCGTGGTTATCTTGAAGAAGCTTTTGCTGTCGATGACGCATGGGAAGGTATCCAGGGCAGTGGGGTGTTGGATGATGGCACTCCCTATGGTTTTACGAACTTTGAATGGGTAGGGGGGACAGCCATGGGTGCCTATTCATTTAAAGATGGAATGCCAACTGCTTGGTGCTCACATACCCAGTTATGCAATATTGGTAATTCAGAAGAGTTTGAATATCTTATCCCACCAACACACCATTTAGGCCGAAAACTTGAACCTGGATATTGTGGGCATGGTAAGCATCGAGGTGGAATTGGTCAGACAGCTGTTCATTGGATGAAAGAAACAGGGCAGCGTCTCGGTGTTACGCGAGGGGGCGTTGCTACCTCACTGACCTCTTATGTTTCATTAGGAATGAATGGCGGTTATCCCGCACCCGGGGTGGTTACAGTGACAGCTAAGGATACAAACCTGGATGAGGTTTTTGCAGCTGGTGGTGATACGCCAACAACGGCAGGCGAATTACTTGAATATGCAAAAGAAGGAAAAATCACAGGTAATGTAAAAGGATGGAAATATGATCCTCCTGAACAATCCATGGGAGAAGATGATTTGTGGGCTAATGCTGCCGGCGGTTCTGGTGGTTGGGGAGATCCTCTGGAAAGAGATATCGATGCAGTAGTAGAGGATATAAGAATTGGGCAGGTTCCTGAAGGATTTGCAAAAGTTATGTACGGGGTTGTGGCGACTAAGGATGAAAATGATTTAGTCATTTTAAATGAACCTGAAACAAAGGCGGAGCGAGAGAGACTGTATGCTCGCCGCCGTTCTGAATCTATACCAGCCAAACAATGGTGGGCCGAAGAACGTAAAAAAATCATTGAAAAAAATATGCGCAACGAATTATTAGTAATGTATAGAAAATCTGTCTGCTTTGATGGGTATAACAAGCATTTCAAAGAATTTTGGCAGCTAGATGAAGATTTCGAAATCTGATTATTACGAATACCATCTAGTGAATAAATAAAAATATTTAGGAGCAGAAAATGGGCCGGGTAGATAAAGTCTTAATGAAAAAGCTGGTTAAGGCGGAGCGAGAGAGACTGTATGGTCATCGCCATTCTAAATCTATACCAGTCAAACAATGGTGGGTCGAAGAACGTAAAAAAATCATTGAAAAAAATATGCGCAAAGAAATATTAGAAATGTATAGAAAATCTGTCTGCTTTGATGGGTATAACAAGCATTTCACAGGATTTTGTCAGCTAGATGAAGATTTCAAAATCTGATTATTACGAATACCATCTAGTGAATAAATAAAAATATTTAGGAGCAAAAAATGGAACAGGTAGATAAAGGCTTAATGAAAAAGCTGGTTGATGGAAAAATATCTGACAATGACGTTATGGAAATGAGGAGGATGGTCAAGAAAGACCATAAGCGTTTCTGGACGTATCTCGAAGTATTGCAAGAAGGGGTTTCTTGGGATGAAAACATTCTCATGAGGCTTAACGATCATTTATACATAGTTTCTAAAGGTAATAATGAACGAGTGGTTAAGTGTGATTGTGGCCATGAGTATGGTGATTTTCGTGTCAACTGGAAGTTGAATGCAGATCTTCGTGTGCGTGAAACACAAGAACAGATGGATGAGGCTTATTTCCCTGCCATAGCGGCACCGGAAGCTTCCTGGATGGAAATCCGGGAATACTTTTGTCCCGGTTGTACTGCACAATTGGCAGTAGAAATTGTTCCTCCTGGATACCCGATGATCTTTGAGGCACTGCCAGACCTTGATCGATTTTATCGTGAATATATGAGCCGGCCATTGAATGATGAATCAATAGAATGGTTCCAGAATAAAACGGCTGAAGAAACGGCTAAATTAAAAATGAATATTTAGGGGGTGTTATGGAATCGCTAACAGATCAGTTGAAGACCGAAAAAAAATATATTTTAGCCCTGGATGCAGGGGGCACCATGACGGACACAATTTTAGTTATGGACGATGGTACATTTACCGTTGGTAAGGCATTAACAAATAAACAAAATGAATCTGCAAGTTACCTTGAGTCTGTAGATGACGCAGCCAAAAGTGTTGGGCTAACCTCAGCCAAAGTGCATGAGCAGGCAGCAATCAGTATTTATGCCGGTACCGGTATGTTAAACACCTTGCTCACGGGTACAGGTAAAAAAGTTGGCTTGCTGGTTACGCGAGGATTTGAAGATATTTCGATCATGGAGGGCGGCTTAACGTATCTTGGGCAGACACAGTCTGAAATTTTACATAACCAGTTACATTCACATACCCGTCCTATTGTTGATCCTCAAAATGTATATGGTGTTAGTGAGAGAATCAGTGGTGGCAGCTATTTTATGGACAAACATATTGCTCCCGGCACTGTGCTTGCCTCTCTGAGTGAAAAACATGTGAGGAGCGGGGTAGAAAAACTAATTGCTGCTAAAGTAGAAGTGATTGGTATTCTATTTATTAATTCGTATATTGATATAAGCCACGAACATCGTGCTAAGGAAATTGCATTGGATGTCCTTAAAAAATCCGATGTTGATATTCCAGTAGTTTGTTCTTCCGATATTGCACCAGTCAGTAAGGAAAACAACCGCCTAAAAAGTCTACTACTACAGTGCTCTGCAGCAGAGCATACCCGTGAAACAATTACTAATGTAGAAAAAGCAGCACAGGCAGATGGCTATGATGGGCGATTGCTGACGTTATTGTCCTATGGCGGTGCTGTCAATGTTGAGTATCCACGCTTGTATGAAACTGTTATTTCTGGACCAGTAGGTGGAATGATGGGTGCGCAGGTGATGAGTCGCAAGTTAGGTTTGAAAAATGTATGTACTGCGGACATGGGAGGCACCAGTTTTGATGTAGGACTTATTGTTAACAATATGTTGTCAATTCGAAAAGATCCTGATTTTGCCGGCCACCGATTAGCATTACCGATGGTTGCCATTGATTCTGTTGGCTCGGGTGCTGGATCAGCTATTTGGATTGATGAATATAAGCGGTTACACGTAGGACCAGAGAGTGCTGGGTCAGATGTTGGCCTTTGTTATAAATACGATAAATTGACAGTGACTGATGTCAATGTTGCGATGGGGTATGTTGATCCAAAATATTTTTTGGGTGGAAAGATCACATTGGATGCTGAAAAAGCACGTAAGGCTCTGAAAGAAACCATTGCAGACCCATTAGGGCTAGATATTTATGAAGCAGGCAAAGGCATACTCGAAGTTGTTAATGCTCAAATGAGAGAAGCTGCAAAAGCGATTATGGTATCAAAAGGTTATAACACCAGAGACTTTACCATGATGTGTTATGGCGGAGCTGGACCTGTGCATATGTGGGGTTACACTCAGGATTTTGAGTTGGCAGACGTAATTACCTTTCCTTATGCCGCAGCTTTTTCTGCTTTTGGTGGCGCATGTGCTGAGTATCTTCATCGTTATCATAAAGGAGTTGTCCTTACGATTCCCAATGGTTCGACTGATGCAGAAAAAACAAAAATAGCCCTAAAAATTGATCAAGCCATGCGTTCTCTGGAAGATACAGCAAGGCTTGAAATGAAGGCTGAAGGGGTTGATCCGGAAAAGCTAGAATATCGATATGGTTTTTACGGACGATATATGGGGCAACTGGAAAGCTTTGAGACTCTAATAGATTTGAGTTGTATTAAAACACCGGGTGATCTGGATAGAATTATTGCGGCCTTTGAGGATATGTATACCAACATTTACCCAGAGGGGGCAAGGTTCCCTGATGCTGGCTATGCTGTAACTGAAGTCTTTGTTCAGGCAATTGCACCGAAGGCGATGCCGGTAATAATTAGCCATGAGTTACAGGGTGAAACTCCACCTGATTCTGCTTATGTAGAAACTCGACAAGTCAGTCATGAAGGGAAATTCTATGATTTTAAAGTTTGGCAGATGTCAGAGTTACAAGCAGGTAATGTTGTTCAAGGACCTTCAATCATCCGTGACCCAATGACAACCGTCATTATTCCCCCCGAAAAGCGTGTAGAAATCGATCAGTATATGGTCTTGCACTATCGCTAATACTAATGCCTGCAGCCCATTTGTCATGGGCAGCAGGCTTTTTTCTGTGATCTCACAGGTTACTTCATGTGTTAATTTCTTCTAAGTTATTAACCTGTGTTGTCTCGTGCTAGTTTGGAGAGTTTTTATGGAATTTAAACCATCCCCAGACATTGTTTGGGAGCCTACCGAAACTTTAGCTTCCCGGTCTCAAATGAAAAAGTTTATTGAGGCTGCGGGTGTCAAAGACTATGACATGTTGCTTTTACAAGCAGATCAAGATCCAGAATGGTTTTGGAATGTTGCGATTCAATTTATGGAGGTGAAGTTTTACAAGGATTACAGCTTGGTTATGGATCGCTCCAAAGGTATTGAGTGGACACAATGGTGTATTGGTGGCAAGACAAATATGGTGTTGAATTGCCTGGATAAGCATAAAGGAACTGATACATGGGATAAGACTTTTATTCATCATGAGGCTGAAGCTGGACGAAAGAGCTCACTTTCCTATGCCGAGCTGGATAAAAAAGTATGTCAGCTAGCAGAAGGTTTGCGTTCATTAGGGCTGGGGAAAGGCGATGCAATTGGCCTATATATGCCCATGATTCCAGAGGTTGCGATCGCATTTTTGGCCATTGTTAAAATCGGGGGTGTGGTTATCCCTCTCTTTTCTGGATTTGGGCCAGAGCCTATTACCGTTCGTCTGAATGATGGGGTTGCAAAAGCGGTAATCACTGTAGATGGAGCTCCAAGACGAGGGAAAACGGTCAATTTGAAGTTAACAATTGATAAGGTGAAAAAAAGTATACCGTCGCTGGAGCATGTGATCATTTTTAATCATATGGATCTTGATATTAAACATGAGCTTGGTGATTGTGATTGGACAGCGCTGCTTAGTGATATGCCAGGCACCAGTGAAACAGAGGTAATGGATGCTGACGACCCGATGATGTTGGTTTATACGTCGGGTACAACAGGTATGCCTAAAGGAACAGTGCAAACACATTGTGGTTTTATGGTTAAGGCAATGTTTGATTTGCAGGTTTTGTCAGAATTGACAGGTGATGACAAATTGTTATGGATGAGTGACATGGGCTGGGTGGTTGGTCCATTACAAATTTTGGGTGCCTCATTCACCGGTGCAACTTTGATTATGGGTGAAGGCGGGCCTTCTTACCCTGATTCAGCCCGGATTTGGCGACTCATTGACGAATACAAGGTGACCTGGCTTGGTTTCGCTCCGACCATTGCGCGTATGTTTATGAATCAACCAGAAGACTCTGTTAGTCAGTACGATTTTTCGTCATTAAAAGTGGTTTTGACTACAGGAGAGCCTTGGAATCCAGATGCCTGGATGTGGCTTTTTGACAAAGTTTGTAGAAAGTCTGCACCAATCCTCAATCTGGTCGGTGGTACTGAAATAGGCTGTGGGATTTTAGGTTGCACTGTTCTTCGGCCGCTTAAACCTTGTTGTTTTAATACAGCAATTCCTGGTATGGGGGCTGATGTTATTAATGATCAAGGATTGTCGGTCGAAGAGGGTATGGTTGGAGAGTTAGCACTCCGTAATCCCTCTATCGGCTTGACTCGGGGGCTGTGGAATAATCCTGAACGTTACCTAGACAGCTATTGGAGAACGGTGCCGGGTATTTGGGTGCATGGGGACTGGGCGGTTAAAGATAAAGATAGTATGTGGTACGTTTTGGGACGATCAGACGATACGCTCAAAATTGCAGGGAAGAGAACAGGCCCAGCTGAAATAGAAGGGCCTATATTAGAAACGGGAAGAATTGTTGAGGTGGCCGTTATTGGTGTTCCAGATGAGGTCGGTGGCTCCTCGGTAGTTTGTGTTTGTGTTCCTAAAAGTAATTATGAAAATGAGGTGGGACTTAAAACACTCTTAGCTAATGCAGTAACAGATGCAATGGGGCGTGCCTACAAGCCTAAACAAATTATTTTTGTTCAAGATTTACCTAAAACTCGAACATTAAAAGTTATGCGCCGGGTAGTCAAAGCTGTATTGCTTGGCAAAGCCCCCGGGGACTTGTCTTCAATGATTAATCCAGAGGCCATTGGTTTTCTGAAGCAAGAAAGATTAAACTAACAATCATTAGGTAGAAATTCCTGTTGGGATATTCTATCGCTAACTGTTTTCATTAACCCGTGTTTTATATGTAGAGCCTTAGGGGTTTTCCTGATAATAATGGATAAAGATAATACTGAGTGGCCGTTGAAAGGTGTCTGTGTGTATGAAGTGGGCACCAGTGTTGCAGCGCCTTATGGCACATGGATTCTGGCAGCCTTAGGTGCGGAGGTTATTAAGATTGAACCCGAGGGAAGGGGGGATGATTGTCGTCATTGGGGCCCTCCCTTCTGGAATGGCATGTCATCCATGTTTCAGGCATTAAATAGGGATAAAAAATCGGTAACGGTCGACTTGAGTAACCCAAAAGATAAGGCTTGGCTGCGGAATGAATTGATTACGAGTGCCGATGTGGTGCTACAAAATATGCGTCCGGGGAAAATTAACTCGCTTGGGTTGGGTTCTAAGTCACTCTGTAAAGAAAACCCAAGACTTGTTTACTGCAATATATGGGCCTTTGGTCAAACAGGTCCTATGGCAGACAAACCCGGCTATGATCCTCTTATGCAGGCCTATAGTGGATTGATGGGGCTTAATGGCGAGGAGGGTCGCCCACCGGTCAGGGTGGGTACATCCATTATTGATATGAGTACTGGTATGTGGTGTGCCATTGGGATCCTGGCTGCGTTGTTAGATCGACAGAAAACAGGGAAAGGGTCTGTTGTTGATACTTCACTTTATGAAACATCGTTAGGTTGGATGACCTCTCACATGGCCAGCTACCATGCCACGGGTAAATTGCCTGTTCCTCAGGGGTCGGGTGTGCAGGGGCTGGCTCCGTACCAAGCTTTTGAGTGTGCTGATGGCTATTTAGTCATAGCGGCACCCAACGATAAACTATTTGACTTGTTAAAAGGTGCTTTAGGTCATCCAGGCTGGATGGATGAGCACTGTTTTCAGACAAACTCGGAACGGTTTAAAAATAAGACAGAGTTAGCTCGGCGAATGACAGCCATTCTTATTAAACAGAATCGTGCCCACTGGCAAGAAAAATTTGATCAGGCTGGTATTCCCAATGCACCTATTCAGCAGGTTGATGAGGTGCTCGATGACCTGCAAACGCAATCTTTAGGTATCATTCAGGAGTCGGTTGAAAATGCGATGAAGCTGGTTGGTCTCCCAATCATGCTTAATGGTAAGCGTCCACCGATAAGAAATGAAGCACCTAAACTGGGTGCTGATAATGACACAATAAAGAATACAGGGGATAGCACATGAATGAAATATCAATCCCGCTGGGGCGTGACTATGCCGATATTCGCGATGTGGTAGATAAAATATGCGCTAATTTCCCGGGTGAATACTGGCGAAAAATGGATGAAGAAGGTGCGTACCCAGAAGCCTTCGTTCATGCACTGACAGAATCTGGTTTCCTGTCGGCACTCATTCCTGAAGAGTATGGGGGGGTAGGTTTGCCACTGCGTGCAGCGGCGGTGATTGTGGAAACGATTCATGCTTCTGGTGGCTCAGCATCAGCCTGCCATGCACAAATGTATATTATGGGCGCTATTTTACGTCATGGTAGTGAAGAGCAAAAGCAAAAATACTTGCCACGAATTGCCAGTGGTGAATTGAGATTACAGGCTTTTGCTGTTACGGAGCCAATATCAGGTTCAGATACAACCAGCCTCAGAACAAGGGCTGTTCGTCAGGGTGATAAGTATATTATTAATGGTCAAAAGGTGTGGACCAGTCGAGCATTACAATCGGACTTGATGTTATTGCTGGCCAGAACAACACCTCTGAGTGAGGTGCCCAAACCTACAGATGGATTGTCAATTTTTCTTGTAGATATGCGGGATGTTGTAGGTCATAGCATGGAAATTCACCCGATTGATACCATGATTAATCACAATACGACAGAAGTCTTTTTTGACAATATGGAAATTCCGGCCGATGCCCTGATTGGTGAAGAAGGTAAAGGTTTTCGTTATGTCATGAGTGGAATGAATGCAGAGCGGGTGATTATTGCCGGTGAGAGTTTGGGGGATGCCAGGTTTTTTATTGAAAAATCGACCGCCTATGCAAATGAAAGAAAAATTTTTGGTGGAGCAATAGGTAAAAACCAGGGGGTTCAATTTCCAATTGCCAGAGCTTATGCAGAAACCGAAGCAGCAGAATTGATGGCAAGAAAAGCCGCCGCGCTTTTTGACGCGGGGGAGCCTTGTGGTGCAGAAGCTAACATAGCAAAGATGTTATGTGCAGAAGCCGCCTGGAATGCAGGTGAAGTTTGTATGCAAACCCATGGAGGTTTTGCCTTTGCCCGAGAATATGATATTGAACGTAAATGGCGTGAAGCAAGGCTTTATCTTATTGCACCAATATCAACCAATATGATTTTAAGCTATATCGGGCAGCATATTTTAGGTATGCCGAAATCATATTAGAGTTAAGTCACACTGACGTGGGTGGATAAAATCTATCTATTTAGCAACAGGAGTTTTCTTTTTAATAAAACGGTTATTTGTTGGCTTCAATAAAGGCAGCTGAAGTAATAGCCGATTACTCACTATAAAAAAACTACTTACTCAGGGTAAACATACCCGGGAAATGCATTGCTGGTTTAAGGCGTATAAGCGTTAGGAGAAAAGCAAGTGATAATGAACGGTAAGGTTGTATTGGTAACGGGAGCTGGCCGGGGAATAGGCAGGGCAATAGCTTTAATGATGGCACAGGAAGGTGCAAAGGTTGTTGTAAATGACTTGGGGGCCAGTATTGGTGGAGAGGGTAATGATATAAGCCCGGCCCAGGAGGTTGTAGATAAGATATGTTCCTCTGGAGGAGAAGCTATTTTGAACGCTGATAGTGTCTCTGAGTTATCTGGTGCTGAAGCAATGATACAAGCAGCAATTGATAACTTTGGCAGAATTGACACTGTGGTAAACAATGCGGGTATTCTGCGGGATAAAATTTTCCATAAGATGACGCCAGACGACTGGCATTCAGTGATCAATGTTCATTTAACCGGAAGTTTCAATACTGCACATGTTGCAGCCCAGTATTTTCGACAACAGGAAAGCGGTAGCTTTGTTTTTATGACATCAACCTCAGGGTTGATCGGTAATTATGGTCAGGCAAACTATTCTGCCGCCAAATTAGGAATTGTTGCACTGTCAAAAAGTATTGCATTGGATATGGCCCGCTATAATGTGCGTTCTAACTGTATTTCCCCATTTGCTTGGAGTCGAATGATTGGTTCTATACCTGTTGGGACGCCAGAGCAGAAACAACGAGTTGATAAATTAAAAGAGATGACCCCAGAAAAAGTAGCCCCGATGGCTGTTTACCTTGCCAGTGACTCAGCAAGAGAGGTTACAGGGCAAATTTTTTCTGTCCGCAATAATGAAATATTTCTGATGTCACAACCACGACCAGTACGTTCATCACATCGCTCAGAAGGCTGGACACCAAAGACCATTGCAGATCATGCAATCCCTGCACTTAAGGGCAGTTTCTATCCTTTGGATAGGTCTTCAGATGTTTTCTCTTGGGATCCTGTTTAGTATTAAATATTTAGCTAGTAGAAAATAGCGACAATGAAGTTTTGAAAAATACTTTATTAAATAGATAAATGAATCGGAGAAATATTGATGAACTATACTGATTTTCAATACTTGTTGTTTGAGCATAAAGGCAATGGGGTTTTATTAATTACCATTAACCGTCCAGATGTAATGAATGCAACAAATGCTCGCTTGCATTGGGAGCTGACTAAAATTTGGAATGTAGTTGATGAGGATATAAACACCAAAGTTATCATTATTACAGGAGCTGGAGATCGAGCCTTTTCTGCTGGCGGAGACCTTGAGTGGGTAAGCGAAATGGCAGGAAACCCCTCAAGTATTGAAAATGTTAAAAAAGAAGCAGCAGATCTTGTTTATAACATTTTAAATTGTAGTAAGCCGATCATTTCTGCTATTAATGGTGTTGCTGTGGGTGCAGGATTAGTTGCTGCCCTGCTTGCAGATATCAGTATTATCTCAGCAGAAAATGGTCGATTTACTGATGGTCACGTCAAGTTAGGTGTTTCAGCAGGAGATCATGCTGCCATTATATGGCCATTATTATGTGGTATGGCTAAGGCAAAATATTATTTGATGACCGCTGACTTTATTAATGCCGAAGAGGCTGAGCGAATGGGAATGGTAAGCTTATGTGTACCACATGATGAATTAATGGCTAAAGCTTTTGTGATTGCCGATAAGTTGGCAAATGGAAGCCAGGTTGCTATTAAAGGAACAAAAAAGGCACTTAATGGTTGGATGCAGATGGCGTCCCCCATTTTTGAAAGCTCGTTGCGGGAAGAGATGCTTAATTTCCTAGGCGATGATGCTAAGGAAGGTATAGCTGCTATCCGTGAAAAAAGAGCGCCAGATTTCCCCTCAGCTAGGTAGCGTAACTTCAGCGTATAACAAATTAGTGATTTCCCCCACCAATTTCGGACACTTCGTTAAGCGAGTACAATTACTCAAAGAGGTGAATAATGACAAAATCAACAACCCGAAAACACTATACTCCTGAATTTAACCGCGTAGCGTAAAGCTCGGGAGCTTGCCCCCGAGCTGGACGGCTTGCAATGGCTAAAGCCATTGTGGCGTCTCGAAGAGACGTACTAGCAAGAATCCCGGGGTTATCCGGGGGGGTGCTGTTAAACACGGTGAGTTGTGGGTAAGTAGGCTGATTGTTGATATGGATCTCGCATAATTAATGATTATGTTAAACCCTTCAGGGGAATAATTGATCACACAAGATTGCCACAGATATGAATAAAAAGGGAGTAGTAGAATGGTATTCTTGAGAAATATTTTTCTACAGGCTTGTTAGTGCTCGACTGGATTTGGCGAGGAGAAATTGTACTAGTGAGATTCTAGTGTGATTCTAGTGTGATTTGAGAGTTTCCGATGTTTGGCAAGCTCCGTAATTATCCCTGCTAATTCTATAAACAGGGATGATTAATTCCCTGTTATTGATTTAGGGAAATTAGGGCTTAGGTTCTGTGAGCACCTGGCTGTAGCAAGGGTAGGGGGCCTAAAGCTAGCTAAAAGTGGATGTTTTCTCTGTAAATCAGGGTTATCTGGGAAATATTACCTTGTTGTTGCAGAGACTGGTTCGCAGAAGACTACTACCACCGCCATAAATAAAAAGCCCCCAAATTGGGGGCTTTTTTTATGCGTGAAAACTACGACTCGATCTTGATTGTTAGTGATAGCTCAGGCTTGGGCACTTGGTCGAGCTGATACTTCGTCATACCAGCGCAACGTGTTGGTATTTTCCTTCGGAATTTCCACCTCTGCCCACTTGGCAAAATCAATGGCACAGAGGGCGGTAATATCCACCATGGTGAAAGGGTCGCCAGTGATAAATTTGGAATCTTTAAGGTAGTGCTCAAGCCAATGGAAAAAGAGGTCGAGCGTTTTATAACCACGTTCCATCAGCCCATCAATTGCAGGTATACCATCGACACCTGGGAGGCTTCGGTACGAGAAATTCTCATTTTTGGTGTTGTTACGGAAGGCCTCGGAGGTAGCAATCATGCCATCAAACTCCATTTTCCGTTGCAGGCATTCAATTTGAGCGCGCTCCACAGGCGTGGTGCCCAACAGAGGGGGCTCTGGATAGATATCCTCCAAATACTTACATATAGCCATGGTCTCATCAAATCGGGTGCCGTCATCAAGTTCTAATACGGGCAATAACCCACGGGGATTAATTGATAAAAATTTATCTTTGAGGTTTTCACCGCCGACGATATCTATTTCGACTTTTGGTATATCCAGCCCTTTTTCCGCAATAAATATTCGGGCTCGTCTGGGATTTGGGGCAACAGAACAGTCATAAAATTTCATGGGTACTGGTCTCCATAAAGTGAAGTTTACAGGCAGGTTTTGGCAATTAATTTTATCTGGGAACGCTCGTTCCAAATTGACTGGATGGAAATATACCCTAGTGTTCCATGGGATGTATAGATGGTTGGGCTGTTACATGTGGTGGAAACCAAATGAAGGCTAACTACGAAAAAAGCTTTGATAGCAACACGGGGATAGCCGTTTCAACACGAAGAATACGGTTGCCCAGTGTAATAGACTGGAAGCCCACTTCTTCCAGCTTTTCGATCTCGTAGTCGATAAAGCCACCTTCAGGGCCAATGGCTAGTGTGGTTGGTTGGTCGAGCCCCATGGGGCAGGGAAGTCCTCCTGAGGGGTGTGCAACTAATGGGTGGGTGTTGGCGATAATATGGTCTAGTTCATCTTCAACAAAGGGCTTAAAACGTTTTTTGATAAGCACTTCGGGCAGCCGGGTATCGCACCCTTGCTCAAGTCCCAGAAGAAGTTGCTCCTCAATAGCTGAATTTTCCAGCCAAGGTGTTTGCCAGTAGCTTTTTTCAACTCGCCAAGTGTTAATTAAGTACAGTTGTTTAACGCCCATGGTAGCAATGGTTTGAAAAATTCGTCGAAGCATTTTGGGGCGGGGTAATGCCAAAACGAGTGTTAGAGGAAGAGGGGCTGGCGGTTGATCGGTTAACGACACTTCCAGTTGGGCCGATTGAGTATTAATTTTTAGGACCGTTGCTTTTCCCATCTTCCCATTAACCCTGCCGGCTTTAAGTATATCGCCGGCACAGGCACGATGGATTTCGGTCAGGTGTTTTAAGCGGCGCCCAGAGAGCTCCACCAGGTTTTCAGAGACAAAGTCACTGTCTTTCAGAAGGAGTAAGTTCATAGTGCATTGTGCATTGGCTATACAAAGGTCAGTTATAGGATAGCGTTTAACCAATTGGAGAGATACAGAAGCTCAAGATGAACCCTGTGTACTAACAAAATCTAAATCTGGTGTTTGTGAAAGACTTAAACAGTTAAAATATGTCAGCACGGGCCAGTATCGCTTCAGACACTTTGACAAAATACTTATATCTTAAGGTTGCCTCTTGTGCCGAGTACCGAACAGAAAAATATTATTACCTGATCGGCCTTTATCGCTGTATGTGACTGTTTAAACGGGTATAACTTTAAACTCACCATCAACTTCAGCGAGATGATAAAAACATTGAAGTTCGAGGTAATTGGGAACCTGGCCTGGCAGGCCACTAACGATATTTTTACCTTGAGCGCGAAGGGCTAATGCGGCTTTACGTTGTTCCATATTCGTGGAGAAGGGCACAAAGATTTTTTGAGTGGCAGCCTGGTTTATGCTGTTTATACGAGCCCTCTGTTCAGCTTTATCTTCCCGGCTTGCAGCTGAACCCCTGGGCATTAACAAGTTTGTGTATGGCTGATCTTTTATCTTCGCTTTCTTCATCTTTACGCTCAGTTTTGGAGTTTTTGTGACAAGTTTTATTGAGTGAGTGCAGTGGGAGGCCGTACTGTTTCACGGGCCTCATCTTGAATAATAAGTGTATAAAAATCAACACTTGCTTTATTCAGTTACAATTACTTTCTAGTTAACTAATCGTTATAAATCAATCGCCTATGTAGAATAAGTTGTACTCTCTTCGCGATTTCATAATCCTCAAGCACCCCCGTAATACGGTTTTAGTGAAAAGGTGAGTTATTGATTTATATGGCGCCCCGGAGAGGATTCGAACCTCTGACCTGCCCCTTAGGAGGGGGCCGCGCTATCCAGCTGTGCCACCGGGGCGGATTAAAAGGACACATTACCGTTTGCCGGCGCAATTCTAGGGTTTTCAGGTGACTGTATCAACCTGTGACACAGATAGCTTTAGTGCGAATAGGTAGAATGTCACTATCCCTCGTACAACTATAAATGAGCTTGAGTTTACCTGTCCACAGCGCAGTTCCTAGCTCATCTGGAGGATATGAGCAGGAGTGCTTGGCCTAGGCTTGTATTTAAAAGGCGAGGAGGCGCTAAGTTTTCACTGTCCTGGTCTAGCCATCTGACCGAACTGTAGCTATAGCCGCATCACGAGACTCCGCTGTATCGTACCTTTGGCTTGTCGCAATAACTTGCTGGTTGGGCGAGTGAAGATCGAAGTAGTATTCTCCATTAGGAGACTCCTTTACGTCATACCTGTCTATGTATGAGCAATTAACTTCTATAGAATCAAAAAGTTGAAGGTTTGTAACTGAAATATTTTGGTGCTCAGATTCAAAATTCAAAAACGATCCTATATAGAACTAAAATCGAAACTTGAGCTAGCGACCGGAGGTTTATTAACCTGTCGGGAATAATTTCTTTCTGGTTGTTGAACTACCAGTCATTTATACCTGAGCTTTACTTCGATATTGGAAACAAACTCAAGAATGATTCAATAGATTGTGGAGCTTCAGCACTTATTCCATCTGGTAAAGGGCGTAGTATCACCTGATGGATGATAGTCGGCATGGGCTCAAATCGAAAATAGCAATTTTCGCAACTCTTACTACCATTCGATTCTAAAAAGTGGGTCCGACGGCTGCGACTTAGCTGCCCTTTCCAGACAGAGTCAAATGATTTATTGATTAATGTGCCGAAAAATTCATCTTCATATTGGGCATAGCTGCAAAATGCCAATGTCCCATCCGCATTGAGTGTTGGCGCATGAAGAGGTTTTCCACAATCTAGCTGCCCCGATAAGTTGTTTGTTTTTCGAGTAGCTGCAACGGGTTTATCTCCAGCATACTCATATCGACTTAAGGATTGGTTATCCGGTACTAGATTTTCATCTACATCCGTTCCACGAAAATCAAACGGGCGTAAGGTTTTAACGGAGAAGAGATCCGCACCAGATTCCTGTGCAAGTTTCAGTAGCTCTGGCATTTGCTGTTCAGTTCCTTTAGTCGCGAGAGATCTGAATTCAATCAAAGGCAAGCTTTTCCCTAAGCGTTCTTTAGTTTTAACTAGCTGTTTTATTGTTTGTAAAACTTTTGTTAATTGCCCCCCTCGACGATAAGTTTGATAGGTCTCTTGGTCGGCACCATCCACGCACACAATTACATTGTCAGGTTGAGCGAGGACGAGTTCCTCAATTTTCTTATCAGAATACTTTAGACTGCCATGAGTACTGATAACCGTCCTTATTCCACTTTTTCCGGCATGGCGGATCATTTCAGCAAGCCTCGGGTGTAGAAGGGGTTCACCCCAATCCCAGAAAAGCATAAATAATAGAGAGTCACGTAATGAGTCAACGGTCTGACAGTATAGATCAAAATCAAGGTGCTTTGTCGCACGCCCTAATGTTCCGGTTCCAGTAGGGCAGGCTGTACAACTCAGATTACAATGTGTAGTCACGCCAACATGCAAAACATGTGGACGAGTTAATTCTATATATTTTCTAAATCTATTACTCAACGGAATTTTTGCCAGATTCTTCCGTTTTTTTTCATCCAGTGGGCAGGAATAAATTAAACGTTCCTGCTTAATTGAAAAAAATTCCTCTTTGCGAAGTTCAGTCAATCTATTGCGGTAGATATAAATAGGCTTCAACCATTTGCCTAATTGTTGCTTAGTTTTATCATATTTATTCCGTATTTTGTTGTTTAGTTTTATCATATTTATTCCGTGTTAATAAAAAACGTCTCCAGTTAGGTATTCGAGGCCTGCGGGTAACAATACTCCAAAAAGCATCATTTGATTTTTGACAAACGGCAACAGGATCTGAATAAGACATAGCCCCAACCCGATTGTTAGTAATTACATGGCATCCACAAGCCATCGCTTCCACGACAAGTCTACCAAAAGCATGCAACATAACTGGAGCAACAACAATGGCCTGATATTGATTGAGTAAGTCCGGCATTTTATTGTAAGGCACAGACAGGTAATCCATATACTCCACCGGATAACCTTCTTTAGCTGCCAGAGAAATAGCGTCTGGAGATACTCGAATTGCATCACCAATTATCAGTGCGGCATGTTTGCGTTGCTTAAAGGGGATAATAGTGCGAAACAAACCAAGATCAATCGGTACCGCTATATCATATTGCCTTCGAACTTTTATATTGATTATCTGATTGATAACCTGCTTGTGTAACGGTGAAAGGAAGATCACAGCATCACATAAATTATAAAGAGTTTGAAACACCCGAGGTATGGGAGAGGCGCAATTACATGTTACGCATTTAACTTTTTCGAAATCTATACACCTTGCATCCCGATATGTACAGGGATGGATATCACGTTCCAATCGGATCAAATAGCCACGATATCCTTTTAAACGAGCGATCCACTGTAGGGCCCAGTTATATTCAGATTTTTCTCCTAACCCTCCATTAGGGCGCAAGTTGGCCAGAATGACCGTATCGTAGTTTTTTAGGGAAACGGGGGTATCAGGAGTAACAATATCAATATTTATATCAGCAGGAGCAGATTTTATGTGTGACCGTAAGCTAAGCTCTGCCCCCCCAAGGCAATCAATTGATTGTGAGTGGACAAGAAGAAGCTGTTTTTTTTTCTTAAACAAGGTTACTCCACAGGTTTATAAGATCATTACAAATGGATTTAAGTCAGCTGGCATGCTGGCATGTATAAGGGTCTTGGACATAATAAAAATATGACTATGAATGAGAGGCTATCATACAAAGGGGGATTCAATGAAGCGTCTACCAATAAGCTTTTCCACACCAAATAAAAAATCCCCAACACCGTAAAGTGTTGAGGTCTTGTGTTTTGGTACCTAGGGCAGGAATCGAACCGGCACGCCCGTGAAGGCAAGGGATTTTAAGTCCCTTGTATCTATAGCAAAACATCTATGTGCTCACCAACAAAAAACATAACACTGCCGTTAAACGTATGACCACTTCCTGCATATTACAGACAGTGGCGATAACCAATAATAGCCACTAAAGATTCCCCATCATCTTCCAGATCAAAACTGTATTGACCATCAACACCCTTGTTTAACTCGAACCAATCGGACATACCTATCTCCTTAAATTAATAGAAATAATCATGTGTACTGCGTCGAGTGATAGTAGTAAAACACCTGACGCTTTGTTAACTCGCTTTGCGAGTGAGATTTAGCAATCTGGCTTTACGTTATGGAACGATATTTCTGAGATATAGCAATTAGCGTCGTACTATCAGCATGGTTTTAATCAAATGGAGTATGGTGGGGTTAAATGGAAGATGTGATGACAGGGATGTCATCCAATCCGTTAAAATTCTGCACTGACAGCCTTAAATAGACATTCGATTTGGCCATTGAATCGGCGTGTTCAATGACCTTATCAACAATAAAAGAAGTACCGAATGAGTGACGATAGAAATTTTGATGATTTAGCTGAACGATTTCAGCGCAAGGTCTACGGCAGTTTAAAAGGTGATATCCGGCTGGCGGTATTGTGGCGTGACTTAGAAGAACAAGTCCCTCAACTTTATGGGGATAAACCCCTCAGGGTTTTGGATGTTGGCGCTGGTCTCGGCCAACTGGCCATCAGACTGGCAAAACTTGGACACCAAGTGACGGTAAATGATATTTCCAGTGAAATGCTATCTATTGCACGAGAGTCTGCTGAGGAGGCGGGTGTAGCGGGGTCGATGGTGTGGCATCACTGCCCACTTCAGGAACTCTCGAGCTGTGTGGGGGGAGCGTATGATGTGGTACTTTGCCATGCAGTGGTGGAGTGGTTGGCCGACCCTGAGCCCTTAATGGTACAGCTGAAACATTTTCTCTCAGAGTCGGGTGTGCTTTCCTTTGCCTATTACAACAGGCATTCACTAGAATATCGGAATCTAATCAGGGGTAATTTCAATCTTTTAAAACGGGATACGTTTACCCCGGACCCCGGTAGCCTCACTCCAAGTAATCCACTTTTACCGGAGCAAGTGCAGGAATGGGTGGATGACGCAGGGCTGACTGTACAGGCTATCAGCGGAGTGCGGGTGTTTCATGATTATGTGACGACTCTACGGGGTGGTAATGGTGTACCAGAGTCAGTGATTGAGATGGAGTTGGCGTACTCAAAAAGGGAGCCCTATCTGTGGTTGGGCCGATATATCCATTTGTTACTGACGAGCAGAAGCCGGGCTTAACGATGATTGATTGCGTGGTTAAATTTTTCTTCAACTCTCTGATTAAAAGACAATAGAAAACGCTGAACAAACAAATACAGAAACAGCGATGTTCCAAACATTTCTAAAAATTCTTCAGCCATGAGGAAAGGGTGGCTCAGGGTGTACTTGTTTACTCCCAGTGTGGCGGCAATAGACTCGAAGAAGCCTTCGCGGCCCTCGATAAAGTCGATACCAATGGCGATTGCCCAGCACCCAAAGGCAGCAATAACTGTTAGCCGTAACTTATTATCCGGCAGTTGATACCAGAGAAATAGAAGGGTGTAGAGACCAATAGCGCCAAAAAAAGGGGCAAACACCCATTGCCAAGCGTAGGAAGGGAAGAACCTTGAAAACTCTCCCAGTTGGGAGTTTTCATCATTGGCAACCAGTCGCCCAACATGCTCCCCCAGTCGCTCATGAATTTTAGCGGCATCATCTACTGAGATGTAAAAGAAAAACAGGGCCAGAAGAAGCCAGCCCCAGGTTCGCCATTGGCGAGTGTGGGTTAGCTGGTGCAGGCCGAGTAAAACCAAGCTGGCGATGGCAGCCTGTACCACTGAAAACCAAGTGCCTAGACTTTGTTCATGTGCCACATTAAATATTTTTTGAAGAGATTCGGACTCGATCAGCTGGAAATAATTTAACAGCAGATCGAGCAGTAAAATGGAGGCTTCAATGAACAGGCAGGACAGTAGAATTTTCCTGCTGATAGACTTGTGATCGATAAACTCCACCACTAATGACCTAATAATAAATCCCTGGCGGCATTGAGTTTCGCGGCCAGATAATCATTTCCTCCCCGATCCGGGTGCAGTTTTTGTATCAGTCGTTTGTGGGACTGGATGATGTCCTCACGACTGGCTCCGGGTTGAAGGCCCAGTAGCTGCCAGGCTTCCTCTTCGGTGAGTTGAGAGCTTGATGGTGGGGCTGGATGCCCCGACTGAGCATGACGCTTCTTTAGCCACACCTGAAGAAAAGGGAGTGCTCTCAGTAACAGGGCAAATAGGATTTTAAGGGCAGGTAGCGCTGCGGTGATAGCAACAGCGATCCAATGAACACGTCCAGTAGCAACAAGCAGCAGGAGAGCTGCGATCAGTATGAAGAACCCACTGCGCAGCAATAGCTTTTTTCGCTGTTGAGGAGGGCTATTATTCAGTTTTTGCCAAAACAGGTAGCCTAAGATGACAACAGCCAATAAAAGAGCAATTCTCGCCATGGTTCCCCCTTATTTTGAACATGCCCTGAGTGTAACAAGAAAGTAAAAAAGGGTATTCACATATACCGCATCAGCATGGCATAGCCGCCATCTTCTGGTAGGACGATATCTGCCGGCATGGGGACACGAACAATGTGACCAGAGCCTGGTGCTACATTCATTTTTTCGCCCTTCAGGTTCTCGAGAGCCTCTAGGTTGAAGGTCATATTACCATTGGGGGTTATGAGCTCCATGGTGTCCCCGTGTTCAAAACGGTTTTTAACATCCACCGTGAGCCAGCCTTTATCTGCTTCTACCGCACTGATTTCACCCACAAACTGCTGATTGGGGTTTCTGGAGGCGCTCTGAGTATAGTTCTGGGTTTCCTGGGGAACGTGGCGTCGGTAGAATCCTTCTGTATAGCCTCGGTTGGCCAGGTGATCGAGCTCGGCCATCATGTTGATATCAAAGGGTTTTCCTGCCTCTGCATTATCAATGGCGCGACGGTAAACTTGAGCAGTACGTGCGGCATAGTAGTGAGACTTTGTTCGGCCCTCAATCTTTAAGGAAACAATACCCATATTAACCAAGCGTTCGACGTGTTGCACCGCGCGTAAGTCTTTTGAGTTCATGATGTACGTGCCATGCTCGTCTTCAAAGGCTGGCATCATTTCCCCGGGACGCCCTTCTTCTTCCAGTAGCATGATGGGCTTTTCTTCATCATGATCATTCTGTAGTTGGTTTTCTTGGGGCGTCCCCTGAGAAGGTTCCCATATCTTTGTTGGGGAAGTTTTGGCCGGAACAATATCACCGGTTTCTGTTTCTGTGGCTTCTTGTGCGTTGTATTTCCACCGGCAGGCATTAGTGCAGGCACCTTGATTGGGGTCCCTGTGGTTCATATAGCCAGAAAGGAGACAGCGGCCAGAATAGGCGATACAGAGAGAGCCGTGGACGAAGACTTCAAGCTCCATCTCTGGACAGTGCTGGCGAATTTCTTCAATTTCATTCAATCCCAACTCACGGGACAAAATCGTGCGAACAATGCCTTGGGTCTGCCAGAACTTCACCGTGGCATAGTTGGTGGCATTGGCCTGTACCGATAGATGAATTGGCATCTCTGGCCATTTTTCCCTCACCATCATGATTAGACCAGGGTCAGACATGATCAGTGCATCGGGCTGCATCTTAATCACTTCTTCCATATCGCGCAGATAGCTTCTAATTTTATCGTTGTGAGGGGAAATATTACTGGCGATATAGAACTGTTTGTTTTGGGCATGCGCTTCCGCGATGGCCCCGGCCATAACATCTAGGTGGTTAAACTCATTGTTACGCACACGCAGGCTGTAGCGTGGTTGACCGGCATACACAGCATCGGCGCCATAGGCGAATGCGTAGCGCATGTTCTTGAGTGTGCCTGCGGGTGACAGTAGTTCTGTCATGTTGGTGCCTGAAATGAAATGGGTGGCAATTTTACACAGATGTAGAGCATTTATGTAGCCGGTTCAGATCAATTGTTAGCGCAGTAACGCTGTGAAAAGGGGCGGTGTTATAGAGGGTTTTATAGAGAACTGTCTTGGAGCGACTCGCTAGGTGACGTTAACTAGATAGGTCATGCTTTCGAGTAATGGTTAGAACCGGTATGAGCTCCAGCTTTCTTGAGTACAGGGGCGTATTTACTTAAAATGCGCCTCCCCGGGTGTCCTGAGTGCTTCACTCTAGATGAAGCACTTCAAATACAACACCCTACAACTTGCCCGGTTTTACGTTCCGGTCGCAACGAGGAAAAGACATGACTGAACCCCCGACTAGTGTCGTGGTTGCTGCACTATACCGTTTTGCAAAACTCCCTGATTTTGAATCCTTTCGAGAGCCTCTTCAGAACCTGATGTTGGAAGAGGGTGTGAAGGGCACGTTGCTGCTCGCCCCTGAAGGGATTAATGGCACGATTGCCGGTTCTAGGCTGGGTATTGATACCGTCATAGCGTGGTTGGAAAAAGACCCGCGTTTTTCCGGTCTGGAAGTCAAAGAATCCTATGTCACCGGTAATCCCTTCTATCGAACCAAGGTGAAGCTAAAAAAAGAAATCGTGACAATGGGGGTGGAAGGTATTGATCCCAATGGCATCGTTGGCACCTATGTTGACCCTCGTGACTGGAACGATCTAATTAGCGATCCAGATGTGTTGCTGCTGGATACCCGGAATGACTACGAAGTTGAGATTGGGACGTTTGAAAATGCGGTAAATCCTGATACTGAAACATTTCGTGAATTCCCAGGTTACGTCAGCAAAGCATTGAACCCCAAAAAACAGAAGAAAGTGGCCATGTTTTGCACCGGCGGTATTCGTTGTGAGAAGTCTACCGCCTACTTAAAACAACAGGGGTTTGAGGAGGTTTTCCATTTGAAGGGGGGCATTCTCAATTACCTTGAGCAGGTGCCTGAAGATGACTCAATGTGGCAAGGTGAGTGCTTTGTTTTCGACAATCGAGTCACCGTGAATCACCAGCTTGAAAAAGGCCTCTATGACCAGTGCCATGCCTGTCGATTGCCGATAACTGAGGAAGATAAACAACACCTCAATTACCAAAAAGGGGTTAGTTGTCACCGCTGCTATGGCAAGCACAGCGATGAGCAGGTGAAGCGCTATGCTGCTCGAGAACGACAAATGAATTTGGCTAAGCAGCGGGGGGGAACACACATTGGTTCTTCAATGGAAGAGCAAGTTATCAACCGCAAGAAGGAAAAGCTGGCATTTAAGAACAAGCAACGAAGCGAGAGCTCAAAATAGTTGAAGGTGAATCGACGTAAAGTTAACCGGTCAGATTCACTATTGTTAATAAATGTGTATGAATAAGTAAATAGGAATAAAAAAGGCCGACATTTGTCGGCCTTTTTGGTTGCTGCCTATTACTAATAGTTGTTCTTTTAACAGGCTGCTCGTTAAACGAACTACTAACCAGTCAGGGCAACTTGTCCGTGGTGCTTGTTGATCCAGGCTTTAATTTTTGGGGCAACGCCCTTACGGTATTTTCTGCCATTGAAGATGCCGTAGTGACCAACACCTTTCTGCACGTAGTGTTTCTTCATTTTCTTGGGCAGGTTGTCGCACAAATGCAGGGCGGCTTCGGTTTGACCCAGGCTGATCATGTCATCTTTTTCACCCTCGAGGGTGAGAATGGCGATATCAGTAATATCACTACAGTTGATCGTCTCACCCTGATGTTGCATTAAACCCTTAGGCAGTTGTTGGTCGAGAAATATGCGGTCCATGGTTTCCAGGTAAAAATCCGCATCCATATCGAGAACAGCCATATATTCATCATAGAAATCACGGTGCTTATCGGCGTCATCAGCATTGCCGTGGACAACATCCTTAAAGAATTGCACATGTTTTTCCATGTGAGACTTCATGTTCATGGACATGAAACCACCAAGTTGCATGGTTCCAGGATAAACCAGTCGGCCAGCGCCCTCATATCGGTTAGGTACCTTATGGATAGCAACACGCTCAAGAAGTTTTGCAGAGATTTTTAAAACTTTTTTAGTGAATGCGTTGGGGTTAACCCGGATATCGATGGGGCCTGCCATCATCGTCAGTGTTTTTGGTCGACAGATATTGTCTTTTTTGGACATCTGAGCGGCAGCTGTTAGTGCGGGTACTGCTGCTTGGCAAATGGCGAATACATGGTTGTTGGGGCCAAGGTGCTCCATAAAGTCGATGAGGTAGCTGACGTAGCCTTCGTAGCCAAATTTGCCGGCATCTAAGGGCACATCTCGGGCATCTAGCCAGTCAGTGACATAAACTTCGTAATCGGGTAAAAATTCTCGAAATGTTTCTCGGGCTAACGTGGCGTGATGGCCAGATAACGCCGCGACACAAAGTAGTTTAGGTGCATCTGCAGGCAGGTCTTCACGACGAAAGCGTATTAGGTTGCAGAAGGGTTTTTCCATAACCACGGTTTCACTGACGGGGTGGTCCACCTTATCAATGATGACAGGCTCATACTCAAACCCCTGTTTTGGGTAGTGCTTTAGCAGGCGACTAGTGGATTCCAGTACGGCTTTGCGGAGTCGGCCGTAGCGTGTTTTTGCTAGAGGGTATCTATCATCCGTAACGATATCGTGAACAAGGTCTACGGTGGCATTCAGGGGCGTTAGTGATTGGCGGTATAGATCGAATAACTGATATTGCATATAGATTCTGCTCTACAATTAAAACGGTTAGCGATCAATTTAGTCATAGCAGATTAGAAAGGGCAACCTAAAAACAGGCTCTGAGAGTTAGGTTTGTTTGAGGCTCTATATAAGCCGTACAGAAACAAAAAAGGCCCCGCTAAAGCGAGGCCTTTTCTGTGTGCCTGGTTATTTAGGCAACATCAACGATTTGCTCAGCGGCAATGAGTTTGCCCTCATCGGCACCCTTCTGGAAGGAGGCGATTTGATCAAAGTTCATGTAGCGGTAAATTTCCTCGGACATAGAGTCTATTTTGCTCGCATATTCCAAGTATTCTGCCGGTGTTGGTAGGCGACCAAGAATACCACTCACTGATGCTAGTTCAGCTGAGCCGAGATATACGTTGGCACCATCACCCAAGCGATTGGGGAAGTTGCGAGTTGAGGTGGAGATAACCGTTGCCCCAGCATTTACACGTGCCTGGTTACCCATGCACAAAGAACAACCGGGCATTTCAGTACGTGCACCCACTTTACCGTAGATATTGTAGTAGCCTTCTTCCATCAGCGTGTGGGCATCCATACGCGTGGGAGGGCAAATCCAGAATCGAGAATCAACTTTATCCGCTTCGTTCAGCAGTTTTCCTGCCGCGCGGAAATGACCAATATTGGTCATACAAGAACCGATAAAGACCTCATCGATATTGCTGCCAGCAACATCCGACAACAGCTTGGCATCATCGGGGTCGTTAGGGCAGCAAACGATAGGCTCGTTAATATCAGCCAGGTCAATTTCGATCACAGCGGCATACTCAGCATCGGCATCTGCTTCCATCAAGGATGGGTTAGCCAACCACTCTTCCATCTTGGTTACGCGGCGTTCCAGTGTACGGACATCGCCGTAACCTTCAGAAATCATCCAGCGTAGTAGAGTGACATTCGATGTGAGGTATTCTGCAACAGAGTCTTCGCTCATCTTAATGGTACAACCCGCAGCTGAACGCTCTGCGGAGGCATCGGACAGCTCAAAGGCTTGTTCAACACTGAGGCTGTTCAGGCCTTCAATTTCAAGAACGCGCCCTGAGAAGAAGTTTTTCTTACCTTTCTTCTCAACGGTCAGCAAGCCCTCTTTGATACCGTAGTAAGGGATAGCGTGAACCAGGTCGCGCAGGGTGATACCAGGTTGCATTTCACCTTTAAAGCGAACCAGAACAGACTCAGGCATATCCAGCGGCATAACGCCGGTAGCCGCAGCAAAAGCAACCAGGCCAGAACCGCCGGGGAATGAAATGCCCATTGGGAAGCGAGTGTGGGAATCGCCGCCCGTGCCCACTGTGTCAGGGAGCAACATGCGGTTCAACCAGCTGTGGATAATACCGTCACCAGGGCGGAGAGATACACCACCACGGTTCATAATGAAGTCTGGCAGGGTGTGTTGGGTGTCAATATCCACAGGCTTGGGGTAAGCCGCTGTGTGACAGAATGACTGCATGGTCAGGTCGGCAGAGAAGCCGAGGCAAGCCAGATCTTTCAGTTCATCACGAGTCATTGGGCCAGTGGTATCTTGAGAGCCCACAGTGGTCATCTTGGGTTCGCAGTAAGTGCCGGGACGAATGCCATCAACACCGCAGGCTTTGCCGACCATTTTCTGTGCCAGGGTGTAACCCTTGCCAGTATCTTCTGGTTGGGTAGGCTGACGGAACAAGTCGGAAGCAGGTAGGCCTAGGTGCTCACGAGCACGTTGAGTCAGGCTGCGGCCAATGATCAGGTTAATACGGCCATCTGCTTGAACTTCGTCGAGAAGAACGTCGGATTTGAGTTCAAATTCGGACAGAACGTCACCGGCTTCGTTGAGAATTTTTCCGTCGTAGGGGCGAATCTCAATGACATCACCGTAGTTGATTTTGTCGACAGGTGCTTCAAATACCAGTGCGCCAGCATCTTCCATGGTGTTGAAGAAGATAGGGGCAACTTTGCTGCCGATACAGATACCGCCAGAGCGCTTGTTGGGTACGCCGGGCATATCTTCACCGAAGAACCACAGAACAGAGTTGGTCGCGGACTTACGAGAAGAACCAGTACCGACAACGTCGCCTACAAAGGTAACAGGCAGCCCTTTGGCTTTGATGTCATCGATTGCGTGCATTGGACCAACAACGCCGTGCTCATCTGGCGTAATACCATCACGGGTCATTTTGAAAGCGGCACGTGCGTGCAGGGGAATATCTGGGCGGCTCCAGGCATCGGGTGCAGGAGACAGGTCATCGGTGTTGATTTCGCCGGTAACCTTATAAACGATTGTTTTGATACTTTCTGGAACAGCATCATTGTTGGTGAACCACTCGCCATCAGCCCAGGATTGCAGAACGGCTTTAGCGCTGGCGTTGCCAGCATCCGCTTTTTCAGCGACATCGTGGAATGCGTCAAATACTAGCAGGGTGCCTTTCAGTTCTTTAGCTGCTTGTTCGGCCAGTTCAGCATCATCGAGAAGCTCAACCAGAGTCTCTACGTTATAGCCGCCGTGCATATTACCAAGTAGGGTAACAGCAGCGCTGCGATCAATCAGAGGTGAGCTTGCGTCACCGTTAACCAGTGCGCTAAGGAAGCCTGCTTTAACGTAAGCAGCTTCATCCACACCGGGTGGTACGCGGTTTGCGATAAGGTCTAGCAGAAACTCTTCTTCACCAGCGGGTGGGTTTTTCAGTAACTCGACCAGTGCTGCCGTCCATTCTGGGTTCAGGGGTTTTGGTGGAATTTGTTCTGCGGCACGTTCTGCTACATGTTGGCGATAGGCTTCTAGCATAGTTTGCATCCTCTCATAATGTTGCGTGACCCAATCCGATGGGATTGCGGGCGATTGAGGGGCTATCGGTAACATTTAACCGATGCCAGTATTCTGGTTGGGTATCAAGCCCAAGGGGCGCGTATATTACTACAATTACCTTGCCAAGGTAATGTGGTCTCTGTGGATAGCTGCCATTCACTGGGTAAATTCTCTGTTACACTTCGAGCAACAATAATCGTTGTTTATAGGGCTCTCTGGGGGGGCAGGTATGCTTAAACTCTATGGTTTACAGGCCAGTAATTACTACAAAATGGTTAAGCTGGCCCTGCTTGAAAAAGGATTCGAGTTTGATGATGTTCAAACCTCACCCAATCAGGAACAGTCGTTTTTGTCCATGAGCCCCATGGGCAAAGTGCCATGCCTTGAAGCTCGTGAAGGGTTCCTCTCGGAAACCATGGCAATTATGGAGTTCCTGGAAGATATTAACCCTGAGATTCCACTATTTCCCCAAGACTCTTTTGAGCGAGCCAAGATACGTGAATTGATGAGGGTGTGTGAGCTATATATCGAACTACCTGTCAGTCGCCTCAATACGATGGCGAACTCCCCAGATGCCAATAAAGAGCAGGTGATTAATGATATCAAGCCAGAGATAACGAAAGGGTTGGCTGCTTTGGCACGGTTAGCAAGATTTGAACCCTACCTGGCAGGGCATTTGTTCACCTATGCAGATATCGTCGCTTACCATACCTTCAGTTTTGCCGAGAAAGTTATGAAGGATGTCTGTGGGTGGAATGTGATGAGTGAAATAGAAGGGCTGGCCGAATGGCAAAAAACCGTGGCTTCCCGTCCCATTGTTCACAATATGGATACATCTAACACCTGAGCTTCAGAGAGCTGAAGCAACCTAAAGAAAGGATTACATTCGTGGCGCCCTCTTCACTAGCAGAGTCTTCACTTGAAGAAATCAAAGAGTTTTTACCCTGCAATACCCCCGATGCATGGATTGATGCAGCACTACAGAATCAGGATGTTCTCCTGATTGACCATGCGAACTGTGAGAAGAAGGCTGCCAGTACGGCGATTAACCTGATTTACCGCTATGTGGATGACTTCGAACTGCTCAATAAAATGTCCAAGCTGGCTCGTGAGGAAATGCGCCATTTCGAGCAGGTGATCGCCATCATGAAAGCACGAGGCATTGAGTATCAGAATATCAGTGCTTCTCGTTATGCGGCAGGAATGAGAAAAAAAGTAAGAACTCACGAGCCAGCGAAATTGATAGATACGCTGATCGTTGGGGCTTTTATTGAGGCTCGATCCTGTGAGCGGTTTGCCAAGCTAGCCCCTTTTCTCGATGATGAGTTGAAGCAGTTTTATTTATCACTACTAAAATCTGAGGGACGCCATTATCGGGATTACCTTTCACTAGCCAAAAAGGCCGCGGGAGGAAAATCCATTGATGAAAGGATTGCGATCATTCGTGAACAGGAGCAAGCGTTAATCGAGGCTCCAGACAATGAGTTTCATTTTCATTCCGGGCCGCCAGCTGCCCTGACAATTAAGTAGAGGGTAAGTAGAGAGTCTGTATGTGTGAGCTTCTAGGTATGAGCGCCAATATCCCCACGGATATATGTTTCAGCTTTACCGGATTGATTCAGCGTGGTGGTAACACTGGCCCCCATGCGGATGGGTGGGGAATTACCTTCTATGAGGGCAAAGGTTGCCGCTCGTTTAAAGACCCAAATCCTTCTTCAGAATCAAAAATTGCACAGATGGTGGTGAATTACCCCATCAAGAGTTGTTCTGTGATTAGTCATATTCGGCAAGCCAATCGTGGTTGTGTCAGCCTGGAAAATACGCACCCCTTTACCCGAGAGTTGTGGGGCCGCAACTGGACGTTCGCCCATAATGGCCAGCTTGAGAATTTTGAAGCGCTGGATACGGGTAACTATACCCCCGTGGGCGAGACGGATAGTGAACATGCCTTCTGCTGGCTGCTAAGCCAACTCAAAACTCGCTACCCATCTCCTCCGAAAAACATGGCTGAAGTCTTCCATGATATTGCCAGTTTTACCGATCAGCTCAAGGAGCTAGGTGTATACAATATGTTGCTGACCGATGGCGCCTATGTGATGGCCTATTGCAGTAACAATCTCTATTGGATAACCCGGCGGGCACCTTTTGGTGAGGCACAGTTGCTGGATGAGGATGTGGTTATCGACTTCAAACAGGAAACCACTCCCAATGATGTGGTGACGGTCATTGCCACTCAACCGCTGACCTGTAATGAAACCTGGCAGAAAATTGAGCCGGGGAGCTATTGCCTGTTCCACTATGGGGAGTTGGTTTCCTCTTCAGGCCTTTGAGGCCTCTGTTGTCCATTAATCCGGTAGATTTCAGCTCGTAGGACGTTTATCCTTCTGCACCTTAATTGCACACTCTAATTACTCCTCAGGCTAGAATATCTATATGTCGAAAGAAGCGTCCCTCAGTAGCCAACCCTCCAGCCAAAAGTTCTTTGGTAAGACGATTACGTCGCCATTTACCATTCCCTCCGGGATTGTCTCAACAGCCGCCTCAATTATTCAGCATATTTTCGATACCATTCCTGAAGTGGGGGTGTTGACCACCAAGAGTGTGGGTCTGGAACCTCGGCCCGGTTACAGAGAGCCAGTGATCAGCCAATATGCGCCGGGTTGTTTCGTGAATGCTGTTGGTTTGACCAACCCGGGTGCAAAACAACTAGCTGAGTCACTGGCGACATTAAATGTACCAGAAGATCGCTTCCTATTGACCTCCATTTTTGGTGGTAGTGTTGAAGAATTCGTTGAAGTGGCCAAGATTCTCGCCCCTGTGTCTGATGGGCTGGAGCTGAATTTGTCCTGCCCTCATGCCAAAGGTTATGGCATGGCCATGGGCCAGGATCCAGCATTGGTGAAAGAAATCACCGCAGCGGTAAAAGCGGTGGTAGATATTCCCGTTATTCCGAAACTCACCCCAAATACTGACAATATTGCAGAGATTGCAAAGGCTGCTGTGGAAGGGGGCGCCGATGGATTATGTGCCATTAACACCGTTGGGCCAGGTTACACCTCTGCCCATGGTCATCCGGTGCTTAGCAATGGTTCCGGTGGTATGTCGGGTAAAGGGGTATTACCCATTGGCCTGAAATGTGTGCGCGAGATTGCCGCCGCAGTGGATTGCCCCATTATTGGTTGTGGCGGTGCTAGCAGTGCAGATGATGTGCGTGCCTACGCGGATGCTGGTGCAAGCGTTGTGGGTGTTGGTTCAGCACTGATTGGTTTAACGACCGATGAGATGCGTCAGTATTTCCAAACCCTACAGAGAGATATTGAGTATGGAAAAAATCAGGCAGAAAGCCTGATTCGTTACGACGTGGATATGCAGTTCCGTCCAGTGACACTGGTATCTAATGAACGGGTAACCGATGATATTTGTATTCTCACCTTTGACCGAAAAGTTAATGTTCAGGCCGGTGAATTTATTTTCCTTTGGATTCCAGAATTAGGTGAGAAGCCATTCTCAGCACTGACCGACGATCCGTTCTCGCTAGTAGTTATTGATGTGGGTGTTTTTACTCACCAATTGATGGCGCTGGAGCCGGGGGCAGAAGCCTATGTGCGTGGTCCCCATGGCATTCCCGTAGCACCTCATGAGGGTGCCAAAATTATGGCCGTGAGTGGTGGTACCGGTTTGGCAGCGGTGTACCAGATCGCTCGGGATTTCGAAAATGCTGAAGTGTTTACTGGTGCCCGTAGTAGTGATCGCCTTTATTATCTTGACGAGTGCAAAAAAATTGCCGATGTTCATGTAGCCACCGATGACGGCAGTGAAGGCTATCAGGGCTTTGTCACCGACCTGCTTCGAGAGCGTTTAAAAGGACTCTCTCAAGAAGAGTTGGACAACGTAGTGTTCTACAACTGTGGCCCGGAGCCAATGGTTCATGCGGCGATTGCCGTTGAGCGAGAATTCTGCCGGGATGAGCAAATTTTCAGTGCCATTGATTACCTGACCAAATGCGGCATTGGCCTCTGTGGTGCCTGCGCAGCGCCAGATGGTCGTAGGCTGTGTGTGGATGGGCCTTTTCTTGAGGCCTCTGACAGCCTTTGATGGTGTCTATTGATGGTGTCCAGGGCGGTTGGGTTGATAGCCGGGGTTCGCCCCGCCCTCAATGCAACCCGGTTGAGTCCGATCGATGCATTAAGGGGAGGGTAGTCGTCTGATAAAGCGGGTCAGGATCAGTTGACTATTAGCTTGGTGGGAAGTCCCTGGTCGGGCTTGCTGTAGTCACATACACCATCAGGAAATATTTGTTCCAGACGTTCCTTATGTGGCGTCATATTGATAGGTGCATATAGCCCTTTTTCGACCGCTGTATTTATGCTCATCAAGTGGCACTTGAACGTGTCGCCTAGCAGGTTGCCACCCGCCTTTACTCGTGACGTACTGTAGATTGGGTAATGCTGCATGCAGGCACCATTTTTTTTATTATTCCATTCACCATCCCAGACATCGGGGCCATTGGCGATAATCTGGCCGCTCTGATCGTAGCAGCGATCCTGAAGGTTGTCCGGTCGTGTTTGGCGTGGAGCCTTTGAGCCAGAGGTTCGCTGGTTGTCGAGCCAACCAGTCATTGCTTCAAGGGCTTGAGATGTCGGATTAAAACGCTTGTCGGCCATCCAGATCACTTGATTGTCGTGATGTCCCTGTTGTCTTAACAGGCGCAATCGAGCTGAAAATGAAGCGCTTGTGTGGTGCATATCCAAATCTTGTTCGAGGTAGTGGCGTACGTCGATAACGGGAATATTCATCTGTCCAACAAAGATATGCCCGGCCTGATAAGCGGCCTGAATAGCGGCAATGTCACCCCGGGTTCGAGGCGCAGGAGTTTTTCCGTTGTCCGCACTCAGGTTCATATTGTGATGGCTCCAGGGACTAAAGTCCCAGAAAGAACCATGGTTATTGAGGCGCCAGAAGTTCTCCTGAGTCATTTCCCCAGGAGCCTTCCAGCCACCGATACTGGCATTGAGGTGAAGAAACTCCTGGATATTGATCTGGCCCTGCTTGAGAGGGAGCAGGCCATACTGTACCCCGACATTGTCCCAAGTGCGGTAGGCGTAACCGTCTGGGCGGCGGCCATAGATATATTCCTGGCTATCCCAGTGACTCCAGCGCGTTGATTCTTGAATTTGCTTGCTGAAGCGGCTTATGAAGTGAACGTATTTGGGGTTGTTGATGAGCGGGGTGAGGCCGCGCCAGCCACGAATGCATTCACTACTACCGGTTGGCCAGCTCGGTAATAATCCTTGTGCCACCATAGCAGCTTCATAAATGTAGGCTTTCCCATCAGCAGGGTAAACCTTGCTGTTAAGCCCCTCAATCAGCTGACGCTGTTGCCAGTGCTGCCACCGAGAGCTTTCTGCATTAACATCGAAGTAGTATTCCAGCAACTCACAATCGAGCGCATAGAGTGTCTGGCTGAGCATATCGGGATAAGCGTACAAGGCTAACGCTCCGTCTAAGAGATCAGAACCGTTCTGACCAATCAGGTACTGTTGAATGGCGCCACCTGAACCGCCGATACCGATGGTGTGGTGGGGTTTGCCGTACAGTGCGCTGAACTGCCGCTTTACCCGTAGGGCCGTGTCTTCAGCCAGCCAGATATCATAATGATTGGACGTCTGATTGGCGGTGGAATAAGCGACGGCATACCCCTGTTTTAATTGTTCAAAACGCCTGTCAGGTATGGCGCTTGGCCTAGTGCGCCCCTGACGGTAACCGATACCCACTCCGCCGCGGAATTGGTAGATGAGATGTTTGTTCCAGTATTGTCCGTTCGGGTTTTCCAGCGTTTCTTCGAGACCTTTGAGTGTGGCTATCGTATAAATAAATCGGTTTATCGTGCCCGTTTCTACACGGATGATAAAGTCGATGGTTCTACCATTAATGCTTATCTGTGCAATGTCATCCTGGGCTTCCTTCAGTGGGTAAAACTTCTTAGTGCCGGTCCGGTTATACAGATACCAAGCTTGTGTTGGATACAGGCAGTCTTTGCTGAATCCACTGCGGGGCTCCCCTGTTTGAGGGTCGATGTGTGTGACGGCAGTACCCCATTGCTCGCTGTTGTCTATCAGCGGCTGTCCGAGTCCTGATCGCTCGCCCCCACAGGCAAACGGGTATTGTGTGTTGATGTTATACAGTGGTGTGACAGGGCCAACTTTTCCGAGTTGAATCGGGTAGAGAAAAGGGTCGGCGGAGCGTATCCATTGGCTGGGATGAGGCCCCGGATAGGGAATAAACGGCTGTTCCTCCAAGGGCGGAGAGGCTAATACTTTAGGTCGATTGGCATACTTGTCATCGGGGAACAGATTAATCAGGGTAGCCCAAGCGATGATAATTGGTATCGTTATAATGACCACAATCACCGCTGAAATACTGAGTGTTTTCAATTTCATAACGGGTTGTCAGAAAAAAATAGCGTATATAAAGTATAGGAGTCGGTGGCTGGTTTACTAGAAACAAAAGAATAGTTGGAGAGCCTTGTTTTTATAAAGGCGTCTTTATGATGTAGGGGTTAACCTGGGTTAACCCTTAATCGGAAAAGAAATCAGTTCAGGCTCGGTCTTTTCTGTAACACGTATATACCAACCATGGTGATGCCAGTCCCCCAATACTAATCGTTCACCTTGTTTGTGTTGGTGGCGATTGGGCCGATGGGTATGACCATGAATCATGGTGCTCACTTGATACTTTTCCATCTGCCGCTCAACTTCTGAGGCAGTAACATCCATAATGTTGTCAGGCTTATTGGAGTTAACGTCCATGCTTTTGGCTCGCCAGTTTTTGGCGATATTTTGGCGAGTTCTTAGTGGTAGATGATTTAGACACCAGCGAAAAACCGGGTGCCTTGCCTTGCGGCGAAATCGTTGATAATCCACGTCCTCAATACACAGGGTGTCGCCGTGGAGTAATAACACGTTGCGGCCTTCAAGTTGGGCAACATAGTAGTCCGGCAACAGGGTGCAGCCAGTTTCACGGGCAAAACGTTTGTCGATCAAAAAATCCCGATTGCCCTGCATTAAATACAAGTCAGAGCCGTTATCGGTGAGTGCTTTTAAGGCGGAAATGACTTCTTGTGACAGGGGTGCTGGATCATCATCACCCACCCAGGCTTCAAATAAGTCGCCGAGGATATACAGAGCGTTTGCTTGTTGTGCCTGGTCTTTTAGAAAACCCAGAAATGCCTGGGTCACGGCGGGGCGCTCAGGCGAGAGGTGGAGGGCGGAGATCAGTAGCGTTGGCATGTGGAGGCGTAGCAGCTGAGTCAGGTACTGTGAGCCATGTAACGTTGGCCCACAGGTCTGATTGGGCTAGTTACTTATCGGAGTACGCATCGCTAACAGTAACGTTCTGGATTTCTACGGTATCAACAGGAACATCCTGGTGGAAACCGCTGTTACCCGTGGCAACGCCTTTAATTTTATTTACTACGTCCATGCCATCTGTCACTTTACCAAATACTGCATAGCCCCAGCCTTGCGAGTTTTTTCCTGAGTGATTCAGAAAGCCATTGTCGCCAATATTGATAAAGAATTGAGAGCTGGCTGAATGTGGGTCGTTGGTACGAGCCATGGCTAGCGTGCCCAGGTCATTGCTGAGACCGTTGTCGGCTTCATTTTCAATGGATGCACGGCCACTTTTTTCTGTCATTTCAGGGGTGAATCCACCGCCCTGAATCATAAAGCCGTCAATAACACGGTGGAAAATGGTATTGGTGTAGAAGTCGTCACGGCAGTATTGCAGGAAGTTGGCCGCAGAAATTGGCGCCTTGTCAAAATCCAGTTCAATGTTGATGTCGCCAAAATTGGTGTGCAGGGTAATCATGTGAGTGTAATCCTGTAGCTATCAAAGAAGTAAGGGGGGCTATGGTACGTTTTTCAGCCAGTAATTTGAACCGCCCTCGGTATTCAGGCTTATCTATAGGTGCTTCTATAAATTAGAATTTTTTCGTGAGTGTTCCAACAGTAGGCGCTTTAGGCGAGAAAGCACCACGCGGAGAACCGCAGTGTACATGGAGTACATGAGGAGAGCCTGCCCCGTGAGCGAAGCGAGTGTTTTGGATATTTGAGCATGGTGCTGCCAAAAGTAGGCGCTCTGAAGCGACGCCATAATCGCGGAAAAAGGCAATTTATGGGGATGACTATGGGTTGTGGGTGTCTTCAGGTCGGAGGTGGGTGGTGACCATTGGCGGATAAATCCGCGCTTGCCAACCTTGCACTACGCCACAGATAAGAATGAAGCCAATACCCAGCCACAGCCACATGTCGGGGTAAAAGTTCCAGAACAGAATGTCTGCGATTAATGCCATTAGGATATAGCTGTATTCAAAGGGGGCAATAATCACCGGTTTACCGATACGGAAGGCGGCGATCAGTAACATAAAGCCAATGGATGCCGCCGCACCGGAGATTAAGGTGATGCCCAGTTGTGTGACATTGGGTGTAATCCACTGATCCTGTTGCCAGACACTGCTAAGAATGAGTAACGGGATAAATTGGTAAAAATTCAGCGACCAGTCGGATTCGGTTTTGGACAAATTTTTTGCCCATAAAATCATAATGGCGTAGGAAAAGGGCAGGCTCAACAGGGCCAGGTAGTACCAGTTAAGCTCATTGATATTGGGTTTTAATACGAGGCAAACACCGATAAACCCGATGATAGTGGCAATCCATTGGATTCTGCTGGCGTGCTCCTTGAGTATTAGCGGTGATATGGCCGAGATAATAATCGGTGCGCCAGCCAGTGCCGTTGCAACGGCACTGAGGGGGAACGATTTCACGGCAAGGTAATAGCCAATACTGACAACGGTAAAGAACAGACTGCGTAGGGCATGCTGAAGGGGCTTGGTGACTTTTAGTAAGTGCAACCGCCCAGTGGTGGCCATAAAAAGCAGTAATACCGAGAGTGAGGCGATGGTTCGAAGGCAGATTAACTGACCCATAGGCACACTCTGAAGCAACAGTTTTAACAGTGAATCTCCCACAAGAAAAGAGAACAGACTTACCTGTAAATAGAGTATGGCGCGCACATTTGGCTGGTTTAGGGGTTGGGGCAGAGATTGGGTCATAAGCCGGTTTTTGTGTGTCTTGTTTGTTGTATGGCAAGAGAATCAGGGGCGAAGGGTGGAAACTTGTTTACCTGATGCATCAATAGTTTAGATGAACGGTTTATACCCAACAGCCTGAAGGCTATAATTCCGCTCCTTTTGTAACCCTGTTTCTTTTTATGGAGAAGCGCCCCAGTGGGGCCGGCAGTATGGCAGACGATAGCAAACCGCTCAATTTTATTCAGCAAACCATTAATAGTGATCTTGAAGCCGGGCTTGTCGACAAGGTTGTCACCCGTTTTCCCCCGGAGCCCAATGGCTATTTGCACATTGGTCATGCCAAATCTATTTGCCTGAATTTCGGATTGGCGGAGCAGTACGGCGGCGATTGCCATTTGCGGTTTGACGACACGAACCCGGAGAAGGAAGAGGATGAATACGTTCAGGCCATTATTGAAGATGTGCAGTGGCTGGGTTTTCAGTGGAGTGGTGAAATTCGCTATGCCTCCGATTATTTCGGTCAGCTCTATGAGTGGGCGCAGTACCTAATACGTGAAGGTAAGGCTTACGTCTGCGAATTAAATGCAGAACAGATGCGTGAATATCGCGGTACCCTGACAGAGCCGGGTAAAAACAGCCCATTCCGTGATCGTCCCGTCGAAGAGAGTTTGACACTTCTTGAGTATATGAAAAACGGGGATGTTGATGAGGGGCTTATGACCCTGCGGGCCAAAATTGATATGGCCTCACCCAATGTCAGCCTTCGTGATCCGGTGATGTATCGAATTAAGAAGGTGCCGCATCACCGTACTGGCGATGCCTGGAATATTTATCCGGCCTACGATTTTGCCCATGGTCAGGAAGATGCCATTGAGGGTGTCACCCACTCGGTTTGTACGCTGGAGTTTGCTTCAAACCGCCCCCTGTATAACTGGTTCATTGAGAACCTGCCTGTGCCATCAACACCGCATCAGTATGAGTTTGGCCGGCTGAATCTTAACTACAGTGTCACCAGCAAGCGCAAGCTCAAGCAGTTGGTGGATGAGGGGCATGTAGATGGCTGGAACGACCCGCGTATGCCGACGATTTCCGGGATGCGTCGTCGTGGTGTACCTGCCGTTTCTATTCGAAACTTCTGTGACAGCCTGGCTGTGTCAAAAACCGATGGCATGGTGGATATGTCTCAGCTTGAGCACTTTATTCGCGATGAGCTGAATACCAATGCACCCCGTGCTATGACGGTATTGCGGCCATTAAAAGTGGTGATTACTAATCTGCCCGAAGATCATTTGGAGCAATTAATAGCACCCTCACATCCAACCCAGCACCCGAATCTGGATATGGGTGATCGCACCTTACCGTTTACTCGTGAAATCTATATTGATCAGGACGATTTCAAAGAAGAATACAGCAAGAAATTCAAGAAAAAGCTGACGCCGGGTAAACGTATTCGGTTGCGTAATGGCTATGTGATTGAAGCCGATGATTATGTGAAGAATGAGGCTGGTGAGGTGGTTCAAGTGAATGCCAGCTTGGTGCCAGATACGCTGGGTAAAGACCCGGCAGACGAGATTAAACCCAAGGGCGTGGTTCACTGGGTGTCAGTCCAACATTCAGTGGATTGTGATATTTATATGTACGACCGCTTATTCAGCGATCCTCTGCCCGATGCGGGTGATAAAAGCTTCCTTGATGGGATTAATCCAGAGTCTCTTCAGGTGTTGACGGGGTGCAAGGCGGAACTCAGCCTTGCTGATGCGACAGAAAGTACAACCTATCAATTTGAGCGGGAAGGGTACTTCTGTCGAGATAGTAAAAACGGGTGTAAAGACAGTCAAAACAGTAGCCCGGACAAACTGGTATTCAATCAGACGATTGCTCTCAGATCAGCTTGGGCGGAAGCGGGCTCTTGATGCTTGCTCAGCGATAACCCGAACAATTTTTTGTAATTAAGATACGACTACTATGACACGACAACTATGACACTGCATATTTACAACACGCTGACTCGTCAAAAAGAAGTCTTCAAGCCTATAGAGCCAGGCAAAATCAGTATGTATGTCTGCGGTATCACCGTGTACGACTACTGCCATATTGGTCATGCTCGTGTGTTGGTGGCATTTGATGTGATTACCCGCTTTTTGCGCTCGCAGGGTTGGGATGTTAACTACGTTCGGAATATCACTGATATTGACGACAAAATCCTCAACCGTGCCGACGAAAATGGTGAGCTTTATTCAGACTTAACTCAACGCATGATTGACGCCATGCATGAGGATGAGCAGGAGCTGGGTATTTTGCCACCCGATATGGAGCCGAGAGCCACCGCTCATATGGATGAAATTATTACCATGGTGCAAATTCTGGTGGATAACCACTATGCCTATGCGACAGATAACGGAGATGTTTATTACCGAGTCAGTCGTTTTCCTGAATACGGTAAATTAAGTAATCGCAATCCCGATGACCTGTTGGCGGGCGCCCGCGTTGCGGTGGGTGATATTAAGGAAGACCCTCGGGATTTTGCCCTGTGGAAAGGAGCTAAATCTGGTGAAGTGAGTTGGGAGTCCCCTTGGGGGCCTGGCCGCCCCGGCTGGCATATTGAGTGTTCTGCCATGTCTACCTGCTGCCTTGGTGACACTTTTGATATTCACGGAGGTGGACCTGACTTGCCGTTCCCTCACCACGAAAATGAAATAGCTCAAAGTGAAGCTGCCACGGGTAAAAAGTATGTACATTACTGGATGCACGCGGGTGCTGTTCGGGTTGACGATGAAAAAATGTCCAAGTCACTGGGTAACTTTTTCACCATTCGTGAGGTGTTGAAAAAATACCACCCTGAAGTAGTGCGTTACTTCCTGCTGTCCAGCCATTACCGCAGTCCTATCAGTTATTCTGAAGACAACCTGATGGAAGCCAAGGGCGGCCTGGAACGTTTCTATACGGCACTACGGCCCTTTGCCGCTGTATCTGCTGCATCGTTGGGCGATTTAAAAGGTAGCGAGTATTACCAGCGTTTTGTTGGTTCTATGAACGATGACTTCAATAGTCGCGAAGCATTGGCTGTGATGTACGACCTTGTGCGTGAAATTAATACAGTGGCAAAGACTGATATTAAGCAGGCAGAAGGATTGGTGGCTGAATTGAAGGCCATGGGTGCTGTGTTGGATATTTTGGGTACAGATCCAGAAGCCTTTATGCAGGGCAGTAGTTTGGTTGATGGTGCGAATAGCCTTGAGGCTGAACAAATCGAGGCATTGATTGCTGATCGAGTTGCCGCGAAAAAAGCCCGGGATTTTTCTCGTGCTGATGCAATTCGCGAGGAGTTGTTATCTCAGGGTGTGGTATTGGAAGATTCACGGGAAGGGACCACTTGGAGACGGGAATAACTGGTTGTACAGAATTAGGTGCTGAACTATTGAGTTGAACTAGTGTGCTGAATTATATCGAACCCGTTTTTCGTCCCCCCAGTGAAGCTCGGTCACTGATTCTTCAGGTGACCAATGGTTGCTCTTGGAATAACTGTACATTCTGTGAAATGTACACTGCACCCCAAAAGAAATTCAGTGTAAAAACAGCTGAACAAATAACTCAGGAGTTGCAACAGATAGTGGCTTCCAGTGTTCCTGTGCGCCGGGTGTTTCTGGCTGATGGCGATGCGATGGCAATGTCGTTTCGTCGGTTAAAAGAACTGTTGTTATTAATTCGCCAATACTTGCCTGATGTTCAGCGGGTATCGTCTTATTGCCTGCCACGTAATCTGAAAAACAAGTCAGTGGCCGAGTTGGCTGAACTGGAACAGTTAGGCCTGAAGCTGATGTATGTGGGCTGTGAATCTGGGGATGACCTAGTTTTGGAGAAAGTGTCGAAAGGGGAGAGCTATCAGTCCTCTTTAGTGGCATTGCAGAAGATTAAACAGGCAGGAATAAAAAGCTCGGTCATGATTCTCAATGGTTTGGGTGGCCAGCTTTATTCAGAGCAGCATGCGATAAACTCAGCACTGTTGATGAATGAAACGCAGCCCGAATACCTTTCAACTCTGGTGGTAAGTTTTCCCACTGGTGTGACGCGTTTTCAAGAAGGTTTTGGTGGTGATTTTCAGCCGTTACAACAACTTGATCTGTTTAAGGAAATGGAAATATTGTTGAAGACGCTGACCTTGGATAAAACGGTTTTCCGCAGTGATCATGCGTCTAATTATTTGGTGCTAAAAGGCACATTATCTCGTGATAAAGAGCGTCTTTTATCTCAGGTACATACTGCCATTCATGACCCTGATCGTATTCACTTGCGACAGGAATGGCAGCGCGGGTTATAAACCTAAACGGTAGGCAGTGTTAACGGCAGGGTTTTCGTGTCTACCCAATTTTCCGGTACCCCTAGTGTTTCCCCAATCTCTTTGACCACTTTTTCTGCGGTGGCACGATAACCAGTGAGTTTGCCACCATAGATGCCCAGATAATGGGGTCGCCTTGGCTGATCAGTGATTAAGCGTACTTCCCGGCTGCGGTGATAGTGTTTCTGACGGCCACTTGGCAGTACTCGCAACCCCGCCATTTCGCCACAAACGTTGCCATCATATTCAGGGAAATGAGAGGCTAATACTTCAAGCAGATATTGGCGCTCCTGTTCGGTCGGTGAAGCATCTTCAGGATTGCCTTCAAATAGTGTTTCAGTTGTGCCCAAAAGGGTCTTGTCGTACCAAGGTAAAACAAAAATGGCACGTTTATCTGTGGGAGATTCAAGGTAGAAACACTGGTCGCTAATTTTCTTGTCGAGAATTAAGTGTGCACCCTGAACAAGATCTACTTCAATTGATCTGGGAGGAGGCGAGATGGCACTGACAACGTGGTTTACCCAAGGGCCCCCCGCATTCACAAGGAAGCGGCATGAAACACTGTTTTCATCTTCGGTTTGGGTGTTGTTTTTATCGGAGCTGTTTTTATCAATACAAGTTTTATCGGCACTGTTTTTATCGGTGCTAGTTTTTTGGGAACTGGTTTTATAGCAAACCCGGTAGCCATCTTCAGTTTGTTCGGCATTGATAAATTCTGCCGGGCAGCATGTTTCAGCACCCAGTGATACTGCGGACTGAATAACAGCCGCTGTCAGTTTGGCGTCATCGGTTTGGGCATCATGATAACGGTAGACCTTTTGAAGGTCTTTGGCTTCTAGTCCTGCCAGCTCGCTCCATTGTGACTCAGGGACGACTTCAAATTTAGATTCTTCATGAAAACCTGACAGCATCCAATACAGGGTGAGGCCTGAGTGTATTTGCCATGAATGGTAGTTTGAGTGCTTATAGACAGGGAGGTAAAACCAGTTGGAATGCACCAGTTCCGGGGCATTCTTCAGCAGTAGGGCGCGTTCTTGCAGGCCTTCCTGTACCAGTGACAGTTCGCCACCCTGCAAATAACGCAGACCGCCGTGAATGAGCTTGCTGGATTTGCTGGAGGTACCGGCTGCCCAGTCAGTTTTTTCCAGAATTAATGTGGAGTACCCCGCTGCCTGAGCCGCTTGAGCAACCCCCGCACCTTGAATACCTCCACCGATGACCACCACATCATAGGTGGTGTCGTTATTATTGTTCATAGTTAGTAGTACTCGTGTTTGCTGTTTTTACTGCTACAAAAAAGAGTCTATATCAGAGTGCTCTATGGGCCAGATTTTGTATCATGCCACCAATATCAAAGGTTTCTACCATATCAGCACCTCGATCAAACCAGGCAATAGTTTGGTCTGGGTCTTCGACCTCGTATATGACTACTGTGCTTTCAATGTGATCTAGCGTCACCCCGTCGGGAACCTTCTTTGCATCACAGAAGATAAATTCAGGTTGAATCTCGGCAATAAATGATTCTTCCAGATCACTCCATTGCTTTAATACTAAACCGAGACGAGGATAGCCCTGTTTCCAAGCATGGTGAATAAACTCGTCGCTAAAGCTGATTAAAACACACTGGTTAGCAACGGGTTTCGATCCTTTTGTGATAGCTTCAGTGACAATATTGTAAGCCTGATCAATGCCTTCGATGTGAATGCCTGAACGTTTGAGTTCAATAAAGGCGGTCACTTTTGGATTAGCGGAGAGTAAATGTACCAGCGCGGTTAACGGCGTCACTGTTTCGTGATTAAACTGGTTTCCCAGGCGCCCTGGTTCAGATGCCGGGAGGTGGGTGAGTTCTGATAGGTTGAGAAGGTGTACGGCATTATCCAACCCACTGATACGGCCCATCAGCGTGTCGTGATAAAGAACCGGTTGATGGTCGGCGCTGAATAAAATGTCGGTTTCAATAAAATGCGCACCAGCGTCAATGGCCTTGCTGATACCTAGCAGGGTATTTTCCGGGAAGCACTTTGGATAGCCCCTGTGAGCCACTAGTCGATCCGTCAGCATCTAACAAACCCTGTTCTCAGCTACACCTTAATCCTAGTGTCTATTGGCCTGCGTGCCTAGTGGCTTTTAACTCTCCCGTTGGGGGCGACAATGAATGATCGCCCCGGGTTTTAGAACCACGGGGTTTAGAGAGTGTACTCAGGCCAGCTTTTTCTCACCAGCTTCTACAGATTGTAGAATTAGTGTGTTGATAGTCATTGGGCCCACGCCACCAGGAACCGGGGTGAGGGCAGCTACACGATCATGTAGTGGCGCCAGCTCGATGTCACCTATACCACCGGGGTGATAGCCAGCATCGACAACGACGGCCCCATCTTTGATCCAGTCGGCTTTGATGAATTCAGGCTTACCCACTGCTCCCACAACAATATCGGCCCCCTTGATAATTTCAGGCAGGTTTTTGGTGCGAGAATGGCAAATGGTCACAGTAGCATTGGCATTAAGCATCATCATCGCCATAGGTTTGCCGAGAATGGGGCTACGACCCACGACAACAGCGTGTTTACCCTCAAGAGGAATATCGTAAGCAGCTAACAGGCGCATGATGCCCTGTGGTGTGGCGGAGCCGTAGGCCTCTTCTCCCATGGCCATACGGCCAAAGCCCAGGCAGGTGACACCGTCTACATCCTTGCCGAGAGCAATGTTGTCAAAGCAATCACGTTCTTCAATTTGTCCGGGTACTGGATGCTGTAGGAGGATGCCCTGGCAGTTAGGGTTAGCATTCAATTCATCGATTTTAGCCATCAGTTCTTCTGTGGTTGTCTCCTCGGGCATTTCCACCGCAATTGATTCCATACCAACACGTTTGCAGGCATTTTGTTTCATTCGCACATAGGTGGCAGAGGCTGGATCGCCGCCCACTAAAATAGTGGCAAGCATTGGAGTTTGGCCAGCATTGCGCTCTTTTAGCTGCGCAACGCGCTCAGTCAATTCTGCTTCAGTTTGCTGGGCAATGGCTTTGCCATCGAGAATTAGTGCTGGCATGAGTTTGTAGACTCCGAGTCAATGTTGGGAAAGGCAGCATTTTCGCATTTCGCTTTGTTCCTGTGAAGGGAATCTGTCAATCCGATTGAACGCTTTTTGATTGACGAGGCCGACTGTCGTCAGTATCATGCGCACCTCTCGAAAAGAGGGTTTTTAAGACATCGGGAATTAGCGCAGTCTGGTAGCGCGCCTGCTTTGGGAGCAGGATGTCGGGGGTTCGAATCCCTCATTCCCGACCACTCTTTTTTAGAGAAGCATTTTTTGTTTTTAGAAAAGCACTTTGTTGAGCGCCCGTAGCTCAGCTGGATAGAGCAACGGCCTTCTAAGCCGTGGGTCGCAGGTTCGAATCCTGCCGGGCGCGCCATCCAGCCAATCAGTGCAATCAATGGTGGCTGTAGCTCAGTTGGTAGAGCTCCGGATTGTGATTCCGGCGGTCGCGGGTTCAATCCCCGTCAGCCACCCCATTTTTCACTTCCCCTATACTTTTGCTCTTGTTTATTAACTTCCGCTCTTGTTTCTGACGGTTAGCTTCGTTTACTTTTTACCTCTTTTTTGGTCCCTCTTGCTGTCATCCCTTAAGTCTACAATTTCAATCCTCAGTTTGTTACAGAGAGTGCCCATTGATTCTGTTAAAGTGGCGCTAATTCCCCCTTAGATCAGGAATACCCTCTTGCCTCTGTTAAAAGCATTACCGTTACACAAACAGTTATTAAAAGCCCTGGAGAAACTGGACTTTACTGAAGCAACAGCAGTACAGGCACAAACGATACCAGCCACCATGGCGGGTAAGGATTTAATGGTGTCGGCACAGACGGGCAGTGGTAAAACGGCCGCCTTTCTATTGCCAATTTTACACCGTATGTTGACCCATGACGCACCGAACAGTGGAACACGCGCGTTGATTTTGCTGCCTACGCGTGAACTGGCACTACAGACACAACAGCATTTTGAGCAGTTGGCCGCTTTTACCTACATTAAATCTGGCCTGGTCATTGGTGGTGAAGCATTTAAACACCAGGTAGCAACACTGCGTAAAAACCCAGAAGTATTGATCGCGACTCCAGGGCGTTTGGTCGAACATATAGAAAAAGGTACTCCTGACTTCAAAGACTTGGAAGTATTTGTGCTGGATGAAGCAGACCGCATGCTTGATATGGGTTTTGCTATCGATATGTATGCCATTGCTGAGAGTTGTAATAAGCAGCGGCAGAATTTGTTGTTCTCGGCAACGTTAAAACATAAAGAGCTTGGGCGTATCAGTGCGACCTTCAAAGATCCAGAATTTATTGAAGTAGATTCGCACCGGCAACAACATAGCCATATCACACAACAGCTGGTTTTGGCTGATGATATAAAACACAAAGAGAAATTGGTGGCGGCGCTGCTGGCGGAAGAGCGAGCCGGTGAAGAGCAAATACGTAAAGTCTTTATTTTTTGTAATACCCGCATACAGTGTCAGCAGCTAAGTAATTTTTTACGCTATAAGAAATTCAAAGCAAATTGTATTCATGGTGAAATCCCGCAGAGTGAGCGGAAACAAATAATGAATCAGTTCAGGCAGGGTGGGGTAGATGTATTAGTCGCTACCGATCTTGCCGCTCGTGGGCTGGATATCAATGATGTGGATCTGGTGATCAACTTTAACATTGCCCAGTCAGGCGATGATCATGTCCACCGCGTAGGCCGTACCGGTAGAGCAGGGCAGGAAGGCAAAGCCATTACGTTGATTGATGGTAACGAATGGAATCAGATGTCCAGTATTGAGCGCTATCTGAAAATTCGTTTTGAACGTCGGGTTGTCGCTGGTTTAAAAGCCAATTACAGTGGCCCAAAAAAGGTTAAAAAATCAGGTAAGGCTGCTGGTACTAAAAAGAAAAAAATCGATCCAAAAAAATCCAAAGCAACGAAGTCTAAGTCCAAAAAGCCTAAGTCAACAAAGTCCAGGCCACCAAAGAAAAATACGATAAAGTCTGGGGGCGGTGATGGTTTTGATGTTCTTCGAAAAAAATAGTACGCACAACCAGTTGATAAGTAGAGCATTGGAAGAGAGTAAGCCCTAAGTGAACGTTGAATGTATTTATATATGTCCAGAAGCTGGTAAGTCTCAGCAGTATTGCCAGAAAATTGAACTGGTGGCTGGTTATGGGATTGTCGGGGATAGAAATTACGGCCTATCCAGGTGGCCAGGGCAAAATTTAACCCTGATTGAAGTAGAAGAGGTAGAAAGTTTTATTCGTGAACAAAATATAGAAAATGACCTTTCTCTCACTCGCCGAAATATCCTAACGCGAGGTGTACGGTTAAATGAACTGGTTGGAAAAAAATTCAACATTGGAGATGTAACGTTAATAGGGGTAGAGCTGTGTGAACCATGCAGCAGTCTTGGTGCCGCCCTTGACGGTTCTGCCTTGTCGTCAAAGTTGGTCGTCGAAAGATTTCTTCATCGCGGTGGATTAAGAGTTGATGTGTTGACATCAGGTGTCATCGAGCTTGGTGCAACAATAACTAGCCTAAATAATGAATAGTTAAAAATGACCATTTCTGTTGGGTGATATGTTGGATAGAGATCAAATAATTAAATCGGTGCGGCACTGGGTGGAAACTATCGTGGTGGGGCTAAACCTTTGTCCTTTTGCCAAACGCGAATTACTAAATCACCGGGTGCGTTTTTCTGTAACAGGGGCAACCACAGAAGAACAACTGTTGGTTGAACTGCAAACCGAGTTAGAGCTGCTTAACCGTGATGAATCGATTGAAACCACCTTGCTGATACACCCTGAGGTCTTGCAGGAATTTTATGATTACAACCAATTTCTGGACTATGTCGATGGCCTGTTGGTAGAGATGGCACTGGAAGGGGTCTATCAGGTGGCGAGCTTTCATCCAGATTATCAGTTTGGTGGTACTGAGCCTGATGATGCAGAGAATTATACCAACCGATCGCCTTATCCTATGTTACACCTGATTCGAGAGGCAAGCCTGGAGCAGGCCGTTGCTAACTACCCGGACGCGGATGGGATTCCCGAGAGAAATATAGCGCTGGTGACAAGCCTGGGGAGAGATAAGATGCAGACCTTATTAAAGGCCTGTTTTCACGATACTGAAAAACGATGATATTAGACGACGAGCCTTTCAACGACAAATGCATAAATGTTACAGCTCTACCTGAAACTGAGGTGACCTGTGAAAGCTGTGATGCTTGCTGTTGTCGATTGGAGGTCTTACTCATTACCGACACAGGGGTGCCTGATCGTTTTATAGAGACTGACCAGTGGGGTGGGCGGCGTATGGCACAGCTAGATGATGGTTGGTGTGCAGCCCTGGACCGAAATACCATGATGTGTACAATTTATGAGAACCGCCCATTGATTTGTCGTGAGTTTGAGATGGGCGAATATGAGTGTCTAGTGGAGCGAGCTGTTAATTTGTAAGGCGCTATCTCATTTTTTGTTACGGCTGGTCGTAATGGTACCCCTTGGGACACCCTGTAAATCTTTACGACTGGAGACTATGGCAACAGGGCGCGATTATGGGTGATTCTCAGCACTCAATACAGACTTGTTACATGATATAAAATATGGCTGATTCAAGATCACTCATTTGTCCCCTCTGTAATGCCAATGCTGTTGTTGATTATTGGTCAGAGACTAGAAGGGGTTCTAATAGCAGAGACTATTATCAATGTTGTCTGTGCCAGCTGGTGTTTGTGCCCCCATGGCAGCACTTGCCTGCTGAGCAGGAAAAGGTTCATTATGATTTGCACGAAAACAGCCCTGAGGATAACAATTACCGCCAGTTTCTGAGTCGACTTGCGGACCCACTGGCGGCACGTCTTCATAGCGGGGCAAAAGGATTGGACTTTGGTTCAGGTCCGGGGCCTACGTTATCGGTCATGTTAGAAGAGACGGGTTTTACTACAGAGATCTATGATGTTTTTTATGCTGCGGATGAGGCAGTGCTAGATCGTCAATATGATTTCATTGTGGCCACTGAGGTGGTGGAGCATTTATCGCAGCCAGGTAGTGAGCTAGATAGACTTTGGGCAATGCTTAAGCCGGGAGGTTGGTTGGGGCTGATGACCAAGATGGTTCTGAATAAAGAGGCATTTAGTCAATGGCATTACAAAAATGATCCGACCCATATCTGTTTTTTCAGTCGAGAGACCTTTGATTATTTGTTTCGATCATGGGGTGTAACCGCTGAGTATCCGGCTAACGACGTTATTCTGGTCAGAAAGGAGACCCAGGAAGGGTGCTTTGGTTTAAAGGATACAGTGGTTTAAAGGTACTACTGTCTGAGTAGATGGAACTGGTTGGTCACAGAAGCCCTTTGCCGGTTGTGCTGTGCCGCGGATACTATCGAAGGTATGTTTAATGACGTAATGGCCTTGCAGTCCTGCGTATTAGCAATAAATAATTAAGATACAGGAGAGCCTATGTTTCAGGCGAACAACCTCAAATTACAGTCATTGGATGATGGCTACGTGGAGCTGCATTTCGATGCCTCAAAGGGCTCGGTCAATGTATTTAACCAAGCCACAATAGCGGAGCTACTTGAGGCGTTGTCAGCGTTGGAGAAGCAGCCAGGTGTAAAAGGTCTGCTGCTAACCAGTGGAAAAGGTGTTTTTATTGCGGGAGCTGACATCACTGAATTTGGTGCTGTCTTTAATGGTACAGATGATGACCGTAGAGCGTTTCTTAGTTCGGGTAATCAGGCCTTTAACAAAATTGAATCATTACCTTTCCCCACCGTAGTTGCCATTAATGGTTTTGCTTTGGGTGGAGGCTTTGAGGTCTGTCTGGCCTGTGATTTCCGGGTAATGTCCAGTAAAGCTCAAGTTGGAGTGCCAGAAACAAAATTAGGCATTATCCCCGGTTGGGGTGGCACCGTACGCTTGCCGCGACTTATGGGCTTTGATAATGCAGTGCGGTGGATTACCACGGGTGGCCACAATAAAGCCGCGGCTGCTCTCAGGGATGGTGCGGTGGATGCCGTAGTAAATCCTGACGTATTACGAGATGAAGCACTAGATATGCTAGTTCGTGCCGCAGAGGGGCAGCTAGATTACTCATCGCGTAGGGAGCAGAAACAGTCACCACTGACACTCAATGAGATTGAGCTCGAAATGTCTATTCATACTTGTAGGGATATGGTCGCTGCGAAGGCGGGACCAAATTACCCTGCACCAGTTGCTGCTGTGGAGGTGCTTGCCAAAGCGTCAAACATGTCTCGTGACGATGCGCTGGAAGTAGAATTTCAGGCCTTTAGTAAATTGTCACAGACTCCTCAGTGCCGCGCATTGGTCGGTATGTTTCTCAATGATCAGTACATTGGTTCGGTTGCCAAAAAGTACGGGAAAAAGAGTACCAAGGCGATCAATCATGCAACCGCACTGGGTGCCGGCATTATGGGTGGTGGTATTGCCTACCAGAATGCAATAAAGGGATTCCCTGTATTGATGAAGGATATCAATACAGACTCTCTGGCGCTGGGTATGAGCGAGGCGAACAAGTTGCTGGCCAAGCGTGTTGATAGGGGCCGAATGTCACCGCTGGATGCCGGTAATGTATTGTCTCGGATTATGCCGTCGCTGAGTTATGACGGAATTGAAAATACCGATATTGTGATTGAGGCTGTGGTAGAGAATGCCAAAATCAAGGGTATTGTTCTGGCTGAAGTAGAAGGGAAGCTTGCTGAAGATGCCATTCTGGTTTCAAACACGTCTACCATTTCCATTGATCAGCTAGCGGGAAATCTGCAACGTCCGGAAAATTTCTGTGGCATGCACTTTTTCAACCCAGTACATGCCATGCCGCTCGTTGAGGTGATTCGAGGATCGAAAACCTCAGAGGGAACATTGGCAGCTGTGGTTGCTCATGCTCAGGCCTTGGGTAAGAAACCGATAGTGGTAAATGATTGCCCCGGATTTTTGGTAAACCGAGTGTTGTTTCCCGCCGTGTTTGGTTTCGACATGATGATCATTGACGGTGCTGATTTCCAGCAAGTTGATCGAGTGATGGAAGCCTGGGGCTGGCCCATGGGTCCGGCATACCTGATGGATGTTGTGGGTATTGATACGGCCGTTCATTGCTTTCCCTCGATTCTTGAGGGTTATCCCGAGCGAATGTCTGATATTTATGGGGGGAGTTATAAGGTTTCACCCACAAAACTGTTGTTTGAAAACGATCGTCTGGGGCAGAAAAATGGTGTGGGTTATTACCTCTATGAGAAGGATAAGCGCGGCAAGCCTAAGAAGTCTGTAGACGATACAGTCTATGCCTTGATCAAGCCCCATGTCAGAGAGTCTCAGCCATTAAGTGATGAAGATATTATTGCCCGCTTTATGATCCCCATGTGTATTGAGTTGGCTCATTGTTTGGAAGAGGGTGTTGTTGGTTCTCCGGCAGAGGCAGATATGTCGGTGGTTTATGGTCTTGGTTTCCCTGCTTTCCGTGGTGGTATCTTCCGTTGGATGGATGAGGTTGGTCTCGACAAGTTCTGTGAAATGGCAGACAGCTACAGTGAACTTGGCAAGCTCTATAAGCCGACCCAAAGAATGTATGAAATGGCAGCTAATGGTGAGAGCTATTATGCCTAGGATAGCTATGTGTAGGACAAATACTGTGTCTAGGGCAACTGCTGTCGTTGAGAAAAGAACAAGAGGAGATAAGTCGTGAGCTTGAATTCAAGAGATGCTGTGATTGTCGATTTTGCACGGACGCCCATGGCGCGATCTAAAAACGGATCCTTCCGCAATCGCAGATCTGATGAAATTGGCGCTGACCTTATTGAGGGCTTACTGGATCGTAATCCTGGTGTAGCTCCTGGTGAGATTGATGACATTATTTGGGGTTGTGTGATGCAGGGTCGGGAGCAGGCGTTCAATATCGCAAGAATGACCAGCTTGCGAACTCGTATTCCCCATGAGGTTCCAGCTATTACTGTCAATCGACTGTGTGGTTCTTCCATGTCAGCATTACACAGTGCTACAGCGAATGTGATGGCTGGTTTGGGTGATGTCTATTTAGTCGGTGGTGTTGAGCATTTGGGACATGTGCCGATGACTCACGACATTGACCCCAACCCGGCATTGAATATGAGTGTCGCCAGTGCGGCGGGCATGATGGGGCTAACGGCTGAGTATTTGGCACGTATTCACGGTATTACCCGTGAACAGCAAGATACATTTGGCGCTCGCTCCCACCGCTTGGCAAATGAAGCCAGAATGGCAGGTCGGTTTGTTAATGAGATCGTTCCCATTGAAGGACACACTGAAAACGGTGGTCTGTACTTGATGACTGAGGACGAAACCATTCGCCCGGAAACGACAGTTGAAGGACTGTCACAACTGCGCACTGTGTTTGATCCCGTCAATGGGACGGTGACAGCAGGGACAGCTTCTCAAATTACCGATGGTGCTGCAGCGATGCTGGTGATGTCAGCTGAGCGGGCTAATGCGCTTGGGCTAAAACCGATGGCTAAAGTGATTTCTGTGGCTGCGGCCGGTGTTGATCCTTCAATTATGGGGTATGGCCCAGTACCGTCAACGCGCAAGGCGCTTAAAGCAGCCGGCCTAACAAGTGACGATGTTGACTACATTGAACTCAATGAAGCTTTTGCTGCCCAGTCACTGCCTGTGTTGAAGGATCTGGGATTACTTGATCGTATGGAAGAGATGGCAAATGTTAACGGTGGTGCCATTGCATTGGGCCATCCGCTAGGCGCATCAGGCGCCAGAATTACAGGCACGCTATTGAATGTACTTAAGCAGCGGGATGCCACTATAGGGGTGGCTACCATGTGTATTGGTTTGGGGCAGGGTGTTACCACGATTGTTGAGCGGTTGGACTAGTGCCAGATTTGTATCACTAACCTGTTCCACCAAATAGTATTAACGTTACGCCATAAAAAAGGCCGGTGATTCACCGGCCTTTTTTATGGCGTATTCATTTTAGTTGAGCGTTTACCAGTAAGGCAGTGTCATGAGGTCGAGGTTATAAGGTAAGAGTGTTTTTAGTTGCATTAAGATTTTCTCGGCGAAATTCTCTGGTTTTGCTAGACTCTCCTGCGTATTTGCAGGAGTCCTCCCTTGGTAGACATTCACAGTAATGATAACCCTGAAATGGCATTGGACAGCTGGTTGGCTGACCCTGCTGGGGCCGGTAGTGTCTTGGCAGTGGAGTATAGCTACAGTCAGTACTACCTTCCGGGAGCACCATTAATAAGGCTTTTGGCTGTTTATTCCCGGACGAATGGCCAAGTCTTGTTTACGGTAGCGGAGGCTGATTCGTCGATCTCTCAGGGGCTTCAATCTATGGATGGGAGCTTGGATGGGTTTCAGGACTTTGCTGCTTGCCACAGGTTGCCAGTATTTACCCTTGGCCAGCCAATGATCCTTGAGACGGTAAGTATTACCAAGCCCTGGGGGCAGGAAATCTGGTACACCGGTATTGAAGAACGCGGCGTGTCACGTGTTTCGAATGGTACTGGTAGTATCCCGCTGCCCTGGTTGCTCTCCGTGGCACCTCGCCGCCTTGCCGCCGACTGTGAGAAAAGCATTAATCTGTTGAAGATATTAGACCCACTTCCTGAGGCGGTATATGGCGACCTGTACTTTGAGCTTCATGAAGAGAAGCGTGAAGTTTATGTGGTGACTCATATTGATAAAGATACTTGGCCGGAAGGCGTGGGGGCGATTCGTTTTGGGTTTAATCCTGAATCCAGGGCTGAATATCCCTCTGATGATGCTTTCAAGGCTGCTTATCAGAACGCAGTCCAACACTACGAAGTGGTGCGGCGGGAAGTCGATGGTCTACTGGATTCGTGTCGGCAGTCTGAGGGGGTGGATTTAAATACACCTGTTTCTGCTGAGGTTGTTAAATCCTGGATGAGCCAATTGCCAGAGACTCTCCGGCAGCAGGAGGCCAACCTTCGAGAACAGATGAATCGTTTTAGCGCACTATTGCCGCTGCGGGTGGGGGATGTAGTTCAGGTACCTCTTTTGACACCTCATTCATTACAACATGGCGTGCGTACTGTGGAATTTCAGACGCCAGTCTATGAAAGAATGATTCTTTCTTTTGCGCAGAAAGTGTTGACCCAGACGCACTGGGATACAGAAAAGGCTATCGCGATGATGTCGCTTGAGGCGCCTTCATTACCTGAGCTAGCACTTTTGGAAAAGGATGCTGAATATAAATTGGAGGAAGTGGTCAGCTTTGATGATTTCCGTGTGTTACGTCTGACGCTGGCCGTTTCAGCTCGATATTTGTTACCACAAACCCAACGTTATGGATTGCTGTTAGTGGTTGATGCAGAAGTTGATTGTCATGGTATTGCATTGGCTGAAGAGGCCGCAGTTCTGTTGCCCGCAGAGCGTTCCAATACCTATGTGACGAATACATCAAACCGGGAAGCTGTACTGTTACTTGCAAGCCCTGTTTGATTGCCTGTGAAGGCTAATATTGGCCTCTGCTAATCTCGTTATTTCTTTTGTTGATCAGGGTTGCCCGCTGTGGCAAAATCCCCACCCCTTGTCGAGGGCGACCTCCTGTCGCTACCTAGTTGATACTCGACATCTTGCGGACGTGGCGGAATTGGTAGACGCGCCAGATTTAGGTTCTGGTACTGAGAAGTGTGAGAGTTCAAGTCTCTCCGTCCGCACCAATTAATTAATAAACAAGTAACTATTTAGAGGAAAATCATGCAGGTCTCCATTGAAACGACTTCCGGTCTGGAACGTAAGCTGACCATCGGGGTACCAGCAGAGCGTATAGAAAGCCAAGTGCGTGAGCGTCTAGGCAAGGCGAGTAAAACTGTTCGCATAGACGGCTTTCGTAAGGGCAAGGTGCCATTGAGCGTTGTGAATCAGCGTTTTGGTGCCGGTATTCGCCAGGAAGTGGTTGGAGAGGTGGTGAGAGAGGCTTTCTTTGAGGCTATTGCCCAAGAAGAGATCGTACCTGCTGGTCAGCCAGTGATTGAACCAAGTAAGGCTGAACCGGGTCAGGATCTCGAGTTTATTGCTACTTTTGAGGTGCAGCCGGACGTTCAGTTGGTTGATCTGTCCAAGGTCGAGATAGTTAAACTTGTTTCTGAAGTGAATGACAGTGATGTTGACACCATGGTTGACGCATTGCGGATGCAGCATGCCACATGGGTTGAGGTTGACCGACCAGCGGCAGAGCGTGATGAGGCTGCTATTGATTTTGTTGGCAGGAGAGATGGCGAAGAATTTGAGGGTGGTTCATCTGAAGACTTCCCTCTTATACTTGGCTCCGGCAAGGCGATTGAAGGTTTTGAAGAAGCCGTTGCTGGGATGTCTGTTGGTGAAGAAAAAGTGGTTCCTCTGACCTTTCCTGAGAACTACCATGCGGAAGAATTACGCGGGGTGGCTGTCGAGTTTACGATTAAGTTGAAGGCGGTAAAAGAACCAGAATTGCCACCACTGAATGAAGAGTTCTTTGCACTCTATGGTCTTGAATCTGGTGGTGAAGCGGCATTCCGTACTGCTATACGTGAGAATATGGAGCGCGATTTGAAAAATGCACTTCAGGGGAAAACCAAGAGCCGTGTAATGGAGCAGTTGTTTGCATTACACAGTGATCTGGATATTCCTCAGACCTTCATCGCTAACGAAATCACTAGCTTGAAACATCAAATGCACCAGAAACTCACTAGTGGTGGTGAAAGTGAATTTGATGCATCCATGTTGCCTGACGAGATGTTTATGGATCAAGCCAAGCGTCGTGCAGCTGTAGGCCTGGTGGTGAATGAAATCGTCAAGGCTAATGACATTAAGGTTGATTCAGATAAAGTCCGTGGTCATATTGAAGAAATTGCGTCTACTTATGCTCAATCAGAAGAAGTGATGAACCATTACTACGGTAACCAGGAATTACTGAAAGGAATGGAAACGTCTGTTTTACAGGATCAAGTTGTTGACCATGTATTGTCCCTGGCAGCGGTTACTGAAGATCATGTTGATTATCAAGCAGCCGTTACCCCCGACCCGGAACAGTTAGCTGCCGAAATCTAATACTCCCCAGCCTTTTCATATATTCCTGAGTTTTAACAGACTTGGGAATATATGGAGAGCGACAATGGATAAGGTTTTTTGAAATAGTCAGCCAGCTATCCAGAGTTCTATAGTTTTGATCAGTTTTAGTTATATACCCTCCTTAGGTCATTATGTTTCCTATTGCTAGGCAATACCTGGCTTGCCTTATCTTGAGGCCCGGTTACAATGCACCGATACGTGGTTTTTTCGAGTGAGTTACTATGAATTTTGATCTGTCGTCACCCAGTACGGGTGTTCAAAATGCGGGTGGTTTAGTCCCTATTGTTGTTGAGCAGTCGGCTCGGGGTGAGCGCTCTTATGATATTTACTCTCGTCTATTAAAGGAGCGAGTCATTTTTCTGGTTGGTCCTGTTGAGGACTACATGGCTAACCTGATAGTGGCTCAGTTATTGTTCTTGGAATCCGAAAATCCAGATAAAGATATCCACTTGTATATCAACTCACCCGGCGGCTCTGTGACAGCAGGCATGTCTATTTATGACACGATGCAATTTATTAAACCTGATGTGAGCACCATGTGTATTGGTCAAGCAGCCAGCATGGGTGCTTTTCTTTTGGCAGCAGGTGCCCCAGGTAAGCGCTATTGCTTGCCAAATTCTCGTAATATGATTCATCAGCCTAGTGGTGGCGCTCAAGGGCAAGCTACTGATATTCATATCCATGCTCAAGAAATTCTTAAGATTAGGGAGAGGCTCAATGAGTGCTTGGCCCGTCATACTGGTCAAACGATAGAGAAGATTGCTGAGGACACTGAGCGTGATAATTTCATGGATGCAGAGCAATCCAAAGCTTACGGGTTGATTGATGAGGTGCTGGACAAGCGTCCTTAGAATGGGTAGTCTTTTAAGAAAGGCAGCTAAAGAAACATTGTAGTTTATTGATTTATAAGAATTTATTCCGCCCTTTTCCGGGTGAGGATGTTGAGATAGAGTTATGAGCGACGAAAAAAACGGAAGCAGTGAAGACGACGGAAAGCTGTTGTACTGTTCTTTCTGTGGAAAAAGTCAGCATGAAGTGCGCAAACTGATTGCTGGTCCTTCTGTGTTTATCTGTGACGAATGTGTCGATTTATGTAACGACATTATTTCTGAGGAAGTCCAGGAAGCAGACTCAGAGTCAGCAGGCGAGAATCTACCCAAGCCCGTTGAAATTAATGACACGCTTGGTGAATACGTTATTGGTCAGGAGCGCGCTAAAAAAATTCTATCTGTCGCTGTTTACAACCACTACAAACGGCTGCAAAGCAGTGGTACAGATATTGGCGGCGAGATTGAACTGGGTAAGAGTAATATCCTGTTGGTCGGCCCCACGGGTAGCGGTAAAACTCTATTAGCTGAGACACTGGCCAGATTATTGGATGTTCCCTTTACCATTGCCGATGCGACAACACTCACTGAAGCAGGTTATGTCGGTGAGGATGTAGAAAATATCATTCAGAAGCTGTTGCAGAAATGCGACTACGATGTGGAAAAGGCACAACGTGGCATTGTGTATCTGGATGAGATTGACAAAATATCCCGCAAGTCCGACAACCCTTCTATTACTCGGGATGTATCGGGCGAAGGCGTTCAGCAAGCACTGCTGAAGCTGATCGAGGGTACCGTTGCCTCCGTACCGCCTCAAGGTGGTCGTAAACACCCCCAACAAGAGTTTCTGCAGGTAGATACATCCAATATCCTGTTTATTTGTGGTGGTGCTTTTGCAGGGTTGGAGAAAGTGATTCAAGATCGCTCTGACAAGGGTGGCATTGGTTTTAGTGCCGAAGTGAAAAGCAAAGAAACTGAGAAGAATATTGGTCAGACACTGGTTGATCTTGAACCCGAAGATTTGGTGCGTTATGGGCTTATCCCAGAGTTTGTGGGCCGTTTGCCTGTCATTGCTACGCTGGAAGAACTTGATCGGGATGCATTGGTCAATATTCTCGTTGAGCCCAAAAACTCTCTCGTGAAGCAGTACGGTACGCTTTTTGAGATGGAAGGGGTTGAATTGGATATTCGTCGGGATGCTCTGGAAGAAATTGCCGACAAAGCGCTTGAGCGAAAAACGGGTGCTCGTGGTCTTCGCTCAATTATTGAAAATGTGTTGCTAGATACCATGTACAGCATCCCCTCCATGGATAATGTTGGGAAGGTGGTGATCGATAGTTCGGTTATTCGTGGTGAGGTTGAACCTATGTTGGTTTACGAAAATGTTAAGCAGAAGAAAGCCGCCAGTGACGAATAATAAATAACGTATAACTCAAAGGGCCCAAACGGGCCCTTTTTTATTGTGTCTAGATAAATAATCGAATATATGTCACTTGTTTTTATCCGTCACGGCCCCATATTTGCGTTAAGCTTAAAATATTAAAATTCTCCATACGAGGTTAGAGAATGGGAGAGAACACTGAGCACAATGAGTTAACGATGTTGCCACTACGCGATGTGGTGGTTTACCCTCATATGGTTATGCCTTTATTTGTTGGTCGTAAGAAGTCAATTCTTGCCTTGGAAGAGGCTATGGCTGAGGAGAAACAAATCCTGCTCGTCGCTCAGAAGTCAGCAGCTGAAGATGATCCAGAAGCTGATGACCTTTATCGAGTAGGAACCCTATCAACGGTTTTACAAATGCTAAAACTGCCAGATGGTACGGTTAAGGTGCTTGTGGAGGGATCTGATCGCGTTAAGATTAATGCCATTGATGATTCCTTGGGCTATTTTGTGGGTAATTATGATGTGATGCCCAGTGAGAGTCTGTCTGGAGTAGAAGCTGATGCCCTGATGCGGTCAGCGCTCACTCAGTTCGAGCAGTATGTAAATCTCAGTAAGAAAATCCCTTCGGAAGTGGTGAGTGCGGTTACTGGCATTGACGATTTAAGCCGTCTGGCAGATACCCTAGCCACGCATATGACACTCAGTGTTGAACAGAAGCAGGAAGTTTTGGAGACCCCAGAGTTAAGGCATCGATTAGAGCACTTATTGGCGCTGATGGAGTCTGAAATTGAGCTTTTTGAAGTGGAGCAGAGAATCCGCGGTCGCGTTAAAAAGCAAATGGAAAAAAGCCAGAAAGAGTACTATCTCAACGAACAGATGAAGGCCATTCAAAAAGAGCTTGGTGAGGTGGAAGAGGGTGGTAACGAGATTGAGCAACTCGAAACCAGAATTAATGAATCGGGGATGCCCAAGTATGCTCTGGATAAGGCTAAGTCTGAGCTGAATAAACTGAAGATGATGTCACCGATGTCTGCTGAGGCATCGGTGTTGCGTGGATACATTGACTGGATGGTCGGTGTGCCCTGGAAGAAGCGCTCCAGAGTCAGACATGATTTAGTTCGTGCTGAGGAAACGCTGAATGAGGATCACTACGGTCTTGAAGAGGTAAAGGAACGTATTTTGGAATTCCTTGCTGTTCAGCAACGGGTGAAAAAGCTGAAAGGGCCGGTACTGTGTCTGGTCGGCCCGCCGGGAGTGGGTAAAACATCACTGGGTGAATCTATAGCCAAGGCTACTGGCCGAAAATATGTTCGCATGTCTTTAGGTGGTGTACGTGATGAAGCAGAAATTCGTGGTCACCGTCGTACCTATATTGGTTCACTACCAGGAAAGATAATTCAGAAGCTAGCTAAGGCTGAGGTAAAAAACCCACTGTTTTTACTGGATGAAATTGACAAGATGGGGATGGATCACCGAGGTGACCCTGCTTCGGCGATGCTTGAAGTGCTCGATCCTGAGCAAAATAATAGTTTTAACGACCACTATCTTGAAGTTGATTATGACCTTTCTGAGGTTATGTTTATCTGTACTGCTAACTCGATGAATATTCCGGGTCCATTGTTGGACCGGCTTGAAGTGATTCGCATCCCCGGTTATACCGAGGATGAGAAGGTAAACATTGCACTCAAATATCTACTGCCAAAACAGCGCAAGGCTAATGGACTCAAGATCGATGAGCTCGATATTGATGAGGCTGCGATGCAGGATGTTATTCGTTATTACACTCGAGAGGCGGGTGTTCGTGGTCTTGAGCGTGAATTAGCGAAGATTTGTCGCAAGGTTGTTACAAAACATGTGCGGGATGGGGCTCAAGAGTTATTCAGTGTGACGCCAGATGAGCTAGAAGACTTGCTGGGTGTCCGTAAGTTCGACTTCGGTAAAGCGGAGGAAGAGAGTCAGGTTGGCCAAGTGACAGGGCTGGCATGGACTCAGGTGGGAGGTGAACTGCTGACTATTGAGTCCGCGGCCGTTCCCGGTAAAGGTCAAATGGTGAAAACTGGTTCATTGGGCGATGTGATGCAGGAATCTATTCAGGCAGCATTGACGGTCGTGAGAAGTCGCGCTCAGGTACTAGGCATTCGTCGTAATTTTCACCAGGCGATTGATTTGCATATCCATGTGCCGGAAGGTGCAACACCCAAAGATGGCCCTAGTGCGGGTATCGCCATGTGTACAGCCTTTGTTTCTGTGCTGACGGGTATTCCAGTGCGTGCAGATGTGGCAATGACCGGAGAAATCACCCTCCGAGGGCAGGCATTAAAAATTGGAGGGCTGAAGGAAAAGCTACTGGCAGCCCATCGTGGTGGCATTCGCACCGTGATCATTCCTCATGAAAATGAGAGGGACCTCAAGGAGATACCGGAGAATATTAAAGCAGATCTTGATATTCGTCCGGTACGCTGGATTGATGAAGTTTTGGAGATTGCGCTGCAACATAAGCCAAAGCCATTGTCCGATGATGAATATGAACAAATCGACCCAGAGAGCAATAAAACAACCGGTGAGGCTACAACCCGCATAAATACTCACTAAACTGCTTGACCGGGTTTCTGGGGATTGGTATAAAGTTCCGGTCATCGCATATACCGCTGACTGCAATTAAGTATTGTTCAGTTGTGTGTTACAGGTGAATAGTCTTAATCAAACATAATAAAAGGGGATTAATGTGAATAAATCTGAACTCGTTGATGCTATTGCTGATGCTGCCGACCTGTCAAAAGCCTCTGCTGGGCGTGCTCTCGATGCTGCTGTTGATGCAGTAGCCAGTGCGCTGGGTAATGGTGATCAAGTATCTCTGGTAGGTTTCGGCACCTTTTCGGTAAAACATCGTGCTGCACGTGCCGGTCGTAACCCACAAACTGGTGCTGAAATCCAGATTAAAGCTGCTAATGTACCTAGCTTTAAAGCGGGTAAAGCATTGAAAGACGCTGTTAATTAAGTGACAGTGCTTTTTGTTTGAGCTTTTCAAACAAAAAAAGGCGCATCTGCGATGCGCCTTTTTTTATATAACAATTTAAACAGTTTATCTATATCTAAGCCAAGAGAATTCTATGCTGCAGGACTTTCGTGACAACCTTCATGGTGTGGCCAAGGGTGTATTAATTGCCATCATCATTATTCCATTTGCGTTATTTGGTGTGGATGCGCTTTTTCTCAGCGGCAGTGCCACTGAAGAGGCTGCCAACGTCAATGGTGAAACAATTACGGAGTTTCGCCTGCAGCAAGCGGTAGACAATCAGAAACAACAGTTTCTCAGCCGTTATAAAAATATCGACCCGGCTCTACTCACTGATGAGCAATTGCGGGCGCCCGTGATGCAGCAGCTGATTCGCAAGAAAGTTGTAGAACAAACCGCCATTGATCATGGTATGGGCGTTTCTTCACGAACAATATATGACTTGTTGTTGGATGTGCCAGAATTTATGACGGATGGTAAGTTCGATGTTGACCGCTATAACTTTGCCTTGAGGCAGATGGGTTTTACACCAACATCGTACAGCAAGCTTCTTCGTTCCGAATTGCTGTTTAATCAATTCCTTCAGGGCGTGGCTATTACGGGCTTTTCCACAGAGCAAGAGCTGACGTTGTTAGCAGGTATTACTGAACAGACTCGTAATTTTTACTATTTGACACTCCCTGCTGCACCAATGTTTGATTCAATAGAGGTGTCAGAAGAAGATGTCAGCACGTATTACACCAGTCATTCCGAGCGGTTCATGACGGAAGAACAGTTGGTCGTTGAATATATAGAATTACAGCCCTCAGATTTAACGGGAGAAGTTTCTGTTGATGAAGAGATGATAGAAGGCCTTTATCAAGCCAAAGTGGCAGAAGTTGCGGCCAGCCAATCTCGACATGTGGCACATATTCTGTTGGAAAAACAGGATAATGGTAGCCACCTAAGCAAAATAGCGACTATTCAGGAAAAGCTCAAAGGCGGTGCTGATTTTGCTGCACTGGCTCAAGAGTCTTCTGAAGACTATATCACTGCAGAGCAAGGGGGCGATCTCGGCTTCACACAGACAGGGGACTTGCCGGATGCGCTTGAACTAGCATTGGACAACCTCTCTGTGGGTGAGATGTCGGGTATTGTGGAGAGCGATGCCGGTGTTCATATTCTCAAATTTATTGCAGAAAAAGTTGCAGATGTGCCAAGCCGAGAGAAGCTAGAACCCTCAATTCGTGCTGAACTGGAGCTTCAATTAGCTCAGGAATTGATGCCTGAGCGTATCGAAACACTCAAAGACCTTTCCTATAACGCCAATTCACTACAGGATACTGCTGATCAGGCAGCCCTAGACTTGAAAGTGTCAGCGCCATTTGGACGAACGGGTGGAACAGGTCTTATCGCTAACCCACAGTTTATAAATGCGGCCTTCAGCGATACCGTGTTAGAGGAAGGCTATGCCAGTGAAGTATTGGAGTTATCCGATAACCACCTTTTAGTGTTAGCGCTTCGTGAGCGTATTGTTCCTCGCCTCAAGTCTATTGAAGAAGTAAAGCCACAGATTGAGTTGGCTCTAAAAGGACAGTATGCCAGAGAGCAGCTACTTGCTCGTGGCACAGAGTTAAAGCAGCGTGTTAGTGCTGGAGAAATTATTGAAGACGTCGCAAAGGCAGAGAGCTTGGAATGGCAGGTGAGCCTTGATGCTAAGCGGCTTGGTGGTAATCTGGACGAGAAGGTACGTCAGCACGTCTTTTCTATGCAAGTGCCCAGTGAAGCGCCTGTTGTGGATAGTTTGATCGCTACTAATGGTGACTTTGTGCTCATCTCTTTGGTTAAAGTAAAGCCCGGTGACTATAGTGCCCTCGGTTCCCAGCAACAGCGAGCCTTGGCCTCTTCTGTAGCTACTACTGCGGCCAGTCAGGCATATCAGGCGTATGAGGAATTGCTACTCCAAAATGCTGATGTGGCATCAAAATACTAACTTAACCTAGCGCAATAGGATGTCTCTGGGCTGGGGGCATACTATGTCAGTATTGAAAAATAACCCCAAAGTGGCGTTGCATCCTTGGCTCGGGTGTTCACAATAGGCGCGGGTTGAATACCTTGTGCCATAGCACAAGTGCATGCGGAGTAATAATCGATGGCTAATTATCAGTACGACTTAGTGATCATAGGCAGTGGTCCTGCTGGTGAGGGTGCCGCGATGTCGGCAGTGAAGCAGGGCTGGTCTGTAGCAATTGTAGATGAGCGAAAAATGGTGGGTGGTAACTGTACTCACCTTGGAACAATTCCCTCTAAAGCATTACGTCATTCTGTACGTCGGATGGTTCAGTTTAATACCATGCCAATGTTTCGTACCATGGGTGAGCCCCGCTGGTGCTCTTTTTCAGAAGTCATGGAGTCTGCCGCTCAGGTGATTCAGAAGCAGGTTGAAGGGCGAACTCGTGAATATGCAAGAAACCGAATTAAATTCCATGTAGGACGGGCTAGCTTTGTCGATCCCACTCATTTAAAGCTGACTAAACCTGACGGTACTTTCGATAAAATGGAAGGCCGAAATTTCTTGATTGCCACAGGCTCTAGTCCCTATCACCCAGAAGATGTGGATTTTGACCACCCTTGGATTTTTGATAGTGACTCTATTCTTAATCTGGACAGAACTCCTCGCAATATTATTATTTATGGTGCCGGTGTTATTGGATGTGAATATGCTTCAATTTTTGCTGGTTTAGATACCAGGGTTGATCTGGTTAATACTCGGGACGGATTATTGTCATTTCTGGATGACGAAATTTCGGATGCTCTTAGCTACCACCTGCGAGACTTAAACGTTACGGTACGTCACAAAGAAGAATATGCTCGCATTGAAACTCGTAATAACGGCGTCACTATGGAGCTGAAATCGGGGAAGCGAGTTCACGCGGAGGCGCTACTTTTTTGTAATGGCCGCAGTGGTAACACCAGTAATATGGGTCTTGAAGAGATAGGGCTGGAGTTAGACAGTCGTGGACAAGTTACCATTAACGATAACTATCAAACCTCAGTAGAAAATATCTATGCGGCTGGTGATGTTGTTGGTTGGCCTGCACTGGCTGGTGCCGCCTATGACCAAGGGCGATCTGCAGCGGCACATATGTGTGGTTTGTCCAAGATTTACCACGTGGATGATGTGGCAACTGGAATCTACACTATTCCTGAAATTAGTTATGTGGGGAAAACCGAGTCAGAGCTTACTGACCAGCAGGTGCCCTATGAAATTGGTCGGGCCTATTTCAAAAATATTGCCAGAGCTCATATTTCCGGTGAAGAGGTAGGTGTTCTGAAAATTTTATTTCATCAGGAGACACTGGAAATTCTTGGTGTCCATTGTTTTGGCGCTGAAGCTGCAGAAATCATTCATATCGGTCAGGCGATTATGAATCAGACTGGCGAAGCCAATACCATCGAATACTTTATTCGTACAACCTTTAATTATCCAACGATGGCAGAGGCATACCGCCTTGCTGCAATTAATGGCATTAACAGATTGAATAGAGAATCCAGAAAACTGGTTGTCTAGAATGCCCAAGCCGTCAGCTTAGTTCCCTATAGCTACAAAAAAGCCAGAATGCCTAGCAAGCACTCTGGCTTTTTTATGTCGCTTAGACGCCTTTCTAGGCCTTACTCTTTGTCGTTACGTTTTAGAACAGAGTGAAGTACATGGTCGTACTCAAAAAAAACGATGAAGTCGGGATATTCCCACGATGAGATAGGTGGATCCCCCACGGGATCATTCCATTCCTGAGGATCACCAAAATGTTTCTGTACCTGATCTTTCGTGTTGCCTTTAGTTGGGCGTTCTACACTCTGTTTCTCAGCTGCCTGCTGGCCAACAGGAACAATGATAACCTCGGCTGCCAGTGGCATTGATAAGCAGCAAAAAATACTGAAGGGTAATAAATACTTGTTCATGATTTGGATCCCTTATGACCTGTCATGCTCAGTCTGTACTCTGATTATAGCAAGTCAAAACATAGTAAGTGCAACAGTAAAATAATAGGATTGCTAACAAACAGGCAATCAATCACATAAATGCTCGCTTGTTTGCCCTTCGGGATTCCGTTTTAATGCGTTGCAATGAATACCAACCTGCCCCTTTTTATCGGATTACGCTATATACGCAGCAAGCGGCGCAACGGTTTCGTGTCTTTTGTCTCTCTGTTGTCCTTTATTGCAATGGCACTGGGCATTATGGCATTAATTGTTGTCTTGTCCGTGATGAATGGTTTTGATCACGAGATCAAAAAAAGAATTCTTAATGTCGTGCCTCATGCCAGTGTAGTGAGTGATGAGGGGATTTTTGATTGGTCCAAGCTGGGCCTTCAGACTCTTGATGTAGACCATGTGGAAGCCTATGCCCCGTTTGTTGAAGGCTATGGCTTATTATCATCATCAGGGCTTAGCCAAGGGGCATTGATACAGGGTATTGATCCGGCACTGGACGGCGACGTTAGCCCCATCAGCCAGTATATGCTGGCTGGCCAAGTGGCCTATTTGCAGCCGGGTGAATATGGCATTGTATTGGGCAATCTACTGGCACGTTCTCTTGGTGTGATCAATGGTGACTCGGTTATTCTGTCGACGCCTGAACTCAACGTGACACCTGCAGGTATCTTTCCTCGGTATAAACGTTTTCGTGTGATGGGCGTCTTTCAGGTGGGTGCTCAGGTGGATAATGGCTTGGCATTTATTCACTATCAGGACGCACAGAAACTTTTTCGCCTTAGCAATAAAGTGACTGGTGTGAAGTTGCGAGTAGCTGACCCATTTTCGGTAGATATTGTTGCTGAGATGCTTGAACAAAAAGTGGGTGAGGACTTGGTGGTAAAAACCTGGACATCAGAAATGCGCAATCTGTTCCAAGCGATAAAAATGGAAAAGAAGGTTGTCGGCGTGCTGCTGGCAGCCATTATCGCTGTGGCAGCATTTAATATAATTGCTAGCCTGGTGTTGATGGTTACCGACAAGCGTCGAGATATTGCTGTATTGCGTACTCTGGGTGCCGGAGCGAATACGGTGTCAGGTATTTTTATTGTTCAGGGTAGTGTCATTGGCTTTCTTGGGGTGGTTGTCGGTGCGGTACTAGGCTGTCTGCTGGCTTTTTTTATGGGTGATATTGTTAGCTGGCTGGAGCAGTTGATGGGTTTTCAGGTATTTGATCCAAATATATATTTTATCAGCCAGCTACCGTCAAAACTGTTGTGGCAGGATGTGGTAATAATCTGTTGTCTTGGTTTGGTGTTGAGTGTGCTCGCCACATTATATCCCGCCAGGCGTGCTGGTCAGGTATTACCCGCGGAGGCATTGCGTTATGACCACTGATAGAGAGTGTGTGTTGCAATGTAGCGGGCTATCAAAATGCTACATTCAGGGTGCTGATCAGATCGCTGTCATCAGCGATATTTCTCTTAGCATTCGCTCAGGAGAACGAGTAGCTATTATTGGTGCCTCAGGTTCGGGTAAAACCACCCTGTTGAATTTGTTGGGAGGCCTGGATGACCCTACGGATGGTTCCGTAGAGGTGATGGGTACTGACCTGACACCGATTAAGGAATCGGGGCGTGCTCGTCTTCGCAATAAGCATTTGGGCTTTGTCTATCAGTTCCACCATTTACTGGGTGAGTTTAGTGCCTTGGAAAATGTGGCTATGCCATTGTTGATTGGTAAAGTCTCTGTGTCGGAAGCCCGAGCTAGGGCCACTGAAGTTCTTACCCAAGTGGGCTTGGGGCACCGCTGTGACCACAAGCCATCTGAACTCTCCGGAGGGGAGCGTCAGCGAGTGGCGATTGCTAGAGCATTAGTTACTCAGCCCTCCTGTGTATTAATGGATGAACCTACCGGTAACCTTGATCCAGTCACAGCAGAAACCGTGCTAACTCTGTTGTTGAAATTGAACCGTGAGCTGGGCATTAGCTTTGTTGTGGTGACACACGATCGTCATGTGGCCTCTCAAATGGACTGTATTCTGTCTCTTGAGAATGGCACGCTAGTTAATGTGACGGCATCCGTTGAATCTGTGAATACAGATAGCAATGGTGGGTAGCCCTAGTGTTTAAGCCATTTCCGCTTTATATCGGCCTGAGGAATTTTGCATCGGGTAGTCGTAACCGGTTGGTCTCCTTTATTTCTCTATTGGCTATTCTTGGGCTTGTACTCGGTGTGGCACTGTTGATCGTGGTGATGTCGGTAATGAATGGGTTTGATCACGAGATGGAATCCCGAATTCTTGGTGCGGTTCCGCATGTCAGACTGTTCAAGGATGGTGGGGTTGAAGATGTCCCTGCTCTTATGGAGGTGTTGGAGGCTCAGGAAAATGTGCGTGCCACAATGCCGTTCAACCAAGTCGAAGGGATGCTGACCAGTCGCGGAAAGACACGGCCAGTGGAGGTGTTGGGCGTTGATGGAGCCCTCAGTGGTGAGTTTGTTGGTCAGTTTGTACTTCCTGAAGTTCTGGCTAGTTTGCAGGAGAGTGAAAAGACACTGCTGTTGGCAAAAGGTGTGGCTGAGAAATTAATGGTCTCCGTGGGTGATCGAGTGACATTGCTGGTGCCTTATGTAGGAGTACAGAAAAACCGTCAGATTGCACCTACCATTAGTGCATTTACTGTTGGAGGGGTTTTTGAAACGCATACAACCATTGATCAGCACCTCGTATTGGCCCAGCTCGATGTGGTGGGGTCTCTGGCAGGCACTGGTGGCCGACCTCAGGGTGTTCAGGTCAAATTGAATGATATTTTTCAGGTACGTCAAACAGGATTTGACCTTCTCCGAGTGTTAGCTCCTGGTTATCGGTTCTCCGATTGGATTCAAACCCACGGAAACCTGTATCAGGCCATCAGAATGTCTCGGAACATGGTTTCTTTGCTGGTTTTTTTGATTATAGGTATTGCTGTTTTTAATGTTATTTCGATGCTGATGATGACCGTGCTTGATAAGCGTTCTGCCATTGCTATCCTGAAGACTCTAGGTGCGACCAATAGTGAAATTATTACTGTTTTTCTGACTCAGGGGTTTCTTATTGGTGCTGTGGGCTCACTTTTGGGTGCCATCATTGGCATCAGCTGTGCGTGGAAGGCATCTGCCATAGTGAGTGGTATTGAATCAATGCTGGGGTTTCATTTTCTTAGTTCAGAAGTTTATCCAATAGATTATTTGCCATCAGAGCTGGTGTGGGGTGACGTGTTATTGATTGTTGCCGTGGCGCTTGGATTAAACTTTCTTGCGACCCTATACCCTGCGTTGCGTGCAGCTCGCACTCGGCCCGCTGAAGTGTTGCGTTATGAATAAAATAGGAGGGACAAAGTATAGGGTTTAGTTTTCCTCTGAAGATTTTTTCTCACGTGCCTTGTTGCGCGCTTCCCAATTCTTGATCACTTTCCAGCGCCATAGACGGTGGATGACGACATAGCCTATGGCGCCACTGATCAGGCCACAGAATAAACTGCCTATTAATAAGGGGAGCCAAATAGCGCTACCTTGGGTGACGGCCCAATCCCAGCTTAGCTCTATACTAAATGTCGTTACCTCATGGCCAAGTAGCCAGGCGCCTGTACCGTAGCTGAACAGGAACATGGGGGCAAAGGTAAGTGGGTTGCTGACCCAGATCAGAGCCATAGCAACAGGTAGATTGGTTCGAAATAAGAGTGCCAGTACGGCAGCGACAACGGTTTGCCCTGGAATGGGCAGGAAGGCACAAAATAGGCCGATAAAGAAGGAGGCTGAGATAGAGGACCTGTTAATATGAAACAGGTTTGGATCCCTTATTAAAGGTCCCATCCACCGAATAGCACGGCTTTTGACAATTTTATGGGGGTCAGGTAACCACCGTCGTAGAATCTTCTTTGGCATACTCTTTGGGACAACAGAAGTAAGGCGAGATTATGCCGATTTTTATTACGATAGACTACTGCTTAGGTCAATTGGATGGTACGTTGTACCTACCTAACATAATGGTCATCGTCTAATCCATAGGCATATGTTTTGGTTGGCATCATAGAGAGAACATAGGAAGACATGATGGAAACAATATCCTCCAGCTGGGTGTACACCATTCTCAATTTCTTCGCTGCATTACTTGTTGTCTTGCTTGGGTTGATGATCATTTTAGTGATCGTTCTCTATATTCTTGACGTTACCCAAACTCGACAGGCGGTTCGTCGAAATTACCCTGTGATAGGTCGTTTCCGCTATATGTTCGAACATATGGGTGAGTTTTTTCGACAGTACTTTTTTGCTATGGATCGCGAGGAATTGCCCTTTAATCGCTCGGAACGCTCCTGGGTATACCGGGCTGCCAAAGATATTGATCGCACCCTGGCCTTTGGTTCAACACGTGACTTACGACCCGCGGGCTCTATCTATTTTGTGAATTGTGCATATCCCACTCGAGGTGAAGATGCGGTGGCTCCCAGTCCAATAACGATTGGCCCTTATTGTAATCAGCCTTATACAACAGCATCCCTACTCAACATATCTGGAATGAGTTATGGCGCGCTATCGAAGCCTGCTGTTCAAGCACTATCTCGTGGAGCAGCAAAGTCGGGTTGTTGGTTAAACACGGGTGAAGGTGGGTTATCTCCCTATCACTTAGTGGGGGGGTGTGACATTGTTTTTCAGATTGGTACTGCCAAGTTCGGTGTTTGTGACGGGAAAGGGAACCTCAGTGAAGAGCGTTTACGTGAGGTCGCAGCACATCCTGAAGTTAAAATGTTTGAAATTAAATTAAGTCAGGGAGCCAAACCTGGTAAGGGCGGGATTTTACCCGGCGCCAAGGTGACAGAAGAAATTGCCACTATCCGTACCATTGAGGTGGGTGAAGATGCCATAAGCCCTAATCGTCACTCGGAGATTGTCGATGCCGAAAGCCTATTGAATATGATTGCCAAGGTGCGTGACATTACTGGGAAGCCGGTTGGATTTAAAAGTGTCATTGGTGACACAGACTGGTTAGAAGATTTATTTCGTTTAGTTCTGGAGCGAGGAATAGAGTCAGCTCCGGACTTTATTACCATAGATGGAGCGGAAGGAGGGTCTGGTGCAGCGCCCAAACCATTACTTGATTTTATGGGGCTGCCGATTAATGAGAGCTTACCAGAGGTGATAGATGTTCTCCGTGGCTATGGATTGCGCGATAGAATAAAAGTGATCGCTTCTGGAAAAATGATCATTCCTTCTGGTGTGGCTTGGGCGCTGTGTGCGGGTGCAGATTTTGTGGCCAGTGCTCGTGGGTTTATGTTTTCCTTGGGCTGTATTCAGGCGATGCAATGCAACAAAAATACTTGTCCTACCGGTGTGACGACACATGACCCGAAGCTGCAACGTGGCTTGAATCCTGCGTTAAAGTCAGAGCGGGTGGCTAATTATATTTTTAATATGACCTATGATGTTGGGATGATTGCACACTCCTGTGGTGTATTGGAGCCTCGACAGCTAAAGCGAACTCACGCCAGGATTGTGACTACATCTGGACGTTCCAAGACACTGGAAAGTCTGCATCCTTCAGTGGCTAGCGGGTCCCTGTGTTCAGCCGAGGATGAACAATAAGAGAGGCTGTGTGAGATAGCTATTTTTAGCTAAATGTAAATCATGAACTAAACTGTAATGTAACTTGACCAAGCTGTTTCACATCGGGTGAATTTCCCCATAAAAAAGGGAGTGGAATGGGACGGGCGATCAACAAGACCAGTTTCAGCCAACGTGACTTTAATGCATTTGGGCATAAACTACATCGGTGTTTGAATGCACTTGAGTTGCTTCTTGAAAGGCCTGGGTTTGGGTGTGGCGAAGCCAGTATCGGTGCTGAGTTAGAACTTTATCTCCTAGATCGCCAGGGGCTACCTCTTCCCAAAAATGTGGCTATCCAAAAGCAGTTTGATGATCCTCGGCTAACCCTAGAATTGAATCGCTACAACCTTGAGTACAACCTCAACCCAGTGAAAGCGGCTGGTGTACCTTTTTCCACTCTTGAGCAACAAATGCTTGATGCATTACACCGACTTCAGCTTTTAACTGAGAAGGAGGGTGGGTCTGTGTTGCCCATTGGTATTCTGCCCACCCTGCGCAGAGATGATTTTGGTGAAAGCGCAATGACGGATGAACCTCGATATCATGCGCTTGCTAATGTGCTCCATCAGATGCGTGATCAGTCCTGTGGTATCAATATTGATGGGGAGGATGCCATTCACTTGGTTCAGAGTGATGTGACGATGGAGGGGGCTTGTACCTCTTTTCAGCTTCATTACCGGGTGGCACCGAGCCGTTTCACGCCACTCTGGAACTGTATACAACTGGTCACACCGCTGGTACTTGGTTTGGCCGCCAATTCACCGCTGTTATTAGGACACCGCTTGTGGCATGAAACCCGGGTGCCATTGTTCAAGCAGTCTATCGATGGCCGAGGTACGGTAGGTTATGAATGGCGAGATCCTGAAAGAGTCAGCTTCGGTCATGGATGGTTGAGTGATGACCCTATGGTGTTATTCCGGGAAATGGTGCAGCTATATCGTCCGATGATTCCGCTTCGAACAGAAGAAGATCCCGTTAAGGTCGTTGAGCAAGGAGGGGTTCCTCGCTTGGAGGAGCTCTGCCTTCACGATGGCACCATCTGGTCGTGGAATAGGCCCATTTATGACCCTGAAGGTGATGCACATCTCAGGATTGAAATGCGTGCTTTACCCGCTGGGCCAACACCCATAGATATGGCCGCAAATTCAGCTCTGTTTATTGGCCTGGCTGAAGGACTGGTTGATCAGGTCGCTCCCTTGCTGTCGGCACTTCCATTCCCCTATGCTGAATACAATTTTTATCGAGCAGCACAGTTTGGTTTAGAGGCAAAAGTTTTGTGGCCAGATATCGCCCAAAATGGATTGCAGGAAAGGCCGTTGGTTGAGGTAGTACGTCAGCTATTGCCCGTAGCCGCCCAAGGGTTAGAAAAAATAGGAGTTGATTACCTGGAGTCCCAACGGTTGCTGGCTGTGATCGACGATCGATTAAGTAATGGTCGTACTGGTGCAATATGGCAGATGACCCAATACTCTAAATTACTATCTGGCTCGCTCAGCAGGATGGAGGCCTGTCGGCAGCTAGTTGCTGCTTACGGAGAGCGCTCGATTTCCAATACCCCTGTTTCGGAATGGAGCGATATTTAACAAGTTCGGAGGTTCCGTTTGATGTTACAAGATGCGGTGTTCCGTCATTGGTACAACCCCACGCCTGAGCAAATTGCTTCCACAGTACCGGCTTTTTTAGCCGAGTTGGGCGGGCCGACGATTATACATCTCAATGGCCGAGATAATTCTCGTTGTCGGGTGATGGTGACGTTATTACACGGCAATGAACCTTCTGGATTAAATGCTGTTCACCAGCTGTTATGTTCGGGCTGTCAACCTGAAGTGACCCTGTTGCTGGCGGTGGTGTACGTTGACGCAGCGTTGGCTGAGCCGCTATTTTCACATCGTTTTTTGCCGGGTCAGCAGGATATGAATCGCTTATTTTCCCCTCCTTTTGAGGGCCATCAGGGTGCCGTGGCAGAGGCACTTCTTGATATTATTCGTACGGCGCAACCAGAAGCTGTTATTGATATACATAACACTTCTGGGGAGGGACCAGCATTTACTGTTTGCGTGGAGCCCCATACGCGCTATCTGGATTTGGCAACACTGTTTACCCATCGGTTGATTATCACGGGACATCGTCTTGGTGCTTTGATGGAGGTTTCTGATCTGGGTTGCCCCGTGCTCACGGTAGAGTGCGGCGGCTCTATGCAGGTGCAATCTGATGATATCGCGTATCAGGGTCTGACACGATTTTTTACAAAGTCTCAGCTGTATACATCTATCGCTATGGAGGAAATGGATGTCTACCATCACCCGGTGCGCCTTGAACTGAATGACGGGGGGCGTCTGTGTTATGACGATGAGCCTCAGCCAAATAGGGATATTACCCTCCCTTATCACATAGATCGTCGTAATTTTGGTGTAGTTAGGCCGGGCACAGCATTGGCTTGGCTGGGGCCACGTGGTATTCATGTACTCAGGGCACTAGATGGGCAGGGTGAAGATGTTATTGATGACCTTTTTGTAGAGGAGGGAGGTAAGCTTTACCCTCGAACAACGCTCAAATTATTTATGGCGACGACTAATCCAGATATTGCCATCAGTGATTGTCTCCTCTATGCGGTAAAAGAAACAGATCATGATTGGGAGGAAACTGCAGATGATGAAGTGGGTTGGAAATAATCCTAGTCAATGTGTCAGGCTAGCTAGCATGGGTCTTCAGTTAGTAATGGTCTTTAAATAGTGGGGCACCACCTCAGAGGCCGGGCCATAGTGCTGTTCCGCAAATTGAGAGCCATTGAGTGAGGCTTCAAGATTCAACTCCGCAGTGTGGGCTCCCACCATTTTGGCTGTTTCAAAAAATCCAGCGGCTGGATAGACATTGCCGGAAGTGCCAATGGCGATAAATAGATCACAGTTGTTCAGGGCCTGGTAAATTTCATTCATGTAGAGAGGCATCTCTCCAAACCATACAACATGAGGGCGCAGGTTTCCTGGCAACCCGCAGCAGAGGCACTTTGACAAAGGGGTGGTGTTTTCTCTGCACTCAAAGAGACGGCCAGATTGACTACAGCGAATTTTGAATAGTTCACCATGCATATGCAATGGGCTGTTTGAGCCTGCCCGCCCATGTAGGTCATCAATATTCTGGGTAATCAGAGTGTAATTACCAGAAAACCGGTGCTCAAAATCTGCCAAGGCAAAATGAGCGGGATTAGGTTCTATACCTTGATGGAGTAGTTGGTCACGTCGCTGATTGTAAAAACGGTGAACCCTGTCAGGGTCTCTTGTAAACCCTTCG
>CAJXWQ010000007.1 GCA_913062605.1 uncultured Cellvibrionales bacterium
GTTCACCCGTTGAATGAAATCATCCAGATTTAAATCGAGATCATCGACACCCGAAGACAACTTAGCGGCAAAGTAGTAGCGCAGGTATTCCGGGTTGAGGTTATCCAAATAGCTGCGGGCATTGATAAAGGTGCCCCGCGACTTCGACATCTTCTTTCCGTTCACTGTCAGGAATCCGTGTACGCAGACCTTTGTGGGGGTGCGGAATTTGGCGCTGGTCAGCATGGCTGGCCAGAACAGTGCGTGGAAATTGACAATATCTTTGCCGATAAAGTGATAGAGCTCAGTGTCGGAGTCCTGTTTCCAGAAGTCATCAAAGGCTAGACCTTTTTTCTCGCACAGGTTCTTGAAACTGGCCATATAGCCAATGGGTGCATCCAGCCAGACATAAAAGTATTTGCCAGGTGCACCAGGAATTTCAAAACCAAAGTAGGGGGCATCACGACTGATGTCCCATTCGCGCAATCCGCTATCCAGCCATTCACCCAGCTTGTTGGCTACTTCATCTTGAACATGACCGGCACGGGTCCACTCTTTCAGAAAGTCGGAAAATTCTGGCAGCTTGAAAAAATAATGAGTGGAGGCTTTTTCAATCGGGGTGGCGCCAGATATAGCCGATTTGGGGTTGATCAGATCGGTGGGTGCATAAGTGGCGCCGCAGGCCTCACAGTTATCACCATACTGGTCGTCAGTTTTACATTTTGGACAAGTGCCTTTGACATAGCGGTCTGCCAGAAACAGGTTTTTTTCCGGATCAAATGCCTGGGTGATTTCCCGGGTAGCAATATGATCATTGTCTCGCAGGCGGTTGTAGATGAGTGACGACATCTCCCGGTTCTCATCCGTATGAGTGGAGTGATAATTGTCAAACTCAATCAGGAAATCGCCAAAATCAGCTTCATGCTCGGCCTTCACTTGAGCAATCAGTTCTTCAGGTGTAATACCCAGCTCTTCCGCCTTCAACATAATCGCCGTACCATGCGCATCGTCGGCACAGACGTAGTAACATTCGTGACCGCGCATTTTCTGGAAGCGTGCCCAAATATCAGTTTGGATGTACTCTACCAGATGGCCGAGATGGATCGACCCATTGGCGTAAGGCAGTGCGCTGGTAACAAGAATTTTTCGGCGTTCGGTCGTGCGTTCTGTCATGATTGTAGACTGCTAAGATTTGGTATTTGTAAAGGGGCGTAACTCTTGTATAGGACGCCACCGTAGAGGGGCGCCACTATAACGGTTTTCCCTTGGTTTTTCATTAGTTTGTATGAGGATGAGTGATGGCTGACGCACCGGTTCAGGATGGTCTGAAAGACGTGAAACATATTATTGCGGTAGCTTCCGGCAAGGGTGGCGTGGGCAAGTCAACCACAGCGGTTAATTTAGCGCTGGCACTGGCTGCCGATGGGAGCAGGGTAGGGATTGTGGATGCTGATATCTACGGCCCCAGCTTGCCAATGATGCTGGGTGTTGCCGATGGTACTCGACCCGACGTGGTTGATGAGAAATATTTTGTGCCCGTGGAAGCTCATGGTATTAAATCCATGTCGATGGGCTATCTGGTCACTGAGCAGACCCCCATGGTATGGCGTGGCCCTATGGCCAGTGGTGCTTTGTTACAAATTCTCACCCAGACCCAGTGGGGTGAACTCGATTATATGGTGGTGGATATGCCCCCCGGTACGGGCGATATTCAGCTGACACTGGCGCAGAAAGCCCAGTTAGCAGGCGCGGTTATTGTGACAACCCCTCAGGATATTGCCCTGCTGGATGCACGTAAGGCCATTGAAATGTTCAATAAAGTGAGCATTCCAGTGTTGGGTATTGTGGAAAATATGGCCGTTCACCGTTGTAGTCAGTGTGGTTACGAAGAACACATCTTTGGCGAAGGGGGTGGTCAGCAGGTCGCCTCTGAGTGTGGCGCTGACGTCCTCGGTTCTCTACCTCTTTCACTTGAAATTCGTGAGAAAACAGATGCCGGTACACCGCCAGTCATAGCAGATTCAGACAGTGTTACCGCACAGTATTATCAGAAAATTGCCACACAGATAAAGGCCAAATTGTCAGAGGCAGCATCCACGGGCGGCCCGGAAATCATAATTGAGTAGTTCTTGTTGTTGGGTGCTCCCTGTCGTTGGATAACCCCTGTGGATCAGTGGAAGAACACATGCCAATAATTCGCCCCATCTCTATGATCTTAGTACTGACGCTATTAGTGCTGATGCTAAGTGGTTGTGCGACTTACCAGCCCAGCCAAGTTAACGATATCTGTAAGATATTTCGAGGGGAAACCGATTGGTACGAAGATGCCCGAGACGCTAATAAGCGCTGGGGTACGCCGATTGGATTAATGATGGCCATCATCAAACAGGAGTCTACGTTTCAGGCGGATGTCAGACCCGATAGGCCTAAGTTTTTATTTATCCCTCTGCCAAGAAGATCCTCTGCCTACGGCTATGCTCAGGCCCAGAATCCCGCATGGGATGATTACCAAAAAGCAACGGGCAACTGGAGTCATGATCGGGATGATTTCGGTGATGCTATCAACTTTATTGGCTGGTATACCGATGTGACGCAGAAAAGGCTCGGTGTTTCAAAATGGGACCCCTATAAGCAGTATCTCGCCTATCACGAGGGCTGGGGTGGCTATGCAAGAGGGTCTTTCAACAAGAAGCCTGAATTGCTGCGTGTGGCCTCTAAGGTACAGAGACAGACAGAAACCTATAATGCGCAGTTAAAAAAATGCAGCGCAGCATTGGATGATTCAGTCGACGGTTGGTTCTGACATTAAAGGGGGCAAACCTTTTAGTTCTTTATTGTAGGGCCCAAAGCAGCGGGCACGCGTTAGCGTGTCCGACTGCCTTTGTTTGTTATGCTTTGCCGCCTAAAGAGGAACAACTTTATTTGCACAAGGTCCTTTTTGACCTTGACCAACTTCAAATTCAACGGCCTGACCGTCATTCAATGTTGCGTACCCACCGCCCGCTTGAATTTCTGAATGATGAACAAATAGGTCTTTACTATCATCTTCAGGTGTAATAAAACCAAAACCCTTGTCCGCGTTGAACCACTTAACTGTGCCTTTAGCCATTTTCTTTACTCATATTTGTTGGTGAAAAATAAAAATTATATCCGAATTCACCAGTTCGAATATAAAGTCAAAATGTTCGATGAAAACACTTAACAACTTATTCAAAAGCCTAAGGCTTCATATCACTTTGGCTCCTGATTCAAGAGAAAAAATATTCAACCAAAGCTATTCTTGTTTGTTTACAATGGGTTAGATAAAAATGGGGTTATCATTTGGCATCAAAAGCCTAATCCCTGTTTTTATTTCCCAATCCATTCCCTCTGATCATAAATCAACACCCTTTAAAATCAAACATTTAATAACGTCAGCGACAGGGTGCTTTGATCAGTCAGGTCAAACAGGTATTATGGCCCACTTTTAGCCCCAAGCAGTTTTGGATGATTAGTTAGGATGAGTAAGTATCTATGAGCATCAAGTCCGATAAGTGGATCACCCGTATGTCCCAGAGTCACGGCATGATTGAGCCGTTTCATGGTAGGCAGGTTCGCCAGCCAGATCCCAATGGTGAGAAGGTGATCTCCTATGGTGTTTCAAGCTACGGTTACGATGTTCGCTGTGCGGATGAATTCAAGATTTTTACCAATATTCATTCCAAGACTGTCGACCCTAAACATTTCGATGAAGATGCGTTTATTGATATAAAGGGCGATTACTGCATTATCCCCCCTAACTCTTTTGCTTTGGCTCGCACCATTGAGTACTTCCGCATTCCTCGCAATGTACTGACGGTTTGCTTGGGTAAATCTACCTATGCCCGTTGCGGTATTATCGTGAACGTCACACCACTGGAACCTGAGTGGGAAGGTCATGTGACTTTGGAATTCTCTAATACTACCAGCCTTCCGGCAAAAATTTACGCCAATGAAGGTGTCGCTCAGATGTTGTTCTTTGAGTCTGATGAGGTGTGCGAAGTGTCTTATGCGGATCGGGGCGGTAAGTATCAGGGCCAGACTGGCGTTACACTTCCTAAAGCCTAAACCGCTCTGATTACAGCACTATCTTCTGGTGATAGCCCTAGCCGAGCCGAATGACTCAGGGCTGCTGTAAATAATCACTCAATGTAGCCACAGTTAATAGGATGAACAGCACTGTGTGCCTGTGGTTTTCCTCCAGTTCTCCTCTAGTTCTATTCCGGTTTTCTGTTGCTTAATAACCATCGTTCCTGCCGTCCTATAAACCCGTAATAACGCCTCATGGGGGTGTGGCGGATGGATAATTTTTTTTCTGACATAATGGGCGCCTTCTAATAAAAAATGATGGGGGTCAGTCAGATGTCAGAGAGATTATTGGGGATTTACGAAAAACTGATTTTGCGTCGTCCTGTGGTCGCCATACTGACGATGACTCTGATTGCTGTGTTCATGGCATTTGGTTTGGTGGGGTTGAAGCTGGATGCCTCTCTAGACTCCCTCACCCTTGAAAATGATAACGCTCTGGCGGATTACCGAGAATCCATGCAGCGATTCGGCAGTAGTGACTTTCTGGTTGTTACGTACAAACCCCACAAGGGCGATCTGTTTGCCGACGCGAATTTGAACACCCTCAAAAAAATTAACGATGAGTTAAGGGGAATTGAAGGCATCGGGGAGGTGACGTCGATATTGGATGTGCCCCTTCTCTATAGTCCAAAAATCAACGTTGAGGCATTAAAAGAAGCGCCCCGGACGTTACTTCAATCCGACGTTGACCGTGACTTAGTTCGCCAGGAATTCCTTACGAGCCCCGTCTACCGCGATCTGGTTCTTAGTCCGGATGCTCAAACGACGATTGTTCTGGTTGAGATGACGCTGGATAAAAAATACCAGGAGTTGGTTAAGCAACGAGATACCTTGCGCATCAAGCGAGATACGGAGGGGCTCTCTTCAGAAGAAGCCGCTGAGCTCAAGACAGTCAGTCAGAACTTTCTTGATTACCGCACGGTTCGTGCCGCTAAAGAAAAAATACGTGTCGCAGAAATACGGGAAAAAATGGCCCCGTTCAAAGATGATGCGGAAATATTCCTGGGTGGATTGAGCATGATTACCGCCGATATGGTTGATTTCATCAAGAGTGATCTCAATCTCTTCGGTGCCGGTATTGTGCTGTTTATCATCATTACTCTGGCGATAATTTTTCGGGAATTGCGCTGGGTTATGTTGCCTCTGGCGACCTGTGTTCTGTGTGTGGAACTTATTCTTGGATACCTCGGTTGGGTCGACTGGCGTATGACGGTTGTCTCCTCCAACTTTGTTTCACTGTTATTGATTATCACGCTGGCGCTAACGATTCACCTGATTGTTCGATACCGGGAGATGTGTCGCCAGTTCCCCAACAAAGAGCAGCTTGAACTGGTACGTGACACCGTGAGACACATGGCCCGCCCATGCATTTATACGATGCTGACCACCGTGGTTGCCTTCTCTTCATTGGTGCTCAGTGATATTCGGCCCGTTATTGATTTCGGCTGGATGATGACCATTGGATTGGTGCTGTCGTTGGTGGTCGCCTTTGTCATTATCCCGGCCGGGATGATGGTCTGTGGCAAAGGGGCGAAAAATGGTGATGCGAGCAGTGATGATGTAAGCAGTGATAGTGAGAGCAGCCATAAACATCACCATCACGATGTTTCGGGCGTGACACACGGCTTTTCACGCTTTACGGAAAACCACGGTGGGCTGGTGCTGGGGCTATCATTGACGGCAGCAATCGTCAGCGCCTGGGGAATCTCCCGACTTCAGGTAGAAAATCATTTTATTGAGTACTTCCATTCAGACACTGAAATCTACCAAGGGCTGTTGCTCATTGATAACGAATTGGGTGGGACCATACCCCTAGACATCATTATTGATGCCCCGCCCCAGGTTGATGATGGTTCTCTTAGTTATGAGGACATAATGGGTGAAGAAGATGAGGAAGCTGATGAGGAGGTTCCAGTTGATATGGACCCCTACGGCGATCCCTTCGCTGGTATGTATGCCGATAGCGATGAAGGTGAAGCCGTCGATGGTGAGTTAGAAGAGGAGGCAGAAGAAGAGGGCGCAGCAGAAGTTGATCCCTATGGCGATCCCTTTGCTGGAATGTATGCCGATAGCGATGAGGGTGAAGTCGTCGATGCCGGGTCTGACAAAGAAGAGTCCGCAGCAGCTGACCCCTATGGTGACCCCTTTGCTGGTATGTATGCCGATAGCGATGAACCGGAAGGCGGCGTTATCGCTGAGTCTGCCATTGACGATGAAGCATTTTTTGAAGATGAGTCAGACGATTTCGAAATTGTTGAAGACAGCTACTGGTTAACCCGAGCCGGTATCGAGGATCTGGAAAAGCTCCATGCCTATCTTGAGACGTTGCCCGAAGTAGGTAAAGTTAGCTCGTTGGTGACTGTTGCAGATGTATACTCTGAGTTGGTCGGCCACAAGATCAGTGATCTTGAACTGGGGTTAATGTCGCTATTGATGTCACAGGAAAATGCCGACTTTCTTCTCTGGCCGTATGTTGACGAGCGCCAAAACCAATCACGAATCACCATGCGTATCAAAGATAGTATGAGTGATTTGGATCGTAGTGAATTGCTGGAAAAAATTCATCGGTTTGCCATTGATGAGGCAGGCTTCGAGGATGAGCAGGTTCACTTTACCGGCTTAATGGTGCTTTATAACAACATGCTACAGAGTCTATTTCGCTCACAAATTCTGACTATGGGCATGGTATTTCTCTGCATTATGGGAATGTTTTTGGTGCTATTCCGATCCCTGTCCGTTTCCGTCATCGCCATTCTGCCAAATCTCTTGGCGGCAGGTATGGTCCTTGGAGTTATGGGCATTGCCGGTATTCCCCTTGATATGATGACCATTACCATAGCCGCTATCACGGTGGGGATTGGGGTGGACCACGATATTCATTACATCACCCGTTTCAAGAAAGAGTTTGCCATTGATCATGATTATATTGCGAGTATGCACCGGGCTCACGCCAGTATTGGGCGAGCACTGTTCTATACCGCGGTGACGATTATTGCCGGCTTCTCGATTCTGACGCTGTCCAACTTTATTCCATCAGTCTACTTTGGTTTGCTCACGGCCCTGGCCATGTTTTCGGCACTACTGGCTTCCATGACATTGCTGCCCAAGTTAATTCTGGTCTTCAAGCCATTTAAAGCAGAGAAGAATAAAGATCAGTTTGGCGTTGGGTAAGTAGGTTTCATTGGGGGGGGGGAGGTGGCGCTCTCCCTAATGATTGGCGGGCCCTAAATGATAGCTTGGCCTTTAACGATGGACTGACCTTAAAGCCATTCCTATTAAAACTATCGTCATTAAAGCCAGGGCGTTCGTGTCACGGCAACAGCAACGATATAACCGAAGGTCGCTATCGCCAGTAGGCTAAACAGTAAACGCACGCCAGCTGTTTTTCCTCGCTTGATGGCGATGGTGCCAGTCGCAATATAAACCAGCAGCGCAAGAAATTTGGCGGTTAACCAGTGGTCGGCAAACGGGTATTGCCCCGTTGTAATCATCAGATAAACAGCACAACCCAGCAGTAATGTATCGATGATATGTGGGGCAATTTTTGCCCACCGCTGCTGTAATTTGGCTGATTCTGTCACTGACCAGAACGCGCGAAGTACGAAAAGACTGATGCTGATAATGGCAAAGCCGATATGTGCTTGTTTAATCAAAAGGTACATAGATAATCTTATTGTTAGGTGTCGTGGGACTGGGTTTCAATTAGTTAACAGTTTGGCTTTGATCGCCGCAAGAAAAGGCGCGCGTTAGCACGTCCAGCCCGTGGAGTGATTTTGCCTTGTATGGTTGTTATTGCCTGTTTTCCACTTATTAATTTCTTACGGAGACTCGTTGGTTTCAGACTTCTTTCATTAAGGACTGACTTTAATTAAGGTCTGATATTGATCATTTGTTTAACTTTTTTAGCTTTTTCTCATTGCGTTTTTCTTTCATCGTTTTTTCAGGTTTCTTTTTAACAGCTTTTTTTGAATCTTTTCCTTTAGACATAGATTTCTCCTTTAGCTTTGTTGATAAGACATTAAGCACCTATTAAGACGGTTGCTCTCAAAGCATAACAGTTAACCGTTGGTTTATATTTTTGTTATTCGTTATCAGTTGGTACACGCTTAGCAGCGCCACTCAGTAGGGACTCACGAAGTCCTCTCGCTTTTGTCTGAATTTTTTGGGTGTGATCTGGCCCCATTCTCAACAATTGTTTTTGAATCGGAGGCAGCGCTTCAAGCTTTGGGTCAGCGTATTTGTACTGCACTGATTCCCAAGTCAAGGCCGCTGGCGTTGTGAGAATCGGTGTGGAAAGAACTTGGTCCAGAGCTGCAACAATGGCATTGTCCAAGCCTTCTGCGGGGTAGCCTAATTCCTCGTAAGCTTGTTCCAGAAGTGGGCGGAACAGGTGGAACAGTTCAACTAATTTATTGCTATCAATCGCATTGAGCCTATCTGTCAGGTAGTTGTAACGTTGATAGTTAGCTGGGTCTACCCAGAGCTGGCTCCCTTCTTTTATGGCGATAAATTTGCCTTTGGGGCTGGGTGCCTTAATCATTTTTTGTACCAGTATGCCTCTGCTCAGGCCATCAACCAGTGTGATACTACGACGGATGAGATGGTCAGTATGGAGCCATTCCCCCAGCGTTCCCTCTGGCGTCAGTGTGGCCAGCCTTGATCGGGCTTCCGTATCGCTGTCATCCAGTGTGGGTAGTACGATGGGTGTCTCTACGGGTGTTTGTTGTTGGGGTATATCTATTGCTTCTACTGTTTCTGTCGCGGAGGGGGAGACAGGGACAGCCTGCACGGGTTCTTCAATTACCAATGTTTCTGGTTGTTTTTCCAAAGACTTTTGTTCTATAGCGGGCATCAACACAAAATAGCCCAGACCTGCCAAAATACAGAGGCCAATTGCCAGGGTGATCCATTTGCTGGAAGAGCTTGTTGGTGTGGGTCTTTCTGGACGCTCGTCTGGTGAGATTTGCATGGTTTAACCCCGCGTTAGTGCACTTGTACCGTTCATTAAAGAGGTTGTTTATGACTTTTCTTTTGGTAGAGTCAGGAGTTTCTTGTCGAGACTGCCTTCCTGGATGACGATTTTGTAGTCTTCACCTCCTTCTTCCCGCTGCCATAGTTGTACCAACAGGTAATTCCATTCAGGGGCAAACCAGAACAATGTTTCCCTTTCATCATCTTCGCGTATTCTTTTGACTTTAAGCGCTTTAATTTTTCCCAGCGGTGTATCGAGCGTTTCCTCACCCTGGATTTCAAAGTTGTATTGCTTGAGCCGCCCTCGACTAATCACTTGGTATTGCAGAGGAGACACTTGATTGATTAAATCTCGCTGTAGTTGTACTTGATAGGACAGACGATTGAGGTAGCCACCTTCCAGTGTCACCTGACGCTTTTTCTTTTTTGTTTTGTAGTTGGCGACACCGGCTTCCCGATCATATTTCAGCTTTTCAGTCTTTTTAATCCCAAGAATGTTCCGCTGGTATTGATATTCCTGATCGACGATGCCTCTTTTTTCATCGAGAAAGAACGCGCCCTCTTCCTCAATACGGCTGAACAGGTTTTTTGCGGTGGTGGTTAACACGTAGTGGTCACCATTTAACTTCAGCTGACGCTCAGCACTGATGTCCATACCGTTGTAGGTGGCAGCATAGGAAAGGGTGTAGGGGGTTAAGGCCAGGTCACAGCCAATATTGTCGCAGTCAGTTTTGTTATCTTCAGCCTTGTTGTCATTGGCTTGGGCCGTGCCTAGGGTGCCCAGCAGAATGACACTCCCGAGGATGAACGTTTTTATCAGGTGTTGAATGGGTGGTAGATATACATTAATGCGCATATTTAGATCCATAGAGGTTTCTGCTTCCCTGATGGGGTTGTGATCGTAGTTAGATACAGTTTAGCGCTTATTGTTCAGTGTTTGCAGTTGAGAAGGGGAACCCGGTTTCAGGCAGTGCCTTGCCATCCAGATGTGGTGCGCCATTGTTCAGCGTTAGTCTACCCTCACAAAACCATTGTGCTGCGAGGGGATAAATCTGATGTTCCTGAACCAGTATCCGGCTTGCCAGAATATCAGCGGTGTCCTCGCTATTTATGGGAACTTCGGACTGAATAATGGCTGGGCCACCATCAAGATCACTGGTCACAAAATGTACGGTGGCTCCCGCTGCGTGATCACCGGCATCAATGGCTCGTTGGTGAGTGTGGAGCCCCGGGTATTTAGGCAAGAGTGAAGGGTGAATATTCATGATGTGCCCGGCAAAGCGGTTGACGAACTCGGGGGTAAGAATCCGCATAAAGCCTGCCAGTATCACCAGGTCGGGCTGGTAACTAGAAACCCGCTCGCCCAGTTCAGCGTCAAAGCTCTCCCGGTTCGCGAACTCCCTGTGATCCAAAATCTCGCAGGAGATGTGGGCTTTCTTGGCCCGGCCCAAACCCAGGACGCCGGCCTTATTGCTAACAACGCCAACAATCTCAGCATCGAGAGTACCGTTTTGAGAGGCATCGATGAAGGCCTGCAGGTTGCTGCCGCTACCTGAAATCAGTACGACTAACCTAGGGCGCTTAGGTGCTGTCATTTGTTATAGCCCTTGAAGCTCGACCTGTTCTTCACCGGGTTCAGCATGGGCAATCGAGCCGATGATAAAGGCATCTTCACCAGCAGCATGTAGGGTATCAATGGCCTTTTCAGCCGCCTCGCTGGGGACACAAACGATCATGCCTACACCACAATTGAAGGTGCGGTGCATCTCTTCCGGATCGACATTGCCGTTGTCTTGTAACCAATCAAAAATAGCGGGGCGCTGCCAGCTTGTGGTATCAATGATGGCTTTTGCGCTTTCAGGTAGTACACGTGGAATATTTTCCAGCAGGCCGCCGCCGGTAATATGGGAAATAGCATGTACGGGGACGTGGGCATGGTCCACCAGTGCTAGAATCGATTTCACATAGATTCGAGTGGGGGTAATCAGGGCTTCGCCCAGAGGTACTCCGTCGACTAGGTCGTTGCGAATATCGGCGCCAGAGACCTCAATGATTTTACGAATCAGTGAGTAGCCATTGGAGTGTGGACCACTGGCGGCGAGTCCAATCAGGGTGTCGCCAACGTGTACGGCACTGCCATCGATAATATCTGCTTTTTCTACAATGCCGACACAGAAGCCTGCGAGATCATAATCTTCGCCTTCGTACATGCCTGGCATTTCAGCGGTTTCACCACCTACCAGGGAGCATCCGGACTGAAGGCAACCTTCGCCGATACCGGCAACAACAGATGCCGCCATGTCGACATTCAGTTTGCCGGTAGCATAATAGTCGAGAAAAAAGAGTGGCTCGGCACCACAGACCACCAGGTCATTGACACACATGGCCACAAGATCAATACCGATGGTGTCGTGCAGGTCCAAATCCATGGCCAATTTTAGCTTGGTGCCAACCCCATCTGTACCCGATGCCAATACTGGCTCGTTGTAACCACTTGGCAGGCTAAACAGGGCACCGAAACCGCCCAGGCCTGCTAATACTTCAGGTCGACGCGTCTTCTTGGCAACGTGTTTAATACGATCCACAAGTGCATTACCTGCATCAATATCGACACCGGCATCTTTATAACTGAGGGGGATTGACTGTTGGTCGCTCATACGTTGCCTTATTGTGGAACGGATTAAAAGAGCGGGTATTTTATATGAAAAGCAAAGAACTGGCAGTCAGATAATGGGTCTATTTACCCTCTGCTGTTACAATCGCGCCATGAAAAATCGCTTCATTACCAGAAACCCCCTGATTTACCTGTTTATGATGGGTTTATTTTCATTGCCTGTATCAGCTGAGTTGGTCGCAGATCTTTATGAAACAGTGGTGCCCGTGTCCGACCAAGGGGCTGGGGAGCGCTTACGGGCCATGAGAATTGGTTTGGGCAAAGTGTTGGTTAAAGTGACCGGAGACAGTCAAGTACTATCCAATATCAATACCACAGAAGACTTTTCTAATGCCGAGCGTTATGTGACCGAGTACGGTTACATCAGCTATCAAAACCCAGGGCTAACACAGTCATCTTCATCACCAAGTATCGGTATGAGCCTGAGTTTTGATGAAGCCTCCATCAATCGTTTATTGCGACAAAATCAATTGCAAATATGGCCGTCAGATCGACCTGGGTTATTGGTGTGGTTGGTTATTGATGATCCAGTGAATGGCAAAAGCTTTGTCTCTTCTGAGACCATGCCTAAGTCCGTGGAGGCTCTTAAGGTTCTGATGGGTGATCGTGGGGCACCGTTGATATCGCCACTGCTGGATTTGCAGGATCGACAGACTTTATCCCCAGAGAGTGCCTGGAATTTTAATTCAGCAGCGTTGGCGGCAGCGACAAAACGATACAACACAGAATCCTGGTTGGCGTTGAGGTTCTATCGAAGTTCTACTGGGCAGTGGCGAGGGGCGCGCTTGTTGAACCTTAATGGCGATGACAACCTCCGGAGTATCGAAGCGGATAGCCTATCTGGGTTGATGAGAAAGGTTGTGCCAGAGGTCATTGATAGTTTGGCGAGTCGTTATGCTTATATTCCAAAGTCGGTCAATGAAGAACTGCTGGTTCAGATTGAAAATATTAATGACTATAAAACCTTTAATCAGGTGACAACGTACCTTGCCTCATTGGAGGTTGTGCATCGCCTGACCGTAGATTATGTGGATGCAGACCGTGTGGGGCTTCGGCTTTTTGTTGAGGGAGAAGTGCCGCTGTTATTAGATGCTCTGGGTCGGGATCAGCGTATGACTGCAATGGTCGATATAAGTACGCCTATGCCCGCGCCAGAAATTACTGCTCCCCCGTCTGGGGTTGCTTCTTCTGAAGTGACAGTGCCTTCTTCTGAAATTAATGAGCTCTCACCTGAAACCCATGCACCTCTAATCCGTGCACCTTCTTCTATAAAAAGTTATCGCTTTCGCTGGGGAGGGCAATAGTGCCTCGTCAACTCAGTCTGCGTATCAATCTTAATGACGATGCTACTTTTGAAAACTTCTTTCTTCTGGATCAAGACCACAAGCACCAGATAGTAGCGCTGTTACGCAGTCAGCTAATGTCCGGAGAAGAACCTTTTGTCTACCTTTGGGGGCCAAACGGTAGTGGTGTCTCCCACCTCTTGCAGGCGAGCTGTCACCGAGCGGCAGCCAATGGACTACAGGTACAGTATTTGCCCTTATCTGAGCTGTTGGATTATCCACCACAGGAGCTTCTCGAAAACCTGGAACACATGTCATTGATTTGTCTTGATGATATTCAATTGGTGGCGGGTAACCCTGTTTGGGAAGAGGCCTTATTTAGCCTATATAACCGAGTCAGGCAGGCCAAGGGTCGATTATTAGTAGGTGCCGACTGTGCGCCACGAGAACTTCCTTTGCAATTGCCTGATCTGCAATCCCGTATGGGGTGGGGGCCTGTCTTTCAGCTACAAGCATCCGATGATGGTGTTAAAACGTTGATTCTCCAGTTCAGGGCATCACGCCGTGGTATGGAGTTGGGCGATGATGTCGCCAGGTTTCTTATTAACAGAACGGCACGGGATCTCAGCGGGTTGATGGCCTGTCTTGATACATTGGAAGGAGCTTCGCTCGAGGCGAGGCGTAAGCTCAGCATCCCATTTGTTAAGCAGGTGTTTGACTGGTAGTTGTCAGGTGTTGATCGCCTTTATTTACAGATAGCTTTTATTTCTAGATAGTCTTCAAACCCGTATTCGCCACACTCACGCCCATTACCAGACTGCTTGTAACCACCGAAGGGCACGTTGTAGCCGTGGGAAGCATGATTAATTCGTACTATGCCAGCACGAAGTCGGTGAGCGATACGTTGACCGCGAGCGGTATCGCCAGTTTGGATGTAAGCGGCCAGACCGTAGGGCGTGTCATTGGCGATCTGAACAGCGTCTTCCTCATCCCTGTAGGGGGTCATCACTAGTACTGGCCCAAAGACCTCTTCTCTGGCAATGGTCATTTGATTGTTCACATCGGCAAAGACGGTGGGTTTCACATAATGGCCGGTTTCAAATCCTTCTGGCTTCCCGAGTCCTCCAGCGATCAGTCTGGCGCCCTCATCAAGAGCAGACTGTATTAACTGTTGTACCTTATCGTATTGTGCTCGGCTTACCAGTGGGCCGATATGCCGTCCCTCTTTGCTGGGGAGGTCGACCTGGACCTGTTCTGCGGCGGCTTTGGCTAATGTGACGGCTTCTTCATAGCGTGAGTACGGCACCAGCATTCGGGTGGGTGCGTTACAGGACTGACCCGTGTTGCCCATACAGAGGAATACACCTTGTTTAACGGCTTTTTCAAAGTCTGCGTCGTCCAGCAGCAGATTAGGGGACTTTCCTCCCAACTCCTGTGTCACACGTTTTACGGTGTTAGCCGCCGCTTTTGCTACAGTGATTCCTGCGCGGGTTGAGCCGGTAAAGGAGATCATCTGAATATCAGGGTGTTCTGCCAGTGCTGCTCCAACGGTGGGGCCATCACCATTGACTAGGTTAAATACACCGGGTGGGAATCCCGCCTGATCGATCATTTCGGCAAATAGGTGAGCACTAAGGGGAGCAATTTCGCTGGGTTTTAGAATAATGGTACAACCAGTGGCCAGGGCTGGAGCCACTTTGCAGGCAATCTGATTAATGGGCCAATTCCATGGGGTAATAAGACCGCAGACGCCGATGGGCTCCTTAACAATCAGTGTATTGCCCAGGCGATGTTTGAATTCATAATGGTGGAGTGCATCAATGGCGCTTTGGATATGACCACGACCGCAGTCTGCCTGTGCTACGTGTGAGAAACTGATGGGGGCACCCATTTCAAGGTGGATAGCCTCGGCCATTTCTTCATAGCGAACCATATAAATAGCCAGTAACTCTTCGAGAAGTGCCAACCGTTTCTCGCGACTGGTTCGAGAAAAGTGCTCAAAAGCAACGCTGGCTGCTGTAACAGCGATATCTACATCGGCCTTTTTACCCAGAGAAATAACGGCAATTTGCTGTTCGGTTGCAGGGTTTTCTACGGGGAAATCATTGGCCTGAATGGGGTCAATCCACTCGCCATTGATATAGAATTTTCGGCAGTCTCTCATCAGAATACCTTGGGTATTTGGTTGTCTTTTCATTGTTGGCAGTGGTGCCCACCACTACTTGAACAGAATGGCATGACTGTATCAACCCAGTATGAACTCAAACATACCTCCTATGGGGAGGGGCTCAGTTCTATTGGCTGGGGCTGGGTGGGTAGTCCATTTCATCCGTAAGGCTGGTAACTACCTGCTTCAGGCCGCTAACAGTTTGTGGGCCAAGTAGCACTTTCTGAAACTGACCTCGTTGGTCAATTACCAATGTTTCCGGGAGTGCTCCACTGGGCATCACGTCAAACTGTGAACGAGGGTCTTCGGCTAATATTGAGAACTCGATACCCATTGCTTTGGCTTGTTGTGCCAACTGATCCCCCTGAATGCCATCATAGTTAACGGCCAGAACACGAACCTTGTCACTCAATGACGTTTGAATTTCATTGAGTTCAGGCATTTCGGTACGGCAGGGCTTGCACCACTCCGCCCAGTAATTGATAAAAACCACTTTGCCCTGTAATTCTGAAAACCGTATTTCACCGCCATCAAGTAGAGGGTAGGTCGGCTCCCGGTCTGTACAGGCGCTTAGTAATAGGACAGAACAACCAAAAAGCAGGCTAGCTATTTTGGTCATTAAGGCTCTCCTCTTTGGTATTAAGCTTTTCCTCGGAAAATAGCTGAGCAATTGTTGGGGAGAATGTTTCTTCAAGCTGTTGGTTGGCGCTATTTAAAATGCCAGATAACTGGTTAAACCAAGGGTATTTTTCTAATGTTTCTGTGGTCTTGGTGTCGGGCAATATGGTGACACCCTGACCGCTGAGGCTAGCGAGGTCGGCCAGGTGAAGATGACTGGGATCGCGGGTTAGTACATAGCGCCCTGTGGCGGTTTCTGCCAATAGATGGTTTTCCAGCAGCAGGTCGCGGAGTCGCCGCCAGTGCTGCTCTTCGAGTCCGGCATCGATGATGTCCCGGTTTGAAAGGGAGCCACCGCATTGCTGCTTGCGCCAACATTCCCAAAGAATAATAAGCACCGCGACCAGATCCGGGTAGTCAAATCCCCGCCATGCAGTTTTGAACGTTTCCATGGCACGAATCAGTTCGGCACCACCGAGCACGATGATCCACATCAGATAAACCCAGATCAGAAAAATTGGAAAAATAGCAAAGGCGCCGTACACAGAGGTATAACTGGAGTGGGCAATAAACGTCCCAAAGGCTATCTTTGCGAGCTCAAAGCAGATGGATGTCACCAGCCCACCAATCAAGGCATAGCGGGTAGATACTTTGCAATTGGGAACTGCAACGAATAGCAAGGTAAAGGCCGCCCAGGTGAAGATCAGCGGCAAAACTTTAAATATCAGAGCAGTGATGCCGAGGACATCTACTTCATCTACCAGTAACTGAAAGGAGACCAGGTAGGTATGCATCATCAGGCCAATGCCCAATAATAGTGGGCCAAGGCTCAGAATTCCCCAGTAGAGTAAGAAGCTCGATAGCCCACGACGGCTACCCACAGTGCCCCATATATTGTTAAAGGTCTGCTCAATATTAGTCAGCATCAGATAGGCGGTAATCAGCAGGATAACCACACCCGCTACAGACAGTTTGCGGGCCTGGCTGGAAAATTCCGTCAGATACTGCTGTACTTCGGCCCCACTTTGAGGGACGAAGTTACTGAAGATTAATTCCTGTACCTGGCTTTCCAGCCCCTGAAAAGCGGGGATGAGAGAGAACATGGAGTACATCAATGTCATTAATGGTACGACAGCAAACAGGCTCATGTAGGTGAGTGCAGCAGCACTCTGACGGCAGCCGTCACTGACAAAACGCCTTCCCAGGTGGCGAAAAAAATGTCCCGCCATTTGTACTTGTTCTTTTGCTGTTAGAGACACTTGCTCACCTCGTCTGGCCCCGGTAGCTGGTTTCCAGCTAGAATACGTTCTTCCATTAAAATTTTTTTACCAAGGGTATTCTACACAAAGATTATGGTTAGCATTTATCACAATCCCCGTTGTTCCAAATCTCGACAAACACTGGCTCTATTAGAGGGGCGTGGCATTGAGCCCGAAATGGTGTTGTATCTGGAAACGCCGCCCGATGCAAAAGCCCTGAAAGAGGTTCTTCAGAAGCTGGGTATCTCTGCACGTCAGTTGTTGCGCAAAGGCGAGGATGCCTACAAAGAAAATAATCTGGCCGATGACAGTCTTAGCGAAAAACAGCTGATTGATGCCATGGTGGCCAATCCAAAACTCATTGAGCGGCCTATCGTCATTAATGGTGATAAAGCAGCACTGGGTCGCCCGCCCGAGCAAGTGCTGGATATTCTCTAATGCCGCATGTCCTAGTGCTTTATTACTCACGCTACGGAAATACCCGTGCTATGGCCGAACATATTGCCAGAGGAGTTGAGTTGGGTGGTCTTGAAGGGCGGCTTCGAACGGTTCCAGCGGTGTCACCCAATTCTGAGGCGAGTGAGCCGGAGATTCCTGTTGAGGGCAATGTCTATTGTTCGAACGATGACTTGAGCGGTTGCTCTGGCTTGGTCCTTGGTAGCCCCACTCGCTTTGGCAACATGGCCTCACCACTGAAGTATTTTTTGGATCAGACAGGTGATCTTTGGATTAACGGTGGACTGATTGGTAAACCTGCTGCCGTATTTACCTCTACGGGATCACTTCATGGCGGTCAGGAAACAACCCTGTTGAGCATGATGTTGCCACTGATGCACCACGGGATGGTGTTGGCGGGAATACCCTATAGTGAGCAAGCTTTGCATACCACAACTCGTGGAGGGACTCCTTACGGGGCATCTCATCAAGCTGGCGATGGCACTCTTGATCTTAGCCCCGAAGAAATTGAACTTTGTGTGGCCTTGGGTAAACGTGTGGCAGGTTTAGCGAAAAAGCTATCGGATAAATAATGACAAAAATAATTCCTAATCTCGGTAAAAAATTACGTATTGGCCGTCAGCTCACTTGGGGTAGCTTTATAATGTTGCTCATCGTTTTACTACTCAATGGCTTAGCGACCCAGATGCCTCTTAGTTTAATGATTTTCACATTTCTGCCATTGTTGATTCTTGTTCCAGGACTTTATGCAGAGCGATACAAAACCATATCCATGCTGTGTTTTGTGACGTTGCTGTACTTTGTTGTGACGGTCTCTAATTTGTTTAAGGCGGACTCCAACATATTTGATGTGGCGGAAGTGGTGCTACTGGTGGTGTTATTTAATGCAGCGATGATGTTCAGTCGCTGGAAGCAATATTCTCTTTATCAGGATGATATGACATGAGTGAGAAACCTGGTCTGATTCGACGCTTTTTCCGGTTGATTGGTGGCTTACTGAGTGCTGTTCGGGTTCTCATTAATATTGCTTTTGTGTTGATACTAGTCGGGCTGGTGCTGAGCTTTATTCAGGATGATGTTCAGCCACTTCCAAAACATGCTGCATTGCGTATTGCTCCGGGCGGTTTTTTGGTAGAACAAAAAACCTATGTAGACCCGTTTACTCAGATTATGCAGCAGAGTAGGCCCTCCGATGCTGAAACTCTGGTATCAGATCTAATTGAAGCTATTGATCGTGCGACTGACGATAGTCGAATCACTAGTATTGTTCTGGAGTTGGATTACTTGATTGGTGGGGGCATCAGCAAACTGGAAGATATTGGTGGTGCGCTGGCTCGCTTTAAGAAAAGTGGTAAGTCTATTATTGCTGTCGGTGATAACTATACCCAAGAGCAGTATTATCTGGCCAGTTATGCCGATGAAATCCATCTCAATCCGATGGGGACAGTATTACTGACCGGTTATGGAAGCTACCCCAATTATTTCAAGGAAGCGCTCGATAAACTTCATATCAACCTACATATATTCCGGGTTGGCACCTACAAGGACGCCATTGAGCCCTTCACCCGTAACGATATGTCCGCAGCATCCCGAGAACACACGACGGAGTGGCTTAGTGCCCTGTGGTCTGTTTATACCAGCAGGGTAGAGGCCTTGCGTGGCCTGCCGACTGATGCAATCAATGATTATGTTAATAACCTAGGTCATAAACTGGCCGGGCATGACGGTGATGCTTCGGCATTGACTGTTGCCTCAGGGCTGGTGGACAAGCTGTCAACGCGGCCACAAATGCTGGCTCGACTTCAACAGTTAGCGGGTGTGAATGATGAGGGCGGTTACCTCAGTATTGACCTCAGTCAGTATCTCCTCCACTTACGTCGAGCGGAAGCCCTACAGGTAGAGCCGGTGTCCTCCAAGATTGGGTTAATTGTCGCTAAAGGCATGATTCTCGATGGTGAGCAGCAAGCGGGCACGGTCGGCGGTGATAGTTTGACGGCATTGTTTAAGCAAGCTCGTGATGATGAACAGATTGAAGCATTGGTATTGCGAATCGATAGTCCCGGAGGCAGTGCTTTTGCTTCTGAGGTGATTCGTCAGGAAGTGGCTCTCACCAGACAATCAGGTATCCCTGTCATTGTTTCGATGGGTTCCGTGGCGGCATCGGGTGGTTACTGGATTGCCATGGGTGCTGATCAGGTTTGGGCCAGTCCCACCACGATTACCGGTTCTATTGGTGTATTCGGCATAATTCCCACCTTTGAAGACAGCCTGACGGCTCTGGGTGTTCACAGTGATGGCGTTGGCACCACAACAATGGCCGACTTCTTTAGGTTAGATCGACCTATGTCTCCACAGGCCGAACAAGTGATCCAGTTTGGTGTTAATCACGTTTATGGTCGTTTTCTATCATTGGTTGCTGAGGCTAGAAACAGTACGCCCAATGAAATTCATGAAGTAGCGCAGGGTCGAGTCTGGACCGGAGAAAAGGCATTAGCTCTGGGGCTGGTGGATGAACTGGGCAATCTACAACAGGCCATTGCCGCCACTGCTGAAGTGGCTGAGCTCGAAACCTATAAGGTTGAACTGATAGAGCCTCCGCTGGATTTCTCTGAGCAGTTGATGCAAGAGATTGCCAATGGTCAGGTGGGTACTTTGGTTTCCATCGTGTCTGAGAAGGTGGTGCCCGAGCAGTGGTTGCCTACTAGCTTGGTATCGAGTTTCTATGGACTAACAAAGAAACTGGAGCTGCTGGTCAATTTCAATGACCCGCGGGGCCTGTATTTGAACTGTTTTGAGTGTATGGATCAGTAGTATCCTAGTATCAATAGTTTCCAAGTGTCAGGAATAGCAGGTACAAAAAAGGCGGCCTATATAGCCGCCTTTTTTAATGTCTGTGTCTGACGTGTTAATACTCCAGAAACTAATACCTCTAGGAGCTAGCGCTCCAGATGTTGTAGCTTGTCTGTGACACCGTCCCACTCTTCCGCATCGGCAAGTGGCTCTTTTTTCTCAGTGATGTTGGGCCACACTTCTGCCAATTCGGTATTCAGCTCCAAGTAGACTTGCTGATCTTCCGGCAGTTCATCTTCCGAGAATATAGCCTCGGCAGGACATTCTGGTTCACAGAGAGCACAGTCGATACACTCATCCGGGTGAATCACCAAAAAATTCGGGCCTTCGTAAAAGCAGTCAACCGGGCAAACTTCTACACAATCTGTGTATTTGCACTTGATGCAGTTTTCTCCGACGATGAAGGTCATCTGGTGTTCTCCGTAAGGCTGGGGGTTCCAGCAGCGGCGCATTATACAGAAATCAATTCCCTTATTTAAACCCCGAATTGAAACTATAGTGTACTAAATCGCTCGGCTTTTGCGCTCAATCAAGTTTTATCACTGATTTTTTTCAGCACATAGAGTTTTTCTAGTGCCTCTCGAGGACTTAATTCATCTGGGTTAACAGCTGATACTGCATCGAGTAGTGCAGAGGCAATGGGGTCAGAGAATAACTCACTTTGGATGGGGTGTGCTGCCTCGGTAGCACTGGGTTTGACCGTAGGGTGTGCACCCGCTTCAAGGCTGGCCAGCTCCTGCCGTGCCAGGGTAATCACTTCCGGTGGTATACCGGCCAGTTTGGCCACTTGAATACCATAACTTTGGCTGGCGGGCCCCTCCTGTATTGAGTGCAGGAATACAAGGTCATCATTGTATTCCGTGGCATCCAGGTGAACATTGGCCACCCCTTCGGTCTTGTCCGGTAGACTGGTTAATTCAAAATAGTGGGTAGCAAACAGAGTAAATGCCCTGACTTTTTCGGCCAGCTGCACGGCACAAGCCCAAGCCAGTGACAAGCCGTCAAAGGTGCTGGTACCACGGCCCACTTCATCCATTAATACCAGACTTCGCTCTGTGGCATTGTGAAGAATATTGGCAGTTTCGGTCATTTCCACCATAAAGGTAGAGCGGCCACCGGCCAGATCATCGGATGAGCCGATACGGGTAAAGATACGATCTACCAGCCCCATACTGGCACTTTGTGCGGGTACACAGCTGCCAATATGAGCCAGTAACACAATGAGGGCGGCTTGCCGCATATAGGTGGATTTGCCACCCATGTTAGGGCCGGTTATCACCAGCATTCGGCGCTGATCGTCCAATGTTAGGTCGTTGGCTACAAAGGGGCTGTCCAGAACCTGTTCTACGACAGGGTGACGCCCACCGATGACATTCATGCCCGGTTGCTCAATAAGTGTGGGCGCAGTCAGGTTTAAGGCGTCGGCCCGTTCTGCCAGATTGACCAGCACATCCAGTTCAGAGATGGCCGCCGCACAGTCCTGCAAGGGTAGCAGTTGCTCATTGAGGGTTTCGACCAAGGCTTGATAGAGGGCTTTTTCTCGTGTCAGGGCACGGCTTTTGGCGCTCAGGGCTTTGTCTTCAAACTCTTTCAGTTCTGGGGTGATAAACCGCTCGGCATTTTTCAGGGTTTGGCGACGTATATAGTCTGCGGGGGCTTGGCCAGACTGGGCGCGTGAAATTTCGATGTAATAGCCATGAACTCGGTTATAGCCAACTTTGAGCGTGGCAATCCCGGTGCGTTCTTTTTCTCGTGTTTCTAGGTCAACCAAATACTGCCCGGCATTGGCACTGATATTACGCAGCTCATCCAGTTCGCTGTCATAGCCTTCAGCAATCACGCCACCATCACGAATAACTACCGGTGGGTTGTCGATGACTGCGCGAGTTAACAGGCCAACGGTTTCCGGAAATTCCGAGGCTTGAACCAAGAGCTGCTGCAAGCGTTCGGATTCTGAGGCAGACAGAGCAGATTGAATGGTGGGTAATGTGGCGAGGGATTGATTCAGTCGGGTCAAATCTCTGGGGCGCGCCGAGCGCAGTGCTACCCGGCCCAAAATACGCTCCATATCACCGATATTTTTTAGTTGTTCTACTAAGGCTTCATAGCAGTAGTCCTGACGCAGTTCTACCAGAGCCTGCTGTCGCCCCTGTAATACAGGAAGGTTGCGTAGTGGCCGATTGAGCCAGCGACACAATAGCCGACCACCCATAGCCGTTGAGGTGTTATCCAACACGGACAACAGTGTATTTTCAGTGCCGCCATTAAGATTGGTGTCCAATTCCAGATTGCGCCGAGTGGCCGCATCCAGAATGACACTGTCATCGCGGTTTTCATAACTGATAGTTCGGATATGGGGCAGGGCAGTGCGCTGGGTTTCATGGGCATATTGCAATAGACAGCCAGCAGCAGCGAGCGCCAGTGGTAAATGATCACAGCCAAATCCCATCAGGTCTTTGGTGCCGAATTGGTCAGTCAGTTGTCGACGTGCAGTGTCTTGTTCAAATTCCCAGGGTTGACGTTGGCGGACACCTTTACATTGTTGAAGAAGTTCCGGGTAGGGAAAGTCATCATCTACAAGTAACTCAGCTGGATTCAATCGTTGCAGTTCACTCTGTAGCCCTTCAGCGCCAGGCACTTCCAGTACCAAAAATCGCCCACTACCAATATCCAACGTGGCAATACCAAATTGGTCTTTGTGATGAGCCACCGCAGCAAGCAGGTTATCCCGTCGTTCATCCAGCAGAGCTTCATCACTGATCGTGCCTGGTGTCACCACCCTAACGACCTGGCGTTCCACCGGCCCCTTGCTGGTGGCCGGGTCACCGATCTGTTCGCAAATAGCGACAGACTCTCCCAGCTTGACCAACTTGGCCAGATAGCCCTCAGCCGCATGATAGGGAATTCCTGCCATCGGGATAGGGTTTCCTCCAGACTTACCGCGAGCGGTGAGCGTCACATCCATCAGCTGAGAGGCTTTCTTGGCATCGTCGTAGAACAGCTCGTAGAAGTCACCCATCCGGTAGAACACCAACTCTTTTGGGTGTGCCGCCTTAATGCGCAAGTACTGCTGCATCATTGGGGTGTGATGCTCCAAAGAGGTTTCCGCTACGGTCATAATCAATGGTGGCTTGTGTGTGAGATGATCATGGATTCTACGTGATTCATGGGGATGAAAAAACTGTTGGGTGCGGACTAGTTACCCAGAGGTGAGGTAAATATGTGAGCCTTCAGTCTAACATTTATTGAATATATCCACCTTTCACTCGAGCCTGCGGTGTTAATATAGCCGCCGTTGCTAGCCTACCCTTGCCATACTTGAGAAAGGTATTACCTTGAAACAAAGACGACGTCATACAAAACCCAAGAAGAAGTTTGTTGAGCGCTCTCTGGAATTTGCTATCGATAATATGGACTCTCTGGGGCAGGGTGTCGCTAAAATTGATAATAAACCCTGCTTTATCCCCAAAACATTACCGGGTGAAACGGGTGTTGCGACCTTAACCAAGGCCAGCAAAGGAGTTATGTTTGCCCGTTTGAAGTCATTAGATATTACCGCCGATAATCGTGAAGAACCGGCGTGTGTGCATTTTGAGAATTGCCCGGGGTGTCACTACCTACATACGGATTATCAAAGTGAGTTGATGTATAAACAACAGGCGTTAGGACATCATCTGAAGCGGCTTGCTGCCCCTATTCCTGAGATCGAGATGGTGCCTGCTGAGCAGCGTCTTGGTTACCGTAATCGAATTCAATTGCACTACCGGCATAAATACATCGGCATGATAGATGGTGTGACCAATAATGTACTGGAAATCCCTGAATGCCTGGCGATTGATGAGCGCCTGAGAACGGCATTTGATGAGCTATATAACGATAAAAGCTGGACTGAGGATCACGAGGGAAATGGCCATTGTGAGCTGTATCTAACGGAAGATAGTGTTGGTGTTGAGTGGGATAAGCCCTATGCCCACGGTGGGTTTAGTCAGGTGAATGAAGCCATGAACGGGGTGCTCAGAGAGGCAGTGCTGAAGACGCTCAAAGATGATGAAGTTGGTACCTTGCTGGACTTGTTTTCAGGTGAGGGTAACTTGTCAGACCCGATTGTCGAAAGTAATGATGCCATTGAGCGGGTGATGGTGGATTATGCGCCAGAGCGTGTTAAGCAAGAGTCCTTGAACTTTATTCATCTGGACTTATTTTCTGAAACATCGTTGCGGGCTTTCAAGGCGCGTTGTGAGCATAAGCAATTTGATGTGATTTTGGTTGATCCGCCAAGAAAAGGCTTTAATGATCTGGCGCTCTGGGTAAAGGCCCTAAAACCTAAAAAGCTGATCTATGTGAGCTGTAATCCGGCTACGATGGTAAGAGATCTTCAACAACTGTCAGGTAAATATATCATTGAACAGATCAGTTTGATTGATTTGTTCCCTGGGACGTATCACTACGAGACGTTGGTTACTATTACCTTTGATTAGGCCGGTGATCGTTCTGGCGCCGTTCCAACTAAAAATACTCTTGCAGTAATGGTACTGCTGTCTTAAGTTGTTCAAAATGAGTAGCCATATCAAAGACCTTTCTACCCAGCTTGGAGAGTTACTGCTTTTCAGGCAGTTCACCGTGACCTGTGCTGAGTCTTGTACCGGGGGTGGCATAGCCAGCGCTATCACCGATATTGCCGGAAGCTCTCAGTGGTTTCAAGCGGGATTTGTCACCTATGCAAACGATGCTAAGCAGCAATTGTTACGCGTATCTCCGGAAACCTTAGTATCTGAAGGTGCAGTCAGTGGGGCTGTAGTGAGGCAAATGGCAGAAGGTGCGTTAATGGCTACTTGTGCCGATATTGCTGTGGCGGTGAGCGGGGTGGCTGGACCAGATGGCGGTACAGAAGATAAGCCCGTTGGTACGGTGTGGTTTGCCTGGGCGATGAAGAATGGTGTTGTGACCACCCTTTGCGTTCAGTTTAAGGGAGATAGAGCGACGGTACGGCAGGCTGCAGTTGAACAGGCGCTTATGGGGTTAATTGAGATGCTTAAAAATTAGATTACTGTATGGCTATACAGTATAAAAAAATTGGGGTAAGCTACGAGCAATTCAAGTATTAAGTACAACTACAACAAAGAACTATCACCACAAAGAATAGAGGCATCAACAATGGATCCGAATAAAGAAAAAGCCCTTCAGGCAGCGCTAGGACAAATCGAGCGCCAGTTCGGTAAAGGAACGGTCATGCGTATGGGTGATCGGGAGCGGGTGGCAATGCCGTCAATCTCTACGGGCTCATTGGGGCTGGATGTCGCTTTGGGCATAGGTGGTTTGCCGAAAGGTCGGGTTGTTGAAATCTATGGGCCAGAGTCTTCTGGTAAAACAACACTGACGCTTCAAGTGATTGCTGAAGCACAAAAGGCCGGTGGTACTTGCGCTTTTGTCGATGCTGAGCATGCGCTGGATCCCATCTATGCAGAGAAGCTGGGTGTTAATGTAGACGACCTATTGGTGTCTCAGCCTGATACGGGTGAGCAGGCGCTTGAAGTCACTGATATGTTGGTACGTTCCGGAACCATTGATGTGCTGGTGGTGGACTCGGTGGCAGCACTGACGCCACGGGCTGAGATAGAAGGCGAAATGGGAGATCATCACGTGGGCTTGCAGGCTCGGTTGATGTCTCAGGCACTGCGTAAGTTAACGGGCAATATCAAACATGCTAATTGTTTGGTGATCTTTATTAATCAGATTCGTATGAAGATCGGTGTGATGTTCGGTAACCCTGAAACCACCACCGGTGGTAACGCATTGAAGTTCTACTCGTCTGTCCGTTTGGATATCCGTCGTATCGGCGCAGTAAAAGAAGGCGACGAAGTAGTCGGTAATGAAACGCGAGTAAAAGTGGTGAAGAACAAGGTATCTCCACCCTTTAAACAGTGTGAATTTCAGATTCTCTATGGCCAAGGCATCAATCACTTGGGTGAAATAGTGGATCTTGGCGTGAAATGTGGGCTGGTGGATAAGTCAGGTGCCTGGTACGCCTACAATGGCAATAAGATAGGCCAAGGCAAGGCGAATGCCTGTGAATATTTGCGTGAAAACCCAACGGTTGCCGATGAAATTGAACAAAAAATTAGAGCCGAGCTAATGCCTGTACCAAAAAAGAAGGGGCCTGTTGATGAAACCCCGATTAAAAAAGAAGAGGCTGAGGCCTGAATAATTTATTGAGCTTCAACGTATTTTGGTAAAAAACCGTACTCTTACAAGTACGGTTTTTTTATGTGCTGGAAAAACACTGTGTTTATCAGGACCGCTTGTTATTAATATGATAGTGATGCTAGTCAGAGTTTGGTCGAGCTTGGAAAGGGTAGGTATGAACGTTGATGGTTAATAGATGACAGAGCTGATTACCTATAAAAGCATGATAGTCGCTCTATTTCTTTTGGTGTTGTTCATTGCTGAACGCTATGCCCCGGCTGTCGCCGTGCCTGAGAAAATTGTCACTGCTCAGCGGATCATGACCAACTTGCTATTGTGGTTTTGTAATAGCCTTCTCTCACCGTTAATCATCTTGCCAGTGACGCTCTATGCCATAAATTATGGTGTGAGTTGGCGCAGTGATTGGCAGGGAGCTTGGCTTGGGATCTGGGGAGGTCTGTTACTTGATGTACTAGTTCTGGATTTATGGATTTACTGGTGGCATCAGGCTAATCATCGTATCCCTTTGCTGTGGCGTTTTCACCGGGTGCATCATTTAGACCATTGGCTCGATGTAACATCCTCTGTTCGATTCCATTTTGGCGAAGTAATTTTGTCTGCATTAGTGCGTGCTGTGGTGATTGTCTGCCTGGGAACCCCCTTATTATCAGTCATTATTTTTGAAACCTTGGTATTGATGAATGCAGGATTTCACCATTCCAATGTGCGTCTCCCCAGAAGCCTGGAACAGGCACTTTCAAGGCTCATTATTACCCCGTCGATCCACTGGATGCACCACCATGTGGTGCAACAGGATACCGATAGCAATTACGGGGTTTTGTTTAGTTTTTGGGACCGATTGTTTGGGAGTCAATCAAAGAACAAACGTACTGCTGGTATGGAAATAGGATTAGAGCACAGCAAGGATATGAATCTGCTTAAATTGATGATTTCACCCTTCAAAAGTCGTTAGTTCAGGTCTTGCCTTCTTATTAGGATATAAGGAAGATATGGGCACTTAGGCGGAAAGTATGTGTCTAACGCGACGGTATGCAGGTTTGTAGTAAGTGGCTCTCAGGTTTTAGCCTAAAGGAATAGATTGTGGATAATTATCAAGAACTTATAAGTATTATTGCCCTGACTATGGGCGTGGGTTGGGCAAGTGGCATCAATTTGTATGCCGTCGTGCTGGTGTTGGGGCTTGCCGGCTCGACAGGCAATATCGATTTGCCGCCAGAGCTGGCTGTCGTGCAGAACCCTATGGTAATTATGGCTGCTGGAGTAATGTACTTTGTTGAATTCATCGCGGACAAGGTACCGGGGGTTGATACCGGTTGGGACACATTACATACCTTTATTCGGGTACCTGCAGGGGCCATGTTGGCCGTAGGTGCCGTGGGTGATGTTACTCCGGCATTGGAAATCGCTGCGGGGTTGATGGGTGGCACTATGGCTGGTGCCAGTCACCTGACCAAGTTCTCTACTCGTGCCCTTATCAATACCTCACCGGAGCCCTTTAGTAACTGGGCGGCTTCAATTTCAGAGGATGTCTTGGTGCTCTGCGGCATGTGGGCAATGTTCAACCACCCCTGGTTGTTCGTTGGGCTAATGGTCGCATTTTTATTACTGGTCATCTGGTTGCTCCCCAAACTGTGGCGATTACTGAAAGTGATTTTTACTAAGCTGGGTGAATGGCTGGGGATAGTAGATAAACCAGAGCCTGTTGAAGAGCTGTCAGGGACGACCATCAAAGAATAGTGATTTTTAGAAATAGTGGCCCATAACTATGTGCTCCATAAATAAGCGCTTCGTAAATAAGTACCATGTGAACACATGATCGACCCTGATGCACAGGATCCACTTTCTACTATCAGGCTGCGGGCCATGGGTCTTCTGGCTCGCAGAGAGCATTCCCATCTTGAATTGCATCGAAAACTAGCGGATAGATTTCCTGAGCATGTGGATTTGTTGAATCAGGTGCTTTGTGGGTTACAGCAGGACAACCTTCAATCTGATGAGCGGTTTGCTGAAGCATTTGTGTCCTCTCGAGTGCGAAAGGGGCAGGGCCCACATCGTATTAGTATGGAGTTGCAGCAAAGGGGATTGGATAAACCTCTTGCAGAACGTGCGGTGGCTGATAGTGGCGCGGATTGGACTCTTTTAGCAGGTGAGGTGATGGCCAAAAAGTATGGCGGAAAACCTTGCAATGATTTTAGTGAGCGCGCTAAGCGCAGCAAATTTCTCCAATACCGTGGGTTTAATACCGATCAGATTTCAGCCTGCTTTAATGATGATTAAAAATTTGTGCTAGATAATTATTTGCCCAGCGTCCAAGGCGGTTGCTCTCGATTAAATCACAGTCAATAAAACCTCAGTATTCTCCATATAAAAGTCACCTCTATATGAAATCTGAGTGGTCTATTTATTAGTGTGACCGTAAATATTTGAGGTGGGTAAGGAACAGATGGGCAGACCTGTTATCTAAAGTGGCACAGGTTAACCGGAGAACCGTTCTGTTGAAGTTACTGAGAGTTTTTATCATGGTTGTGTTGGCATTAAGCGGGTCATATGTGGCTGTGTTTGCCGAAGAGACTGTGCCTGAAGTGAGAAGCTCGGGGTTGCCGACAGTAGACATCGACCTGAGTGATTGGGGTATTTACAACGGATGTATCAGTAATAGCCGTATTTTGGGCATCAAAGTGCTGAATACCAATGCGGCCTTACTTGAACTGGTGAATGGGAAAAAAGTGGTAATGCGTTTTATGGGTTCCTGTAGAGGCATCAAGCAGTATGGTTTTGTTTATACTGCCCGTAACAACCTGTTTTGTGCAAAGAGACATTCGGTGCGGGTGATGGAAATAGGGACTCACTGCCAAGTGGAGTCTCTGGAGCCCTATCAGGAAACTGAGTTGCCAAGGGGTGGATCTCAAGAGTGATACTTGAATGTATGTGGGGAAAATTTTGTATCGTTATCTAATAATTCTGGTCGTTTTACTGGCGAACGCTATCATTGCCCAAGGTGCTGTGGCACTTGAACTCACAGGCGCTCTGACTCAGGGTTCCCTGTTGATAGGGCGAGTGCCTCCCGGCACTGAAGTGGAGTTGATGAGGCGTCAGGTCAGAGTTGGCGAGGATGGTCTGTTTATTTTCGGGCTAGGTCGCGATACACCCAGTACAATTGAGCTGATAACCCGTCATGTTGATGGCGAGACAGAGTCACACCTATTGGCCATTGTTCAGCGGGAATACCAGGAGCAGCGTGTGGATGGCGTTCCTCAAAAAACAGTTTCACCTCCATCGCCGAAAGTGCTCGAACGTATTCTTAGGGAGGCAGCGCTGGTTAAAAAAGCGAGAGCTAAAGATAACCGTAGCCAGGATTTTCTTTCAGGCTTTGTCAAACCATTAGAGGGCCCTATAACGGGTGTTTACGGTAGCCGCAGAGTTTATAACGGCAAGCCGGGCAGACCGCACTACGGTCTGGATATTGCCGCTCCCAAGGGTACGGGTGTCTTTGCACCGGCTCCGGGTGTGGTGCGGCTGGTTCACGATGATATGTTTTACTCTGGGGGGACATTGATTCTTGAGCATGGCCATGGCCTCAGTTCTACATTTATTCATCTCAGCGAGGTGTTGGCGACCCCTGGTCAGCGCGTCGAAGCGGGAGATTTGATTGCCCGTGTTGGTTCAACGGGCAGAGCGACAGGCCCACATTTGGACTGGCGTATCAATTGGTTTGATGTGCGGTTGGATCCCTCTCTGGTGTTAGAGCATTTTCCTGTATCGGTTCATCCAAGCTCGCTTACAAGTACCTCCAACTAAGGCCTATAACTAAAGCTACGGACAAACCCGCCAGACGTGGTTTTAGCGCCGTCTTTCCCTTAAACTTGCCCCTTTGGAATCTCCTGCGTTCGGGGTTGAGATGATTGATAAGAAGTTACTGAGTATTTTGGTCTGTCCAGTGAGCAAGGCTCCACTGGAATATGACACTGAAAAAAATGAATTAATATGCAAAGTCAGTGGCTTGGCGTACCCCATTCGTGACGGTATTCCAGTGATGCTTGAAAGTGAGGCGCGCCAGCTTACTGCGGATGAAAAACTTGGTGGCGACCACTAACCAGGTGATGACAATTAACTAAGAGTCAGGTTATGTCAGAAGAAACCTTATTTACTAAAATTATTAACGGTGACATTCCTGCCGAGATTGTCTATGAAGATGAGCATTGCTTTGCTATCAGGGATATAGCGCCTAAAGCACCCACTCATTTGCTGGTTATTCCTCGCAAGCCGATCCCAAGACTAGTCGATGCTTCATCTGAGGATAAGGCACTACTGGGTCACCTGATGCTTGCTGTGGGCGATATTGCCAAACAAGCCGGTGTTGATGAAGCTTTCAGAGTCGTGATTAATAATGGTGCCGGTGTTGGTCAGACAGTATTTCACCTTCACTTGCACATCCTTGGTAACAAGGCATTCTCGGAAGACAGTCTCGGGTTCTGAGAACCCGTTAACCAGAACATATAGCTAAAACCAATATTATATTATCAAAACAAAATTTAATAAGAGGCTTGTAAGCAGGCCGTGGAAGTTGATTTTTTATGAAAAGTGCTGAAATACGCGATGCATTTCTGACATATTTTGAAAGTCAGAAACACACCATTGTAGTGAGTAGTAGTTTGGTGCCGGGTAATGACCCGACGTTGTTGTTTACCAATGCCGGAATGGTCCAGTTCAAGGATGTTTTTCTGGGTGGTGAGAAACGTGACTATACCCGTGCTACATCCTCTCAGCGCTGTGTGCGAGCCGGTGGCAAGCATAATGATCTTGAAAACGTGGGGTACACCGCACGCCACCATACCTTCTTTGAAATGCTTGGAAACTTCAGCTTTGGTGACTATTTCAAGCGAGATGCTATTAAGTATGCATGGCAGTTTCTCACGGAAGTGCTAGGTCTTCCCGAAGAGCGTCTGTGGGTCACGGTCCATATTTCTGATGATGAAGCGGCGGATATCTGGTTGAAAGAGTTGGGTGTCAGTCCTGAGCGTTTCTCCCGGCTTGATGAAGATAACTTTTGGCAGATGGGGGATACCGGCCCCTGTGGCCCCTGCTCAGAAATTTTCTATGATCATGGTGAAGATGTTCCCGGTGGTCCACCCGGCAGCAAAAATGATGATCTCGATCGCTATATTGAGATTTGGAATCTGGTGTTTATGCAGTATGAGCGGAGTGCTGATGGGGCGATGGAGCCGTTGCCGAAGCCTTCGATTGATACGGGTATGGGACTCGAGCGTATCGCGGCCGTGATGCAGGGCGTGCATAGCAACTATGAAATTGACCTGTTCCAGACGCTGCTAAAAGCCGCCGCAAAGGCTACGGGAACCAGTGACCTGGAGAATAAGTCGCTGCGTGTTATTGCCGACCACATTCGTTCTTGCAGTTTCTTGATTGTGGATGGCGTACTGCCGTCCAATGAAGGCCGGGGCTATGTGCTACGACGGATAATTCGTCGTGCTATCCGTCATGGGAACCAGCTGGGTCAAACCCAGGCATTTTTTCACACCTTGGTGTCTGCATTGGTGGCTGAAATGGGTGACGCATACCCCGAGTTGGCCAAGGCTCAGGCTCAAGTTGAAAAAGCATTGCTTGCAGAAGAGCAACAATTTGAAAAAACCCTTGATAAGGGGATAACCGTTCTTGATGCAGTCTTGGCTGAATTACAGGGTGATGTGATTCCTGGAAATGTGGTCTTTACCCTATACGACACTTATGGCTTTCCCGTTGATCTGACTAATGATATTGCTCGGGAGCGGGGATTGTCTCTGGACATGCCCGGTTACGAAGAAGCCATGAATGCCCAGCGCCAGCGAGCCCGTGCAGCGGGGTCTTTCAAGGTGGACTACACCCAACAGCTTCAATTGGAAGGCAAGACAGGCTTTACGGGCTATGAAAGCACTTGTGGTACAGGAACTGTCGTTGCTTTGATGAAGGACGGTGATGTTGTCGGTACCGTATCTGATGGTGATGAAGCGGTGGTGGTGTTAGATAAGACATCCTTCTATGCAGAATCGGGTGGTCAGGTTGGTGATAGTGGGTACCTGCGTGCAGCAGATACAAAATTTGACGTGCGTGACTGTCAGAAACAGGGAAGTCATTTTTTACATGTTGGTGTCGTGATGTCTGGTTCAATCAGTGTTGGTCAGCAGCTTGATACTGAAGTAAAAGCAGATGTTCGTTTGGCTACAGCCCTTAATCACTCAGCAACTCACCTGCTACATTCGGCCTTACGAGAAATCTTGGGTGATCATGTCACACAGAAAGGATCGTTGGTTGATAGCACCCGTCTGCGTTTTGATTTTAGCCATTCAGAAGCCGTAACTCCAGAGCAGTTAAAAGCAGTTGAGCAGCGAGTGAATGCAGAAATTCGCCGTAACTCACCCGTGGAAACCGACCTTTGTGATATGGAGTCTGCTCAGAAGAAAGGCGCCATGGCGCTGTTCGGAGAGAAATATGGTGATGAGGTTCGTGTACTGACGATGGGTGAGGGCTTCTCTGTAGAGCTTTGTGGCGGCACCCATGCCTCGCGAACCGGTGATGTTGGTTTGATGCGAATTACCAGCGAGACAGGCATTGCTGCGGGTGTTCGGAGAATTGAGGCGGTTACTGGTGATCAAGCGCTGGCTTATTTGGATGGCCTTGAGCAGCAGCTGGATATTATTAGCCGGGCCCTCAAAGCTAACCGAGCTAATGTGGCGCAAAAAGTAGCTGTGCTTTGTGCCGAATCAAAAGAACTTGAAAAGCAAAATGCTCAATTAAAAGGAAAGCTGGCCAGTTCAACGGGAACTGATTTGGCGGCACAGGCACGAGATATCCATGGGGTTAAAGTCCTGGCGGCTAGCCTAGACGGTGTAGACCCCAAAGCTTTACGTGATACGGTAGACCAATTAAAGAATAAGTTGGGTTGTGCGGTGGTGTTACTGGCCGCTCCAAGTGATGAGAAGGTTGCTTTGGTTGCTGGCGTTACCAGTGATGCCACTGATCGAGTAAAAGCCGGCGAGCTGATGCAATTTGTAGCGTCACAACTGGGTGGAAAAGGTGGCGGTCGCCCCGATATGGCCCAAGGTGGTGGGACAGATGTTGCTGCATTACCCAGTGCTATTGATTCAGTGTTCGAATGGGTTGAGAAAAAGCTTGGCGGTTAATGGCTGAAGGGCGTCTTGTGCGGTACTTTGTTCTTAACTTTGCCCTTAACGTTGGCTTGTTGTTCTTAACTTTTAAAGTCATTTGGTGTTTAATTGCCAGCCACTTTTGCCAGGTTGGCGACAGGTCGTTTTCAGGTTGGGAAGCCGGGAAATAACGCTGTAATAATATACTTGAGTCTAGAGAGTTCATGAGTTTAATCGTTCAAAAATATGGCGGCACCTCGGTTGGGACGATCGATCGAATCGAAGCCGTTGCTGAAAAAGTAGCCAGTTTCCGTCACCGTGGTGACGATGTGGTTGTGGTTGTTTCTGCCATGAGTGGCGAAACCAATCGATTGATTGGGCTGGCGAGTGAGATTCATGATGAACCAAGTCCCCGAGAAATGGATGTATTGGTCTCGACCGGAGAGCAGGTAACCATAGCGCTGCTGAGTATGGCGCTACAAAAGCGTGGTTGTGACGCTTGCTCTTATACCGGCGGCCAAGTTCGAATTCTCACTGATAACTCCCACTCCAAGGCTCGTATTCAGGATATTGATGCTCACCGTATACAGGCAGATTTATCGGCGGGTAGAGTTGTCGTTGTTGCCGGTTTTCAGGGAGCTGATGAACAGGGCAATATAACCACGCTGGGGCGTGGTGGTTCTGACACAACGGCAGTAGCGTTGGCCGCAGCATTAGAAGCGGATGAATGTCAGATATACACTGATGTAGACGGCGTTTACACCACAGACCCTCGGGTGGTCTCCGGTGCTCGTCGTTTGAATCAGATTACCTTTGAGGAAATGCTGGAAATGGCCAGCCAAGGCTCCAAGGTGTTGCAGATTCGTGCCGTTGAATTTGCAGGTAAGTACAAGGTTCCACTAAGAGTGCTATCCAGTTTCGAAGATGGCCCTGGCACATTGATTACACTTGAGGATGATGACGAGATGGAAAAACCGGTTGTTTCTGGTATCGCCTTTAACCGTGATGAGGCCAAACTCACCATTCGTGGTATTCCTGATGTTCCTGGTATCGCTTCGAGAATATTGGGTGCTGTAGGCAGGGCTAATATTGAAGTAGACGTTATTGTTCAGAACGTGGCTCAGGACAATACGGCCTCTCTGACATTTACTGTCCACCGTAACGAACTGACAAAAGCGAAGAATGTGCTGGAGACAGTGGCTAAAGAGTTGGGTGCTACAACGGTTGAAGCGGATGCAGGTATTGCCAAGTTGGCATTGGTCGGTGTGGGTATGCGCTCCCATGCGGGTGTGGCAGCGACCATGTTTGAAGCCTTGGCCAATGACAATATCAATATTCAGATGATCAGTACTTCAGAGATTAAAATTACAGTTGTGATTGATGAGCGTTATCTGGAGCTGGCTGTTCGAGCCCTTCACAGTGCTTTTGATCTCGAACAATGCGATAAGTCAGAGTGAAAGGACTCTACTATTTACCCTGATGTGGAATGATTGGTATAGTATTGCCGATACGGCCCGGTGGCAGTTTTCATCGGTCGGTGTTGACTTGGTTATACTAAAATAATAAAGCCAGGGGAAAATAGGACATCAGTGTTATCACTGATAATTTGGCAGTATATAGGAGTTCAATCATGTTAATTCTCACACGTCGTGTTGGAGAAGCCTTGATTATTGGTGACGATGTCAGTGTCACCGTATTAGGGGTTAAAGGAAATCAGGTTCGTTTAGGTGTTGATGCACCGAAAGAGATATCCGTTCATCGGGAAGAAATTTACCAGCGAATTCAGCAGGAGAATCAAGGGCAGGATTAGCCCCTATCCGCTTTGATTTTTCAGATGATATGTTATTATGCCGCCTCATTTTTTGGCGTCGGCAGAAAGTTTTTGTCTAGGAAATATTAAGCTGATTGATGATTTGGTGAGGTGGCCGAGCGGCTGAAGGCGCTCCCCTGCTAAGGGAGTATAGGCTTATCCCCTATCGAGGGTTCGAATCCCTCCCTCACCGCCATAAACAAAAAACCCGGCTTAGGCCGGGTTTTTTGCTTCTTGCAGGGGAGTAATATGTTGGAAGTTTTGACTAACGATTTTCCTGTGACTGTTAAGCCGTTTGTGTCCCGTAGCGTCTCATCCAAAGAATAGCTGTTTTGCGCGCGCGTTTGGCGGCAAGATCGATAGCATAGTTCATATCCTCTTCGGTATTTTGAACCTCTACACTCGTTGCTATACCCTCAATCTCTACCGTTATTAAGCAGTTCTTATGCGAGTCGTCGACCTCAGATAATCGTACCAGTACATTATTTACTCGATCATATGCGCCACTGTCGTCAAACCCCAAGTGCAGCTTTACGTAATCTTCGAGTTCACTTGTCAGCTCAAAATTTTCTGCTTGTATCTCTATTTGCATCTCTGTCTCCACATATAGGTCTAGTTATTTATCAGTGGCCGTAAGGCTAGGTCGATTTAAAGATAAGAAAAAGTCGATTATAATTTACATACACTTCGTATTAATCGAACTATTGTGTGGTCGCTATGATTAACTATAAGCATCTTCATTATTTCTGGATGGTAGCAAAGTCGGGTGGTATTACTCGTGCTAGTGAACGCCTGCATCTGACACCTCAGACTATCAGTGGCCAGCTAAGCCTACTGGAGGAGCATTTGGGTGAAGCATTATTTTCTCGCGTTGGGCGAAACCGAGAGCTGACAGAAACGGGAAAACTGGTCTTGAGTTATGCTGAAGAGATTTTTTCATTGGGAAATGAGCTGAAAGAAGTACTGCGTCACCTTCCGGATGAGGGACCGCTGATTTTTAATGTGGGGGTAACTGATGTGGTACCCAAGTCAATTGCGTATCGTTTGCTGGCCCCGGCATTGGAGTTGCCTGACTCTGTTCGTCTTGTTTGCAAGGAAGGTACCATCAATTCTCTGTGGGAGGATTTAGCCGCACACCGCATCGATTTGGTGATAGCGGACGGTCCTATCCCACCTGAGGTGAGCATGAGTGGTTTTAGCCGTCAACTCGGTGATTGTGGTATTACCTTTTTCGCAACCCCAGAGTTGGCGAGTCAACTCGGGCGTAATTTCCCCTATGACCTCAGTGGTATGCCATTTTTACTGCCGGGTGAAACAACATTGGTGCGTGGTGACTTGATGCAGTGGTTTGGTCGGTTACATATACATCCAAGGATTATTGGTGAGTTTGATGATAGTGCTTTGATGAAGGCGTTTGGTCAGGCCGGAGCCGGTGTTTTTATTGCACCTACGGCCATTGCTGATGAAGTAGAAAAACATTATGGGGTAGAGGTTGTTGGGCAGACTAATGATGTACGTGAAAAGTTTTATGCCATTTCGGTAGAACGGAAAATTGCACATCCAGCGGTAGCATTAATTACCAAAACAGCGCGAGAATGGCTGTTTACAAACACACCTAATTTTGTGTCCTGCCTTGAGTGTTTAGAAGGGGCAGGAAACGACGAGTGATGAGCAAGGCAAGGTACCGGGGTGTGCGATAAAGCGTTCTATCTCCGGGTTTCATCTGAACCGTTTTCAGGAATGGGTGTCAGATTTGAAATGTGGCCATGTGGTGACAATCCACTCTTGATTAGGATTTCTCACGGAGTGTTTTTTGTTTATGGCGAAAGAACAAGTAGATTGAGAGTCTGATTCGGCATGATGTAATCGAGCATTTTCTCTAAAAGTTGTAGAGAAAAAGTACCGCAAATTAAAGCTGACCTGACAGATACCTTCTTAAAAATCGGTAACTGTCAGGTTAAACCTGTTGGGCTTCGCCTAAAAGGGGTGCTTAGCCTACATTGCATTAACTTCTAGAATGTATAGATTTATTTATCACCCTTAAATTTCTATCAGGACCTTTTCAGAAAATTTAGAAATAAGCCTGGAAGCGAAATTGCAGGATATCTATATCTTCATCTATACCATCACTGTTTGGTGAGGCATCTGCTTGGACGTAATTTGCCATGATTCGCATGTTTTTATTGATGTGCCAATTGACACCCAGAGTAAGGTTGTCTTCTTCTCCGCCATTGACTGTTTTGTCTTCTAGGTCAAGGGTACTGTAGCGAACCGCTAACTCAACTGCGCCATAGGGTGACTTGGGTTTTATTTGTTTAAATGAGCCATTTTTGCCTGAGTAGCGGTGCCTTTCCCCTGTGATTATCCAGCTGCTCTGAATATAGCCCCCGTCGAATGTTGGGTCCGCATTGGTTTTTCTATCCAGCTCTGCTCGCATTAATTCACCCTGTAATAACCATGAGCCTTTAATCAGCGCGGCCTCTAGACCATAAGTCTTGATATCGTCGACATCATCAAGGGTTCCAGTAGACAGTAGCTTGGTATTTGCGGGGTAGCTTTCGGGTCGAGTGCTATAACTGACCGTTTGGCCTGAATCTAGGTTGCGAAACACGGTAGAGGCGCCAAGGTGAACCTTAAATCGCTTCTTATCGATTGGGTTAAAAGTGACCCGTGCAGCGAGGCTATGACTGCCCTCATTATCGTTATGACGATCTCCTAAATTATCATCGAAATAACCCCCAGAAAATGACCAGTGTTTACCCCAGGTTTTCACCAGTAAACCCAAGGTATAGCTGGGAGCAAAAACATTGGAAAGGCTACGCTCCATAAAAGGAATGTGGTTGGAGCTGGTGAGCTCTTCGAGACTGAATGGTTGCTGTAGGTTGCCCACGGATATTTTAAAATTATCGAATCCCTTATAACCTATATTGGCACCTTTAATCCGGTAGCCTACTTCAGATTCGGTATCGTAGTTAAAACTGTAGGTCCAGTCTTTCATCACAGTGCCGCTAAAGCCTGCTCGGAGACGTCGCAGTTCTTCCTCATCATCTATTTCAGTAACATCATCATCGTAATAAGCTGCATCTGCATGAATACGGCCTTTCAGCTTGAACGTAAAATTTTCATCCTCGGATTTGAATGAGGTGGCTTCCTGAAAGGCGTTTCCTGCATGACTGGTAGTTGCGAATAGCGCTAGTGCCAGTAATGTTGATGTGTAAGTAGTGTGGCTGTGCATAGTGCAGTCCTTATCTTCTAAAAGGGTTTTTAATGTTCGAATTAGTTGTCTGGGGTAAACATATATTTACTGATCCCACCCAACCTTTCACAGTTTTCAAATGAGTGCCCACAGCCTTTGATAGTGATAAAACGTAGGTCAGCTTCTAAGTTCATTTCATTGCACTTGCCTTGTAGTGCATTGACCCATCGCCTAGCTCTTTCAAGTCGGTGATAGCCCTGTTGCCTGTTGATCCGTTTTTTACGGTTGAGTCCGGGGTCATTGGTGTTATCAAATTCACCAACCAGTATTCGTATTTTTAGCTGGAGAAAGGCCGGTAGGTTTTCTCCGATTTTTGTTACAGAATTCTGAGTGATTTTAAGGCCATAGGGGTAAGTTTTGCCTTCATCGGGAAAGGTAAACCAGCCAGCGGCACAGATAATCAGCTTGTTGATCTTTTCTGGGTAAAGCATCGCATAGCGGTGTGCAAATTGGGCGCCACCGGAATAACCGAACAGGGAGATTTTGTCAGTTTTGACGGTGTACTGTTCCTGCACATCATGCAGAATTTTGTTCAGCGCCTCTGCGGAGGTGTAACCAGTGACGCCAGCCTCCAGACGCTGGTAGCCTCGGTAGTGCTTCTTGCTGAAGTAGGGCGCAATGATAATGTAGTCATGGTTGCTGGCCTGGTGGCGAAAGGCGTTCACCTGTTGTTTAGCATTACGGGAGATGCCGTGTACACAAACCATGATTTTGGTGTTACAGGACAGGCTATCAGGGAGAAAGAGGTAGTATCCCAGGTTTTCCTGATTTTCTACTTGATGGTTCTCCAGTGTGCTTTTATCAACAGCTGTCTTCGGGGAGGTTGTTAGCAGGGTGGCTAATTCAGGCATGAGCACTATCCTGCACTTTTCGCCCACTATTCTTTGTGTTTGAGTCGAAGAGTTCACTATAACGACTCATGGGCAGCTCCTCCCGCGGGCCATTCCAGCATAGTTCTCCTTTGTCGATGAGCCAGATCTGATCTGATATAACGACATGGTCAATATTATGTGTTGCCATGATGACGAGCCCTGGGTAGCCCCTAACAATATTTGAAAACAAGGCCATGGCTTCATCGTCCAGAAAGGCATCGGCTTCATCCAGAATCAGTAATTCTGGCGTACCGATAATAGCTCTGGCGAGCGCGATACGTTGGCATTCACCTTGAGATAAATTCTGGCCCCCCTCTTTTAATTTGGTTTCCAGTCCACCTGGTAGAGAGTCAAGAAGCTGCTCCAGACCACAACGTTTAACCACAAGACTTATTTCATCCTCAGTGGCATTTGGGCAGCGGTAACAAATGTTTTTTCTGATGCTGCCCTTAAGTAAGGGTAAATTGTGACTGACCATGCCGATAGATTTCCGAAGGGCAGAATCCTTGAGTTTACAGACGTCATTTTTTCCCAGTAATACTTTACCTCTGGCCGGTTTCATAAGGCCGGCGAACTGAGAAAGAATAGTGGATTTTCCAGCACCGTTAACGCCCAGAATAGCAATGGTGTTTCCAGAGTTGATGTGCATGTTGATGTCTTCCCCGTCGGGGAAGAACGCAATGTCTTTAAGCCTCAAATGCCCAAGGCCATGCCGTGCTTTTCTGTGTTTTGACAGAGTTGGCGGACGGCTGTTGAGAAATGATTTTATTTTGTCTTCAGCAACACTGGCATTAAGCCGGTATTCATAGACGCGTCCCAAGTGTCGCAAGGGTTGCATCAAAAGGCTGACAATGCCGAGTGCAGCAACGACTGTACCGGGAGTGGCCTGATGTGTGCCCATCAACATAACACCAATGATCAAAACCATTGCGGTGGTTAGTACGCTGCTGCCCTCTGTGATGGCTCTTAATATGCCAATTGAGCGAGCCCGGTTGGACATGGCCTCCATCAGGCGTGAACTTTGGCGTTTTACCCGGTTTTTCTCCCGCTGACGTTGACCGAACACTTTAACGGCGGCCATTGAGGAAACTTTTTCGTTGAGATTGTTGGCAAGATAGGCACGTTGCCGTCTGGCCTCGGTGAAGGTATGGCGAAGATTTTTACCCGTGCTTAGTGAAAGTAGGGCGTTGATTAATATAATCAGACTAACGATGGCACCCAGCGTAATGTTAATAAAGCAGAGCACACCAAGGGCGGTAACTAGATTGACGCCAGCAACAATTAGTCTTGATAGTCCCAGGCTGATCCATTGACGTAATGCGCTGAGGTCAGTGGCAAAGCGCAAGCTAATTGCGCCTTTACTGTATTGTTCAAGTTCGCGCAGGTCACTGTTGCAATACTTTGCGAACATTTTGACCCGTAGCTCATGTACGTAGTCCTGCCCGACGCACTCGGCGTCTAGACGCTCACGATATCTAAGCCATGAAATCAATAAGGTCGCACACAGAAAACCCAGCCCCATATGCCACAGACTAATAGTGGGTGAAGCTGATACATTGAGGTAATGATCAAAGGTAAATTTGATCATTAGCGTAATGCCAACCGTGGCAAGCGCCTGTAGGAAACCGTTGCCGACCAGAAGAAAAAAAAGTCGCCGACGTTTAACCGATATGATGGGTGGCAGCTTCACTGGGCGTTTGAAACACTTAAGTCCTGCCTGCGCATCAGTGTAATGAGATGCTGGTAAAACTCTGCAGAGCCAAGCTCCTCTTTGGTAAAAACAGGAACGGGGCACAACTGTCTTGTTTCTTCTAGTACCAGTGGTGAGGCAGTAAGTGCGCCACTAACACCTAGGAGGGGAAGGTCATTTAACTGCATCCAGTCAACGGCGGATTGCACGCTAAGGGCTTCGGCAGAGGCAAAGAAAACACCATCAACCAGTGCATGAAAAAGCTTACTTTGGAGCAGTGCTGCTGTTTCAGTCTGTACCAAACCATCAGCAATTTCGAGCAGGATAATGTCGACCCCATGATGACTGAGATGATTAACTTGCCTTTCCATGATCGACTCAATTTGAGATGCATGAACTTTGTAGGTAGTAGCAAGCCCCATATCGGTGAAGTCAATAACTGGGTAAGCGCCAGCGTCCGTCATCTTCCAGTAATCAGCGCCAGCACCGGTGCCGGTGATTTTTGCGGCGCCAACTGATAGCCCCGCCTTAATCAGGCCTCGTGCCAGAAAGGCCATGGTGGTTGTCTTGCCGCCATTCATGGAGCTACCTGCTACAGCAAGTACGATGGGAGTAGTCGACCTAGATGTTGTTTGGGGTAGTTGCCAATCTCGGAGGTTAATTGTTTGTTTGTCGTGGGATGCGAGAAAGCCCAATGGTGTGATTTTGGTGGCATTCTTCATTCGAGTATGTTTTGCGGCGACGTCACTGGCAATACCTCCGGCTGCAACCAATGAACAGGGTTCCAGTTTATCTGGAACATGGCCTAAAAACTGATCTGGAGCATAACGGTTGCCATAGCTGATGATAATTTCATCTCCTGGAAAGAGATGTGCACGCCTTCCGCTGGGCAGCTCAATACGTTGGTGTTGCCCCAGCTTGTCTACCCGGGCAAGGATTAGATCTCCAGCAGTCGGCTTGATATTGTCGGTGACAAGAAAATGAAATTCTTCAATAGGCAGGTTGCGCGTGACAAAGGAGCGCTTTGCCGCTGCCAATCGTTTCCCCGAAAGTTTAGCTATGTTCTTAAAGGCAATTTTACTGGTCGGCAAAGTTGCAATGTCCATTATATGTGGCTCCGAGGTAAACAATTAACCGATGTCGACTCAGCGAACTTCCTATAAGCCGGCATGTACAACGTGCTTGAATCGGTAATTGTACGATGATAATTAAATTATGGAGAGAGAAACTTAAGAGAAGCTTAAAGCGGCGTATTAAAAAGTTGAACGATGTCACAACTCTTCGATCACAAACCGTATTTGTAGATGAGATTGGCTGATCTATATAGGGAAGTTAATTTATTGGGTCTCGATTCAAGGAACCTAGCGCCGTGATGTTTGCTCTGCTTTCACGCACTCAATGATGGTTAAAGCTGAGCGAAAATACCCATTGGTTTTAAAAAAATAAGTACTTGGTTATTTTGAGAGGCAATCTATTTCGCCCTATTCAATTAAAAAATCTATACTTATTAGTGGGTTTTTGGCACCTGAGGTTGCTCAGGAATGAATCATTCTTCAATAGCGAAAGAGGCCTATGAAGCAGTCTATAGAAAGTTTTCATCTGAATCGTTTTCAGGAATGGGTAGCAGATTTAAAATGTGGCCATGTGGTGACGATGAGGCATAACCCACCTTATCAGGATTGCTCATGGGTAGGTTCTGCAAAGGGGCGGCAGGCACATATTGGAGATATTCAGGAATGTGTGAACTGCGATATGCCGGTATTACCTGAAGGGTTGAAGCTTGTCGAAAAGTCTTCTCTGTATCAGCAAGATACGATACCTGACTACCTGGAATCAGGGTATACAACCGATGCTGGTGTATGGGCTCGGGTTATCGTCAAAACAGGGCTGCTTCAGTTTATCGTTCACTCTCAGCCTGCAACGGGTTTTATTTTAGATGAGTATTTAAGCGGAGTACTTTCACCTGGAGTACGTCACGATATCAAGCCCGCAATGGGGGATGTGGAGTTTTATATCGAGTATTACGGCGAGTAACCAACCCTTTAGCAAGGGGCTATCTTTATAAAGATATTTTCCTCCCTAATTCACCTTCTCCGAACACAGGGTACGCCTTAGTCAGGAGGTCTAATCTGTTGAGTTTGGCATAGTAAAATAAAACAGGTGAACGATTTTCGGTCAGGCCGTACGTTGCCATTTTTTCAACAGTCATTTTAAATAGTCTATATATAACAGTTGGTTAATGGTTTTTCTCTGTGTCATGTTGTTAATGGCACAGGGTTTGCAGTATTTAATCGATGCCCGTTGGATCATGAAGGTGGATTGAATCATCTTGGGCGAGGTAATTAACTCTACACAATCTCAGCTAGCAATGAATTAAGGTAACTCGATATGGGAATGCTAATTAATATCGATAATGGCGGTACTCTCACAGATATCTGTGTGATTAACGGTAACGATTTTTATAAAACTAAAACGTTAACGACGCCTTATGATTTAAGTAAATGTTTTTTTGATGGTCTGAAGTCCGTCTCTAAAGTAGTTTATGGTGAGGAAGATGTGGCCAGACTATTGGCTGAAGTAGAACACATTCGTTATTCTACTACTCAAGGCACCAATGCAATTGTTGAACGTAAAGGCCCAAAATTGGGACTGGTTATCAACAAAGGTAATGCTGGTTTGGTAGAGCGTATGCGCGCTCAAGATCCGGAGCTATATGACTTCTTTGTTGGGGACAGGGTAGAAGAAATTGATCTTGACCACCTGAGCGATGCTGGAAAAGCTGCAGATAGTGCAACAGCTATTACTCGACTCACTTCAGGTGGTGCTAACCGTGTCGTAGTTTGTTTCGACATTGATAATGCGAGTGAGTCTGAATCACAATTTAAGCAAGTAGCATTTGATAATTATCCTCGCCACTTGTTAGGCGCTGTACCCATGTTGTTTGCCAGTGAGTTGGCAGATGACGTGTCTGGAGACCGCCGAGGTTGGACTGCATTGATTAATTCCTTCTTGCATCCAGCGATGGAAAGCTTCCTCTACAACGCAGAAAACCGTCTGCGTGAATATCGCACTAAGAACCCACTGTTAATTTTCCGCAACGATGGTGATGCATCTCGTGTGGCAAAAACCATTGCGCTGAAAACCTACAGCTCTGGTCCTCGTGGTGGTATGGAAGGTGTAAAAGCCTTCAGTAAGCAATACAACCTATCAAATGTTCTTTCCATGGATGTTGGCGGTACTACAACTGATATCGGCCATGTAGTTAGACATGAAGTGAATGAAGATCGTAGGGGTATGGTTGAAAATGTGCCAATTACCTTTGCTCTTTGTGAGATTGATAGCCCGGGTGTTGGTGGTAGCTCAATTCTTTCAGTTCAGAATAAGGTTATCCAAGTTGGCCCAGAGAGTGTGGGTGCTGTTCCAGGGCCTGCCAGTTTTGGCCGCGGTGGTAAGAATTCAACCATTACTGATGTAAATCTGTTGATGGGCCTGCTTGATCCTTCTACCTTTTTTGGTGGTGATTTGGCATTGGATATTGACCGTGCTCGTGCGGCGATAGCGGAAAATATTGCCGATCCTTTGGGTGTGTCTGTTGATGATGCTTTACTACAACTACGCGATGCGTATGAGCAGAAGGTTTCCAATGAGCTAGGTAACTTTTGTGAGATTACAGAAGATACAGTCCTGCTTGCCTTTGGTGGTGCTGGTCCCATGAATGCCTGTGGTGCAGCAGATAAATGTGGCATCAAAACAGTATATGTTCCAAAAACTGCTGCTGTTTTCAGTGCCTATGGTATTGGTTCTTGTGATATTGGGCAGAGCTACCAAGTAGTGCTTTCTGATCATAAGCAAGAAACATTATCAAAAGCCTATGGCCAGCTACTGGAGCGTGCTGAGCGAGACATGTTTGCCGAAGGTTATGCCAAAGGTGAATATGAAGTGAGTGCTCAGTTGGTGGGAGACAAGGATGGTGCAGAATCTGTCCATGTGCTGGATGGTCATGTTGCCTTTCCTCAGGCGCTTGCCCACGCTGATGCAGTGACCTTAGAAGTTTCAGCTCGCAAGACATTAAGAGTGGAAAGCGACAGTCATGCCGAAGTGAAAAAGGTGAATGCTGCCAAATCTTCAAAAACTCGTTCGATCTTTGGTGATAATAAAGAGTGGACAGACGTGCCGGTTTACGACGTGGATTTTATGGAGCCTGGCGACTTTGGCGTAGGTCCAGCTGTTATTGAAGAAGAGTACTTTACCTGCTTGGTAAGAGATGGCTGGGAATTTGTTGTAACTGAATTGGGCGATATTTGTTTGACCAAGGGGGCTGTGTAATGAAAGTTTTGATGACTGAATATCTCCGCATTGATCTGGAAACAGAAAATTGGGAGTGTCGCGTCTGTGAACATGTGGTCGGTTCGGCCCGTGGTAACTACAAAGAGGGGTTGCTGGTTTATAAGCGTGATCCCGAGGATATCCATCCTTCGATAATTGACCCTGATAAATACAAGTTTACTTTCTGTCCTGACAAGGATTGGGTAAGCATTTATGAATTCTATTGCCCATCCTGTGGTACTCAGATGGAGGTTGAATACACCTTCCCTGGGCACGAGCCGCTCTTCGATATGGAGGTGGATGTGGATGCCCTGAAAGAGCAGTGGAGTCACCGCGAAGAAATACTGGAGCCAGTTAAAGGCCCCAATGTTTTGGTGGATAGAACTCACGGTCACAATCATTGATAACTATTGCCATTGGCACTCATCGTCGTTGTGTAAATAGACGCTGAGTAAATGGATGGCTTGTTCAACAAGCGAATAACTAAATAGTTATAGAGTTTTAGGAAATAAAATTATGAAACGTATATCAGTAGATATCGGTGGTACTTTCACAGACTGCTTTGTGGTCTGGAATGGTAAGTATATTGAAACCAAAGCATTGACGACTCATCACAATCTCGCTCTGGGTTTCAATGAAGCTGTTGAAAAAGCGTATACCGAGTTAGACATCTCCATGGATGAAATCCTGGCTGGTGTTGACTCCGTTCGTTATGCAACAACGCTGGGTACTAATGCCCTAATTGAACACAATGGTCCACGTATCGGTATGTTGGTTACCGCTGGTTTTGAGGCAATGGTTCCCTTGAGCCGAGCGCGTGGTTATGGTGAAGGTCTAGATGATCTAGGTAAGCAAAACTTACCTGATGCACAGCGTCCGGTACCATTGGTAATGCCACACATGATCGAAGGCGTGCGTGAACGTCTTGGTTTTGAAGGTGAGCTGGTTATGCCACTGGATGAAGCCGATGTGCGCCACAAGATCAGAACACTGGTCGATAAGGGTGCACAGGTTATCGTGGTTTGCTTGGTTAACTCTGTTGTTAACCCTGCCCACGAAAAACAAGTTGAGAGAATTCTCCTAGAAGAGTATCCAACACATTTGTTGGGTTCTATCCCTGTTATTTTGTCTCACCGTGTAGCTGGCCGTAAGGGTGAGTATGTACGTGCAACTTCAGCGATTGTTGATGGTTACCTGCACTCCACCATGTATCACGCTATGAGTCAGCTTGAGCAAAACCTTCGTCAACATGGCTATACGAAACCCATGTTGGTTATCCATAATTCTGGTGGTATGGCTCAGTTGAACTCAACTGATGCGCTGCAAACTATTCACTCTGGTCCTGTTTCAGGTATCAGTGCCGCAGAGCATTTGGCTAAAGAGGCAGACCTCGGTAGTGTGATTGCAACGGATATGGGTGGTACTAGTTACGACATCGGTATCGTGGTTGAAGGTGGTATTAAGCACTATGACTTTAACCCGGTTATCGACCGCTGGTTAGTGTCCGTGCCTATGGTTCACTTGGTGACCTTGGGTGCTGGTGGTGGTTCTATCGCGTCCTTTGACCGTATGTACAATGCTGTAGCGGTTGGACCGAAGAGTGCAGGTTCTGATCCTGGTCCTGCCTGTTATGACCGTGGTGGTATGAAGCCAACGGTAACTGATGCTGACTTGGTATTGGGTTATCTCGATGCTGAAAACTACGCGGGCGGTAGTATTCCACTGAACCCGAAACGTTCATTTTTCGCCATTGAAGAAGCGCTTTGTGACGATCTGGATGTTGAAGTTATTGAAGCTGCTCTACTGGTTAAAGAGAAAGTTGACAGCAACATGGCTAACGGTGTGGGCACGGAGTTGCGTGTTCGCGGTTATGACCCCGAAGATTTCACCATGTTGGCTTATGGTGGTAATGGTCCTCTGCACTGTTGTGGTATCGCTTCAAACCTGAATATCAACAAGATTCTAGCGACGCCTATGAGCTCTGTGTTCTCGGCAGTGGGCGCCGGTAATATGCACCAGATGCATATTCATGAATCTTCACTGTTTATGGTTCTTTATGATTCCACTTCTCGTAAGGTGTTTGATAACTACAAACGCTTTAACGATATCGTGGTTGAATTGAGCTTGCGTGGTCAAAACGACCTGTTGCGTCAGGGGTCTAATGCTAAAGATATTAAGCACTCCCTTGAGCTGGATATGCGCTACGGTAACCAGTTGGTGCAAACCACGGTCGTTGTGCCTAAGCATTCCCTGGAATCTGTGATGGATGTAATGAACATTCTGGATCAGTTCTCTACGGATTATGGCAAGCGCTTTGGTGAAGGTAGTCAGGCGCCAGAAGCAGGTATTCGAATCAATACTATTCGTGTTGCTTCTTACGTTGAGCATGACACTGTTAAGTTCACACACATTAAACCTGTACCACAAGCTGAGCGTATTGCTCCGCCGGCACCATCAAGTACTCGTTCTTGTTACTTTGTAGGTGGAGAAGGCAAAGCTGTTGAAACGCCAGTGTGGAATAAAGCTGACATTCCAGCAGGTACAGAGATTGTGGGTCCAGGTCTTGTGGCGTCAGAAGTTACTACATATTTGGTTGAGCCCGGTTGGAAATATGTATCCGCAGAACAAGGTGCAGTTTGGTTCCTCCGTGCAGAAGCAAAGAATTAAAGGGGTAGTTTTATTATGAGCACTAATATAGACACTGAAGTTCAAGATCAGGAATTAATCCAGAAGTTCCTGAAAGACACGACACTATTTCTTGGGCCAGACCCTGAAATTATACGTGATCACCGAATCATGCCGCGTACTCCAGACGAAGAAGAGTGCATGGATAAATATACCGATCTTAACCAGATTTCTTCTATTCGTGACCGCTTGCAGTCGGCGTGTGAAGAAGGTTTTGAGATGGTTGAGCAGATGGGTGCAGCGCCTGGTGCAAAATGGGGTGATATTATCACTGGCATTTATTCCGCCTCAGGTGACTTGACCATTGGTAGTGCAGGCGGAGTATTGATTTTCTCTGCCCTGGTTCACCACCCAATCAAGTTCATTATCAAAAACTGGATTGAAGAACATACCGTAGGTGTTAAAGAAGGTGATGGCTTCATCCATAACGATTCTCGTTACGGTAATGTGCACAACACTGACCAGAGTATGATTTTGCCCGTGTTCCATGAAGGCAAGCTGGTCTGTTGGGCTGCGTCGACTGTTCACGAAGGTGAAAACGGCGCTATCGAGCCAGGCGGTATGCCTTCCATGGCTGAGACTTCCTTTGATGAGGGGTTGAAAATGTCTCCATTCAAAGTAGTTGAAAACTATGAAATCAAGAGAGATATTCTGACCTTCTTGCAGAACTCGGTACGTGAGCCAAAACTGCAATACGAAGACATGAAGGTGAAACTGTTTGCCTGTATGCGTCTTGAGAAACGTATTAAAGAAGTCTTTGAAACGGATGGCCCTGATGCACTGACAGCTTGTCTCCGTTATACCAATGAGAGCGTAGTAAAAGAAGTGCGTAATCGTATCTCAGAGTGGCCAGACATGACTGTTCGAACTCAGACCATTATGGACAGTACTCTGCGTGAAAATGCATTGTTGAAAATCAATTTGGCTTTGACCAAGAAAGGCGATCGTCTTATTTTTGACTTTACTGGCACTAGCCCTGAGTTGACTAACCGTGCGATTAACACTCAGTTGCCTGGTATGAAAGGTATGGTCGGCCAAGCATTTATGAATCACATCTGGCCTGACCTGCCTCGTGGCCAAGCGGGTCTATCCCCGATTGAGTTTGTGTCTCAGGAAGGTACTTTGGTTGATTGCTCATATGAAGCACCTAACTCGCAGAGCCTGATGTCTATCTTCCACAGCTTTACTGTGGCGCAACACGCGACAGCTAAGTTCCTGTACAGCTGTCCAGACAAGTACACCCGAGTATTGGCGCCTTGGCACAATATGATCAACACCTTCATTTGGGGTGGGGTCAACCAGCACGGTGAGATGCTAGGTAACCTGTGTGCTGACCTCAACGGTATGGGTGGTGGTGCTCGTATGGACCGTGACGGAGAGCATGCGCTCGCTCCGATCTTTGCGACTATGGCAGATATCGGTGAACAAGAAATGAACGAGGAAGAAGTGCCATTCCTGCAGTTAGTTTCCAAGAAGATGACCGCTAACACCCAGGCGCCTGGCAAATACCGCGGTGGTATGGGTTACACCATGATTGCGTCTACCAAAGACAGTGATCAGTGGGGCTTCATGACGACGACTCAGGGTTCCAAGGTGCCAACCATTCAAGGCCTGTTCGGTGGGTACGCCGGTGGTTCTTATCCTTTGTGTAAAGTTACGGATGTAGATGTGTATGATGTTCTGCTCAAAAATCCTGAGCAGTTCAAGCATAGTATTCACGAAACAATGAATGAGCAGCCATTCCCGGATGCTTCATATTCAACTCACCATATGGGCATGGGCTTCGATATTTCCAAGCGTGGTGAGCTGTACATGATTTCACAGGGTTCCGGTGGTGGTTATGGTGACCCTCTTGAACGTGATCCTACCTATGTGATTATGGATATTGAAGAAGGTCTGATTAGTTCGGACTGGGCGAAAAAACTGTATAAAGTCGAATTCAATGATGAGACTTTTGCTTTGGACCTGGAGGCAACAGAGAAACTCCGTGCTGACTATCGTGAGCTTCGTAAGCAACAGGGTAAGCCCTACGCTGAGTTTGTTAAAGAGCATGTTAAGGATACCCCGCCTGCAGATATTCCATTCTATGGTTCTTGGAACAGAGATCTAGACACTGTTTACGCGGGTAGTATTAACGACAAGCGTGATGCAAAAAATCCAGGTCCCATTTATGTGACAAATCCAAAAGATGTTAGGATTGGAGAACTGGAAGCAGAGCTTGAAGCAGTAAGAAAACAGGCTAATATTCCGGCAACGGATACAAGGAAATAAAATGTCTGTAGATTTGGTGAATTACCTATCGTCGGGGGGGGGATCCCCTCGGCTTTGGGTCGACTTTAACGACTACACTAAAAAGTTGTTGCTGGGTGAAAGCGATAATCCATGGACCACGCCTGCGGACTATATGTCCTTCTATGGTCAGGCTCATGGGTTGGTTAAATCCGAAGTGGTTGTGCTCAATGTTTGGGACTTGTTCCAGCACTGGATGCAAGAGGATGAAAAAGCCATTCCAGCCATGGCGGCTAAGCGTCGTGTCACATTTGCCTTGAAGACAATGTTAGAGGCTTTTGCCCCTCGTGAGTTACTGGCTGAGGTTATTACCGCAGTCAGTAACAACTACGGAACCTCAACGCCGATTGTCCTGGTGATGCCTTCGCCTCGCGCACTTTTGGCGAAGGCTCATAAGGCTGCCACCGGCTCTGATGTGGAGCCGGATGAAATGGGTATAGATACAGCGGCGATGTACGTTGCTGATTTTCTACGCTATTTCAGTGAGACGGATCTGTCTGGTGTGCTGTTGGTTGAGGACCCGGAGTTGAGACCTGCGAGTGGTGAAGAGTTGTCCTGGTATCAGCCGGTGATTAATGTCGCCAAGCACTATCGTTGGTCGGTGGGTGTTCATCTGCCGTTTTCTGATGGTGATTTCAAGGTGCCTGATGATATTGATTTTTCTATTGTTCCCGCTGGATCTTCTGCAGCGGCGGATACTATGGGTCTCGATATTACCCAGCCACTTTGGGAGCAGGGTGCTGATGGCTTGTCTGTGGGAGAAAATGGTTTTTACTATTTGTCTATTCCAACAGATATCCAGCCAGAACTCGTTCTTGACACACTTTCAAGTTTAAAAAATTAAACCCTGTTGTGGGTGGATAGTTGTAGGCGGGTAGGTTAACTGCGATGCGTCTTGTTGATTTTCTTGATCGTAGCCCGGCCATGACTAATAGTGATGCCCGGTTTATTGATCTTGATAACGATGTGTCGCTCAGCTATCAGGAAATGGTGAATGCATCAATTCACCTTGCCGACCTATTAAGGAAAAAGGGGGTGAAGTCGCAGGATGTTGTCGCGACTTACGCCCCTAATTCTGTTGCTGCCTATTGCTGTATTTTTGCTATTTCTCGTGTGGGGGCAGCCTGGTTGCCCCTTAACACTCGAAGTACATTTGAATCCAATTTAAAACTGATCGACAAGTCAGAGGCGGTGATGCTCTTTGTCGATAAGGGTCTTGCTGCGGCAAATTCCCAGTTCTCTGATCATTTTAGTGATGATCAGTTGATTTTCCTCGACGGTCAGCAGATTGCTGGCCTGGTTTTTTCTTCCCTGTCAGAAGCGCCTTTTCAAGGTTCCAGCTTCGATGATCAATACCCTGTGCCTGAGGCAGACCAGGCACTTGTGTCGCTGTTGGCCACTGGTGGAACCACCGGGGACTCCAAGTTGGCGGAGTGGGGTAGCTTGGCCTGGCAAACCTTCACATCTATTCAGGCGGAGGTGATGCCGCTGCCTGATATCCCGGCCTGTTATTTAGTTTCGGCACCAATGACCCATGCTGCCGGTATCGCCTCTTTTGCCGTTATAGGTCAGGGGGCAACTATCCTGGTGATGGATGGCATGGTGCCTGAGAGGCTTCTCTCGGCCATTGAAGCCTATCGCGTCACGCATCTTTTTCTGCCGCCCACAGCGGTTTATATGCTGATGGCTGATGAGCATGTGAGAGACCATGATTATTCAAGTCTGCGGTATTTCTGGTATGCGGCGGCACCCATGTCAGTAGAAAAACTGAAAGAGGCTGTCGCCATTTTTGGTCCGGTGATGGTTCAGACTTACGGTCAGGCTGAAGCGCCGATGATTTGTACTTTCTTTTCGGCCCAAGATCATGTGGATGCCCTGGAACATGGTTATCCCTCCATACTGCGTTCTTGTGGTAAGCCATCGCCACAGGTGGAATTGGAGGTTATGGATGATGAGGGCAATATCCTTCCATACGGACAGGAAGGTGAAATCGCTGTGAGGGGAAATATCCTGATGCGGGGATATTATAAAAACCCTGAAGCAACCGCCGCCATTAGAAAAGGTGGATGGCAGCGTACCGGAGATATCGGAGTTTTCGATAAGAATGGTTACTTAGCCATCGTTGATCGCAAGCACGACATGATTATTTCTGGTGGCTTTAATGTGTATCCCGGTGAAATTGAGCAGTTGATCTGGGGGCATCCAGCCATCAAGGATTGTGCTGTTATCGGTGTTCCCGATGATAAATGGGGTGAGCAGGTCACTGCAGTCATTGAGTTGAAAGATGAAGGCTGTAAACCTGACGAGCAGGAAATTATTGATTACTGTAAGAAACAGCTCGGTAGTGTTAAGGCCCCCAAGCAGGTGTTGTTTTGGGATGAACTGCCTCGTAGCCCTGTGGGCAAAGTTCTAAAAAAAGAAATACGTAAAATTTTCTGGGATATGCAAGGTCGAAAGATATAACGCTTGTCCCTTTTCATATTTGAATATCTAGATAAACATAAACAGTAGTGAGGTTATCACGTGAAGGTCAGCATAGTTGGTGCATACAATACAAAATTTGGTTCGTTTGTTAAGCGAGATCGCGAAACAGGCACAGTCGAAGACCAGAAATCTTTTTATGAATTGCTCATAGAGGCTGGCGCTGGCGCCATTGCTGATGCAGGCCTGGAAGCAAAGGATATTGATGCCATTTGGGTGGGTGCATGTTCACCATCCCTGTTCTTGAACCAGGAGCACGTAGGGCCTCTGGCGTTGGAAATTGATCCTGAGGGCTTGTTGTTTAAACCGACAACTCGAACAGAAGGGGCCTGTGCCACGTCTTCACTAGCTATTTATAATGCTGCATATGCGGTGGCATCCGGTCGATTTAAAAATGTCTTGGCTCTCGGTGTTGAAAAGATGAGTTTGCTGGATACACCCGGAGTAACCCACGCGCTGGCCTGCTGTTCATACTGGCCTACTGAAGGTGCTGGCGGGATGACCTTCCCTGGGTTGTTTGCCGAGCTGGGAACTGCCTACCAGGAAAAACACAATATCAGTGATGATCAATTGAGAACCATGTTGGCCCATGTGTCCGCATTGAACTACAAAAATGGTATTCAAAACCCACTGGCTCACTTTGGTCCTGGCAGCTTGCCCGATAGAAATCAGCTGGTGACGGCTGAAGCCATTCTTAACTTGCCTGATTCCGGTAAGGGTAGTAACCCGATGATTGCACCACCTCTTCGGTTGCACGATTGTTCTTTGATCACCGATGGTGCCGCAGCGGTTGTATTGACCTCTTCCGAGAATGCTAAAGTGGGATTCAAGCATGCGGTTGAATTGTCCGGTGTGGGCCATGTGACTGAGCGGATGATGCTGAAAGAGCGCCAGGGTCGGTTGCATGAATTGCAGGCAACCCAGCATGCGGTGAACCTTGCCTGTACAGAAGCGGGTGTAGTTGTTGGCGATCTGGATTTTGCTGAAGTGCATGATTGTTTCACTATCAATGAGCTGCTTTGTGCTGAAGCCATTGGCTTGTCTCTTCCTGGGCAGGCAGGCTATGACATGATGGCCGGCAAGTTTAATCCTGAGGGTGATTGTCCTATCAATCTATCCGGTGGTCTGAAGGCGAAAGGTCATCCCGTGGGAGCGACGGGTGCCTCCATGCATGCGCTGGCCTATAAGCAGTTAACTGGAGCTCCTATTGGTATTGCCGCTAAGGGGAGCCCTGAGGTTGCCATGACAGTTAACATCGGCGGATCCGGTGTCACTAACTGTGTATCAGTCCTTCGTCGAATACAGTAACGTTTTTACAGGGTGTAATATGATTTACACCTCACAGGCGAATCTTTAACAGAACGGCACCGCTTGATAATGACGGTGCCGTTTTTTATGACCTGCGTATTACTCTTGGACGTGATGTATGTATGGGTCATAAAGGGGTAATTACCAAAAAGAAGGTTTGTATTCTTCGTACTGTTGAGTTATTTATTGACACGTAATTCTGGAATCAATGTTGCCATGTTTACATGGGTGGCTGTTTAAGCGGCGGGTTATTCCAGATTGTCTTCGAGCAAATATTATGGGTCAAATGTCATAGGTCAAACAGTGGAGTATGGATATGTCTAAAGTAGCCTTGGTAACTGGTGGAACAAGAGGGATCGGCGAAGCAATTGCTGTGGAACTCAAGGAGGCTGGTTATGTTGCGGTGGCTAATTACGCCAATAACGATGATTGTGCCAAAGAGTTTACGGAGCGAACGGGGATACCCACGTACAAATTTGATGTGTCTGATTTTGAGGCATGTAAAAATGGGATTGAGTCCATTGAGCGTGATGTCGGGCCCGTATCAGTTCTGATTAATAACGCCGGGATCACCCGGGATAAGACCATGCATCGCATGTCCCCTGAATCCTGGCAGGCAGTGTTGGATACAAATTTGGGGTCTTGCTTTAACTTGTGTCGCTGTGTGATTGAGCACATGAGGGAGAACAATTTTGGGCGCATCGTAAATATTGGTTCTGTTAATGGCCAAGCAGGCCAGTATGGTCAAGTGAATTATGCTGCAGCCAAGTCCGGGATTCATGGTTTTACTAAAGCATTAGCTTTGGAGAGTGCCTCTCATGGCATCACAGTGAATGCCATTGCTCCAGGCTATGTGGATACCGATATGGTGCGTAATGTACCAGCGGATGTTCTCGAAAAAATTATCGCTACTATTCCTGTGGGTCGATTAGGCACGGCACATGATATAGCGCGGTCAGTATTATTTTTGGTCTCTGATGATGGCGGTTTTATTACCGGCTCAACCCTGTCGATCAATGGCGGCCAACACATGTATTAAATACCCTGAATAAAACCTCTCGGAGTTTGCCCGAGAGGTTGCGTTTCAATTTTATTTACCCTTTTTCTCACTGGAGGCTTGCTGGTGAAGGCTGCTCTATTCAATACATTGGGTTCTCCCGATGCTGTGTTGGAAGTTATTGATGTTGACACTCCTTCCCCGGGTCACGGAGAGGTGCTGGTACGTATAGCCTGTTCCGCTGTTAATCCTTCAGATGTTAAGAAGCGTGCCGGGCCATCCCCTGGTCTATTAGACGATGGGTATATTATTCCTCATAGTGATGGGGCGGGTGTTGTCGAAGCCGTTGGGCGGGGTGTGCCAGCCTCCAGAATTGGGGAGAGAGTGTGGGTTTATCAGGCGCAATATGCCCGGCGTTTTGGTACCGCTGCAGAATATGTAGCATTGCCCTCTGATCGAGCGGTTAAACTCCCAAATGCTATTGATTTTGATGTGGGGGCCTGCATGGGTATTCCTGCAATGACCGCGCATCGTTGTGTTTTTGCTGATGGTCCTGTGGATGGTAAAACAGTGCTAGTAACTGGCGGCGCGGGCAGGGTGGGGCACTATGCTATTCAGTGGGCGAAACATGCAGGTGCGCAGGTGATTGCCACTGCAAGCAGCCCTGAGGCAGAAGAGCACTGTTTTGCAGCAGGTGCTGATGCGGTATGCCCTCATAGTGGTGATGAGTTTGTTCGGGTGATTGCAGAGGAAACCTCTGGCCGGGGCGTCGACCGGGTGGTAGATGGTGAGTTTGGCGCCAATTTGCCTGGGCTGCTTGATGTTATGAATACGGGTGGGGTGATTGCAACGTATGCCTCCATGCGGGTGCCGGAGCCAGTGCTGCCTTTCAGGCAGATGATGTTCATGGATATCACAATACGCCTGGTGTTGGTCTACGCGATGCCTGAGCCAGCGAAGCTGGATGCTATTGAGGATATTACGGACTGCCTTGATAAGGGGCTACTACAACATAGGATTGCTCACCGGTTGCCATTGGAAAAGATTGCGATGGCTCACCAATTGGTTGAGCAGAGTGGTTTTTATGGAGTTGTTGTCGTCGATGTAGAGTAACTATTTCTGCGGGATTTGTTCTGTGGGGTGTGAAGGCTTACCAATAAAAACCATACCTGTGTATGGATAATCTCTTATTAAGAGCTGCAACCATTAATAGGGACGTTTAGCGGGGCTTCTTCAAACCGTATTTTTTCATTTTTTGGTAAAGCGTACTTTTCGCTATGCCCAAAATTTTTGCTGCTTGGGTCATATTGCCTTCTGATTGTTTCACCGCGGCTTCAATTGTTTTCTTCTCTACCGTATCAAGGCTGCATAGTGGCTGGCTGAAGTCACCTACGCTGGGTTCTGAGCCGATAGCGGTCTCACCTGGTTTGTAGCCATCGGGCAAGTCATCCGGTGTTAGTGTTTCGTTCTGAGACATGAAGCACATGCATTCAACCACATTGACCAATTCTCTAATGTTGCCAGACCATTCTCTGTTCTTTAAAGCGGACATTAGGGCAGAGGAAAAATGCTTGGGCACGACAGTATGTGACTTGTTGACTCGGTCAAGGGTCAGCTTTGAGATGCCTTCTATGTCTTCCTTGCGCCCTGAAAGGGGGTCGAGGCTGATGGTTACCGTAGACAAGCGGAAGAACAAGTCTTTCCGAAAGAGCCCATCATTGACGGCTTTTTTGAGGTCTCTGTTGGTCGCTGCGATGAGCCTGAAGTCTACAGAGATGGGCTTGATGTCACCAACGCGATAAATTTTACGTTCCTGTAAAACTCGAAGAAAAACTGGTTGAATTTCAAGGGGCATTTCGCCAATTTCATCAAGGAATAAAGTGCCGCCGTTGGCCGCCTCGATTTTGCCTATCATTCCGCCTTTTTTTGCGCCCGTGAACGCGCCTTCAACATGGCCGAATAGTTCGCTGCTCAGGATATCTTTGGAGAAAGCACCACAGTTCAGGTCAATGAAAGGGCCTTTGCCATAATTGCTGGATTCGTGAATGGCTTGTGCAAACACTTCCTTGCCTACACCGGTATCCCCCAGAATGAGAACGGGGAGTGGCGTGGTGGCGACTTTTCGGGCTTTGTTGGCACTAGCTTTAAACGAGGGGCTGTTGCCATAGATCTCATCGAAAGGGTCAAATTTCGAGGTGGCGGGCCGGGGTAGTTCAGCACTGGCTGGATTGCGTTGATGGTCGCTTCTACCCGAAGGAACGAGCAACTGGAATCCCAGGACTTCATTCTTATAGCAGATGGGTTCAACCCAGTCTTCTGAAATCCAGGAGCCCTGGTCGTGGGGGTAAATGATTTCTTCCCCGCCGAACCGTTGCAGCGATAACCGACGCTTCGCATCGGGGTTGTAATCGATGCCGAGGGAGTCCAAAGCTGCGCTGGCATTGGGTGAAAAACTGATGAGCCGACCCCGTTTGTCAAAGAGTAGCTTGCCCGAGTTGCGGTAATGGCCGAAATTACTGCTGCTGTGTTCGAGGATTGTACTCCATTGCTGGGCGGTTTTTTTGGCGAGATCCGCTTGAATCTGGCTGGCCCAGGCAACCACGAGGGGAACGTGAAACTTGTCGTAAATACTGCACAGCCCCGATAGATCAATCACCCCCATCATTTGGTTGTCGTAGGGGTCGGCAATCACCGCTGCGGTGCAGGTCCAGGGCTTGAAGCCCTGGCAGTAATGTTCTTCGCCGTGAACCTGGGTGGTTTTGCGGTTGGCCATGGCTGTTCCCACGGCATTCGAGCCGGACACAACCTCGTTCCAGCCGCTTCCGGGTACCAATCCAATGCCGTTAGCTTCGTAAAGGGTTTTTGAGTCACCGACAATCTCAAGGTTCAGGCCCTGGTAGTCGGTGAGAAATAAAATGGTTTCGAGGTCATGCAAAAACATCCGAGCTTGTTCTAGCACCGGGCGTGCGCAATTGATTAATTCATTGTTTTTGTATTGTAGGGCTTGCAGAACGCTCTCGGGGGCCACCAGCGGAGCGGCTTGTTGCTCGGGGTTGACTCCCTGGGAAAGGCATCGCTCCCAGGAGTTGGCAATAATGGAGCGAATGGGGAGGTTTTCAGCATGGCCGCCCGTGCAGAGGAATTGTTCCCATGCATCATCTACATCCTTCTGAGAAGAAAAACCAATGATCTCCTGTGGTTTTTTAGGATGGTCGCGCCTCAAGATTAAAGCCTCCTAGTATTTTGTGTGCTAGCTAATAGTTACATGCTAACCAAATGAATTATTTGAGGTTGATTTCGTTGATTGCTGAGGCCTTCAACGAAGGCACAGATCAACTAATAATAACACTAGAATGGATGGGCTAACAATTCACTGTGATCTTAGCTTGAGAGGCATAAGGTGCTGTGCAGTGTTGCTACGTATAAAGTGCTGTGAGCAGGTGTTTATAGCGGCAAGGCTTGTATTTGATGGTTAACAGCAGTTCAAGCTAAGGACCTTTGGTATTGGTAGAGTCTCCAATAATAATGTTTTTAGCTAGAAGATAAGGCGCAGTTACATCGATGTTGCCTGATTAGAAAGAGTTGGAGCAAATAATGGCTGGAATACGGGTGTTTAGCGGATCGAACCGTTAGAACACTTTTTTCTTAAAACGTTCGATCTTGCTAAAAAAACGATCGATTTTGAAACGGTAAACCTTCTGAAACCCTTGTTGTTAAAGGGGTTAGGGCGTATTTCTCTCACCTTGTGTTCATGTAAAGGTCTGTTTTTAGGCCATTAATCGAATGTATTTACCTCAAAACTGTTGTTGCCGTGGGCGCAGAAGCTGTTTATATTGCGCATTGCCGTGGGAAAGCTGTAGCGGCTACTAATAAGATCTTATTAATAAGTGGGAGAAGAACATGGTGAGAAAAAATTGCACCAGCATAATGAAAGTCGGAGGCTTTCTGCTGGGTTGTGGGGGCCTGATGGCCGCTAGCAGTACAGCGCTAGCCGGTCCAGGGTATGGAGATGAACCAACATATACATTTGGTTACAGTGGTTACCTTCGTGAAACAATTGGTGTTAGCTTGGAAGATCACGACGAAACCAGTGCTGATGATAAATACCGGATGACGCAAGCAAAAACAACGCTGCAACTGGATTTTGATATCAAAACCGGGCCATTGCTTTGGAAAGTGGTCACTCGTTTCGATAAAGAGATACAGACAGACTATCTGGATGATCTTGAAGATCGCTCTAATGCAACTTATGCGGAGTTCGGTATAAGAGGTAACTATGGCAAGAATGGCACTAAAGGCGATTACATGGATCAATACGACACCACCGATGAGGTGATGGATTGGCTCCGTGAGGTCTACTTCGATGTCAACTTGTTTGATGATAGGCTCTTTGTTCGTATAGGTCGTCAACAGTTGGTTTGGGGTGAAAGTGATTTCTTCCAGGCTATGGACGTGGTTCACGGGTATGACTACCGTGGACGTCTATTCTATGAAAACAACGAAGAATGGCGTAAGCCTCTGATGTTGTTTAACTTCCAGTTGGCATTTGATGATTTGGGCGGTACTTTAAACTGGTACATTCGTCCCGGCTGGGATCGCAAAGAAGATATGGGCAGTAACTTCAACATTGAAGGGGGCCGCTGGATACCGCATCCCTACCGTGGTGTAGATTTTACTTCGTTTACCAATTCTTATCGTACCGACCACGACAGTGGTGATTGGGATGATATGACCTACGGTATCCGTTGGAATGGTACTTGGGGTTCAATCGGTTACTCGTTTGCCTATATGAAAACCTTTAATGCTGCGCCGATCGTGAATCCAACCTCTTCTACAGCGGATCCTGGAACAGGCCTGGCTACCAATGCTTCTGGCTTCTGGGGAGTGTCTGGGGATACCCACGCCTATGGTGGAGATGAGCCATCTGGTGGTGCAAGTTGTACCAGTGGTGTCTTAGTAGATGCATTCGGATGGTGTGGTAGCGGTAGCATCCTCGGTGACTGGATGTACCCAGAAATCGATGTGTATGGTTTCACCATCAATGGGTTTAACCAAGCGATGGATGCCACGTTAAGTGCTGAGATTGCCTATATTCCTAATAAGCCTTGGAATTACGGTAGCCTTGATTCTGACTTGCCAGGTTGGAATGGTGTGAAGGAAAAAGACACTCTGAACATCATGCTGCGTATCGATAAAGAGTTCAAATGGATGGAGTCTCTGGGTACTCACCGTCCGTCACTGTCTAGTGTTCAGTTGTTTGATACCTGGATTCTGGCCCATGACGACGATGATGAGCTCGTTGAGTTCGCCTCATTTGGTGCGCCAAAGAAAGAGCATCAGGCTTACCTGACGATCTTTACCTTGCTGAACTTCAATCGTGACACCATAAACCCATCCTTCGTGGCGGGTACTGACCTTAGCAGAGGCGGTGGCTTTTTGATTCCTGCTGTTGAGTTTGTGATGGGCGACAAATGGCGTTTCAAGGTTGAAGCTGATCTGTGGTGGAATGACGGCGATATGAAGAAAGTTTGTGGTGAGGGTGGTAATACACCTGGTGGATTTGACACGAATGGTTGCGGCTCAAGTTTGGGTTCCCCCGGCGCTTTCGAGGGCGATAAAAACCTGGGTAAAAGAGAAAACAGTGCTGGCTTCATGGACTGGTTTGGTAATGATAACCAACTGGTCTTCAAGCTCACTAGGCAGTTCTAAGAAAAGCTGTTTAAAACAGATGATATGAGATTGTTTGCGCAACTAATATTCGTATTAGTTGTCGCAGACAAGACTGAATTAAACTGGGAGTATTACTATGTATAAGAAGTTATTGACTACTTCGGTAGTCTCAGTCAGCTTGCTTTTAGGGGCGCATGCTGCCCTTGCTGCAGTTGACAAAAGTGACAAAGATAAGCCAGCAGGTTATGTGGCTAAAACTACAGATGGCACCGCGCCAAATACAACGTATTACGGTGATCCACCCGGAGCAGGTCGCTGGACAGATGGCCCAGCACCAATTGAAGCACTCGGTGGTTGTACTGGTGAAGAGATGAAAGCTGGTACGGTTATTAAAGCTGACAATCTTGATGCGCTAAAAGACCTGTGCTTCGAAGGTAAAGCTGTCGGTAGCATGATCACTGATAACGTTGAGTGGATGATCCGTGAGAAGGCTCTGATGATTAATACTCGTCATTCAGAGTTCATCGAAATGGACCCTTTGTACATGCAAGCCACACAAGATGGTAAGGCGAATGTAACGTTTGACCCTGCTACTCGTGAAGCCAATGGCTGGAAAGCGGGTATGCTCTTTGATCCACAAGATCTGCTTAAAGATATGGACGCCGATGGTAAAAGTAGTGACCCTGCTGCTGGTGACAAATGGATCTGGAACCTGCGTGCACCCACTTACGGTGCAACAATGGATTTGCGTCATATCTCTTGGGTATTCTTGGATGCTCATAAAGGTATGGAGCGTATTCAGCGTTGGTGGGCACGTCGTTACTACATGGAAGGTCGTCTAGATGGCGGTCCTATTTCTGAAGGTGATGGCACTATCCTGCAAAAAACCGTTCTTGTGGCTATTTACCCACAAGATATTAAAGGTATTGGGATCTTCTCTATCCGCTATAACGATCCAAGCGCTAAAAAACCTGATGATGTTTGGGCATACTTGAAGTCTGTACGTCGTGCACGTCGTCTGTCTGGTAACGCCTGGATGGATCCAATCGGTGGTACAGTACAGCTGTATGATGATTGGGATATTTGGGATGCGGTACCTACTAAGTATAAAGATGTTACTTTGCTCGGTAAGCGCTGGATCTGGGCAATTGCTCACGCTCCTCTGATTACTGTAGATTTGGCATTCAAAAATACCATTAAGGAATTCCCTGCGGTAGATATGGATACGCCTCCTCACTTCTTCCCTAATGAACAAGTTCAGTGGGAACCTCGTGAAGTGGTCATTCTTGAAGGTACTCCTCCCGATGAGCACCCCTACAGCAAGAAAATCGTTTATATGGAAATTGATTACCCTCGTCCATACTTGGGTGAAGCCTACGATAAAAACGGTAAGTTCTGGAAAAGCTTTATCTTCCAAAACCGTGTCGATTGGGGTGATGATGGTTATGCAGCACCGATTCCTGTAGTTGGTCACATCATTGATTGGAAAGCTGAGTTCTCTACTACTTGGTCTTCCAACATGAAAGCTAACCCTGCTGGTGTTGAAGAAACAGATGTGTCACTTAAGCAGTTGATTAAGCTGGCGCGTTAATTACGACTTAGATCATTCCGTGGTGAGGCCGCTAGAAAAACAATAGTTTTATCTAGCGGCATTCCCCCCGGAATGTTTCTTTTTTAAAGAATAATTATTAATTAAGTGAACACTTGAAATTATTATGACCAAACTGGTCATGTAAGATTCATTGGGGGTGTTATGAACGTTGCTGGAAATGACCTTGCTGAAAATAAAACGCCTGAATCTACGGGCTCAGAAGAACAGTCAGCAGGTAAAAAGTTTTTACTTACAATCGTGTCAATATTGCCATGGGCAATTGTTGGTACCCTGCTTTGGGCTGGTATTTTTGTAAAACCTACAGCGGTTGTAGAGGAAGTGATTTCTGCTCCGATTAATGTCAGAGATAATATCTTTGGTGTTGCTCATGTTGATGGGGACGTCTACCTGGCAGCAGGTAACTATGGAAAAATGCTAATTACTAAAGATGGTGGAAAGACTTGGGAAAACCAAAATTCTACCGTTAGCGTACACCTTATGGATATTTCTTCCTGGGATAAAAACCGTGCTGTTGCTGTGGGTAACGGCGGTACTACTCTTATGACGGAAGATGGTGGTAAAACCTGGGTATCCGTAGATTCACCTAAATCGGATATAGCGAACAAACTACTTAAGGTTCACACCTATCCCGGTGGTGAAGCGTTGGCAGTAGGCGAGATGGGTATGATTATTCGCAGTACTGACTATGGTAAGACCTGGCAGCAACTGCGCGAAGAAAACGATATCTTCATGAATGATGTGGTCAAGGTGGATGCCAATACAATTTGGGTTGCTGCCGAGTATGGCCAGATATTCAAGAGTAGTGACAACGGTGAAACTTGGGAAGAGCTCTTTACTGACAGCCCGAACAGTTTTGCTGCAATCGATGCGAAAAACCCTCAAGAAATTACCATTGTTGGACTGGCCGGCGTTGTTGTTGGTACAACAGATGGTGGTGAGACTTGGAATTATGTGTCACCAGGGCAATCTGGCATGACAGAGCACATGATGGATGTTCAGTGGTCTGACGAAATCAACAGATGGGTGGCCATGGGCAACAAAGGTAAGTGGATGACCTGGAAAGCTGACATGACTGACTTTGAGCCAATGAATATTTCTGAAACTGACTATACATCGCACATGGAGATGGAGATAGTCGGCGGTAAAGGCCTTGCCGTTGGTGCTACTGTAGGTTCATTAGATTTAGAATCGAAAACTTGGACATTGTACGCCGAGTAATCGATTCAAAAATAATTAATTATAAGGGTTCGCCCATCCATGCAATTTCGGGTTGTTGGAGAATAGAATGTTAGAGAATTTTTCGCTTTTCTGTATGAAGTTTAGAAAAGCGGTTTTGGTGATAGTACTTGCCATAACTGCTGTTCTGGCTACGTTTGCCATGCGCATTGATGTTAAGACGGTATTCGAGGACTTACAGCCTGGGAGCCATCCTTACATCAAAGTTCATGAAGAATTTAAGAAAACCTTCGGTGGTACTAGTATTATCACCTTCATGATCCAGTCTACCAAGGGTGACATCTTCCAGATGCCAGTTCTTGAACAAATACATGCGCTTACACAAGGGCTGTATAAAATTGACGCGATCAATGAATTTCAGATCTACTCCATTGCGGGTAAAAAACTGAAAGAGGTACGTGCATCCACAGAGGGAATCGCAAGTTACCCCTATATGTGGCCTAACTTGCCAGAGAGTCAGGCAGATATTGATCGGATCAAAGAAGCCATACTGCGCAGTCCATTAGTATATGGTCCATTTGTATCAAAAGATCTTACTGCAACGCTGATTACCGTTGACTTTTTTGACAGCATATTGGAATACAATCTAGCTTACGAGCAGGCCTATGAGCTCGTTGAAAGGCTTGATAATGATGCCGTTGATATTTCATTGGTTGGTAACCCGATTCTATACGGTTGGGTAAACCACTTCCTTCCAGAAACGATGAAACTGGTTACCTATGCAGGCATAATCTTTCTTGTCTTACTGTTCCTGATTAACAGAACTTGGCGTGGTACGCTTTTGCCATTATTGGCTGGTGCTATCAGTGCAATTTGGGCTCTAGGTGTAGCTAAGTTGGTGGGTATCCACTTTGATCCACTGGTGGTTGTGGTTGCCATGCTGATTACGGCACGAGCGGTATCACACTCAGTGCAGATGATCACTCGTTTCCATGAAGAGATTGATTCTGTTAAAGGGCACGAGGAAGACCTGGATTCATACACTGCTGCAAAATCGACCATGAAAGACCTGCTTAAGCCTGGTCTTCTGGGTATTGCAACAGATGCAGGTTGTGTAACGGTAGTGGCCATTAGCCCAATTCCACTGTTGCAAAAACTGGTTGTTCTGGCGGTAGTTTGGGTCGCAACAGTGGCTGTAAGCTCCGTTGTTGTTACACCGGTATTGCTGTCTTGGGTTAAGAAGCCTAAGGCCTATGCACACCCTTTAAACCTGGATACTCTGATTATTCGTCCCTTCCTTAATATGTGTGTCAGTATTGTTGCCACACGTGCAAGGTATGTCGTTGTTGCAATTGCCGCGGTACTCTTTGTTGTTTGTGGTATTAAGGCGGTTGATTTGACAGTGGGTGACGCAAACCCCGGTTCACCTATTTTGTGGCCTGATGCGCGTTATAACGCTGACTCGAAAGCAATTAACGATCAGTTCCCAGGTGCGGATCGGATGTTTGTTGTTGTCGGTCGAGAGGAAAAGAACCAGATCAAGAACGTACACGTTCTAGATACTATGTTGCGTTTCCAACGTTACATGGAGGTTCAAGAACAGATCGGTGGCAGTATTTCCCTCTCTGACATTCTTCCTTCTGTTAACGAGACACTTCGTGAAGGTAACTTCAGGTATGCAGAACTTGGTGAATCAACCACCAATAACGCTGAGTTGATCTACATGTATGAAAGGGCTGCTGAACCTGGTGACCTTAACCGCTTCACTGATGTTAACCGCATGAACGCGTCTATTACGCTGTTCTTTGCAGATCGTCAGGGTAAAACAATTCAAACAGCAATTGCCCGGGTTAACCAATTCATTGATGCCAACCCAGATGTGAAAATTAGTCTGGCGGGCGGTACCATTGGTGTAATCGCCGCAGTGAACGAGGTAATCCTCTCTGGACAGA
>CAJXWQ010000008.1 GCA_913062605.1 uncultured Cellvibrionales bacterium
ATAAATCAGGCTGATAACCAGCGGTTTTCCACGGTAGTCACTGAGCTTTTTTTTCTCCCCCAGGCTGGTAAAGAAATGATATTCCTCTAACTGTTTACCAATAGCGGATTGACTGGTATCCAGAGCGGTTTTTCGGTCGAAGGTCGGTGCAGGTTTGTGCTGATGCTCTTGCATTGCCATTTCTTCCGCAATGACTGTCGTGCCCATTAGAGAGATCAGCAGGGCTAGTGCCCAAGATAGTAGTTTCATCGATGAATTACCCAATGAGTAAGGGATCTATCATTGCGGCGATTAACAACAGTGTCAATTGGACTAATGATGCAAGAAAGCAGCGAATGGCCGTTTTAGGGCTGGCATTCTGAACCAGGTGAATCCCTTTATAGATGAAGTAAGCGCCACCGATTGATGCACCTGTCAGATAAACCCAGCCCATGCCATAGAAGCCGGGTAATAGTGACACTGCTACAAGAGCAATAATATTGAGCAGGATGATCTTGGCGGCAGCAGCATCGCCCTTAACCACCGGAAGCATGGGAACTCCAGCATTGGCATAGTCCTTGTGAAGAACTATGGCAAGCGCCCAGAAGTGGGGAGGTGTCCAGAGGAAGAGTACTACAGCGAGTAATATGGACGGCATACTTAAAGCAGGGTCTGCTGCGGAAGCACCAGCTAATACAGCAAAGCTGCCTGCAGCACCGCCAATCACAATATTCCAGGCTGTGCGGCGTTTGAGCCACAGGGTGTAAATAATGCCGTAGGTAAAGGCCCCCATAAAGACGTGGAAGCCCACAGCAATATTAAATACCCAGCTGGCAAGACCTACGGAGAGCAGAAGTAGGCAAGCGATAAGACATAACCACCCCTGGCCATGTGAGGCTGCACCTGTAACAAAAGCCCGGTTTTTGGTGCGTTCCATGCGCGCATCCAGATCTCGTTCAGCATATTGATTAAATGCGCCTGCAGCAGCAGAGGCACCTAAAACGGTCAATGCTAATGCCAACATTTGCAGACTGGACAATGACTCGCCGGGCGTGACTGCGAATCCCGCCAAGGCCGTTACTGCCATTAACACACCAATGCGTAGTTTAAAGATGTCGACTATCGGGGCAAACACAGAGGTTCCTTCATCATTGAGTTAGTCAAAAAAAGGGGGGGCTACGCCCCCCCCTCCCTTGGTCTACAGGTTTGGATTATAGCCTTTCTAGCTTAAACCCCAAGTTTGTGCCAAGTACTTCCAGTTGATGAAGTAATAAAGCACAAAGGCAACAAAGAAGACCGCAACCATTCCCAGTGTGCCAGGAATTGTCATTGCAGCTTTGTTCGTTGCGTACTCCTCATCAGTAACGGGGGCAGCGATCATCACATCACCAACCTTCTCATCTTCACCAATTTTCTTGCCGAACAGCAGCGAACCGACCACGATGATACAGAAGGCTGCGCCACCTAGGCAGGCTAGGATCACAGACATACCATTTAATCCCATCATGGTGATAGCTGCAGCTGAGAATTCAAACCCACCATCCGAACTGGAGAACAGAATATCCCAATGCCGTCGCGGTACACCCAGTGTGCCGGCACCCATCATGAATAGCGAAACACCGGTCATGCCAAGGCCGAAAATCCAGGGTTGCAGGCAGGCCAGTTTTTTCATGATTAACTGACGGCGGAACAGAATGGGTACCAGCCAGAAGGTGATCGCCATAAATGTCATGGTTGTACCGATAACAACTGTGGCATGGAAATGACCAGGTACATACAGGGTGTTGTGAATCAGCAGATTAATCTGCTCGGTACCCATGACCACACCAGTAATCCCCCCCAGCACACCAAAGCCGACCAGTGACAGGAACATACCGGAAAAGACCGGGTTACCCCAAGGTGCTTTACGTAACCACTCAAATAAACCAGCACTGAGGCCTCGGGCACGTTGAGCATGCTCAATCGAACCGGGAACAGTCAGACCGTGAACCATACTAGCCATTACTGCCAAGTACATGGCGTAACTGGTATTAAAGATTTTCCATTCGGAGCTAAGGCCAGGATCTACCAACAAGTGGTGGGCTGAGGCTAACTGCAATACAGCGATGTATAGCAGGAAGGCGAAACGGCTGACTTTTTCTGACAGCGGTTTTGCGCCAAATAGAACGGCCGCTATCAAGTACCAGATAGAAACCTGGGCTGCAACGTTGACCTGTTGGGATGAGTGACCAAATGCCCACCAGATCAAGCGGTAAAGGCCTGCATCAATATTGCTGACAAACCCAAGGTTCCAAAGCAGTGTCGGAATGAGAATGACGGCACCAGAAGCAATGGTAAATATAGCAATAATACAGGCGGTCAACGCACCGAATGTCACTAGTGGTATAGAGCCCTCATAGGTTTTATCATCCTTGGCGATAACCAGTGTACCCAGGAATAGAAAACAGTTAATTAATGCCCCCACCGCAAACAGGATAAGCCCAACATAGAATAGGGTGTCCGCGGGCATGGGTACATAGGAGGTCATCATGACGCTGGAATTACCAACAACCATGACTGCGTAGTTGTTAAGCAGTGCGCCCAGTACCATCAGTACGAACGCACCCATGCCAACTTTTGGCATTGCCATACGGCAACCCAATAGGGTAGAAGAGGCAAAGTGCAGTACCGCCATTTCAAAGAAAATAATCCAGAAAATCAGTACGTTGATGCCATGCCCAGTGAGTACCTGATAGAAGGTATCCGGCCCGAGTAAATGAACCTCTGGCCAGCGAGTTAGGCCAACACCCAGACCGAGTATGCCGCCAACCAATAGAAATACCACGGCTGCAACAGCATTGAGTTTTATTAGGGTTTCTGCAGGACGGTGCCATTTGAGCCCGGTATCGGGACAAATTCTAAAATCATTATTAGTATTCATGTCAGCCCCTTATTCAACAACGTAAATCGTGCCCAGCATATTGTGATGCCCGATTCCGCAGTATTCGTTACAAACAATAGTATGCTTACCCGTTTTGTTTGGGGTGACCGTTAAAACCATGTCATAACCCGGTAGGACTTGCACATTGAGGTTGGTGGGTTGCAGGGAGAACCCGTGCTGCCAATCAACTGAGGCGATGTGAAGACGATAGGTTTCGTCTTTCTTCAGCTCAAAATAGGGCCACCATTGCCAGAGTCGACCTACCAGGTATATATCTTCACCTGCGGGAGGTTTGACCACTGGAATCTGCATGTCACCTTCAGTTCGAACAGTGTATTTGTCAACAACCGCCTGAGCTTTGGCCATGTAGATTTCTGGGGTGGTTCTGTACGCTTCATCGGATAGGTTTTGGTCACCATAAATATGCCAGAATGGCATCATCAGGGTTAAAATAATTCCCCAAACGACCACAACAGCTATCCAGATTAGCTCACCTTTTTCTATGGGTTCTTTCCACCAGATTTTTCTGGCTGGAGGTGAAATGCTTGTCATTGTTTATTCTCCGTAAAGCCAAAAGCTTGGTTATTGGGAAATGGGGATAGAAATTAGCTCCATCACACCCCAAACGATGTAGAGGAGTGTGGGAACGGAGATCCCGATAAATAACAGAATAAATGGGTTGTCCAGCACCCTTTGCATTACTGGAATGTCCCTATCCTCAATGTGGTTGTCATCACTCATGGCGGCTCGTTCCTATTTTTTTGTTTATACAATATCCGAGTATTTTAGTAAGTTACCTACTGAACTTTAACGCTGTAAGCCTGTCATTGCACTTGACCTAAGTCAACGGTTGGAAAGTGGCTGTTTGAAACAACGACTAGCTGGAAGGATAGTTCAAAAAAAAGGGGGTGTGGAAAAGGGATGTGGAAAAGGGGTACCGCAATGAAAGAAAAGTGAAGCTGAGTGAAATATTTTGTCGGATAGAATCACCCAGCTTTGTCATGTGATGTTGTTATCCGGGCCGACCATCAACTCGTGGTTGAGTCAGTACTGGCCAATAGATAACGATATAGACTAGGTAGGCAAATACCCAGCAAGCAATACTGATCATATACAGCGAAGAAGGGTGATTTGATATGAGAGGTGCAACGACTCTGACGATAGCTGATACGGCCAGAGCCCCATAACCCAGGGTAATCCAGATGCCCACTTGTAACATTCGGCCAGTGTGACCGAGTGAGACACGGCTGATCATGGCTAGAATCATTAGTCCGATCCCACCGATGGTAAGTCCGTGGAGAGCAGCGCTCAGTGGTATTGGCAGGCCAAAATGATAGGCTCCCAGTAAGCCCAAGCTGATGGCAATAAGCAAATAAGATAAATGCAGTGACCAGAGTAGTGGGTTATTCCAAGTAAGCATTCCTTGCCAGCGTCCCATCCTGAAAAGGTTTACCAATGCAGCGACTAAAAAGAGAATTCCAATGCCTAGTTCAGAGGCAAGATTACCGGTGATCAAGCTGTATAGTGCTACAACGCCCAGTGGGACAATAGAGAGTAACTCCAGAGACATAAGAGGCTGGGGTTTTTGAGTACGGGTTGCATTTGAGGTAAAAAAAGGAATCACTCGGCCACCCATGATGACAATTATCAGGGTGATAATAAGAATAGTTGCCTGAGTATCAGGTAATGACAACATATCACCATTAATCAATCGATAATGGTTATGTCCATTGGTCCAGGCCAACAATAGTAGCAGTGGAATAAACATCAGGTTACGCCATAATTTGGCTGCCACGATGGGTTTGCCTAGCGCATACGCTGCTAACGGTAGAAACAGTGTGTCTACAATGGCGATTATTTCTCCGGGGACAACTGGAAATAACATCAGTAAGCGCCCTACAAGCCAAAAGCTAAACAGCCCCACCAGCGGCCACCCCGACAGGCCTGGAATACCACTCCAATTTTGAATGGCTGTGAGTAGAAAGCCAACGATAATAGCCGTGCTAAAGCCAAACAACATTTCGTGCCCATGCCACCAGAGCCAGCCACCGTAGGGCTGCCACGCTAGTGCTGGATTGTTCAAAAATGCGCCCCACAATAGCAAGGCTATAACTGAAAAAAGGCTACCAAATAGAAAAAAAGGACGGAAAGCTAACCTGAAAATTGGGGGTTTTTTCTGTTCCTGTTTCAAGTCGGTAATGTTTAGCATTGGTGGATTCCTTGATTAATTACTGCTTCCAAAATTATCGCTTAGTATATAACAACTATTACTCATTGGTTTCGGATTAGGGTCGGTAGCTATTGTCTGTGATATTGGTGAAAACAGAATTGACGATTCTCAACGGCTATAGGGAAATAGTATTAGATCGTTATTTTTAGTCCAAAAAAAACCCCCGTTTCCGAGGGCTTTGATTTTTCTGGAAGTAGTTCTTAGTAAATATCATCCTTGGTGTTAGTTACGTTGAACTTACCGGTAGGAGTAATCAAGCGCTTGTCTTTAATTACAGCCTTCAGTTTACGAGTTTTGTCATCTACTACTACGATGGCCGATTCAGCATCTGCACCATTCCAAACAGAGAACCAGACTTCATCGCCAGCCTTATTGTACTCAGGCTGAACAACTCGGGCCGGACCCTGGTCGGCAACACCGGACCATTCTGCGATGGGGAGTACCTCATAACCTGCATCCAAATCATCAGCGTTAAATACTGCAATAGACTGGCTGATCTTGGTGTCTGGGTTGAGTGGTGCATCTACCCAAAGGTTTTTCGATTTGGGGTGTGTCTTAACAAATAACGAACCACCACCTTGACCTTTGAGGACCTTGGGTACTTTCCAAGCATGTTGCTTGTGGTTCTCAGGGTCAGTACCAATCAACGTGATCTCATCACTACCGAGAGCACTAGTCACCCAAACAGGACCATATTCCTTGGTGTTGAGGTTGGCACCACGACCGGGGTGTGGGATTTCCGTAACATCAACCAGCGCTTCTATTTCACGATCTTTGGAGTCCACAACGGCGACTTTATTTGACTTGTTAGCCGCTGTCATAAAGTAACGTTTGCTAGCGTCCCAGCCACCATCGTGAAGAAAACGGGCTGCTTCCAGTTCAGTGACTTGCAAGGCATTAATATTCTTGTAGTTCACCAGCAGGATTTTACCGGTCTCTTTAACATTGACGATAAATTCAGGGTACTCATGGGACGCTACAATGGCAGCTACCCGTGGTTCTGGGTGGTACTCCTGAGTATCTACCGTGTAGCCACGAGTAGAGACGATCTTAAGTGGCTCCAATGTCTCACCATCCATGATAGTGAACTGTGGTGGCCAGTAGGATCCAGCGATGGCGTACTTATCTTCAAATCCATGGTATTTGGATGTCTCAACAGAGCGGGCTTCGGAGCCAATTTTAATCTCTGCCACTGTTTTTGGTACTTTCATATACATGTCGATCATATTGATCTTGGCATCACGGCCAATGACGAACATATAGCGACCAGTACTGGATGGGCGAGAGATATGTACAGCGTAGCCAGTGTCGACAATCGATATAATCTTTTTAGAATCACCATCGATCAATGCCACTTGGCCACTATCACGCAGGGTGACAGAGAAAACGTTTGCAATATCAAAGTCGCCTTGCTGTTTTTTAGGTCGATCTTTGGGAGCTACGACAAGTTTCCAGCTAGCCTTCATTTCCTTCATGCCAAACTCGGGAGGCTGTGAAGGTGTGTGTTGCAGGTAACGCGCCATGGCATCAATCTGTGCGTCAGTCATGTCGCCAGAGCTGCCCCAATTTGGCATTCCGCCGGGTGTACCAAAAGCAATCATCGCTTTCAGGTAATCGGTACCCTTGGGTTGAGTGACATCGGGAGTTAATGGCTTGCCCGTTGCACCCTTGCGGAGTACACCATGACAGCCAGCACAGCGCTCAAAATAGGTCTTCGTTGAGCTAGCCCACTCTTCAGGCGTTATTTTTGGCCCATTAGGATGGAGGGTCATGTCGACATCCGATGCCATCGTCGGTGCACCCATATAGCGAACCTCAGACCCTGAAGTGCCAGGGTGATCTGATTTCTCAGCAGCCATAAGGTAACCGCTGGCAATCGTTGCTGTTACGGCCAGAATGGACGCAAATAGTTTTTGTTGATATTTCACAGTGCCCTCCTTCAAAAGGCTATTTTTCTAAGAACAGTGTCGTACTAAGTCACTGAAAAGCCATTGATCCTTATCAAGAATCGGGTGAGCTTTCAATTATTTTGACTACGGCAGGTCGGTTGCGTGCCTGCTCTCGTCTTTCCCGTCGCTTGCGTTTTTCCACTAGCGGCGGACACATGTGGTCATCGAAGTAAGCCACCTGACACTCCAGGCAGAAATGACATTCGCTCTCGATTATTTCTCCGGTGGGCTTGATGGCACCATTCTGGCAAAGGGTGGCGCAGGCTTGGCAGGGCTTGCCACATTCATTGCGTCGTCGCATCCAATCAAAGACACGGAATCGGCCGAGAATACTGAGCCCGGCACCCAGGGCGCATAGATACTTACAGAAAAATTTGCTGTTGAAAATGGAGATAAACAACAGGGTGGCGGCATAGGTAACATAGCCCCACTCACGCGCAAAGCCCATGGTGAGGACGGTCTTGAATGGCTCTACTTCTGCCATTGTTGCAGCAGTGGAAAAGGAATCCAGCGAAATGCCCACCAAGGCAATAAGAATAAAGTACTTAATTGCCCATAAACGTTGATGAACAGTGTCGGGAAATTCAAAGGTGGGGATCTTCAGCTTCAGCGATGCTTCATGGATAAGATCCTGTATCGCACCAAAAGGGCAGAGCCAACCACAAAATACACCTCTACCCCAGAGTAGAATTGAGACAGCAATAAAACTCCAAATCAGGAAAATCGCTGGATCCAACATCAGTGTATCCCAGGTAAACCCGTAGCGGAGTGTTTGGATGAATGCCAATATATTGACAATAGATAGCTGGGCTGAAAAGACATAGCCAATAAAAACCACAGTAAACATCATATAGCTAATACGAACGATGCCGTATAACTTCGGTCTTCGGACCAGCCAGTCTTGAAAAAATAGAATAAATAGCAATAACCCTAATGCCAAGGTCACGGTAATAACAGTAGGAAGTCGGTCTAACCAGGGCGTCAGCCGCTCTTTCCAGCGATCGGCCTCGGTAAGAGCCTCCTGTGGTGTCGCAGCAAGGGCTTCAACATGGGATGGCCAGCCTAATGCTTGGGATACCTTCTTCGCTGAAACCATGATTGATCGATTTAGCACCATGGCTGTAATGGTGGCACTGCTAATCCCATCAATACCTACATAGCCTGCTCTATTCGACGCGTCTACACGAACCTTATCCAGTGCAAACAGGTTAATGTATTGGTCAGTAAATCGTTTGAGGTCTTCTTCTTTTACCCCTACGACAAGAATAGGTTCTTCATGTTGAACAATTTTTAACCCGATGATAGCTGCTCTGGTATCTATAGCAATTAAGGTGGCAATGGGTGTGCCAGAGTAGGCGGGTATAGGTGTTATTTGGTGGCTATAAAATACTGCACCTTGAACTTCGCCATTACGATAGACTAAGCGATAGCCTGGTGAGCTTATTTGAGAATCAAGAGTGAATCCCCCAGCAAACCAAGGTTTGATTTGGTCGGGCTGAAGATCTTCAATGTCTGGTAGCACCATGGCTGCAGCTGAATTGGCAGCTAATACCAATAGGCAGCTCGCCAGCCACCTGAACATACCCATAACTCTCTCATTTCTTTGATTTAAAGTAATAACCATAAGAATGCTGGGATTATGTATAAATGGGGTTGATGGACATCAAGAAAACTAATAGATAGTGCCCTTAGACTCTGATTAATGACTAAATATAGCCTTATTTCCATATTATTGGTGTTGTTCTGGTCCAGTTGCGCCCAGACGGATAGTAATAATGTAGTCGAGAATGATGCCATTGCCAATGAGCGTCCACCGCTGACCGGGGATGATCTGGCAAAATATTGGGGCCTCAATTGCCAACAGATAGCAACTGCAACACAAGGCTGGGCAGAGAAAGAGTTGTTATTACAGCAGCCAGATATGGATGCCGTTAACTGGCGGGGGCTGGAGCTCTGTGGGGTAATCTACAGTGTTAAAGATACGGGCCGATATGAGCCTTGCCCTGATTACGGTGGGGCGTTGCTTGAGCTTAAGTCTATGCGTTCAGGGCAAACAAAGGCGAACCTCTTGGCCATTACAGGCTATTTGATGAGCTGTAATAAAAATCAGTAAATCTATAGTTAGTGGCTGGTACCTTCCTCATAATGGGTTTTGTTGTAGACGTTATATTTTCCTGAGGGCTTACTCATTGGTAGCCTTTTTATTTCCTCGAGTGTCTGTGCATCGTATATCACCAGTGCACCCTCTATATCCCAGATACTGACTAATGCATAACGACCATCTTTGGTAAATTCCACATGGCCGGATGTTTTGCCGGGTTCCGGTTGCAGGGTTTTTACAATTTCCAGGGTCTTTTTGTCGATAACATGCATCTTGTCTTTGTTGGGGCCAAAGAACACATCGCCCCAAGCGTAGGGGCTATTGGCATGGCTGCGCATAAAGAAGCCGGGGCCTTCCGTCTTGATCGTCTTAATGGTTTCCCAGGTATCCATATCGATAACACTGATCTCACCAGTACTGAAATTAGGTGAGGCCAGTACGGTTTTATCCTGATAACGCCAGGTAATACCTGAACCTAGATGCGGCATGCCTGGTAATTCCAGAGTGGCGACTTTTTCCCCGCTATCGAGGTCGATGACCAACCCACCTTTGATTTTGGATTTTTTACCACCACTGTCTGTGGGCCTCGCGGCACCGATTACTTGCGAATAGGTCTGGTTAAAGAAAAAGTCATCGAGGTAATCATCCAGCTTTATGCGGCGTGGCACTAGATTTGGTTTCCCTTCACTTAGCTTTTCATCTATGTCCCCGTAGGGGATTTCCCAGACCTCTGGAATATCCTTTAGTGCGGCTATAAAGCTGTTGCGTGTTGGCGCTGTGTAAACGGCACTAACTCGTGAGGTGACACCTCCATCCCCTTGAGTGGGAATAATTTTAACGGGAGAAAGATTTTTGGCGTCGAGTATTACGAGGTTGTGTGGCAGGTAATTGCCTACAGCGACATAGCGACCGTCGTAGGAAACGGCTAGGTTGCGGGTATTAATACCCGCACGGATTTCAGCGACGGTCTTCAAATTGTAGATATCAAATTTTGAAATCCAGCCATCGCGCGAGGCAAAGTAAACATAGCGCCCATCACGGGTGTACTTAGGTCCACCGTGTACGGCAAAGCGAGTTTTAAAGCGGTGAATGGGTTCGAACTTATCTCCATCAAGGAGTGTGGCATGGTGATCACCCAGCTCAACGACGATAAACAGATTTTGTAAATCTGCATCAAATACTGGCTCGTCTCCAAGTTGTTCCGATTGATAGTGCTGCTCATGGGAGTCTTTAATGGCCTGCATATCCCAGCTTGGGATGATAGGTGAGGGGGTGTAGATATAGTCTGAGAGTTGATTTATTTCCTCTGGAGATAATTGGTCAGAAAAGCCGGGCATTTGTGTGGCAGTGCGCCCATTGGCAATCACATCCACTGCATCAGGTTTTTTCAACCGACTTAAGTTTTGTGGAAGTAGTGCAGGGCCCATAGCGCCCAAGCGCTGAGCACCGTGACACTGAGCACAATACTTCAGGTAGTTTTGAGTGCCATCTGTTATTTCTGCGTTTGCCGAAAGTGTCGCTAGGCCAATAAGGGTCGCAAAAAACACAACTATAAATCTCATAAATATCAATTCACTATGACGGAAATGTAATGTTTTTTGTAGGGATGGTGTGTTTGCTATAAGGAGTCACTTGTAATCGGGAATTATCTTCAGTGACGCCGATTTCTTCATCCGTAAGATAGCAGGCGGGATCTTCCTGCCAGGGATCGCCGGTTAATGAGTAGGCTCTGACTCGGGTATTACCTCCACAGATATTACTGAGCTGGCATGCACCACAGCGGCCTTTTAATTGTCTTGGTTGTTGTTTTAGGCCTGCCATTAATGGGTCTGAACGGTCTTCCCAAATTTCCGAGAAAGGGCGGTCTTTTACATTCCCCAGATTATAATCCCACCAGAAAGTATCGGGGTGAACATTGCCGAGGTTATCGATATTTGCCACATACAGACCGGAGGCGTTGCCTCCCCAGCTTTCTAGTCTTTGACGGATAAAGTCTTCTTTTTCAGGGTGGTTTTTTCGTACCCAGTGAAGCAGGTAAACACCGTCTGCATCATTGTTTCCCGTGACGTACTCCACGGCTTCACCACGCTGGAGTTCATTCCAGCAGCGTTCGAACAACAAATCCATGGCTGATCGAGTCATTTGGTGAACCACATCATCCTTACGGTTACGGTTGCCGCGTCCAGCGTAATTAAGGTGTGACAAATAAAACTTATCGATACCTTCGTCATCTACAATCTTGAGTAAACCCGGTAACTCATGAGCATTATCCTGGGTCAGGGTGAAGCGCAGTCCAACTTTAATGCCATTATCCTGACATAGGCGTACTGCCCGCATTGATGCGTCGAAAGCACCATCCATTTGCCGAAACTTGTCATGGGTTTCGCCGATGCCATCAATACTGATACCCACATAGTCAAAACCAGTTTCCAGCAGAGGCTCAATATGGCTTTCGTCAATTAATGTACCGTTGGTTGATAGACCAGTGTAGAAGCCCTGATCTTTCGCATAGCGCCCAATACGGTAGATGTCGGGGCGTAACAGTGGTTCACCGCCTGACAGAATTAGGGCGGGCACATGGAAGGCTTTTAAATCATCCATCACAGTTTGTACTTGCTCGGTAGATAGCTCTCCCGGGAAATCCGTGTTGGCACTAATGGAATAGCAATGCTTACAACATAGATTGCAGCGGCGAATTAGATTCCAGATGACCACTGGCCCACGAGGTTTTCGTAGTGGGGGAGCCTGCTCGGGATTAGCGAGTGTCTGCATGAACTGTGTTACACGAAACATATCACCGTCCTTTCTTGAAGGGTTCTGTTCATTAACGAATTCTTAAACCCGTTTTCTTTAATATTTTTAGGCTGTTGAGTTGGGCCATATCACGGCAAGCAGGACCCAGTAACTGTTGGATAGTCTCCACTTGTTGAGCAACGTCATCTTCACTGCGACCATGGACCATGGCAAACAGGTTGTAATTCCAGTCAGGAGCTTTGCGTGGCCTCTGGTAACAATGGCTGACAAAGTTAAGCTGTCCTACTTGCTGGCCTAAATGTAGGATCTCGCTGTCATCCACATCCCAAACGGTCATCAGGTTAAATCGATAGCCCAAAGCGTAATGATTGGGCACCAACCCAATGCGCCGAATCAGTCCTTGGGAGCTCATATCTTGCATTATGTCCAGGAGCTCATCTTCTGTCGTGCCGACCTGCTCGGCAATAACTTGATAAGGGCGATCGCATATAGGTAACCCTGTTTGGGTTGCCGCCATGACTTTTTTTGCCAACGCTTCTTTGGCCATCTGTTTACTATGTTTCAAACCCATAACTTAAACCCTAGGCCTCAAACTTAAGTCCAACAAAGAACTCTGTTTGCTTTGGTAAGTTTAAGCTCGGACAGCCAGTGAGTTCGGTTATATCGTTAAAAAGTATTTCGAGGGCTTGTTCGCTCTCGGCCGCCAATACAAACCACATATTCCATTCGTGGTCGCGCTGATAATTGTGTGCTACTTCGGTGTAGCTGTTGACTTGCTCGGCCACCTCGTCAAACCGTTGGGTGGGGACCTTGAGTGCACAAAGAGAAAAGACTCCATCCACTTTTTCAATATTATAAAGTGGGCCGAAGCGAGTCAGTACGCCTTTGTCTAATAGGTCAGAAATAGTTTTCTGTACCTTTTCACTGGTTGTGTTCAATGCATCGGCTATTGTTTGAAAGGGTTCAGGTGTCAAGGGGAAATCACCTTGATAGCTGTTGAGTAGCTGTTTTTCAAATTCAGTAAGTTCAACTTCCTGTTGTTGCAGGGTGCTTTGATGGCTAGACGTACGGTGACTACACATAGTGTGCACCACGTTGTTTGAATTGACGGTTACTGAATAATAGTTGATGTGGGTAATTCAGCTGATGCTTGTCAGTGATAGATTCAATTTGCTGTTGTACTTGGGTACGTTCTTTTCCATGAATCATACAAAATAAATTAAACGGCCAGTTGGCGCGTCTCGGTCTCCGATAGCAAAGCGTGACAGCAGGCTCTGCTGACAGCTGTTGCGCCACTTGATCGACCTGTTGATCTGGGATATCCCACACCACCATGCAGTTTGCGGTATACCCCAGCTCGTGGTGTTGCAGTACCATGCCAAACCGTTTTATCAGTCCTCGCTGTTTCATTTCAGCAATTTTTTCTATGACAGCCTGTTCATTAGTGCCTAATTGTTGGGCGATATGTTGGTATGGCCGAGCGACCAGAGGCAGCCCTTCCTGCAACACTTTTCTGAGTGCGTGCTCGCTGAGTTCGCATTCGAGTGGCTGCTCTACCATAGTGGGAACCCAAGATCGATGTGGTAGCCCTTTTCCATGGGTAAATCGAGCAGGGGGTAGTCAAATTCTGCGGCAATATGGGTTAAGACACTGTCCACTTCTGCCTGGTTACATGCGTTGATTACAAACCAGAGATTAAACTCATGTTCCCGTTGGTAGTTGTGGTTCACTTCCTTAAGGGCATTGATACTTTCAGCGACATGTTCAATCTCATGTTCAGGCACGGCAAGTGCTGCCAGCGTACTGGCACCAGCACGCTGGTGATCAAATACAGCGCCAAATCTTGATATAGCATTACTTTGCTGAAAGGCATTAAGACGCTCGATGATTTCTTGTTCCGGTATATCCAACTGATCCGATAATACTTTGAAGGGCTGAGGGTGGAGCGGAAAGTCCTTCTGCACAGCATTCAGCAAGTCTCTATCTTGATTGGACAGTTCCATCACTAACCTCTGCATCACAAACCTATCTTTCCAGCACGATTGGAGAAGAAGATACCACTGGGTTTGTCTGCATTTAAGGTTTTAATCAAGTTGAGTGTTTCTGTGTTGAATACTTTTATTTGGTCCTTATCACGAACCGATATCCAGACTTTTTCACCGCGAGGAGTGAACTCCATGTGTAGTGCTCCTTTACCCACATCGAGTGTTTTAATGATCTTGAGAGAGGGCACATCTATCACTTGTATCCAGTTATTGTCGGGGTAGGCAAAGTTGACCCAGACTTGACGCCCATCGGGCCTAGCCATAGCGAATACGGGTTGTCCTTTTAGCTCGATACGAGCAGATTCTTCCCACGTATTTTTGTCGACCACCAGCACTTGGTGTAGCCCCATCGCGGGCAGAAAGATACTCTCACCAGCGACTGCCCAGCCTTCGAGGTGAGGCATTTTATAAACGGGCAATTTATCGTGGCCTCGACCGTATTCTGGAAGGATGCGTCTCATTCCTTTGTCGGGCTGCCAAAGATCCAGCATTGCCAATCCATCTTCGCCAAATAGCCCCGCGATGTAATACCGGCCATCCCCAGAGATCAATGCATCATAGGGCTGTTTGCCAATCTGTTCGAATTTGGTGATTTTTGGTTGATCAGGATTTGAAAGGTCTGCAATCCAGGTTGAAGCACCGTCAAACAGTGAAAAAATAAACTTTTGCCCCGGGGCATCTACCAGCCCAACGGTTTTTGATTGCTCTGTACTGTTTGGCATTGTTGCAGGAATATCAGCTACCAGAGATAGGTCCAGGCTATTAAATATTTTGACTCCACCCGGCACATAATTAGATACAGCAATCAGTGAGCCATCCTGAGAAATAGCGCCACCGATAGAATTGCCACCCTGAATCACTCGTTTGACAATTGTTCCATAGAGAATATCTACTTTGGTCAATCCTCCATCGCGCCCAAAAATATAGGCGTAACGGGCATCTCTGGAATATACCGCCGAGGCATGGGATAGGTCACCGAGCCCTTCGATCCGGCACAGAACCTGATCACTACTATGTTCAATAACTAATAAACTGCCTTTTTCACGCTCGACGACAACACCGAGATCGCCTGTGCCACGTAATTCTTGGCCGCATGTTTGGCTCCATACTGACGATGCACCAAAAATTAGCCATAACAGGGTAATCCATAGCAGAGCAAGCCATTTTGCTTTCACGTCGCTCATCTTATTGGGTGCTCGGTGATGATTGTGTACTCAAAAGTTGAACTAGGTAGTCTATATCACTATCGGACAATAGGTTTTCCCAGGGAGGCATAGCGGATCCTGGGATGCCTTTGCTAATGATCTGCTTTAAATAGGCGGGGGTTTTATCCTTAAGGTCTTGAGCCCGTAACGGTGGTCCTAGGCCACCCTTGAGGAGCAGGCCATGACAGGAGCCACAGTCTTGTTTAAGTAAGTATTGTAGTTCTTGTTGACGGTTGCTATCAGGCTCGCTGGCGAACACCCACGAAACGGGGGCGGCACTGAGAGATAAGCACAGAAATACCGCCAAGATAGAGAGTTGAGAAGCAGCCAGCGTTTTCATGCCCTAATAATTCATCATTAGGGCATGAGGCGACTATGACTTGAGTCAGGTAAGGGCAAGATGATGTACTCACAGTGTCCTAGGTTAGTGTTATCTAAGTATATCTAATCCCACTTTATTTCGTTCATCTATAGAACGTTGCGATAAATCAACTATTTGGGGTGATTAGAAGTTAGAATTTACCAAATTGAAATCTGAGAATCTGCTTCATGGACTACTTGCCCATATTTACAAAACTATCGGATAAACACTGCTTGGTGGTTGGCGGGGGGAATGTCGCAGAACGAAAGCTATCACTTTTGGTAGAGGCCGGCGCAGAGGTAACGCTGGTGGCTCCATCAATTAATGAGCCGATTCAAGAGTTAATTAAAAACGATAGCCAGATATCACTGAACCTAATCGAGGACGGTTATCACAGCAGTCTGATGGATGGCATGGACTTAGTCATCGCGGCCACGGACGATCAGGCACTTAATGAAGCAGTTTCCCGCGATGCAGCTGAGCGACATATCTTTGTAAATGTGGTTGATAACCCCAGCCTTTGCACATTCATTATGCCGGCAATGATTGATCGCTCACCGGTGACTATCGCAATCGGTACTGGTGGAACTTCACCGGTACTCGCTCGTTTGTTGCGGGGGAAAATCGAAGCACTTATTCCTCACCGTTTTGGTGCGTTGGCTGGATTGGCTGCTAAATATAGAGAGCGGGTGAAGGCGGCCTTGCCAAAGGGTCCTACTAGAAAGGCCTTTTGGGAAGAAATTTTTGAAGGTGAGGTTGCTGAGCAGGTTTTTAGTGGCAATCAAGCCGAAGCTGAACAGCAGCTTGAAGCGCGTATTGATCAGGGTAGTTCGGCGCAACAGGGTGAGGTCTATTTAGTTGGGGCGGGCCCAGGTGACCCTGATTTACTTAGTTTTCGTGCTCTTCGGCTTATGCAAAAAGCTGACATTGTTATTTATGATCGACTTGTCTCAAAAGAAATATTGAATCTAGTTCGGCGTGATGCGGACCGACTTTACGTTGGTAAAGAGGCTAGCAACCACTGTGTACCCCAGAGTCAGATTAATGAAATGCTCTATAAGCTGGCAAAAGAGGGCAAGCGGGTATTGCGCCTGAAAGGCGGGGACCCCTTTATTTTTGGTCGTGGTGGAGAAGAGGCTGAAGAACTGTTTGCTGAGGGTGTTCCATTTCAAGTGGTACCGGGTATTACCGCCGCATCTGGTGCTTCTACCTACTGTGGTATTCCCTTGACCCACCGTGATTATGCTCAGTCAGTGACATTTGCCACGGGGCATCTTAAGAATGACGCTGTAGATCTTGATTGGCCATCATTAGCGCGGGAAAACCAGACCTTGGTGATTTATATGGGATTGGGCGGCTTAAAAGTGATCTCGCGGGAGTTAATTGCCCACGGTTTACCTGCGGATACACCCGTTGCTGTGATTCATAAAGCCACACAGGCTGAGCAGCGTGTATTGATTAGTGATTTGACCCATGTGGTACAAAAAGTACAGGATGAAGACATGCGACCACCAAGCCTTCTCATTATTGGTCGTGTAGTGGCACTTCACGATCAACTGAAAGCAAAAGCTATCTAGTTAATTTAGTCATTTAACCTCCTGTGGTTCCATCGCTACCTCCTTCTCAGATAGAGTAGAATTGCTCTGAAGGAGTAGCACATGCCAACAATAACTATCAACGATGTAGCCATTTCATATACAGACGAAGGGCAGGGTGAGCCCTTGTTGTTCTTGCATGGCTTGGGGGTATGTCGGGCAGATTGGCGTCCCCAGATCGAATATTTCAGTAAACAGTTTAGGACTATTGCTCCAGATTTCAGAGGGCATGGCGAGTCTGCTGCCCCAGATACGGATTATAGTATTCCCATTCATGCCGCTGACGTTATTGCATTAATGGATAGCTTGGAGATCGACTCAGCCCATGTGATAGGGCTTTCTATGGGTGGGATGGTTGCTTTTCAGCTGGCTGCTGACTCACCACACCGGTTACGTACGATGACCATAGTTAATTCTGGCCCAGCGCTGCCCAACGATACCTTTGCGGCCAAAAAAATGTTGTGGACGAGGTTGCTACTTATTCGACTTCTTGGCATGAAAGCCTACGGAAGAAAAGTCGCAGAAAGTATGTTTCCTGGTGAGGGTCGTGAGCAATTGATTGATTTATTTGCAGCGCAGATTGCCAGCAACCCTAAAAAAGTTTACTTGCGGAACCTCAAATCACTGTTCGGTTGGGGTGTGCTGAGCCAGTTATCCTCAATTACCACGCCTACCCTAATGCTGACAGGTGACCGTGATTATTCTCCCGTGGAAATCAAGCAAGTTATCGTTGATGCCATGCAGAACGCAAAACTGATTGTGGTTGAAAATTCAGGTCACGGTACGCCCATAGAAAAGCCAAATGAAACCAATCAAGCCATTGAAGAATTCATTTGTTCCTATTGATTTACTGAACGGAGTTGCTGATTTATTTTTCGTTTCAACTTTCGTTTGATAGGCGTGGCTTGTTTAAAAATCTCAGCGGCCTTGTAGAACTCAAGAACACGCACATCGACAATATTTGGTTCAAGGTAAATATCAGGAGACATGAGCGCAAGCTTTTCCCGAATAATACTCTTTTGCATGATCTGGTAGGTATTAAATACCGCCTCTGATAGTGATGGGATTTTCTCGGAGACTGTTCGCTCACCAATAACATCAACGGCGATGGTCAGGTCACAATCCTTTGGCAAGATATCAAAAGGTACTGGGTTGACCGCACCACCATCAATTAAAACCTGGTTTTTAATTTTAACTGGCTCAAATAGGCCGGGTAGGGACATGCTGGCTCTAATAGCGGGAATCAATGGCCCTGTTTTCAGTATGATTTGTTGACGATTCCAAAAATTTGATGCAACGACACTTAGTGGTATTTCCAGTTGGGAAAAGCGTGAGGCATGGACAGATTCAAACAAGTAGGTGAGTAGGTTTTCCACACGCAAGAGTCCACGGCCACGAAACTGAGGTGCAATAAAGTCCAGCCATTTAAAAATATGTTTTCGAGTCACAATATGCTTGAGTGATTCATTTTCTCGCAAGCTGAATTCAAGAAAAATAGCCTTCATTTCAGCGGTAGACATACCGGCGCAATACATGGCGCCAATCAATGCCCCTATACTGGTTCCCGTTATGAAAGAGGGCCGAAGATCCATTTCTTCCAAGGCCTCAAGTATCAATACGTGACTGATACCTTTTGCGCCACCACCGCCAAGTGCCAATCCAATTTTTTTCTTCATATCCCTTACATGATCACGGAGTTTTAGCCAGTATCAGTTGATTTAGAACAGAAATTCCGGTTTATTGCTGCGTACTCTTTAATAGTAGCTGGATATATCCTGTGACAGTTAATAATGACAAGATTATGCTTCATTCCTCTTGGTTAGAGGTGATCGGTGGTGAATTTGAACAGCCCTACATGGTGCAGTTAAAACAGTTTTTGAGTCAGGAAAAGGGCGGAGGTAAGGTCATTTATCCTGCCGGTTCAAACTGGTTTTCAGCATTTAATGAAACGCCATTTGACCAAGTGAAAGTAGTTATTCTGGGTCAAGATCCTTACCACGGCCCAAAGCAGGCTCATGGGCTTTGTTTCTCTGTGCTCCCTGGTGTAGCAATTCCTCCTTCATTACGAAATATGTACAAGGAGCTACAGAGTGATGTGGGAGTACAACCACCGAATCATGGCTGCCTGACCCATTGGTCCAGGCAGGGTGTATTGCTACTTAATGCTACTTTGACTGTGGAGCAGGGGAATGCTGGTGCTCATCAGGGACAGGGTTGGGAACAGTTTACAGACCGCGCAGTACAAGCGTTGAATGAGCAGCGCGAAGGTTTGGTGTTTATGTTGTGGGGCAGTTATGCCCAGAAGAAAGGTGCTTTTATTGATACGAGCAAACACTTGGTATTAAAGGCCCCTCACCCCTCACCACTTTCTGCCTACCGAGGTTTTTTAGGTTGCAGGCATTTTTCTCAAGCTAATAAATTCCTTCAACAGCAAGGAGCCGGACCCATTGACTGGCAGTTGCCGTCTTTAGAGGTGGCGGAGGCACAATTAGCCTCTGATACCTCCTAACTCCTTGTAATAGAGGGGTTTCAGGTGCGCGAGGAAGGTCGTATTTCGAGGTAATGTACCACATGCTGGATCACTTGTATCACTGAAGTCTGTACAGGGTGTTCTAGAGATTGATGCAGGGAATTGAATCCCCACCCCTCCCAAAGGTCGTGTTTTGTGAGTTATTAGATAGACCCATTGACATGTCGGACGGGTGAAAACCAATTTAGGGCGAAAGGCCAGGCGAGCTGAACTCTATCAATAAAGCCTGAGTGCTCTAATAACAATAGGTTCATTTAATTAGCGATATGCACTGTAGAAGTTCTTTAGCGGGTCTCTCTCTGATAGAGACTGAATTATATTCTCTGCAAGCTTTTTTCCGCTTAACCATGCACCCTCAACGCTACCTTTATTCAACCAATCAGCACAAATACCTAGATTATTTTCCTTGTCCCAAGCAAAAGTCATATCTAATGGAGGTGTTGCTTCCGCATAGCGCCAAAGATGCGCTTGATGTTGGTCAGGAAGAGAGCCCCCAAGGCCTAAAAACTCTTTTATCAATAAGTCTGCAACGTCCTCTGCGGGGGTATTAAGATGTAATTCACTCCACTCTGATGTTGCGTGAAGCACCCAGGTTTCATTGCTACCTCTTTCTGGTTTGCTATTATTCTTGGCAATCCACCTTAGTGGACCTTTATTGACGAAGGCAGCATCAAATTTTAAGTCTACTTTTTCATTGAAATTGAGTATGACAGCCCAAGATCCAGACATTTTTGCATCTTGAGTAATCCCCGTGAGTACGGGTGAGAAGTCCTTGAAAATTTTGGTTGCTTGGGGCGCAGGAATAGTCGCTATTACAGTATTGAAGCTACTTTTTATGATGCCATTTTCATTACTTTTTAGTGACCACCTAGGGTAACTTTGAGGTCTAATACATATAGATTCTATAGTTGTGTTTAGGTTGATAGAAAGCCCCATAGAGACAAATTTAGCCGGTGTTGTCATATTTGGAATACCAACAAAGCGTTCTACATGGTCCGTAGTTTTGGTGGATTGTTCGTCACCAAAAACAGATATGTCTGGAGTCCATAACTGTGCAACACCTGCATTAACCCACTTAGCTACCTCCTTTTTGAATTCAGGATGCGTTGCAGTGAAATATTGGGCTCCATGGTCAAATTCTGAGTATTCATTTCGTCTGGTAGCCATTCGTCCAGATAGGTTAGACCCTTTGTCAAATAGCTCAACAATAAAACCAGCTTGTGTGAGAGTCTTAGCACAAGAAAGCCCTGAAATCCCTGCACCAATAATACCAACAGATTTAGTTTTTAATCGCGGAGCTGTACTGTCCATGACCCTGACCACTAAGAGTACCTCCGTTGATTAGTTTACTTTCAGATTTCAGTATACTGAGTCTTATTCTGGTTTTAAAACTAATGTCATTGCTATTGATGCCTAAATGCTAATTAACAAGTCCGGTGGCCTTTTAACTAGTGATGATCAACTTTGAGAGGAGGGTGGTTAGCTTTGGCTCTCAGCCAGTTAAGTCCCTGCAGAACAGATTTCTTAGCGACGATTCGCCGCTCAAGATTATATTTCCCTGGATAATCGAGCAACAATAGCCCAACGGCAATGGTCAAAAGCCCTTGCCCGGGGAGAAACAGCATAAGTAGCCCACCGAAAAGTAATAGTAAGCCAAGTAGATTTTTCCCAAGTAATAGGCATAGTCGGATGACGGGGTGCTGTTGCTTCATCTGGGCGGGGTGGCGGCGGCTATGTAGAAAATAATCTTCAGGAATCATTGATACCAGCCAAGGTAAGGCAACTAAGCTGCCAACAAAGGTAATCAATGAAATGACACTGAGCCAGGTGAGTAGTGTTTGGTGTTCAGTGAGCCATTCAAACATTTAGTATTCTTGTCGATATCTGGTGCGGATTACGTACAGTGTAACAGTCATTGTGTCGGTTCACCTTCAACCCTATGACGTCTATTTTTACTCAATCTTGCTCTTTATAGTTTGCTTTATAGATAAACAATAACATTTTGATATATATTGATTTATTCGACCAAATCATAAGGTAGAGTCTGTTGCTTGACAGTCTGTTCTGGTGCCTCACCTATGATTAATGTGTCTGACTTTGAGGCTTCATCTGTCAGCACTACCAGTAATTCCTGATGGTTGTTATCGACATTGGCTGCTTGAACGATATTGCCGATACTTTGTTTCTGGGTTGGTAAATAACAGGGTGTTCCAGGTGTCGGTAATAGTGATGAATCTGTTGTCAGCCGATACATTCTACGTTTTAGTTTGCCAAGGTATTTCATTCTGGCAACGACTTCCTGTCCCGTGTAACACCCCTTTTTGAAGCTGATGCCTTCAATAGCCTGTAGGTTGAGCATTTGAGGGACAAACATGGCGACAGTTTCAGTTTGTACATGACCGAGCCCCGCCCGAATATCTTGCAAGTGCCAAAATTCATTGCCGATGGGAGTGGCTTTAGTCGAGAGCTGTTGCCAAACAGGGATAGCATCTTCAGTGGGTACGATTAACAACTGACGGCCGTCACTCAATGGATAGTGGTAGCTGGCTGGAATATTGCTGGCAAGTGTTTCAGCCTCTTCTCCACAAATACCGATCAGTTGATAGCCCTCGCTAGCATCAAGCAACTGGGTTTTGAAGAAGGCTGAATATTTGGATAGTTCATCAATATTTTGCTGGACTAGCCGGTGATTCATTACTAGTAATAACTGATCTTCACTGGGTTGGCATAACAGGAAGTCTGTCAGTGCTCTTCCCTTGGGATTACAGCGGGCTCCAATTAGGCTATGGCCCAGACTAAGTTGCTGAACATCACATGTTACCTGTCCTTGCAGGAAGCGAGCAGAGTCCGCTCCCTTAACAGACAGCAGACCGAGATGGATCAGTGGCGTGATAGTTGTGTTGCTTTCCAGACCTGGATAGTCACCGGGTTTTTCACCAAAAGAGATGGCGTTTTGCTCAACAATAGAAGCACCCTGTTGGTGCAAAAAAGAATGCCAGCTGTTCATATTTATCCCAGTGTAGAGAAGCCAGATATCTTAGTGGGTAAACTGGAGCAGTTCCACTATAATGGCCGTCCTTTTTAGCATGAGAAGATAGGTAGCGTAGATGGATAGGAACCGACTTTTTTGGGCGAGCCGACGGGGTATGCTTGAATTGGATCTGGTATTGCTGCCTTTTCTTGAGAAAATTTACCCAACGCTGGAACAGGAAGACAAAGAGCGTTACTGGCGTCTTCTCGATTCAGAGGATCAGGATATGTTTGGTTGGTTTCTTCGACGAGAAGACCCAGAAGATTCCGACTTGCAAAGGATAGTGCAGATCATTCGTGACACTCGATCACAAACCCGTTGAGGTTAATTTTCAACGATCAAGGTTTCTTTTACTCTGGATAATGGTCATCCATTGTCTTACCTCGGCAGCACTCTTATCACTAGGGCTGCCCATTTTATTCGTTGTCCCCTTGTTGGTTATCATTTTAGTGGGTTTTTGCGTCTCTTTTCGACGGTGGCGTAACCCTGCTTGGCAAACAGTAATCTGTGATGAAGGATGCTGGGTTTTAAAAGGTGGCGCGGGTGTGCAGGAAGTTAGCCTTCGTTGGTTTTACCATTTTGGACAACTGATGGTATTGGGCTTTCAGTACGGGAAAGATGGAAAGGTGACGATTCCATTGTTCTCTGATGGCGCTAGCTCCAATCAATTAAGGCAGCTTCGGCAGGTATTGTTACTGACTACACCTGCAAGTTCTAACTAGTCTTTATTGACAACAATATTCTGTCCCGCATAGTTGATGGGAACCATGATGGTGTCCTTGGCAATGGGTGAGGTTTTGGGATAATCGAGTGTGTAGTGAAGGCCTCGGCTTTCTTTACGTTGTTTGGCACACCGAATGATAAGTTCTGCTACTAGGACTAGGTTGCGAAGTTCCAATAGATCCCGGCTGATTTTATAATTACTGTAATAATCTTGGATTTCTTTTTGTAGTAATTCGGCGCGATGCTTAGCCCGTTCCAGTCGTTTTTGAGTGCGAACAATGCCTACATAGTCCCACATGAACCGCCGCAGCTCATCCCAGTTGTGTGATATCACCACGTCTTCGTCAGAATGAGTAACCCGGCTTTCATCCCAGGGTCTAGCTGATTCGGGCTCAGGGATAGTTTCAATTGTCTGATCGATGGCAGCTGCTGCGGAGCGCCCATAAACAACACATTCCACTAAGGAGTTGCTGGCCATACGATTCGCGCCATGTAAGCCTGTAAATGCTGTTTCTCCTATAGCGTATAGGTTCCAGAGGTCAGTTTGTCCCATCTTATTGACCATGATACCGCCGCAGGTGTAGTGAGCGGCTGGCACTACAGGGATAGGTTCTTTGGTGATATCGATACCGTAAGCTAGGCATTGGGCTTTAACGGTGGGGAAATGGCTTTCAATAAATTCAGCCGGCTTATGGGTAATGTCTAAATAGACACAGTCACTCCCCAACCGTTTCATTTCATGGTCAATGGCACGGGCGACTATGTCTCGAGGTGCGAGTTCAGCTTTTGAGTGGAACTTCGTCATGAAGCGCTCACCGTCAGGCAATCTTAAGTAGGCCCCTTCACCCCGGAGTGCTTCGGTCATTAAAAAAGCCTTGGCATTGGGGTGATAGAGACAGGTGGGGTGGAATTGATTGAATTCCATATTGGCCACCCGACAACCACGGCGCCACGCGACAGCGATGCCATCGCCAGTAGCTCCATCTGGATTGCTTGTATAGAGGTAAGCTTTGCTGGCGCCGCCGGTTGCCAGTATCACAACTTTGGCTTGAAAAACACAGACACGGTCACTCTGGGTATCAAGGACGTAGGCACCAGTACATCGAATTCGGCTTGAATTTTTGTCAGCCTGAGTGATCAGGTCGACAATGACATGATGTTCAAATAATTCAATGTTACTACGTTCTGCCACCCTGTCAGATAGTGAGGTGGACACCTCTTTGCCCGTTGCGTCGGCTGTGTGCAGTATTCTGCGGTGACTGTGCCCGCCTTCCTGGGTTAAGTGATACTCAGCGTTGTTATGATTTTGAGTGAATTGGACGCCTTGCTCTATCAGCCAGTGAATAGCTTCCGGGCCATTTTCAACCGTATATTTAACCGCATCTTCATGGCAGAGGCCGGCACCTGCAGCGAGCGTGTCTTGAAAGTGAGCATCCGTTGAATCTTCATTATCGAAAACAGCGGCGATGCCCCCTTGGGCAAACCAAGTTGAGCCTGACTTTATTGAGCTCTTGCTGAGTAGGGCAATCCGGTGCTTGTCGGCCAGTTGCAGGGCAACTGTCATTCCCGCAGCACCGCTTCCAATGACAAGGACATCATGGTTATAGGATTTATTCATTTGCGGCCCCGGTACCTCAAAATCCGTGGGTGGCATGATAGTATAGCGGGGAAAAAATAAATACTGGTGTCATTTTAGTTAATTGAGAATGCGAACTAATTACAGATCAGGCGGTCTAGCAACCTGCCATATTTGATGGTGTGGGGATTGGAGTAGTTATGGGAGCCGAGCAGGCAAAAGATACAGATAAGCAGTTAGTTGCTCGTGTCCAAAAAGGTGACAAGAGGGCATTTGACCTGCTTGTGCTGAAATATCAGTACAAGGTGCATGCCATTGTCAGCCGTTATATCAAGGACTTTGACGAAGTTAACGATGTAGTGCAGGAAGCTTTCATCAAAGCTTATCGGGCACTGGCCAAGTTTCGTGGCGAAAGTGCGTTCTATACATGGCTCTATCGTATTGCGGTAAATACTGCCAAAAACTATTTGGTTGCTCGTAACCGTCGCCCACCAGCGAGTGATGTGGATGCTGGTGATGCAGATTATTACGAGGGTGGACAGAGGCTTCAGGATATTGATTCTCCAGAGAACCTGCTTTATCGAGATGAGCTTGAGGCTGTCGTCGACCAGTCTATTAGAGATTTACCTGAAGATCTTCGTACTGCGGTAACTTTACGTGAATTTGAAGGTCTCAGTTATGAGGAAATTGCTGAGGTGATGGATTGTCCGGTTGGGACTGTGAGGTCGAGAATATTTCGAGCTCGAGAGGCCATTGATGAAAAGGTTAGGGCATTAGGAAATTAATTTCCGAAGTTGTTGAACCTTTTGTTCAGGCTCATGTCTCACAGCTAGTTTTTCGATAAACTACTAGGTAGTGTCAGGATTTAATTGGTGCCGCTTAGTGTTGGGGTAACAGTAAACTGAGGTGACTGCAGGCATGAGTGACAATAAAACTCAAATAAAAGAATCTCTGTCAGCGCTTATGGATGGCCAAGCTGATGAACTGGAAGTTCGTCGAGTACTTAAAAGTGTTTCCGAAGATGATGAGTTGCGCGATACATGGCGCCGCCACCAAATGGCTGCAGCGGCCATGCGTCGAGAACTTCCCATGCAGGTGGTGGATTACTCTTCTGCAATTCGTAATGCCATCGAGCATGAGCCTAAACTTAGTAGTGAAACTGGTGTAAGGCGTCTTCTCAAGCCTTTAGGCCGTTTTGCCGTTGCGGCATCCGTTGCTGCAATCGCGATTATTGGCGTACAGCAGTATGATCAAACTGTAAATAAAACGGTTCCCTTGGCCTCTGTCGATGAAGTGCAAGTTGATTTAGGTGTGCCACAATTACGGACAGCGGCTGAATTCGGTATTCCTCCTGTCACCGCTCGCACGGTGAGTGCTTCCAATAATTCTGAACAGGGCTACACAGCACCTCGATCTGTCGTTCAGGTCAGTACTGTTGTGCCAGATCAGATAACACGTGAGCAGGTTCAGGCTTATCTCAATGAATTGATGTTACAGCACACTGAACATGCAGCAATGAATACCAACCAAGGTATGCTGCCTTTTGCCCGTATGCCAACTGATCAGGGTCAGTGAAAACCACATTATTAAAACCTAATCTATTGACGTTTTTCTCAAGGTTATGTGCTGCGACTTGCCTCATGGTGGTCGCAGCCTCACCGTCTTTTGCTCTCGATGATATCCACTCCGTTACCAGTTTGCTAAAACGAATGGCCGAGGCCAATCGACAGATCAGCTATCAGGGGCTTTTCTCCTATGAACATGGTGGGGCCTTAAAAACTGTTAAGGTTTTTCATGCAGTACGTGATGGTCAGGAGTTTGAGCGGATAATCCATCTTAGCGGGCCCAAGAGGGAGGTTGTACGGAGAGGGAATGACCTTAACTGTCAACGCCTCGGTGATGCCATGCTAAGGGGTACTGCCTTGGGTATAGCCAACATCTCTCGCGGCCATCTGGAGAATCATTATGATCTCTACATTAAAGGTAATGAACGAGTTGCAGGGCGTGAGGTGACCATTGTTCATGTTGTACCTAAAGACGATTTTCGTTATGGGTATGTGTTGGGCATTGATAAAGAAACTGGGCTCTTACTTCAATCCATGTTGATCGGTAGCAACAAACGGGTATTAGAACGATTTCAGTTTGTGGATATCTCGATTGGTATCCTGATTGATGATATGGCGCTGGAGCCAACTGATACAACGCATCATATGGCCTCTTTAGATGCATCACCCTGTCTAGATGCCATGACGCACTCTTCGGCATCTACGGTTCGCCAGTGGCAAACTTCATGGTTGCCACCTGGTTTTGCAATGGCGGGTTTTCATCGATCTGCCGAAACAGGCCGTGAAACACTGGTCTTCACTGATGGCCTTGCCGTATTTTCAATATTTATTGATTCAGGTGAAGCGGCAAATTTGCCAATAATACAGGCCCAGCGTGGTGCTACGGTTGCCTTCCTAATTCGCATGGATATTGAGAGTAATAACTATGCTATCTGTGTTGTTGGTGAAATCCCTATTAAAGCAGCCAAGCAAGTGGCTGAGTCTATGACTCGATTACAGTAGCCCTCGCGTAGTGTTCACGAAGGGCAGTTGAGTGCTAGGGCTAGGGGGATATATTTATAGAAGCCCCCCTAACGCTTAGTGTTAAAGACCGATTACAATGGTTGAGTCAGTTTGAATTAAGAGAATATTTCAGTGATACGGGAAACAGGCCGTGTGGTCGCTATTGAAAATGACAGTGTATGGATCGAAACGATACAGCAGTCGGCTTGCCAGTCCTGTGCAGCAGAAAAAGGCTGTGGTCAAAGTTTGATCGCCAAAATGACGGGTAAAACTACAGCTATTAGAGTATTGCCTGGCCAATGTGATATTAGCCGTATTGGGATGGATGACCGAGTTGTCATCGGTATTCCAGAGCATGTGGTGGTCAACGGCACTTTGCTGATCTATTTGCTGCCGTTGCTGACGATGATTGCTGGCACCCTACTGGCAGACGCTCTGATAACAACGAGCTCAACAAGTGATCTCTATACAGCGTTAGGCGCCATGTTGGGCTTGGCAGCAGGAAGTCTCATCGTGAGAGCGCACTCGTATCTCCATCGAAACAACCTTGACGTGCACCCTATGCTCATAGAGCAGCTCCCTTCCTAGAGAGCAGTCTTCTTCATAGACAATTCCCAGTGGACAACCAAGTCTAACCTTTCTCAATTTTGATTGTCTGATACAACGACGCGTCAAACATTATTGGGAGAGCTTTATGCTGAAGCAGTTCATGGCATTTATTCTGTTGGCCAGCCTTTCTTGGGGCGAAGTCGCTTATGGCCATGGCTTACCCAGTTTTACTGAGTTGATTGAAGCAGCTTCACCTGCGGTGGTGAAAATAGAGACCGTTCAAGCAGAGCTGAGTCAAAATCCTCCCCAGCGGCGTCTTCATGATATTCCCGAAATCTTTCAAGATTTATTTGAGCATCGACGTGGGCAGCCAAAAGATGGGCGCTCCATGGGGTCTGGTTTTCTTATTTCCCATGATGGATATATTCTGACCAATCATCATGTTGTCGATGGCGCAGATGAAATTGTTGTTCGATTGTTAGACCGCCGTGAGTTTGATGCGAATATCATTGGTTTTGATCAGCGCTCTGACCTCGCATTACTTAAAATTGATGCGGATGGCTTACCTGCACTGAAGTTTGCAGAGCCCAAAAATCTTAAAGTGGGTGAGTGGGTGTTAGCTATAGGGTCTCCATTTGACCTGGATTACTCAGCGAGTGCGGGGATTGTTAGCGCTATTGGTCGTAGTATTCCCACTGATAAGGGTGATAATTACGTTCCTTTCGTTCAGAGTGATGTTGCGATTAACCCGGGTAACTCTGGTGGGCCGCTCCTCAATCTTGATGGGGAGGTCATTGGGATTAATTCACAGATATTTACTCGGTCAGGTGGTTCCATTGGGGTCTCATTTTCTGTCCCTGTGAGTGTAGCCATCGAAGTGGTTGACCAGTTAAAGTCCAAAGGGCATGTAGACCGGGGGTGGCTTGGTGTTTATATACAGGATGTGGATAAAGACTTGGCTCGATCACTTGGGTTGAAAAGGCCTCATGGGGCGTTAATTGCTCAGGTTGAGATAGGCAGTCCTGCTGACAAAGCTGGTATTTTTGCAGGTGATGTTGTTGTCAGGATTGATGGTCAATCCATTGTTGAATCTAGTGACCTTCCCCATGTTGTCGGTTTAATTTCTCCAGGGAAAAAGGTGACAGCAGACCTTGTCCGACAGGGCAAAATCAGAACCATAGATATTGTCATCGGTGCATTGCCGAGTGCTGATCCAGTAGTTAAAACGGTTGACCACCCTGACAAGCTAGGTCTAATTATTACTGCTGTGGATGATGATATGGTGAGCCGATGGCGAAGGGGGGTTGTGGTCAAACTAGTTGTTCCTGACTCTCCGGCTCATCATGCAGGGCTTCGTCAAGGTGACATCATTGTTCAGCTGAGTTACAACAGTATTGATAGCCCGGAACAGTATTACGCTGGCATAGAAACATTACCCAAAGGCGAGCCCGTAACTATCCGATTAATCCGCCAAAGTCGGTCGATTTATAGCAGTATACAAATCGATGACTGAGTAATTTGATGGCCCTTCATAGGTTGTGGTGCTGCTTGATAGGGCATCATTTTATATGGAAGGCAATTCGTGGCTTCAATGGGTCAAATAGGCTAGACTGCACGCCCAAAATCAACCCACATGCCATTACTGGCAGCCAACCTAAATTGAAGCGCTGTGTCTGACCTAAGTCATATCCGAAACTTTTCCATTATTGCCCACATCGACCATGGAAAATCTACTATAGCTGATCGTTTTATCCAAGTATGTGGAGGCCTATCCGAACGCGAAATGGCTGAGCAGGTTCTCGATTCCATGGATATTGAACGGGAGCGAGGGATCACTATTAAAGCTCAGAGCGTGACGCTCGATTTCACAGCCAAAGATGGTCAGACCTACCAGTTAAACTTTATTGATACCCCTGGGCATGTGGATTTTTCCTACGAAGTATCTCGCTCTCTTGCTGCTTGTGAGGGGGCTCTTTTGGTTGTTGATGCAGGACAGGGGGTTGAAGCTCAGTCTGTTGCAAATTGCTATACCGCAATTACCCAAGGACTTGAAGTTCTGCCGGTACTGAACAAGATGGACCTCCCTCAAGCGGAGCCAGAGCGAGTTATAGAGGAAATTGAGGATATTATCGGTATTGATGCTGTGGACGCTGTTCGGTGCAGTGCCAAAACAGGTATTGGTATCGACGATATTTTGGAACAGTTAGTCGTTAAAATTCCTCCACCAACGGGAGATGTAGACGCCCCGTTACAGGCGCTTATTATTGACTCCTGGTTTGATAATTATCTAGGGGTGGTTTCTCTGGTACGTGTTACCGAGGGAACGCTCAAGTCTAAGGACAAGATTATTACCAAATCTATTGGTAAAGCCCAAGTTGTTGACAGTGTGGGCGTCTTTACGCCAAAACGAAAGGTCACGGGTGTGCTTAGGGCTGGTGAGGTAGGCTTTGTTGTGGCCGGCATCAAGGATATTCATGGTGCACCTGTGGGTGATACATTTACCCATGCCAAGACACCAGATGTCCCTGCATTACCAGGTTTTCAGAAGGTTAAACCTCAAGTTTATGCGGGTATGTTTCCCATTAGTTCGGATGATTTTGAGGGTTTTCGCGAGGCACTATCCAAACTTACCTTAAATGATGCATCACTTTTCTATGAGCCCGAGAGCTCAGATGCTTTGGGCTTTGGTTTTCGCTGTGGTTTTCTTGGCATGCTGCATATGGAAATTATCCAAGAACGGCTAGAGCGAGAGTACGACCTTGATCTCATTACGACAGCCCCCACGGTTGTTTATGAAGTGTTAAAAACTGATGGTAGTCTCATTCATATCTCAAATCCGTCAGACCTGCCAGACCCTGTTTATGTCGATGAAATGCGTGAACCACTCTGTGAAGCCAATATTTTGGTGCCAAAGGAGTATGTGGGAAATGTCATGACTCTCTGCATTGAAAAGCGGGGTGTACAGAAAGATATGCAGTTTGTCGGTGGGCAGGTCTCTCTTACCTATGAAATCCCCATGAGTGAAGTGGTGATGGATTTCTTCGACCGCCTGAAATCAGTCAGTCGTGGCTTTGCTTCCCTGGACTATAGTTTTACCCGGTTTGAGGCAGCTCCACTGGTTAGACTGGATGTATTGATCAATGGAGATAAGGTCGATGCCTTGGCTGTGATTATTCACCGTGATCATTCACAGCACAAAGGCCGCCACCTCACTGAGAAAATGAAAGAATTAATTCCTCGCCAAATGTTTGATGTGGCTATTCAGGCCGCTATTGGTGGACATGTAATTGCACGGACATCTGTTAAGGCACTTCGGAAAAATGTTACCGCAAAATGTTATGGTGGCGATATTTCTCGGAAGAAGAAACTGCTGGAAAAGCAGAAAGAAGGTAAGAAACGCATGAAGCGGGTGGGTAATGTGGAAATCCCTCAGGCTGCCTTCTTGGCTGTGCTGAAGACGGATAGCTGACACGACGGATAAGAGAGATAGCTGAATGGATATTAATTTCCCTCTGGTGCTGATGATACTGGTGATTGTCACTGGGGTTATCTGGTTTATAGATCGCTTGGTGTTAGCAAAAAAACGCGGTGATCAACCCGTGCCCACTTGGGTTGAATACAGTGGCTCTTTCTTTCCTGTATTACTGGTGGTTTTTGTCCTTCGCTCTTTTTTATTCGAGCCGTTTCAGATTCCTTCAGGTTCAATGATTCCAACATTGAAAGTCGGTGACTTTATTCTCGTTAATAAGTATGCCTATGGTTTGCGTTTGCCGGTTACCGGTACCAAAATTGTTCCTGTGAGTGAACCACAGCGTGGGGATGTGATGGTGTTCTTCCCACCGAATGACGACCGGTATTTTATCAAACGGGTGATCGGCCTTCCCGGGGATAGTATCCGGATCATCAATAATATACTTTACGTCAATGATGAATTGGCTGAGCAAACAGTCTATCCCGAAATACCTGAAGACCCTCGTTTTCTGTCGATGGAGGAGAATCTGGGTGGTGTAGTACACAGGATACAGAAACATAAGGTGGCAGGGCGTCTCGGTCGAGACTACGCTATTGTGGTACCGCAGGGCCATTATTTCATGGTGGGTGATAATCGTGATAACAGTAGCGATAGCCGTGTTTGGGGTCCTGTCCCAGAGGAAAATATTGTTGGAAAGGCCGTAGCTGTATGGATGCACTGGGAATCGTTCAGCAGCTTGCCCAGCTTTAGCCGAATGGGCAAAATCCAGTAACTACAGTTTGAAGATATTAATGGAGATAGAATTATGACGCATCATAGGCAAAAAGGGGTTACTGCTCTTGGCGGGCTCACTGCGTTACTTATTGTGGGGTTTTTTCTTACAGCGGCTTTTAAAGTTGGACCGCTATACTTGGATAACTCTTTTGTTCGTGCGGCACTAGATTCTTTGGCTCATGAACGTATCCACACGCTGACGGATAAAGACGTTAGAAAAAAACTCTATAGCTCCTTTGATATTAACAATGTACGCGATATTGATATGAAACAGTTAAAAATCATTCGAGAGAAAACCAAGACACTGGTTACGCTGAATTATGAAAAGCGTATAGAGTTTATGGGTAATGTCGATGTTGTTGTGCGCTTTGAAAATAGTTATGACAGCTCCAAGTAAAAGTAGACAGTAGAGAGTGGGTATTACTAAACAACGTTTCTTGAATCACATTGGTTATCAGTTCAAAGATCTCGCTTTATTGGAACTGGCTCTGACCCATAGAAGTTGTGGTTCCAACAATAATGAACGGCTTGAATTTCTTGGTGATGCCGCGCTAAATTTTATTATTGGCCATGCCATTTATCAGCGATTACCTGATATCAGAGAAGGTGAACTGAGTCGCTATCGCTCTAGCCTGGTTAAAGGTGTCACGCTCACTGAAGTCGCTAATGAACTACAGCTGAGTGCGCATCTACATTTGGGGGCGGGGGAAATAAAATCCGGAGGCCATCGTCGAGCCTCAATTTTAGCGGATACTGTAGAAGCGATTATCGGGGCTATTTATCTCGATGGTGGTATGTCAGCCTGCGAAAACACTGTTCTTCAATGGTTTGAGTCCCGGTTAGCGAACCTCGATGATGAGGGTCTGAAAGACCCAAAAACCCTGCTTCAGGAGTTTATGCAGTCCCGTGGCAGCCCTTTACCGGTCTACGAAGTGGTGGCTGTTTCTGGTGAGGAGCACAATCAACAATTTACTGTGCATTGTATGGTCGATGGTTTGAAAAAGCCCACCACAGGTGGTGGCAGTAGCCGTCGTAATGCCGAAAAAGAGGCCGCTGAGTTGGCTCTAAAAGGATTAATTAAATGACCGGAACTGAATCAGTGCAACGTTGTGGTTATGTAGCCATTGTTGGGCGCCCTAATGTGGGTAAATCCACATTGCTTAATCACTTGCTGGGTCAAAAGATTAGTATTACTTCTCGTAAACCCCAAACAACCAGACACAATACTCTTGGTATCAAGACAGAAGGAGATACGCAATTCATTTTTGTGGACACACCGGGTCTTCACACGAATCAACAAAAAGCCATAAATAAGTATATGAACCGTGCTGCTGAGAGCGCCATTCGTGATGTTGATGTGGTGGTTTTTGTCGTGGATCGTAGTGCCTGGACGGAGGCGGATGAGAAGGTCTCAGAGGAAATAATGAAGACCAGTTCTCCAGTCATTATTGCAATCAATAAACTTGATAGATTGGAAAGCAAGTCTGAATTACTACCACACCTGCAAAAACTAGCTCTACGCATGCCCAAAGCTCAGCTGATTCCAGTGTCCGCACTATACGGGCAACAGCTAGAGCTTCTGGAAGAAGCTATTCAGAAATTTATTCCTGAGGGTGCACACTATTTTCCTGAAGACCAAATCACTGATCGAAGTCAACGCTTTCTTGTCGCAGAGTTAGTTCGAGAGAAAATCACCCGTCAACTAGGTGCAGAGGTTCCTTACGAGGTGGCCGTGGAGATTGAGGCCTTCAAATATGAGGGAAAAATCTGTCATATTAATGCTCTCATATTGGTGGAGAGAGACGGGCAGAAAAAAATTATTATCGGTGACAAGGGTTCCCGTTTGAAAAAGATTGGCCAAGAGGCACGTCTTGATATGGAGCGGTTACTAGATTGCAAGGTGATGCTTAATTTATGGGTCAAGGTTCGTAGAGGGTGGTCCGATGATGATAGGGCATTGCGTAGCCTTGGATACGATTAGTGCTAGCTCATGGAGCTAGGGTCTGAACATTAATGGTGATACGTCTGAAAACTCCTAGAATCTTCTCGGTCCAAATAGCCAGCACCGGGTAGAGTGATTATGCGTGTTGATAGTGAGCCTGCATTTGTACTCCATACACGGCCTTACCGTGAAACCAGTCAGTTGGTTGACCTCTTTTCCCGTCATCATGGTCGATTTAGAGCCGTAGCGCGGAGCCCTCGACGTACCAAAAATCCCACGAGAAATCTTTCACCATTTACACCATTGCTAGTTGGGTGGAGCGGTAAGTCAGACTTAAAGACGCTGGTGAGTGCAGAGCAATCTGGGGCTTCTCTGATGCTGGCAGGTGAACGTCTTTATAGTGGGTTCTACCTCAATGAATTGTTGCTACGCTTATTAGCTGAACATGATCCCCACGAGTGGATTTTTGACTGTTATCTCGAAATAATGACGAAACTTGTTAATGGTGATCAGGTTGAACCTGCGCTACGACAATTTGAAACCTATTTATTGGGCGATCTTGGTTATGGGCTTGTGCTTGATATTGATGCAGAGTCTGGAAAGCCTGTCGTGCCAGATCAGTGGTATTGGTTTGACCCTACTGTAGGTTTGGTTGCTCGACATTTTGTTAGTGGGGGTCGTCGTGCACCTAACTGGTTTCAGGGTGCAGAGCTTCTCGCTATCCATCATGGCAATGATTCAACTCCGTCAGTCAGCCAGTCTAAAAAAAGGCTGATGCGCTTGGCGCTACAGCCACATTTGGGGGATAAGCCTTTGCGTAGTAGAGAGTTATTTTACTAAGTGAGAGTCTTTGTCTGTGAGACCATATAGGACTTAGCGATTGGGAGTGTTCATGATAATTGGTATTGGCACTGATATTGTTCAGATTGCCCGAATTAAAGATGTTCTTGAACGTCGGGGTCGTTTTTTTGCAGAAAGAATTTTGTGCCCGGCAGAACTCGCCATCTTTGATAATAAAAAACAGCCAGAGGCTTACCTGGCAAAACGCTATGCTGCCAAGGAGGCGGCCAGTAAGGCGTTGGGGATGGGGATCGGAACTATTTCCTGGCAAGATATTGAAGTTAGCAATGATAGCGCCGGTGCGCCTTTGCTGACGTTCACTGGTGCAGCATACGCACGCATGGTGGAGATGGGTGCCAGTAAAGTGTTGGTTAGTCTGTCGGATGAGCGTGATTTTGTTGTAGCCTTTGTGACTCTTTCTTGTGACTAGCGGTGCCAGTTCTACTGTTAATCCGTACCAGTGAAGCGGTACCAATTTATATCTGTTGTATTACTATTTAGGATTTACTCAATAACCGGTTCGAAGGTGATTATTATTAATCTATCTTAGGTTCGAGCTATTTTCCGGGTAAAGATCTGCGCCTCACTATAAAATATGGCCTTTACACAAGGTGCTACTTATCTAGTCGAGTAGTCGTGCGTTTATTTTGGTTGAGAGATTAATGTCGTACCCAACTATTGAATCCTGTGTGGGGGAAACCCCGCTTGTACAATTACAACGTCTCCCTGGTGACACCAGCAATACACTTCTTGTGAAGCTGGAAGGTAATAATCCTGCTGGTTCCGTTAAGGACAGACCTGCCATGAGTATGATTCAGCAGGCTGAGGCGCGCGGTGATATTTGCCCTGGTGATACGCTTATCGAAGCGACCTCGGGTAATACTGGCATTGCCTTGGCGATGGCTGCGGCTATTAAAGGCTACAAAATGGTATTAATCATGCCAGAGAATAGCACTGATGAGCGAAAAGCCGCTATGAGGGCATATGGTGCTGAATTGATCCCGGTTACCAAGGAAGCCAGTATGGAAGGTGCGCGTGATCTCGCTAAAGCGATGGAAGCAGAAGGAAAGGGCAAAGTATTAGACCAGTTTGGCAATACGGATAACCCTTTGGCACACTACGAACATACTGGACCTGAAATCTGGCGGCAAAGCGGTGGCAAAGTAACCCATTTTGTCAGCTCGATGGGAACGACGGGTACCATCATGGGTGTGTCCCGTTATCTGAAAGAACAAAATCCTGATATTCAAATTATTGGTCTACAGCCTGAAGAAGGTGCCAGCATCCCTGGTATCCGGCGTTGGCCAAAAGAATACCTTCCTGAAATTTTTGATGCCTCTCGAGTTGATAGCACTATGGACATGGGGCAACAGGAGGCTGAGGAATGCATGCGAAGATTGGCCTGTGAAGAGGGGATATTCTGTGGTGTCTCTTCCGGTGGTGCGGTGGCAGGGGCTTTAAGATTGTCAGCAGATGTTGAAAATGCTGTGATTGTGGCCATCATCTGTGATCGGGGAGACCGTTACCTGTCTTCTGGTATTTATTAGTCATCTGTGTTCTTTGAGTGTGGCCCCAAGTTGCAGGCCATCCGCCTGAGAGGGTAAGCTCCGATGCAAATTATTATCTGGCAGTGCCCTTACAGGGGCTGATTTCAGAATATACATTCTCGTCCCATGAGAATGAGACCGTGTTTAGGTAGAGCCATCTATGGTACAGGTTAGGGATCGTCACCCCCTTCATTATGATGGGGATATTTGTATTGATCAGTGGACCACAGACCTGCTTGTTAAAGTTACTGAAGGTAGCTTTTCCAGAGAAACCCTTGTGTCCGCTTGTGAGTTGGCTCGAGACTCTGAAGCAACTGCCAACCCCGTCAATGACCAAGTTTGGGCGACTACAGTCAGTAGTTTTCGCACAGGTTTGGAAATGGCAGAAATTCTTACTGAGCTCCACCTTTATGATCAGGATAGCCTGGTAGCATCCATTCTTTATCGAGCGGTTAGGGAAGGCCGGTTACCTATTGGAACGGTACGCAATAAATTTGGTGAGAAGGTCACTAAATTGATTGAGAGTGTCCGTAAGATGGCCGTCATCAGCACCTTGAGAGCAGATGGTGATGACGGCGTATTTGGTCATGCCGGAACAGTGCAAGCAACGAAAGTCAGGGAAATGCTCGTTTCTATCATTGATGACGTACGAGTGGCTCTGATTAAAATTGCTGAACGAACCTGCGCCATCCGTGCACTGAAGACGGCAACAGAAGAAAAACGTTTACGGGTCGCTCGCGAAATCTTTGATGTCTATGCACCTCTGGCCCACCGGCTAGGTATCGGTCAGTTAAAGTGGGAGCTGGAGGATCTGGCCTTTCGGTACCTTGAGACCGATGAATATATGCGTATTGCTCGGTTGCTTGATGAACGGAGAATGGACCGTCAGAAGTATATCAAGGAAGTCATCAGCACCCTTGAAATGGAGCTTACAAAGGCTGGCATTGAGGGTGATATCGCTGGACGGGCCAAGCATATTTACAGTATCTGGCGAAAAATGCACCGTAAGGATATAGGCTTTTCACAGATCTATGATATTCGTGCTGTCCGAATACTAGTGCCCACCATTGCAGATTGTTACAGCTTGTTAGGTATTGTCCACAGCCACTGGCGGAATATTCCCAATGAATTTGACGACTATATCGCCTCCCCAAAAGAGAATGGTTATCGCTCATTACATACGGCAGTTATAGGCCCTCATCGAAAAGTGCTGGAAATTCAAATTCGCACTTACGAGATGAATGAAGACGCTGAGTACGGTGTTTGTTCCCATTGGCGTTATAAGGGCACAGATGCCAATACAACGGCGGCTAACAGTTATGAAGACAAAATTTCCTGGCTCCGGCAAGTATTGGAGTGGCATGAAGAAATTGAAGATGACCATGTGAAAGAATTACTCAGTCGTGATAATTCGACTGACCGAATTTATGTCTTTACACCAGAAGGACATGTTGTTGATCTTGCCGTGGGTTCGACACCGCTGGATTTTGCCTACAGGGTTCACACTTCTATTGGGCACCGATGCAGAGGTGCCAAAGTGAATGGCAAAATAGTGCCACTTAATACCGCACTCCACACGGCCGATCAGGTGTCAATTTTAACGGGTAAGCAAGAAGCGCCCAGTCGAGACTGGTTGTCTCCAGCACTTAACTACTTACATGCCACCAGAGCACGCGCCAAGGTTCAGCAATGGTTTAGAAAACAGAACCAGGAACAGAATACCTTGGCTGGCAAGGCTATTCTGGACCGCGAACTTCGCCAGCTCAATATCAAAAAAATTGATCTTGATGCGATATCAGAAAAATATAACAAACATGGTGTAGATGGCCTCTACGCGGCGATCGGTGCCGGAGACGTACGGATAGAGCAAGTTATCAATACCGCGTTAGCACAACTGGATATGACCAGGCAGCAACGCAAGACGCCTCCCACCTCTCCAGCTAAAGCAAGCCGCTATGCTGAATCGGAAGTATATATATACGGTGTGGGAAACATGCTGACTCGTATTGCCCACTGTTGTAGTCCGGTTCCAGGGGATCAGATCGGTGGCTATATCACCAGTGGGCGTGGTGTCTCAGTACACCGCAAAGACTGTGGCAACTTGCTACGGCTACAGGCTGCCGAGCCGGAGAGGGTGCTTGAAGTCAGTTGGGGGCGTGCACCAAAACAAGTTTATCCCGTAAAAATTACACTTGATGCCTATGATAGGGCTGGCTTGTTGAGAGATATTTCAATGGTACTTGATATGTCTGGACTCAATGTTTTGGCCATGACTTCCAAAAGTGATGAGACCCAGATGGGGGTTTCGGTCCGTATGGATATTACTGTAGAAGTGCCGAGTATTGATGCGTTAAGTACAGTTATGGCTCGTCTGGGTAAAATCCCAAATATGACCAACGTTCAGCGTGTGGATGAATATTAAGGTGGTCAGATGAGCGGCAAACAGTATCAATTGGAAGATTTATTGTACCTGATGCGGCGTCTGCGTGATCCAGAAACAGGTTGTCCCTGGGACTTAAAACAGACGTTTGAAACCATTGTTCCTTATACACTGGAAGAGGTGTATGAGGTAGTTGATACCATCGAGCGACAGGATTACGCACACCTCAAGGAAGAACTGGGGGATCTGTTATTTCAGGTTGTGTTCTACGGTCAGCTGGGTGAGGAGCAAGACCTATTTTCCTTTGATGATATCGTTTCAATATTAGTAAACAAGCTTGTTACCCGACACCCCCACGTATTCCCTGCAGGAACGCTGGTAAGTGCACGGGAAGCTGGGGTTGTGCCCGATGAGGTAAAGATAAAACAGACTTGGGAGTCCATTAAGACCTCAGAAAGGAAAGAAAAAGGCCGTCACTCGATACTGGCTGATATCCCGGAAAGCTTACCGGCATTAACTCGGGCAACTAAGCTGCAAAAACGGGCTGCAAACCATGGTTTTGATTGGCCCTCTATTGATGGTGTGGTGGATAAGCTTGATGAAGAAACTACTGAGTTAAAAATGGCTCTTCAACAGGGTGATCAGGAAAATATCGAAGAAGAGTTAGGGGATTTAATGTTTACCATGGCCAACCTATGCCGCCATGTGGGTGTTGATGCTGAAACTACGTTGCGTAAGTCTTCCAGAAAGTTTGAGCATCGTTTTCAGCATATTGAGAATAGGGTGGCTGATAAGGGAAGCACACTGAAGAAAACTAGTCTGGATGAACTAGATCAACTGTGGAATGAAGCGAAGCGGCTATAGTCCTTCAAGCCGAAAGCTACTGGTTATCTTGTGGTCAGATACATTTATGTGTAAGGTTTGCGGCCAATAATTACCAATGGGGTAATGAGTTAGTTATTTACCCCCAGAAAACCGGAGATCATTAATGAGAATTATTCTGTTGGGCCCACCCGGTGCCGGTAAGGGCACCCAAGCTACCTACATTACCGAGAAGTTTGGTATCCCCCAAATTTCCACTGGCGACATGTTGCGTACGGCGGTAAAAGCAGGAACTGAGCTGGGTCTCAAGGCCAAAGGTATCATGGCATCTGGTGGGCTAGTTTCAGACGACCTAATCATTGCATTGGTTAAAGAGCGCATTCAAGAGTCAGATTGTGTCAACGGCTTCCTGTTTGATGGTTTTCCAAGAACGATTCCCCAGGCAGAAGCTCTCTTGGCGGAAGGTGTTGCCATCGACAAGGTGATTGAAATCCACGTGGCAGATGAAGAGATTATCGCTCGCTTAAGTGGCCGCCGGGTTCATGAAGGTTCAGGTCGTGTTTATCACGTTACTCATAACGCGCCTAAACAGGAAGGTATTGACGATGTGACGGGTGAGCCATTGGTACAACGTGAAGATGACACAGAAGCAACTGTTCGCAATCGTCTGGATGTTTACCACGATCAAACCAAACCACTGGTCGACTTCTATCAGGGTTTAGCTACATCCCAACCTGATACTGCTCCAGCTTATGCTCGAGTTGATGGTGTGGGTCCGCTAGATGAAGTCCAGTCCCGTCTAGAAGACACGCTGGCCTGAAATCAGTAACTCATGCAAAATGGGCTCTTCGGAGCCCATTTTTTTTATCCTAATTAAGCCATTTACATGCAATGAAAAAATCTGCCGTTATTCTGGTTAATCTTGGTACACCTAATGCTTCTACAGCGGGCGCTGTCCGCCGTTTTTTAATCCCCTTTCTTTCTGATTACCGTGTAGTGGAAGCACCTCGGCTCTTGTGGTGGTTTGTGTTGAGGTTGATTGTAATCCCTCTACGGACAAAAAAAGTCGCTAATGCATACCGCGAAATTTGGTGGGAGGAGGGTTCTCCACTACGGGTTGTTAGTCAGCGTCAAGTGTCGGCCTTACAGACTATGCTGGATACAGAATATGGAAGTAGTGCTCCATTGGTGGTGGCTGCAGAGACCTATGGGGATTCCTCGCTTGCTTTAAATATTGCTGCATTAAAGGCACAGGGTGTTGAACAGTATGTTGTGGTTCCCCTGTACCCACAGTATTCAGGTTCAACAACGGGTGCGGTATATGACCAATTGGCAGATATCGTACGGGGAGAGAGGGATGTCCCCGATATATGCACGGTTAAATCATTTTATGATCAGCCTGAATATATCGAAGCACTGGCACAGAGTGTTAGAGATCATTGGGAAAAGCATAATCGAAAGGAAAAACTGCTTATTTCATTTCATGGTATTCCTCAAGAATATACCGATAAGGGCGACCCTTATTATGAGCATTGCATGGCAACAGCTGAGGCATTGGTCGTAGCACTTCAGCTCGAACCATCCGATTGGAGGATTGGCTTTCAATCACGATTTGGACCAAAAAAATGGTTGCAACCCTATACCGATGAGCAGTTGAAGGCATGGGTAGAGGAAGGGGTTAAATCAGTTGATATTATCAGTCCAGCATTTACTGCAGATTGTCTCGAAACACTCGAGGAACTAAATATTAACTATCGTCAGGTTTTCTTGGACGCCGGCGGAGCAAGCTATAATTATGTTCCATGTGTTAACGATTCACCTGCATTTATTAAATCACTTTTCTGTTTGGTTAAGCAGAAGCTTCTATAAAATAGATAAAACTTCAAATTGGTCTCTATTTTCAACTAATTTAGTGAAAAATAGTTGTTTTTAGTGGATAAATTTTTTTTATTGCATAAACTTTAACCATCAACAATTTTCGTTAGTAAGTTAATATATTTTATACCCCTAAATTGTAAGGAGAAACACAATGGCTCGCGTTGCAAAAAAAACGGCTATAAAAAAACCGATACGTAAAACTGCCGCTAAAAAACCTAAAGCAAAAGCAAAAGCAAAAAAAACAGTCTCTGTATTTGATAAAGCCGCTGCTCTCGTGAAGTCCGTTGAAAAAGAAATTAATGTACAGACAAAAAAAGTAGCTGCTGCTAGAAAAAAAGTAGCTGTCAGCCGTGACAGAGTCGCTAAAAAGGCCACCAAGGTAACTAAAACTGCACTTAAAAAGGCCGTGCAGGATGTCCGTACTAATGTGAATAAGCTCGATAAGCTTGTTGCTAAAGGTGCCATTGGTAAAGCGGAGCTTCGAGCTGCGAACCTTGTTGCTCAGGTGAAGACTCTGGAAGAAAAAGCATTGGCTCGAGTTGCCAAGGCAGAGAAAAAACTGAAAGGTGCTTTGAAGGCCGATTTAGCCAAGGCGCTGAAGCGTTATGAAAAGTCATGGACGAACCAGCGGGCGAAGGATATTTCTCGACAGCTTAAGAAGGTAGAGAAATCGGCCCTATCCAGAGTGAAGACTGCTGAAAAGCGTTTGCATAAGCAAGCGGCGAATGTGATCAAAAAGGCAGAAGCCAAAGTAGAATCCCTTAAAGGCACAGGTAGTAAAGCACCCGCTAAGCGTGGCCCGGGTCGTCCGAAAAAAGCAGCGACAGCCAAGTCTGCTGCGAAAAAGACATCCTCAAAACGTGGTCCAGGTCGCCCTAAGAAAGCTGCTGCAGTAAAGAAGGCATCTGCCAAAAAAGCCGCTACCAAGAAGACAAGTGCTAAAAAGGTAGCAGCTAAACGTAGCCCAGGTCGCCCTAAGAAAGCCGCTGCAGTAAAGAAGGCTCCTACCAAAAAAGCCGCTACCAAGAAGACAAGTGCTAAAAAGACAGCAGTAAAACGCAGTCCGGGTCGTCCAAAGAAATCAGCGGCTACAGCAAAGCCAGCGGTGAAAGCGACGGTTAAAAAACCTGCTACAAAGAAAAAGACTGCAGTAAAAAAGCCCGTAGCTAAGAAAGCAGCAGCTAAAAAACCAGCGGTTAAGAAGCCGGCAGTTAAGACAGCAGCGACTCCAGCGGCTAAAAAACCAGCGACAAGTTAATTCGCTGGATAAATTCAAACCCTAGAAAAAGAACTCAGACTGCCTCTGTTCTTACATGCAAACAGGTTACAATCCCCCGCTCGACGGGGGTTTTTTTGCCGTGACAAATATTCTTGCCATTGATACATCAACACCAGCCTGTTCCGCAGCTTTGCTCTGTGGAAATGATCAGGTTTCTCGCCACAAGCTTGCTAGTAGGGAACATACCCGCCTGATATTGCCAATGGTTGATGAGGTTCTCAGTGAGGCGGGGTTAGTACTTTCACAGCTCGATGCTCTGGCATTTACTGCGGGCCCAGGGTCTTTTACAGGTATCCGTATCGGTTTTGGTGTTGTGCAGGGGTTGGCATTCGGTGCTGACCTGCCGGTTATTCCAGTTTCCAGTTTAGAAGCATTGGCCCATACCGCCATTCGAAGGCAGGCTATTTCAGCAGGTACATATGTATTGCCAATGCTTGATGCCCGGATGGATGAAATCTATTGGGGGTTGTTTGAGTACAACGGGACTGACTTGAACCGTGTTGGTGCAGATAGCCTAACCCCTCCGGAAGAAGTTGTATCTCCCTTTTCAGAGCGACCCCATACCGTCATAGGTGATGGCTGGAATTATGCAGACCGCATTCCTTTAGAGCCCGGAGTATTTAATTCTACGCTGCTACCTGAAGCTAGAGACGTACTTACCATTGCCTTGCGGGAAGTAAAAGCTGGAAAGACGTGTTCTATTGATCAGGCCCAGCCGGTGTACCTGAGAAATGAAATTACCTGGAAAAAACGCCAACGGTTACGGCAAGTAACATGAATGGCGATTAAAAATAACAAAGGTCGAGAATAATATTGGATACAGTACAGATCGTCTTTCTGGCAATAATACAGGGGCTCACAGAGTTTTTACCTATTTCCAGCTCTGCGCATCTTATTTTGCCATCTGCTCTTTTAGGCTGGGAAGATCAGGGACTTGCCTTTGATGTAGCGGTACATGTCGGCTCATTACTAGCCGTCTTAATGTATTTTCGTAAAGATATTAGATTGTTAATAACGTGTTGGTGTCAGAGTCTTGTTGGCGGCCAACAAACACCGGAAAGTCGCTTGGGTTGGCAGATCATTTTGGCCACTATCCCTGCCGGCTTGGCAGGGCTTTTTCTCGGTGATTTGATCGAGCTTCACCTACGTTCTATCGCTGTCATTGCTTCTACCACCATTGTATTCGGTATCCTGCTAGGTCTTTCCGATAAATTTAGTCCGCGGGTTAAAAGTCTTCATCAATTTACTTGGCGTTCCGCGTTAATTGTGGGGTGCGCCCAGGCTCTTGCATTAATTCCAGGAACATCCCGATCTGGTATAACCATTACCGCAGCATTAGCTCTGGGGTTTGATCGTGTAGCTGCAGCGAGGTTTTCGTTCTTGTTGGCCATTCCAATCATTGTATTGAGTGGGAGTTATAAGGGTATTCAGTTAGTTCAGCTGGAAACGGTACCTTGGATTGAAATTTTCTTAGGAACACTGTTGTCAGCGGTCACAGCTTATCTTTGTATACATTTATTTCTGAGCTGGATTAATCGAATCGGCATGCTTCCTTTTGTGGTATACCGGCTTATTCTTGGCGCTGTATTGATTGCTATTCTCATAAATGGCTAGTGGCGTTGATATCAATAAAATATTTTTTATGAATTCGGGGTTATTAAGCCTTCTTTTTATATTGGGTACAGGTAAGTTGAGAAGTTAGAACAGAAAAAGGTTAAACAACTAGGTGGATGAGTCACTTCCAAGAAGCCCCGATCTCAGCCAGTCCGGAGTCTGCACGTGATACTAATAGGAATGATCTATGGATAATCAGGATTACAACCAGCAGCTATTGGATTTTATTCACAGCTCTCCGACACCATTTCATGCGGTGAAAAACATTCAGATGTCTCTAGAAGCAGAGGGTTTTTTGCCGCTGGTTGAGGAAGACAGTTGGAATGTTGTTCCAGGAGGACGTTACTACGTGACCCGTAACGGTTCCTCGATTATTGCATTTGTTATGGGGCGGGATTCCGCCGTAAATAGTGGTATCCGTATGGTTGGTGCCCATACAGATAGCCCTTGCTTGAAGGTGAAGCCTAACCCGGAGCTGCGCAAACATAATTATTTTCAGTTGGGTGTGGAAGTCTATGGCGGAGCACTCCTTAACCCATGGTTTGACCGTGACCTCTCTATAGCGGGACGTATCGTTTTTAACGTGGGGGATGGACGTTTACAACACGCACTTGTAGATATGAAAAAGCCCGTGGCGGTTATTCCCAGCCTAGCTATACACTTGGATAAAGAGGCAAATAAAAACCGTACGATCAACCCTCAGACAGATATTCCTCCATTGCTCTTTAATTGTGGAGAGGATCGTGAAGAAGATTTTCGAGCATTATTAGCGGCACAGTTATTGGAGCAGTATGGCGACCCAATGGAACTGCAAGTACTGGACTATGATCTGTACCTTTACGATTGTCAGAAGCCAGCGATTACCGGGCTTAACCAAGATTTTATTTCCAGTGCCAGGCTGGATAATCTACTGAGTTGTTTTACCGGCATGAAAGCACTTCTTGGTGCTGATGATCAGGTGAGCAGCATGCTTATTTGTAGTGATCATGAAGAAGTAGGTAGCACCTCCAGTTGTGGCGCTAATGGGCCAATGCTTAAATCATTACTGGAACGGCTTTACCCGGAGCCTGAATCGCGATCCCGAGTTATTAGCCAGTCATTACTGGTATCGGCAGACAATGCCCATGGTATTCACCCCAATTACAGCGATAAGCATGATAGCCATCACGGCCCTATTCTTAATGGTGGGCCCGTGATTAAGATTAATGCCAACCAGCGTTATGCCACTAGCAGTATCACCTCTTCTATATTTCGCCACTTGTGCGAGCAACAGAATGTCCCTGTGCAGTCATTTGTTAACCGTACAGATTTAGGATGTGGCAGTACCATTGGCCCCATTACAGCGGCAAGCATTGGTGTTCAGACACTTGATGTCGGTGTTCCCACCTTTGCCATGCATTCAATTCGTGAACTAGCCGGTACAAAGGATGCTTTTAATCTGTATCGGGTTTTACTGGGCTTATATAGCTACCAGGATAGTTTGATTATCAACTGAGCCTGAATTGACACAGTTGCTACTTTATTACTCGGATTAAATCCGTATGATGGGCGCCACTATTGATACTTAACGTTATTCATACTTAACGGTGCATACTTAGTCAGCACGAAGAAAACCTGTCCAAGAGCAAAAAATTCTCATGAGCAATGATATGTCCACAGTGCCAACGAACGATACAGTTCTTACCGGTATCACCACCACAGGAACCCCTCATTTGGGTAACTATGTGGGAGCCATTCGGCCTGCCATTGCTGCTAGTCAGGATACTAATGTCGATGCTTACTATTTTTTGGCAGACTTCCATGCATTGATCAAATGTCAGGATCCAGCAAAGGTACATGAGTCAACGCGAGAGATTGCGGCTACATGGTTAGCACTGGGCCTGAATACAGACAACGTTGTTTTTTACCGTCAGTCCGATATCCCTCAAATCCCACAACTCACTTGGTTCCTTAACTGTGTTGCGGCAAAAGGACTGATGAATAGGGCGCATGCCTACAAGGATTCCGTACAAAAGAATTTGGATGCAGGAGACGATACTGACTTTGGTATTACTATGGGGCTGTTTTCATACCCGGTGTTAATGGCCGCCGACATTCTGATGTTTAACGGTACCAAAGTCCCTGTAGGTCGAGATCAGATTCAGCATATTGAAATGGCCCGAGATATCGCCCAGCGCTTTAATCATATTTATGGCCAACATTTTGCGCTGCCTGAGGCAGTGGTAGACGATCATGTCGCTGTATTGCAGGGGCTGGATGGCCGCAAAATGAGTAAAAGCTACGGCAATACCATTCCGCTGTTTCTTCCTGAAAAGAAGCTGAAAAAACATATTAATAAGATTAAAACGAATCTGCTGGAGCCGGGAGAGCCCAAAGACCCAGATACTTCCACTGTATTCCAGATATGGCGAGCTTTTGCTACAGAAGAGCAAACGGCCTATATGCGTAAAGAGTTTGAAAATGGTGTCGCCTGGGGTGAAGCGAAAAAGCAATTATTCGAACTGATAAATGAAGAACTCCGCGAGCCAAGAGAACACTACAACGAACTGATGGAAAATCCTGCGCATATCGAGCAAGTATTACGTGAGGGTGCAGAAAAAGCCCGAGCCTACAGTGTTCCTTTTATGGAGAAACTGAATAAGGCTGTTGGGCTCTACTCCCTGGTCTAAATTGTACGTTCCAGGCTTCAGTTCTTATGGTTTTGTACCACATTGAGCATACCTCTCATGAGCGTATCTAAATCGCTCTTAGATATGATATAAGGCGGCATCACGTAGACTCTGGTGCCAAAGGGCCTCACCCAGATACCCTCTGCCACAAACTGTTTTTGAATCTGTGCAACATCCACAGGCTTTTTCGTTTCTATAACCCCCACCGCACCGAGACAGCGTACATCGGTAACATTGTCGAAATCCTTTGCAGGTGCCAATCCAGACTTAAGCTGTTGCTCAATGTCACTAATTCGGGCTTGCCAGTTTGTGCTGAGTAACAAATCGATACTGGCATTGGCTACAGAGCAGGCGAGGGGGTTGCCCATAAACGTTGGGCCGTGCATAAAGACGCCGGCCTCACCATTGCAGATACCATCACTGATCTTTGAGGTACACAACGTGGCGGCCAATGTCATGTAGCCGCCAGTCATGGCTTTTCCGATGCATAAAATGTCAGGGGTAATATCGGCCCATTCGCAACCAAAAAGCTTGCCGGTACGCCCAAAGCCTGTGGCAATTTCATCGACAATTAGCAGCACGTCATGCTCATCACACAATTCACGAACCCGCTTTAAATAAGTGGGCGAATAAAAATGCATGCCCCCGGTACCCTGTAAGATGGGCTCAAGAATAACCGCTGCTAATTCGTGACTGTGTTTCTCTAGCAGATTCTTTATATCGGCAATATAGCTCTCGTCCCAATCGTCGTGAAAGCGGCAGCGGGGAGATTCAGTGAATAACTGCTGGGCAAGCGTGCTACTGAACAAATGGTGCATACCAGTGACAGGGTCACAGACCGACATCGCTCCAAAAGTATCACCGTGGTAACCCTTACGAAGGCTTAAAATGCGCGTTTTTTGGGGTTGCCCCAGAGAGTACCAGTACTGAATGGCCATTTTCAGGGCAACTTCAACACTAACAGAGCCCGAATCGCTGAGAAAAACCTTCTCTAGGCCATCAGGGGTAATATCCACCAGAGTTTTACAAAGTTGAGCGGCAGGTTCATGGATAATGCCACCAAACATCACATGTGACATGGTATCTATTTGGTCTTTTAGGGCTATATTTAACCTAGGGTGGTTGTAACCATGTATGGCTGACCACCAGGAAGACATACCATCAATAAGCTCACGACCATCAGCCAGTTTCAGCCGCACACCAGTGGCGCTGACCACATGATAAGCAGGAATTGGCGATGTCAGTGAAGAGTAGGGGTGCCAGATATGTTGTTGGTCAATACTCGATACTTGCGATGTGGTCAGTTGTTCCATCGGGATGCAATTCACAGGCTGGGAAGTTGTCATTGTAAGGTAGCAACGTTCGTGGTATCAAAGCACTTCGTGAAATTAAATTGGGTGTTCAGAGAGTAAAAATGCCACTGATTAAACAGCTCAACGCACTAATTTTCGGACTATTACTGGTCAGCGGCACCGTCGTAGCAGCACCCAGTCAGGATTATTGGGGGTTTTGGGATAAGAGTAGTCAGCGTAATGTCTCTCGGATCGATCATAGTGCCTGGAACTCTATCCTTGGTACTTACGTCATTGATAATCATGCATCGGGAGTTAACCGCTTTCGTTACAGTGCAGTGACGCCGGCGAAAAAGAAAGTATTGGTACGGTATATTCGAGATTTAGAGGACATTGATCCCAGAAAGTACAGCCGTCGGGAGCAACAGGCATATTGGCTCAATTTGTACAACGCACTGGCTGTGAATCTAGTATTAGACAACTATCCAGTAAAAAGCATTAATGACATTGACCGCGGTAGTGCATTGGATAGTGCCTTGATCAGGGTGGCAGGGCAGAGCCTTAGCCTAAATGATATTGAACACCGAATCCTTAGGCCTATTTGGAAGGATCACAAAGTACATTTTGGGATGAGCTGTGCAAGTATCAGCTGCCCTAACTTGCTGGCTCAGGCGTTTACTGCAGCCAATGTGAATGCCTTGTTAGAAAAATCCGGCCACGATTATATTAATCATCCTCGTGGAATTCATCTTAAAAATGGCAAGATGAAAGCATCGAGTATGTTCAATTGGTATCAAAAGGACTTTGCCAAAGACGACAAAACGATGCTTAAGGTCTACGCCCATTATGCGGATGACCGGCTTGCATTGTACCTTCTAGGCTTTCAGGGAGAGATTGATTACGTATACGATTGGAGCCTAAATGCGCCTTAAATGTTATGGGGCTAAGCAGGTTATCAGAGTATATTTATACCTAACATTAAACATTAATATATAATAGTAACTATCTGATAAATATAAGATATATGATTGGTTTTAAGTAAGAGGGGATGTTGTACATCCCCTTGATAAGAAAATAAAACTTAGCCTTTAGCACCGCCATGAGCGAGTGACCATTCTTCAGGTGCATTGAGGAAGGCTTCAATTTCGGCCAGTGATTGATCGTCCATTTCACCGCTTTCCTTGCAGACCTCTAAAACATCCCACCAGGTAGTCAGTGAGTGTAGATTTATACCTGCATCAGCAAGATTTTTTCTTGTGTCTGGGAAGATGTCATAAAAGAAAATAACGAATGTATCCGTTACCTCAGCGCCAGCTTTTCGGAGTGCGTCGCAGAAAGTGATCTTGCTGCCGCCGTCAGTGGTCAGGTCTTCAACCAACAGCACTTTAGAGCCTTCCGTTAGTGAGCCCTCTATTTGAGCATCACGACCAAAGCCCTTGGGCTTTTTGCGAACATACTGCATGGGCAGAGAGAGTCGCTCGGACAACCAGGCAGCAAAGGGGATGCCTGCCGTTTCACCGCCAGCAATGGCGTCAATAGATTCAAAACCGATATCGCGGAGAATGACCGATGCACCGAAATCCATAAGGGTAGAGCGCACTCTAGGATATGAAATGATTTTCCGACAGTCGATATAAACCGGGCTGGCTTTACCTGATGTCAGTATATAAGGGTCATTCGGGCGGAAATTGATAGCTCCAATCTCCAGCAACATTTTTGCGGTCAGCTTGGCAATGAGTTGCTGATCAGGAAAGCTATTAAAAGACATAATGAATCCTTTGTAAGGGTGTTTCAGTTGGGGCTAAACCCATTCATTCACACATTGTCCGGTAAAAGACCGTCCGGTAAAAGATGGTGGATAAATGCGACGGTATGTTTGCCGGATGGGATGGCTAAACGTAGAGCCTTGGAAAAGGCGAATTTTGCCAGAATAGGTCACCATAATCCATCGGAACAGCATGGCTCTCGTTAATAGGGGAGTGAGTGTCCCACTCTAAATTTGAATACTAAGTTTAGCTTCACAGGCAGAACCTACAAACAAATAAGCCGGCAACACACTGAATTATAAGAATTATGTGTGGGGCGTCAGATGAAATCACACATTCGTTAGTGATTAATGGGTACCCATGCCGGGTTAGCTGGAATTACCTGTTGATACTGACTTCTGAATCAATGGGATTAAGGGCTCAGGTAGCGTGAGATTACCCGCAAGTGCGAAGGTACGTGCCTCTGGCGACATTTTTCCCCATGTTTTACGAATGATGCCGACCCATTTCTCTTCATTGTATTCAGGGTGTTTATCGTAAAATGCCAGCATGTAATGTTCAATAAATACCAAGCTAGCTACATCCTCCAGCAGCTGGGTGTCAGCATTTTCCTTGAGACCTCGTTTTTCAATGGCTTTCTTTGCGCGCTCCAGTGATGACTCATCATAACCAGCCTTGGCCATTAGAAGGGCAGTGCTATCAGCATGAAATTGATACAGGCTATTTCGCCAATGATGATAACCTTGGCGATTCATCGGGTAAGTATCACGTGGCGTTTTCCACCGCTGGATATGCTGACCACGGATAGCCAGTTTGACCACATCATCCGCCGCTGGTTGATAGCGTTCCAACATGCCAGACATGCGATGTGAATAGAGCAGCTCTTTCGGCCAATCTTTACCTTCAGCCGTTTCAATGTTTGGGTCTTCACGGTTGGCTGCATCTATCAGAAAAACAACCAGGTCATAGGCTTGTTGTGTCAATTGTCTTTTCCAAAAATGGATACCTGCCTATTCTAAACGATTGTTAGGTGGAGAGGGCATGGCCGGGGGGAGGCGGGAGAGGGAGAGGTTAACCCTCGTTTCTTGAGGGATCCACCCATTGATAGACATTGCACAGTTGTTATCGTTAGGATGCTTTGCATACAAAGCACTGGTTGAATACTGGTTTATAGAAGATTGAGTTATAAATTGTCGATTTATAACCTGTTGATTGACCCACCTATTAATAAGGAAGCCTTATGCCTGGCCAGCACGTAGAAATCATAGAAAGGACCTGTACTCTTGGTGACCACCAAATGTCCTACCTTGCTGCGGGGCCAGAAGATGGACCGTTAGTCATCTTTGTCCACGGTTGGCCAGAGCTTGGCTATAGTTGGCGACATCAGCTCCCCATACTGGGTGGGCTTGGTTTTCGAGCTATTGCGCCAGACCTGCGAGGCCACGGGGGTTCCAGTGTGTATGAGAGGCACGAAGATTATTCTATGGAGCGCCATGTTGAGGATCTCCTGGCATTTCTGGAGTCCTTAGGTCGGGAGAGTGCCGTGTGGGTAGGGCATGACTGGGGTGCAGCCGTTGTCTGGTCCATAGCTAGCCACCACCCAGAACGCTGCCAAGCAGTTGCCAATCTCTGTGTACCTTATCGTGCTATTGAGATGGGGTTAGAGCCGGCAATAGACTTAGTAGACCGTAGTATTTACCCCGAAGATCAATATCCTGCCGGCCAATGGGAATACCAGCGGTTTTATCAGGAAAAATTTGATCGTCCAAAGAGCGTTTTTGAAGCCAATATTCGGAATACCTTCAATGCGCTCTTCCAGCAATGGAGCCCGGATGACAAAGGAAAGCCCGCAATTACTGCGGGTGTCCGCAACGACAATGGCTGGTTAGGCGGCGTGGATGAGTTTCCTGATGTGCCAAGAGATGATGATGTCATCTCTGTGGCGGACCTGGACCTATATACCGACAATTTTAATAAAACCGGGTTTTTCGGCACCTGTTCTTTCTACATGAACCATGATCTCAATGCCGAATATGGCCGATCTGTAGTCAACGATGGTTACCTCGATATGCCCGTTTTATTTCTTGTCGGTGCTTATGACTACGTATGTGAGTGTGTCGATTCTCGCTTGCCTGAACCAATGCGCCAATATTGTCGAAACCTCACAGAGCGCACAGTCAACTCAGGTCATTGGATGCAACAGGAAAAGCCTATTGATGTAAACAATGCGCTTACGCACTGGCTGGCCACATCCGTACAAAATGTCTGGCCCGAGCCGCCGTTTTCATATTCTGAGTAGTATTGCTCGTAGTAGGCTGGGGAGTATTTCTCGATTTATGTTTCTGATTGTTTCTCGTACCTTACCTTGAATGGTCGTGTGTAGTTGCTTGCTTGAATCCATTGAAAGCAAGGGGGGGCGCCTTTATGGTTCCAAGGTCAGCGCCTGCCACACCTGATAATTATTTGGGTAACTTTACGCATCGTATTGCTGATCTATGCTTCACAGCTCCTTTATGTGGCGAAATAAGAGAATATTGCCTATCCTTTGTCTAGTTGCGTGGTGTATTCGAATTGATCCATTCATGTAACTTATAGCAACCTGAATGATTTAAAATCATGCTTCATTTTTGTGTTTCCACACGTCAGGTATGCGCTCAATAAAACAGCGCCCTTAGGATGTATGCCTATGACTCATCGTAAAGGAGAAGTTTCAAAGCATCATTTTCGATCCGATCGTTTTTTCTGTGTAGACAGCCAGTGGTTTTTTACAACTCGTGAAAGTTCGGAGTTAGGCCCATTTTCTTCCAGAGCAGATGCTCAAGGCGAACTGCTTTTGTATATTCGCCATATGAATGAAGGTGGAGTTTTTTGTCAAGACACCTCGTAGTTAGTGTTTGTTGGATGGATATATCTGGTACCCGTTCCGCAGGATCGGGGCCAGATAGTCCGTCTGTTAACGCGTTATAGCTTTCTTTACCTGCCTACTGATTACCCTCGCTTTAGCGAGTTACTTCCCTTCGTGTAGAGGGGAACGAGGAGGGCACAGCCCGGACGAAAGGGTGAGTAGCTTACACTTAGCTTGGTTTGGTGCTTCTGGAGTGCAACCCCCAAGATCAACGAACCCCTTTCCCTTGTTCAATGGAAATTAAATGTAAGTTCTTGATTTCCATGGATACCAATATATGATCAAGAGCTAAGGAATGACTGCCATTGAGTATGAGGCGGTCTTTATAATTCACTGTTAAATTTTCGGAGTATAGATGGAATTTGCTTTTGTTGATGAAAGTGGAGATTCAAAATTCACTGACTATTTTGGGCTTTGTTTGGGCGTTATTAATTCCAGCAACTATAGAACCCTAAAGCACGGTTTTCACGGAATTCTCAAAAAATATGACTGGGATGAATCCATTGAATTTAAAGGCGCATACCTTTTTTCTGCCTCAAAAGGCGATACTTCGATCACTGTTGATCAGCGAGTTGATATGACTGCCGAGATACTTGATCTTACTTCGGCAAAACAAAATTCGAGGATGAAGTTTTACTACTACTCACAAGATCATTCTGATGACCACAAACAAACATATTTGGAGGTCTTGCCCAAAGCACTCAAGAAGGGGTTAACTAAACCGTCTGGAAGAGGGAGAGGAGACAAACCTCTTGTTATGCTTTTTTGCGATAATCGTGATGACATTTCTGCTGAAGAGGTTAGAGAAGTTGCAATTCCAGAACTAAGCAAAAGAGGGTTTTTATTGTGTGAGGAAGTGCATCAACCTAAATCAAACTTTCACACGGTAGGTATTTTAATGGCAGATATCGTGGCATATTTGGCAGCCAGAATAGATACGATATCTAATGATGTAGAGCTTTTTGAAGGGCTATCTACAGAAGATTTAGCCACCAACGGAAAAGTTAGAAAGTTACAAGCATCTACAGAACTTATGGATAAAGTGAAATCCATAAAGTGGGTCAGCCTTTAACAAGTCAAGCAATAAGGACGCGCTACATTGCGCCTCTTCTTCCGGTGTTAACCATAATTAGAGTATTGAGATATGGAATTTTCAACTGAAGATGATGCAATAAATTATTCGATCGGAGTGACAGCGAAATACACTCATCCAGATGATATTAATAAGCGATTGGATGATTATCAATCCTATTTATCCTCTGCTAGAGAAGGCGACAAAGAATACTGGCAATCAGAGGTTGATAATTTAGAGGAATGGATAAGTAGCGATGAATTTATAAATGGAGAGTACCCAAGAGGTATTGATGAGTTGGTTTTGGAGCTCATCGAATGGCGTGCTGCAATTTTCGCTTTACAGAACATCGACACAAGAAATGATCCATTTAAGCAACATGCATTCTACGCGCAATGGCTAGTAGGTGGGACTTACACTATTTTCTGCCTTCTTGGAAAGCTAGTTAGCAAAGATGGTCGTGATAACTCGTTAAGGAAACTGTGGGGTGTGGTTTCTGGGTATATTTTTCAAAGCGGCTTGCCTGGAGATGGCGAAATAGATTATATCAATGAAAAAATGCACCCATCACAAGGTCAATTCACCAATGAAAATTCTCAAGCAATGCTCTACCGAAACAAGGTTATCGCACATAATGAGAGCCTACCTAGAATGGAGTGGTCGGAACTCGATAAAGATATTGAGCTAATTTTAAGGATGTGGTCATTGATTACTATGTGGTCATCGATAGGCATTATTGGAGCATTTCGTGAGTCATCCCAAGTATTTTCAGGCACAGAGTCGGTTTTTACTGCTGAAGAAATTAAATTATTTCTAGGCCAGCGAGACATCTATTTAAATAAGGTAAAGGCTTGGTGCACAAAAAGTATTCGCAATGGTGAGCAAGTTTCTGAGCGTTCACCATTTACATCCATCTCAATAAGCATCTCATCTGTCACGAGAGAAAATGTTTAACAAAGCCATCAATTTACCGCCTTACGCTGCGCTTTAGTCAGCAAATTATGGCGGTGTTAGGGAAAAGAATGAAACCATCAGCAGCAATAGCAGTAATTCGTAATGCGATCCTTGAAGTCAAATCGAAAAAACAAGAGCACGTGTCAGTTGATGCATTGTTAAATTATCTTAATGACCTGGATGAGGATATTGATAATAAACACGAATTTGATGAAGCATCTTTCCGCGCTGAGCATGAACGAAATCTAACTCACTACGAAGTACAGCAACAACATTCATTGGAAATGTGGCGTTCTGTAATCACTTTTGCTCTAGGCTCAATAAAAAGTGCAATGCTAATAAATGGAGGTGGTGCAGTGGCACTTCTTGCTTTTATTGGTAATATTTGGGTCAAAGGCATCGCTGATAATGCTGTGGCTTCAATAACATTTTCTATAGCCTTCTTTAGTTTTGGTGTTTTAGCTGCCTCAATTGGTTCTGGAACAACTTATGTAGCACAATATTGTTATGCTGCCGAATGGGAAAAAACAGCAATATCCTTCCATGTAAGTACAGTCATAATAATATTTTTATCTTATATTTTATTTGGGTTCGGGGCTTATGAGGCATACATGTCATTTTCTGAGCACTTACACCCTTAACAAAAAAACTAGCAGCGCAGAGGACACTGCCAGCTTTTGATGTTCTTATTAGAAAGGGCCAGTTGGCTGAAGCTCAACGCCAACGTGCTTCTCAGCTGTTAGTAAATAATGCTGAATTGGAAAAGAAAAGGACGGCTCAGTCTCAGCATCAACGTACTTGTCTGTTTTAGACGTCTGAGTGCGCTAAAACTCGTGCTTCTTATGACCTGACTATGAAAAACACAGCCTGTAAGCTTGTCCGTTAACCTCTGAGCTTTTGCCTGTAGTCGTCAAGGTAGATGACTTCACAGTTCGTCGGTGCCTTCTTGTTTGCTTCTCTCCACGCTTCAGCACGTCCAATTTCTTGCTTCAACTGCATGATGTAATCGTATTGTTCTATCTGAGAAGGGGATAAAGTGTGACAAAGAGGGTTGGTTACGGTTCTGTAAGTGAAGGTGAAGTTGATCCAGCCGGGTGCGGTTCCGGCTCTAAATTCGAGTGCTCTGATGGCAATGAGTGGAGGTTTTGACTTTTCCCATCGTTCGATTGTCTTGATGGATTTACCGAGAAGTGTTGCACATTCTGTTCTGGTTAATCTTGCTCTGATTCGTAGCGTCCTAAAATCCCATTCAGATGGATTGGTTTCCATACTTATCCCTTAACTGATTCCTTGTAGTGGGGTAAGCGTGTCTTTTCTCCCCCTAATTGTCGATTTAACATAATATACATTATGCGCGGTCTTTGACGAGGTCAGGATGGCTGGGGGTTTAGGCTAGCCTGTAAGTACAGCATGTTTATCTGTACCGCCACTCTGGGCAGCATATACAAGGCGTGCAGCTTGTATGTGGCGTGAGGTGAATCTATCTGATCGATAGCATCGCTGCTTGTTTAATACGTCCACTCTTCAGTACAAAAATATTTTATAGCCGCTACATAACCAGTTTCTGATATTAAGGTACCGATAATGGAAGCTCTGCAAGCATAGTCGTGTGCCTGTCAGATGGATGTAGGGAGCAAAGTGTTCACTTGGGATTAAATGTGGCGTGCAGTCTTACTCCTTCAGTGGCCCATGAGAGCATGGTCAACAATAGGAACAGTGTCTAGGCCACCGTTAACAGGGTGGTGATTTCTGGTTTTGAGAGGTAAATATGGGTAGGAAGGATTTGTAGGTTTATTGGCGTTGGGGCTGTATAGAGCCGGTTTGGCTTGCCTTCTATTGCTCATGCCTACTTCTAGGCTAATTTAACATAATCTATATCTTGGTTTTGTTCTTCTATTTAATATCATATAGTTAGGCGGGCTTGTTAATAGATTATGAGTAGTTTTGTGGGCTGAAGTGTGTCTCGTAAGCCGGATAAGGGAGAAATGAGACGCTGCTTCTCTATTCTCCCTATCTCTACCTAGCCTCTCATGGTGACGAATTCTTCTGCGGCCGTTGGATGAATGCCGATGGTCGCATCAAAGTCAGATTTTGTGGCCCCTGCTTTTACGGCAATGGCAACACCTTGAATGATTTCACCAGCGCCCTCTCCCACCATATGACAGCCCACGACCAGATCGGTACTTTTCACCACAATCAATTTCATAAACATTTTGCCATCACCACCGGCTAGTGTTTCCTTCATTGGCCTGAAGTGGCTGCGAAAGATCGATAAATCATCACTGTACTGATCAGTGGCTTGTTGCTCGGTTAAACCAACGGATGCGGTGTTGGGTTGGCTGAAGACAGCCGTAGGTATGTTGCTGTAATCAATTGAGGTGGACTCACCTGTTGTCAGGGTTTTGGTTAGTGCCATGCCTTCGGCAATAGCAACGGGGGTTAACTCTACGCGACCAATAACATCACCCAGGGCGTAGATAGAAGGCTCATTTGTTTGAAAATGATCGTCTACGACCACTGAACCGTTAGGTCGTGTCTGTACAGTAGTATTCTCAAGCCCAAGCCCTTCCGTATTGGCTCGACGGCCTGTGGCATACATAACAAGACCGGCATCAAGTGATTCATCGTTGTTGAGCGCCACACGACAGGACGAGTCTTCAAGTTGAGTTATTTTTTCGATATCAGTAGAGAAATGTAAGTGGACACCCTGGTGTTCAATTTCCTCTTTAAGCACATTGCGTAGGTCATCATCGAAGCCCCGAAGGAATAATGGCCCCCGATAAACCAAATGAGTCTCGACACCGAGCCCATTAAAGATTCCGGCAAACTCCACGGCAATATATCCGCCCCCCACAATCACTATTCGTTTGGGGAGTTCATCAAGGAAAAAGGCTTCATTGGAGGTAATGGCCAGTTCACTTCCGGGAAAGTCGGGGACATACGGTACACCTCCGGTAGCAATTAATATCTTTGCGCAGCTGTATTGTTGGCCATTCACTTCGACTGTGTGAGGGTCGATGATAACTCCCCTACCCTCTACTAAGGTGACATTGGCGTTGTCTAACAAGCTGCCATAGATACCATTGAGCCGTTCAATTTCCCGGTTTTTGTTTTCACGGAGTGTTGGCCAGTCGAAATGTGTCTCACCAACATGCCATCCAAAGCCTGCCGCAGCACGAAACTCTTCTGCAAAGGATGAGGCATAAACAAACAGTTTTTTAGGCACACAACCTACGTTGACACAGGTTCCACCCAGATATTGAGATTCTGCGATGGCAACACGCATCCCTTGTTGAGAGCACATGCGGGCTGTTCTAACACCACCGGAACCGGCACCAATCACAAATAAGTCAAAATCGTAGGACATGGAAACTTCCTTTAATAGCGAGGGATAACTCTATAAATATTTATAGCCAGAAGTTTATGCGGTAACGGATCAACATGACCAATAAATATGCGCTATAGGGCTGCTGTACCGGTACTATCGATACGGCTTGGGTAAAAATACCTTTAACGAGCAGTGAGCCAATATAAATTATCAGCCAATTTGGGTTTGACCTGCCATATAAGGTATTAGTACTTCCGGGATAGTGACACTGCCATCCGCTTGCTGATAATTTTCCAGTACAGCGACTAATGTGCGACCCACGGCTAGCCCAGAGCCGTTTAATGTATGTAGTAGTTCAGGCTTGCCGGTTTCCGGGTTACGCCAGCGTGCTTTGAGCCGACGAGCCTGGAAGTCACGGAAGTTGCTACAGGAGGAAATTTCCCTATAGCGATCCTGTGAGGGTAACCAGACCTCAATATCGTAAGTTCGTGCAGAGGAGAAGCCCAGATCACCACCACAGAGAATGACGGTTTTGTAGGGTAGCCCCAGTTTTTGCAGGATAGCCTCAGCATGGCCCGTCAGCTTTTCCAGGGTCTCTGTAGATTCTTCAGGTTTAACGAATTGCACCATCTCAACTTTTTCAAATTGATGCTGGCGAATCATTCCCCTAGTATCTTTACCATAGCTGCCCGCTTCACTCCGAAAGCATGGTGTGTGGCAGGTGAACTTCACTGGCATTTGATTCGCGTCCACAATTTCATCGCGGAAGATATTTGTGACGGGTACTTCAGCTGTGGGAATTAAGTAGAAGCCTCGGTCATCCTGTAACTTAAAGAGCTCTTCCTCAAATTTTGGTAGCTGTCCGGTACCGAATAGTGAGTCGCTATTCACGATATAAGGTACGTTGATTTCCTGGTAACCATGTTCGGCTACATGGGTATCAAGCATGAGTTGAATGAGTGCTCTATGCAGGCGAGCAATGCCGCCACGCATGACGGCAAATCGGGATCCGGTAATTTTCGTCGCTGTTTCAAAATCCAGCTGACCGCAGTTGGCACCAAGATCCACGTGATCCAGTACCTCAAAATCAAAGTGACGTGGTTCTCCCCAGCGGCGGATTTCCACATTGTCATCTTCGCAGGTACCGGCAGGCACTTCGGCATCTGGAATATTAGGGACAGCGTTGAGGTAGCTGTCGAGCTGCTGTTGAATATTTGATAATTCATCTTCGGCCTGAATACAGGCTTTCTTTAATGCTTCGCCCTTTTCTTTTAGCGGAGTGATGTCCTCTCCCTTGCTTTTGGCCTCACCGATCTGTTTGCCCATGGATTTAGCGTAGGCGTTACGTTCAGATTGCAGTGACTGAGCTTTGTCCTGCAAGTCTCGCCGCTGGACTTCTAGTTGAGTTAATTTTTCAACATCCAGAGAAAATCCACGAACAGAGAGTGCCGCAGCTATAGTTTCAGGTTCAGATCGAACAAGTTTTGGATCCAACATGGAGAAAGGGTATTCCTAAAATAAACGGGTCAAAACAATTGCGCCCAGCATTCCAGCCAGGCACAACACGACATTTAGCACGACGTAAACTGCCGCCAGTGCAAAGTGGCCATTTTGCCACAAAGCGAGGGTATCAAGCGAGAATGTTGAGAAGGTTGTGAAGGCGCCGAGAAAGCCCACCATCAGTAGGTTTCGTAATTCGGCAGGTAGTACCCCTCTTTCAATAATTAAGACATAGAACAGGCCCATCAAGACGCTGCCGCCTACATTCACCACCAACGTACCTATGGGGAATCGGCCACCGAGTACAGGAAAAATGATGGCATTGATGCCAAATCGTCCCATGGCGCCCAGAGCACCACCCAATGCCACGGCTAACCATTGCATGAGAGAAGTTCCTGACAAATAGGGTGGTGAACTAACAGACTGATTGGCTTCTTGAAGCATAGAGTCTTGGCTGTATTCGCTTTAATCAGAAGCACGGTCCGTTCCTTTTTTGTAGCGTTGCTGAGGGCTATTGTTATTCAGTTCATTCAAGTGAGCCAGTTTGTCAGCAATTTTTTGCTCAAGCCCTCGGTTCGAGGGGTGATAATAACGCGTATCAGCTAATGCTTCAGGGAAGTAGTTTTCACCGGCCGCAAAGGCACCTGGTTCATCGTGGGCGTAACGATATTCCGAGCCGTAATCCAGTTCTTTCATCAGTTTAGTGGGAGCATTGCGCAAGTGGAGAGGTACGTCGATGGTGGGCATTTTCTTTACGTCTGCCAGCACCGCATTATAGGCAGCGTAGACTGCATTACTCTTAGGGGCTGAAGCCAAATACAGGATTGCCTGAGCAATACTGAGTTCACCTTCCGGGCTACCGAGGCGCTCCTGAATTTCCCAGGCATTGAGTGCGATAGATGAAGCCCTGGGGTCAGCATTGCCAATATCTTCACTGGCCATTCGGACAACTCTCCGAGCGATGTACAGCGGGTCACAACCGCCATCAATCATTCGTGCAAACCAGTAAAGTGCGGCATCGGGTGATGACCCTCTCACCGCCTTGTGTAAGGCGGATATTTGATCGTAGAAATATTCTCCACCCTTATCAAACCGTCGAGTGCCACCAACCAATACTTCTTCGAGAGTGTCTTCATTGATCGAGCCATCATTGCTGAGGTCGCTGGCAATTTCTAATAGGTTAAGTGCTGTTCTGGCATCACCATCAGCCGCTGTTGCCAGCAACTCCAGTGCTTCGTCAGTAATTTGTAGTTTTTGGCCCGCAAGTCCACGTTCCGAATCATTGAGCGCAGTATGAATAACCCGGCTGATATCTTGTATTTCCAAGCTCCGTAGTACATAGACCCGGCAGCGGGAAAGCAATGCATTGTTCAGCTCAAATGATGGGTTTTCTGTAGTAGCCCCTATCAAGATGATGGTGCCATTTTCTACAAAAGGAAGAAAAGCATCCTGTTGGGATTTGTTGAATCGGTGGACTTCATCCACAAACAGTATCGTCTGACGACCACGGCAGTCTCTTTCTTCTTCAGCACGGGCCACCGCCGCTCGGATTTCCTTGACGCCTGAGAGGACAGCAGAGAGTGATTCAAGGTGAGCATCTACAGAATCGGCAATGATGTTGGCCAATGTGGTTTTTCCGACGCCAGGTGGGCCCCAGAAAACCATAGAGTGCAGTTGTCCAGACTGAATAGCTTCACGCAGGGACTTCCCCTCCCCTACAAGATGTCCCTGCCCTGCGAACTCATCCAGAGAACGAGGACGCATTCTGGATGCGAGTGGTTGGTAAACATCTTGGCTGAAAAGGTCTCTACTCATCGCGGAGAATATCTACACCCTCGGGTGGTTCAAAACTAAATAGGGCTGGGTCTATGGGTTCATTTAATGTGGTATTAGAGAAGTTGATGTCTGTTTTCTGTCCCAAGCTATCCCATAGAGCCATCACCGTGGGGATTTCACCACTAAAGCTCAGTGCTACTTTTTCATAGAGGCTGTCATCAGCAAGGGGGATTAGGCTGAATTTAACGACCTCACCTTGCTCGATATAAACTTTCTCGATATAAATGGTATAACTTTGTTCAAGGGTATCCAGATTACCTATAAACAGAATGGCGGGTGTCTTTGACAAGTCCTGATTGAAGGGCTTTATGGTGACCTGTTCAAGGTCTGGGTCGTAAATCCACAGGGTTTCACCATTGGATACCAGTAGTTGTTCCATGGGTGGTTCTGTCTGCCAGCGAACTTTTCCTGGTCTGGCAGCATGCAGTTGCCCGGATGTTTGTTGCACAACAGTGCCGTCTGAGGAATAGACTGTTTGCTGAAATGAGGTGTTTAAGGTATTCAAATTGGTTAGCAGTTGGCGCAGTTCGCTCCCACCTCCCGGCAGCCCCCCTGCGTACAATTGGACTGATGCGAGGAGCCCATAACTACCAAACAGTAAACCGAATAGTAATTTTTTCATTAGTGACCAAGTCCCGGCGCTAAGACTTCACGATTACCATTGGTGCCCATTTCACTGACAACACCGGAGGCCTCCATCTGTTCAATTAGTCTTGCTGCACGGTTGTAACCAATACGCAGTTTTCGTTGTACTGATGAAATGGATGCCTTGCGAGTTTGTAGCACAAAGGCGACAGCTTCATCGTAAAGAGGGTCAGATTCAGTATCACTGGATCTCTCGCCACCTTCGTTGGTGTAACCGGGCACGGGTATATTATTGGTGGTTTGCTCATCGGTGATTTCATCAAGGTATGAGGGTTCACCACGAGACTTCCAATCAGCCACGACTTTATGGACTTCATGATCATCTACAAATGCGCCGTGAACGCGAATCGGAACACTGGTGCCAGGTGGTAGATACAACATATCTCCGTGGCCCAGGAGCTGCTCTGCCCCACCCTGGTCGAGAATTGTCCGGGAATCAATTTTGGATGATACTTGGAAGGCAATTCGGCTGGGAACGTTGGCTTTGATCAGCCCTGTAATTACATCTACGGAAGGCCGCTGGGTGGCCAAAATCAGATGGATACCTGCTGCCCGGGCTTTCTGGGCAATACGGGCAATGAGTTGTTCGACCTTCTTACCGACAATCATCATCATATCGGCGAATTCATCGATGACAACGACAATATAGGGTAGTTTTTCAAGCGTGGGGGCTACAGGGCCTTCCCCCTCTTCTGCAAACAGGCTGGCATTCTCGTCGGGTTGCCACAGAGGGTCAGTTAGTGGATTGCCAGCGGCGATAGCATCCGCCACTTTCTTGTTGTACCCGGAGAGGTTACGAACCCCAAGCGCCGCCATTAATTTGTAACGGCGTT